>QHYE01000023.1 GCA_003224055.1 Acidobacteriota bacterium | reverse complement strand
TGGGAATTACGGACGTCAACTACGTTCAAGGGCAACACGCGCTGGCAGTCGTGGATTCTTCGCTCGCGTGAGCGAGAATTTTCTCATCCGAGAAATCAAATCGAATTTGAAAAAAAGGAGAAAAAACATGCGGAGGAGTGCGTCTATTGCAAGTCTTGCAACGGCGCTGGTACTTGGGATGGGAGAGCTGGGCGCAGGCCAGCAGCGCTTCGAGTTGAGCGCGCAACAAAAACCGGAGACCGCGGAAGTGAAGATCGATAACTTCAGCTTCGGCCCAGCCGCGCTTACGGTGCCGGTGGGAACCACGGTTTCCTGGACCAATCGCGACGATATTCCCCACACGGTGGTGAGCACGGACGGCGTGTTCAAGTCCAAGGTGCTCGATACCGACGAGAAGTTCTACTTCACCTTCAGCAAAGCGGGAACCTATCCGTACTTCTGCTCGATTCACCCGAAGATGACCGGCAAGGTCATCGTGCAGTGAGGGAAGCGGCCTTGCATCCCTTTGACCTGAAAACGATAGTTTTCGCAAAGCATGCCCAGCACGTGGTGCTGATTCATTTTCCGATCGCGCTGTTTCTGGCCGGCGTAGCGTTCGATTTTCTGGCCCATTGGAAGAAGCAGCGCCTGCTGGCGGCCGCGGCTTATTACAATTTCTTCGCCGCCGCGGCTACAACCATTCCGGTCTTGATTACCGGGATACTTGCGTGGCAATGGCAGCTCGAAGGCCAACGTTTAAAGGGAATTCTTCTGATGCACCTGGTGGCGGGATGCGTTTCGAGCGCGCTGATCTGGGTGGTTTGGTTCATGCACAGGAGAGCGCGCCGGGAGGAGGGAGGGATCCTGCCCGGATACCGCCTGCCCGTGGAAGCAATGGCAGTCGCGCTCGTTGTTTTGACCGGACACCTAGGTGGATTCCTCAGCGGAGTGAATGGCCCAAGCTAGGTTATCGGAGTGACCCTCGAGGAGATGGCGCGGCGCAAACTGGCTTTCTCGGTACGGCTGCCCCCTGGACCGCTGACGTTATCCTTCTGCTCGAGCTGGCCTTAGGAGCCGGCTTACTTGCCGGGGCGCTGCTGGCGCGCGCCGGACGCCATCGGCTTCATGCCGCGTGCCAGTCTATCATCGTGCTCCTCAATCTAATGGTGATCGTCTTGACGATGTTGCTGTCCTTTCGTCGTCAGGTACTACCTAAACTTCCAAGCAGGATTGGAAAGCCCTACTATGCCCTCGGCGCAATGCATGCAGCGCTGGGGGGAATCGCTGAACTCGGGGGTTTGTACCTCCTGCTGGCAGCCGGAACAACCATGCTTCCAGAGAAATTCCGCCTCAAGCGCTACAAATTCTGGATGCGAGGAGTTCTCTTGCTATGGTGGATCGTTCTTCTCCTAGGAATAGCCACATACGCCCGCTGGTACGTGCCCCGAAGATGAGCGACTGGAGTGATAGTATGGACCGTTCGCGGATTGAAGTGGTGCGAGATAGTCGGCAAACAATTAGATCAAATTGCTCTGAAATTGGATTAGTACTATCGGGAGGGCGGACCCTAGCAGCCGATACGTTCTATCTATCATCTTGCTGATAATAAACAGCTTACCTTGCTGGAGAAGTTTGGTTTTTGGCCATAGATAGCCTCGCTGTACTACTACCCTCGTACCCCGTCCTGTGGCTCTGGCGACCCATTGAGGCTCGCAATACAGGTGCGTAGTCTCTGAAGAACGGGTTGGGGGCCGCGCGGGGACAGCGGCTCCGCAAGGGGTCGTGTGCGAGCTTCCCAACCCGCCAATTCTGCTTCCCGCTTCCGCCTCTATCTCTCTAAAAAAGAACAGCCAGTTGCGCGGGACTGCTTCGCTCCGTGTCTTTACATCAGACGGCAATTGCCTTGCATCTTAGAATGCCAGGATGAGAAGGCCACGCAACAAAGTTAGACGGATGATAGAGTTCCAAAGTCTGAACGAGCCGATGGATGAAAGGAACGCGCGACAGGTGGAAGCAAGAGACAACAAACGATCGAAATGTTTGGGGCCGGTGATCGTGCTGCTTGCACTGCACACGATGGCAGCCAGCACCGCGAGAACCGGCGAACCGGTACCTCGACGATTAGAGAATGTGACAAAGCTGGCCTTCGATCACTACGTGGCGCTCACGCAAGCGCGAAACGATGAGGAGCTGAAACGCGACGCAAATCTCTTATGGGTGGATGGATTAGCCGAAGGCCCGCGCGCGGAGGCTTACGCCGCGCTGAAGCGCGGCGAAGTGAAGATGCAGAAGCTGGAGACTCTGGACAATCGAAAAGGCATCCCTTGTCCCGGAGGGATGATCCATCACTGGACAGGTTTGGTTTTCATTCCGGGAGCGAAGCTTGAAGAGGTGCTGAACGTGCTTGAGGATTATGACAAGCATTCGGTGTATTTTGCTCCGGATGTGGAACGCTCGAAGATCGAATCAAGGAATGGCGACCATTTCCAGGTTTTCCTGCGCTTTCGCCGGCACAAGGTGATCACCGTGGTGCTGAACACGGAGCATGCGGTGGACTACTTCCACGATGCGCCTGGGAAGGCGCACAGCCGGAGCTCGGCCGTGCGCATCGCGGAAGTGGAAAACGCCGGCAAAAACGATGAACGCGAGAAAACGGCGGGGGACGACGGCGGATATCTCTGGCGAATGGAAACCTGGTGGCGGATGCAGGAGGGCGACGGCGGCGTCTACGTGCAGAGCGAAGTGGCTTCGCTGACGCGGGACATTCCCACGGGGCTCGGCTGGATGATCAAACCTTTCATTACGAGCATCCCGAGGGAAACGCTGAAGTTCACGCTGGAGGCGACGCGTAAAGCAGTCGAAGCGCACCCCGCGAGCCGCTGATTCGCGGATGCGCCTACGGTCTGCGTGCTGGAGACGGTAATCTCGCCCCGGCTGGACATCAAGGGCTAACTTGGCTTCACAAAGTTATACTGGAAAAGGCTGAGAGCGAACACAAGGGCGTTTGTGTAAACACCGCTTTGGGCGTGTTTCTTGTAGAGATTAACTGCCTTGCCTTTTCCATGCCGAGACGCAAAGATATCCTTCCATCGAGGCGCCCGTATGGCAAAATTCCTTCGATTTCCTGCATAATCCACGATGCCTTCCTTAGGAACATTGCTCGCCAAAATTCTGCGATTGCCGCTTTCCCTGATCCCGCCCGAAACTGAAGTTCGGATCTTGCGCGGCCCGCTCCGCGGAAAGAAATGGATCGCCGGCGCGGGTCCCAATGCCTGCTGGGCTGGCACGTATGAGGTGGCTCGCGTCAGCGCTTTCGCAAACGCCATAGTCCAAGGTGCAGTTGTCTACGATGTCGGAGCACATGTCGGCATTTACTCCCTACTCGCCAGTTCGCGAGTAGGGCCTTCTGGGAGGGTTTACGCGTTCGAGCCGCAGGCCCGCAACCTGCGGTACCTTCGCCTTCATGTGACCCTGAATAACTTACGGAATTGCTTCATCGTTGAAGAGGCGGTGTGCAACAGAGAAGGTACACTTCCGTTCTCCGCGGCCGCTTGGGAATTCAGCATGGGTCGACTTTCCCCGGACGGCGAGATATTGGTTCCTTCAACAACTCTGGACAGCTGCATCTACGGAGAAAGAGGTTTCTCTCCGCCGGACATCGTAAAAATTGATGTGGAAGGGGCAGAATTTGAAGTCTTGGAAGGTGCCAGCAGGGCACTAACCGAGTTTCATCCGACGATTTTTCTCGAAATCCATGGGACCCAACTACATGTCGACTGTCGTGCCTTTCTCCAAGCAAAGGGTTATCGCGTTGAGGAGGGATACGCTAAGTTGACAGCGACTTGGGGACCCGCCACCTGAGCGTTGGAGCTATAGCGTCACGGATTGTCATAGCCGGATTGTCATGTCGTTGTCACAGCACGATCGCGCAGTTTCCTGCCAGCAGCGTCCTCCAGCTGTTCCCAAGTGGCAGCAGCATTTCGGTCCCAGGTCCACTCCCGAGCAGTTTTCGCCGCCGCATCACCGACATTTCCCCGCAGGACTTCGTCCGCATGAAGCCGTTGCAGCATTTGCGCGAGACCTTGAAAATCATCGACTTGGCAAAGAACGAACCCATCCATTCCGTCGCGAATTATGTTGGCCACGCCGGCGTTCACGGAAGTAATGACGGGAAGGCCGCAAGCCATCGCTTCCGCGACGGGCAACCCGAATGAGTCTTCACGGCTCGGGCTGACGTAGAGATCAGCGGCAGCATAGAAATCGAGAGCGTCTTCGCGAGCCGGTTCAAAGCGGCAATGATCCGATATGCCAAGCAATTCGGCCCTTTCACGGAAAGTGTCCGGAGAATCCTCACCGGCGGCGATGAGGCGAATTGGCAGTTTGCGAAGCGCATTCATGGCGCGGAGAACGGTTTCAAGTCCCTTGACTTGCCAATCGTTGCCGATCAGCAGGAGCACGAAATCACTTTCCTGAATCTTGCGGCGCAGCCGCGCTTCGGGGCGCAGCGCGAGCCGCCGGGAAGGCGAAAACTGCGCGGTGTCAACACCGTTGGGGATGACGCGGACGTCCTGGCGCCCAAAGTATTTCTCAAGAAGGCCGGCAGTGCGCTGAGAGACGGCGGCCAGGGAAACTTTTGGATCCGCATAGATGCGGCGTTCGAACGCGGTCAAGAGAGCATAGTATGAGCGACGATGGAGACGCCGGAGCAATCCGGGCGCGGTGGATGCAAGACCTTCCGCTCGAGCAAGTTCCCTGAGCCGATGGAACAAAGCATGAACAAGGACGACGTCCGCGTCGAGACAGTTGATTCCGGGAGAAAGAACCAGGTCGCAGCAAACGCCGTGGACCCAGCGATCCCAGCGGCGGCAAACCGAATTCAAAAGAAACCAGCAAAGAAATTGCAGCACATGCGGTCCCGGGACGGAGGGAACTTTGTGCCAGAAGATGCCTCCGGTTCCGGGAGGGAGAACGCCTCCGGAATTGTTGACAGAGAGATCCTCGACGCGATTTGCGTAGAGATGAATTTCGCAGTGGTATGTGTGCGCAAGACGTTCCAGCAGTTCGGCAAGAGCACGCTCCGTCCCATGACGGCGGTCCACGAACGGTGAGACAACGGCCAGGCGCAAGTCAGCGCATCCGTGGAGCATACGCGGCGGAATTTTGCGACACTGCGGGAATTTGCGACGCGGCGGCATACTGCGCGGAGAGCGCGAGGGACGGCAAACGGAACAGGATTCCGAGGAGAAGCCACAGATACGCGTTCAGCACAAAATCCTGGTAAGGTTGCATTCCATTGAATGTCAGGGGGAACAGGAGGAGCCCGGCGTACCAGAAGATGACAAAAGCCAGCGGAAACCAGGGTGAGCCTCTGAGAACCTTTACGACACGCCACGCGGAGACAATGATGGCAAAGCTCATGACGAACCAAATGGCCAGCCCCATCACGCCCATCTCGAGAATGAGGACGCCGAAGCCACTTTCCACTCCTACGGTAGGCGGCTTGGCATGGAAGATACGCGCGACATACTGAGTGCCAAGAGACAATGTGCCAATGCCATATCCGTACGGCCAGCGCTCATAACTGAACGCAGCGAGGAAATTCCGAACCGGGTAATCCCATGTGCGGTGCTGGAGTTCGCTGGAGCTGCTACCGGGCGTGAGGGTTTCGGTGTAAAACGCCACTCGCGACAAGAGCGCCTCTGGGTACGTGGCAAGCAGTATTACGACGGCAAGTCCCACACCCAGAGCGGCGCGCTGCACGTTCCGCAAGACGCGCATCACTTCGCGCTGGCGCCAGGGCGCGCCCCAGACGAAGGCAACAACGCCAACGAGCGCCGATCCAATGCTCCAGAGAACAATTCCCCGGGAGGAGCAGAGTGCAATGGCCGCGGCCGTGAGTCCGAAAACCAAAAACGCGAGCGCCCGACCCCGCTTGTGGCGCAGCAGAAGATACCCGCTGAAACCAAACACCAGCAGCCAGATGACCAGAAGAAAATTGGCGAAGCGCCCGGTGCTGACAAACACGGAGGTGGGCCTGTAAGAGATTGCCCCGGAAATGGGCGCCGCTCGATAAAGTGTGCTCAATTCACGAATGTCCTCGGCGATAACCGCCGGGTTAAGAAAAGTATGGCCGAGGATGGATTGCACGATCCCAAGCGAGACGATAATCAAGGCAAGAACCATATTGACAAAAAAGAAGCGGCGCAGCTCGGCCTCGGAGTTCAGGAAGGCGTAGCCCACGAAGAGAAATGGGATGTAGTAGAAATAAATCTTCAACCCGAGAAGTCCGTAGATGAAGGTTGTGGAAGCGGGATTGAAAACCTGCATGACTCCGAGCCACACGAAAAGCAGCAGCGGAACAAGGAAGGGAGGCCGGAAAGAGGTCACTTCCTTCCGCTGGTACGCGACGAAGAACGAAAGATAGACCACTGCCGCGAGAACGTCCTTGGCGAAATAGATGGCCATGTTGTTGCCAAGAAATTTCCGGAACAAATCTTCGAACAGGAGCCACGCCAGGAAAAAATAGAGGCCATTCCGCCAGTCGCTGAGCATGGCCACAACGAAGGAACAACCCACAAAGGCCAGCGTGACGTAGGCAAGTCCAGTCATGTCGTCGGCGATGACGTAACTAGCAGCCTTGTAAGCGACGATTGCAAAGAAGACCAGAAAACCAAAGGCAAGAAGTGGATTGCGGCGGGAACTTCCAGAAAGAGCCAGCACAGGGAATCTCACTGCACCGCCCCCAGAACAAAAACGTGGTTGTCACCAAGAAGGGCCTCCCCGGAAAAAACAAAAGAGGCGAGCCGGAGTGTCCAGGCAATGGGCTTTCGCGTCAATTGGTACCCGTTGGGAGGGAACACGAGATGCTCGCGGAGACGCAAGCCTGCCCGCGGCAGAAATTGACGCTGGAGTAGATCGAAGAACACCGGCGAGATATGCGTCGGCTCGCTGTGCTCATCCATCGTCCGAATCTTACCCTTCATAAAAAACTTGGACCGTGCGGGAAGGGAGTCAACGTTTGGAGTGGTCAGTACGGCAACCCCGCCAGGGCCGAGAAGATGGCCAACATTGCGCAGGAAATTGATGGGACTCTCGACATGCTCGATAACTTCAATGGCGGTGACTAGGCCAAACGACGCCTGTCCCAGTTGCGACGCGAAATCCGGCTGGTCGAAATCCAGGGAAACATGCGGAACCTGTGCTTCAAAACCGTTGGCGTCGCGATCGACGGCGAGAACCTCGCATCCGAGCGTACGCAGCCGGGCAGCCATCGCACCGGGGCCCGCGCCGAGATCGGCAGCGCGCACGCCGGGACGAGCATAACGCGCAAGCACGCGTTCCGCGACGAACTCGTGAAGCCCGCTGTTTGTGGTCGTGTGCAGCATCAAGCTTTCGCCGCGGCGTAGGCATCGCGGTAGACGCGAGCGTGAGCCTCTATCATACGGATGTTATTGCAAAAATCGAGGGCACGTTCGCGGGCCCGCTGGCCCAAACGCACGGCCAGCGAAGGATCTTCCAGGAGACGGGAGAGCGCGGCAGCGAGAGCGGCCGCGTCGCCGGTACGGAACGTGAAACCCGCGTCGCCCAGGACCTCAACGAAGGCGCCGAGATCGGAGGCGACGACAGGCAGGGCCCGCAGCATGTTTTCCGCAACAACCAAACCGAAAACTTCTCCGCCAAGCGATGGAACCACGACGACGGAAGACTGCGCGAGCGCGGCATTGAGCTGCGCACCGTCGAGACGGCCGGCGAAGCGAACCTGCACATCCAGTTTCGCTTCGCGGGCAAAACGCTCCAGCGAATCGCGTTCAGGGCCATCGCCGATGATCAGAAGTTCCAGCGGTTGTCCTTGCTCCCGCAGGATGCGCGCAGCTTCGAACAAGATCCGCACACCTTTCGTGGTAACGAGCCGGCCTTGAAACGCAAGAATCGGTGGAACGCGCCGCGGTTCGAGGCGTGGCGCCGCTTCGGTGGTTTCGAGCCCATGCGGAATAGTCGTCGATTGCGGGAGATGCAGCTCGCCCCCAAGCCACTCCGTGGGCGTGATGTTAGCCGCGACGTGGGCGCAGAGGAATCGCCTGACGAATGTCAGCAGCCAAAGCTTGCCGGAGCCGAGCCAGCCCTGTTCCGAATTGCATCGTAAGCATTTCACGTGGCGGCCTGCCATGAAGTGGCCTGGGCAAGGCGCACCCGCAGGTTCGATCAGAAGTTGACCGTTGGGACAGATCGTTTGAAAGCCGTGGTGTTCGACGACCACAGGTTTGCGCTCAAGCAGGCCCAGGAACAGGGGTGCGAGAGCGGGACCGGCGACGTGCACGATATCACTCGAGCGAACGAGCTGCCAGAGTTGAGCGAAACTCGGCTTGCGGACCGTGCGGAATGCATTTCCGCGGTCGTCGTAAATTCCCGCCGGAGTCTGCGTGACGAGCGTGATTTCGAATTGCGGCACACCGTTCGAATCGCGCATTCCGGCAAGGCCACTGGCAAGTGAAGAAACAATGCTCTCGACGCCTCCAACACTCGGTGCAAAATAGTGAGAATAGACCAGAAGCTTCATTCCGAGGGTTTTCGCCGGGTTTCTAACGGGGCATGTTCGACGCCGGTCCTGATGGCAGTGTAACCTTCGGGCCGGTCGATGCGCGCGACTCCGCGGGCAATGGCTTCCACGGTCCCGGCGATATTCTCCGGTGGCCCCCACGTTTCCATTCGTGCGCGAGCCGCGTAACCGAGGCCCGATAACCATGTCCGGCTGGCGTACGCGCGTTGCAGGATGGCGGCAAGAGCGTGGGTGTCGCCGCAGGGATAAATAAGCTCAGGGCAGACAGGTGCGACAAGATCACGGCCGGCGCCCACACGATCGCTGACAACCACCGGACAGCCGCATAGCATGGCCTCATTGACCACAACTCCGAACGCATCGTAGACGGACGGAAGAACCAGGAGGTCGGCAGAAGTGTAAATGGCAGGAAGCTGCGTCTGATTGACGAAACCGAGAAATCGGACCCGCGAGGCGACGCCTAGAGCGGCGGCTTCCGACTCGAGCTGCGAACGAAGTGGGCCTTCGCCGGCGAAGACGAGGAGCGCATTGAAAAGCTTGGCCTTGGCAAAAGCGCGGAGCAGATCGAGCGGCCGCTTCCAGGGCTGAAGCTTGGCGCAGAACAGGATGACAATGTCGGCCGAGGAAGCTCCCCACCCAGTTCGGACGGACGCCCGATCGATTTCTGCAGATTTTTGAATCCACCAGTCGTTGTCCACGGAATAAGGCGTCAACGTAACGCGGTCGCCCGGAAGGCCGAGGGACAGCATCAACTCGCGCGTTCCAGAAGACGGCACGATGACCTGATCGGCAAGCCGGAAGAGCAGTGGCCAGACCACACGCTTGACGCGGCGCTTCCACATGCGGCCATCCAACGGCGTAAGCGTCGTCGTGTCCGCACCGAAGAGAAACGCGCTCCAAGACTGGCGCGCGGCAAAACACGCAATCCAAAAAGTGGCGTTGAGATAGCCGGTAAAGCAGAGGACCGCGTCGTAGTTCCCGCCGCGAATCATTTTCCAGAGGCCAGGATTTCGCAGGCCGAAGAAGGATTCCCCGCCGGAGCCTCGATTGGAGACTTGGGACCAGGAGTAGCCGTCGAGCAATGGAATATCCCACTGGATGCTAGCGCCAAATTCGGGATCATGGCCGGCCTCGGCACCACGGAGGCTGCAATAAGCAACGTGGAGATCAAGCGCGGGGTGGGCGGCCATACGCCGGAAGATCGGGGCCATATATTGGACAGGATGGGCGGCAATCGCCAGTACACGGTACCGTCGCTCATTCATCGTATGATCTGGCATGGCATGACCCGGTATTTCTGAACATGGAAGCGACGGCCGCTCGGAAGTCCATCGAACTGAATGAGATGCTCCGGAGTGGAGTATAACCCGTTTTGGGATGCACCGAAGCGTGTTAACCTTGCGGCGGCCGCCGGGCGAATCGTATTTTTCCGGCGGGAGAGAAGATTGCTTCTGGACGATTCTTACAACGGCATACGCTGCGTGGCGGTGCTGGGACAGCGGAATGAAGCGATCGATGCGGTCGAAGAGTATTGCCGCTATCTGGGAGCGGCGTTGGAAAACCACGCATTTTCGTTCGATATCGCCCGCGTAGAGTGGGCAACGAAGGGGTGGCGTCGCGCTTTGCGCGAGCTCCGCCAAAAGGTCGGCAACGAACGAAATACCTGGGTCCTTCTGCAGTACACGGCGCTGGCCTGGTCGCGGCGCGGATTTTCGTTGCGGGTTCCGGGAATCATTCAATCTCTCAAGAAAAACGGCGCGCGCTGTGCCGTAGTGTTTCATGATGTCGAAGGCTATTATGGCAATCGGCTTGTCGACCGCATCCGCCGCGCCGCCCAGCTCCATTCCATGCGTGAAGCTATGCGGCTGGCGGACTTCAGCATTCTCACGATCCCGGCAGAAAAAATTCCATGGATTGACCTCAATTCGCGCAACGTAGTTTTCATCCCTGTCGGGGCGAACCTGCCTTCGCCGGAAAAGGCCTGGTCGCAAGAAAAAGATCGCGCAAAGAATCTGCCGACGGTTGCGGTCTTCTCTCTCTCCGGGAATCGCGCCGGGGCGGAGGAGGTGGAGTCCATCGTCCAGACGGTGCGTTACGCCGCAGAGCGTATGGGAGCGTTGCGGCTCCTTGTTATCGGGCGACACTCGGAGATTGCGGGGAGTCAGTTGAAAGAGAGACTGATGGGCACGTCAGTGCAGGTGACCATCCACGGTCTGCTCCCGGCCGAAGAGGTCGTGCAGAAATTAGGCGCTAGCGATGTGCTGCTTTTCACAAAAGGGCCAATATCGAGCCGCAGGGGCAGTGCGATCGCAGGCATCGCGTGCGGGTTGCCGGTAATCGCAAGCGAGGGCTGGGAAACGGGAGCGCCGATCACGGAAGCCGGCGTCGTGCTTATACCCGAAACCGTCAAAAATGAATTCGGACCGGCGCTGCTTCGCGTCCTAACCGATGCTGCGTACCGCGCGAAACTGAGCGAGCGGAGCAGGCGGGCGCAGGAAATCTATTTTTCATGGAGTGCAATCGCCGTGCGGTATGCGAAAGAGCTGCGCACGCGCGGGGCCGTGAGTTGACCTGCCTTTTCGGACCATAGGCAGGCGGATAACCCGTTTCGCAGCAAGAACGGCTGTGCTAAACTCAGGGAGTTCTGATGAAAGTGCAACCGCGAAGCGGTTGACAGGGGTTTGCGGTTCACCGTAAGTCTCCGCACTGGTGCCGTTTTTCTTAGCGACTGTAAATCGGTCCACGTGATAATCGGCCGCAACAGGCCGTTTTTCTTCGAAACCGCTGCAGGTCGCAAAAATTCATTCACGGATGACCCCGCGTGGCGGGGTCACGCAAAACAAAAGAGGATCCGTTATGTCCGGGCATTCAAAATGGGCCACGATCAAACATAAGAAGGGGGCGACCGACGCGAAGCGCGGCCGCGTTTTCACCCGAATCATTCGCGAAATCAGCATTGCCGCGCGCATCGGCGGCGGCGAACCGAACTCGAATCCTCGGCTGCGAACGGCCATACTGGCGGCTAAAGCTGCAAACATGCCGGGCGAAAATGTCGAGCGCGCCATTCTGCGCGGCACGGGGCAACTGGAAGGTGAGCAGTATGAGGAATCCACCTTCGAAGGCTATGGCCCGGGCGGAGTGGGGATGCTGATTCAGGTCGTGACCACCAACCGTAACCGAGTGGTGGGAGAATTCCGCCACTTGATGAGCAAGAACGGCGGCAACCTGGCCGAAGCCGGCGCGGTGGGCTGGATGTTCAGCCGCAAAGGTGAGATTTCCGTTCCGAAAGAAGCGGCGAGCGAAGACAAGATGCTCGACATCGTCCTCGAAGCGGGCGCGGAAGACATGAAGGACGATGGCTCGGCATGGTACATCGTGACGCCGCCGGAAGCGCTGGAGAAAGTGAAGGAAGCGCTGTCCAAAGCAGGAATTACGCCGGAATCAGCGGAGATCGCCATGGTCCCGCAGAACTACATCAAGTTGACGGGCGCCCAGGCCACCCAGATGGTACGGCTGGTCGAAGCTCTCGAAGAGCACGACGACGTGCAACACGTTTACGCGAACTTCGACATTGACGAATCGGAAATTCAGGCGGCTGTGGGAGCGAACTAAATTACGTTAGAGGTCTTTCACGGCCAGTCCGCACCACGGACTGGCCGTTTTTCTTGACGCGCACTGCTTTTGCTCCCATCTACAGTACAAAGCGCTGGCAGGGATGCGCGGAAGGCCGTAGACTTGGTGCGATGAGCGGCGTAGCTCCAGCAAGCCGAATGAACGGAAAGGCCGTTCGAATGCGCGTACTTGGCGTCGACCCTGCCGCGGCGGGGCCGACGGGTTACGGCATCGTCGAGAGTGACGGGCGCAACTGCCGGATGCTGCATTTTGGTGCATTGACGGTCGGCGCAAAACGGCGCAAGGAGTGCGCGGGCGCCACGCTTCGAGATGTCCATGCGCTGCTCTGCCGGTTGATCGAAGAGTTTGCGCCGGATGCCATGGCGGTCGAGAGCGTTTTCACCGCCCTGAACATGCGCACCGCGTTGCGGCTGGCGGAGGTGCGCGGCGTGGTGCTGCTGGCTGCCGCCCAGCACAATCTGGAAGTGCATAGCTACGCGCCACGCGAAGTGAAGGCGTCCGTCGCGGGCCACGGGCATGCGGACAAGCGGCAAATGCAAATGATGGTGCGCGCGCTGCTCTCCATGACGGAGACTCCAGAGCCCGCAGATGCGGCTGATGCGCTCGCAGTGGCGTTGTGCCACTTGCAGGCGGAGCATGTGAAGAAACGGTTTGGTTTGACGGACGCAAATGCCGTGGTGCGGCCGCGTGCTCTGGGAGCAGAGGCAGGCGTACCTGGCTCAACAACGGTCATTCGAACGGGCGGCGCAACTCGAAATAAGCTGCCGCGCATCCTATCGACGCGATGAAAACTTCTCTTCTGCGAATCGGTTTGTTAATTGGCCTGGCTTCTCTTTCGGCCTGGGCGGCATATGCCGCGCCCGCCTCCGGTACCGCAAAGCTGACTTTTCGCCGCGTCTTCAAATCCAGCTCTCCGGAATTCGTTCAAATTGCGGTGCGTGAAGATTCGGACACGGCCTCTTACGAGATACGCCAGCTCGACGAGGATGCCGGCGCTTCGCCGTTCCAGGTGGGCGCGGCGTTGCGCGCGAAGATGTTCGATCTTGCAGCGCAGTTGAAACATTTTCAGGGTCAGGATTTGGATGTACACCGTAAAATCGCCTACCTTGGCGAGAAGACGTTCCGCTGGGAATCCGGCGCCGAAGTCCATGAAACCAAATTCAACTACACGTTGAATTCGGCCGCGACGCAACTTTTGCAGATTTTCGAGGGGCTGGCGCGCCAGCAGGAGCACGTCGACCTGATCTCGCGCCGGATGCGCTACGACCGGCTGGGAATCAACGACGCGCTGCTGCAATTCGAATCCGATCTCAATCGCAGCCTGCTGCCGGAACCTCAGCGCGTCCTTCCGATGCTGGATCAGATTGCCGCGGATTCGAAGTTTGTGGATATCGCACGCCAGCGGGCGCGGTCCCTCGCCGAACGCATCCGCCACCAGGGCTAGTCCCTGCTCAATCCAGCACCGAATTCATTATCATCTGGAGTTCTAAACTCTACAAAATTATGTATGACAATCCCATTACTCGGATGCGTGGCATGTCAGATTCGCAAATTTCCATCTAACACAAAGATTAGTTTACATTTATTTTAGCTTGACACTGGCCAGTTTCTTGCACTATCTAGACCGTTAAAGGCGTCATTCGTGATCGTAGGGTGAGGGCCGAAACCCATTGGTCCGGATTGCGCTGGTGCTCATGAGAAGATCTGCCTGGATCGAGGGCTCATGAGTCAAGCCAGTAAGGTCAAATGAAATCCCGTTTGAAGCTCAGATAGAGAAATGGAGGCATAATGCGCCATATGCGCAGCGGTACCTCATTTGTCGCGCTGTCGATAATCGCCGCTCTCTTCGTGGGGGTAATGCTTGTGGCTCCGCCAGAGGCAAGCGCCCAAGCCACAATCTCCACAGGAAGCGTTCAAGGAGCGCTTCTGGATCCGAAAGGCGCGGTCGTCGTCTCTGCTAAAGTTACGGTCACCAACAAAGATACGGGACAAAAGTCGAAGCCGGAAGTATCGTCGGCGGGAACGTATAACTCCGGTCCGCTGCCGCCCGGGACATACATCGTACGCATCGAGGCGCAAGGATTTAAGACAGTCGAGAAAACTGTTGGAGTAGCCGTAAGCATAATCACAACCGCAAACGTCACACTCGAGCTGGGCTCAGAAACTACAATCATCACCGTGGAGAGCTCGGCGATTTCCGTGAATACCGAACAGGCGACGGTACAGGGCGTGCTCACTGCGCAACAGATTGAGAATCTCCCGGTCAACGGGAGGAACTTTCTTGATCTCGCTCAGCTCGAGCCGGGCGTTCAGATTCAGGATGGCGCCAATTTCGACCCCACGAAGAACGGCTTCTCCTCCGTCTCTTTCGCGGGACATTTCGGAAGGACGGCGCGGATCGAAGTGGACGGAATTGATATCAGCGATGAGACTGTCGGGACGACCACACAAAACATCCCGCAGATCGCCATCGGTGAGTTCCAGGTGGGCCAATCGAATCTGGATCTCTCAACAGAGCTGACCTCCACTGGCACGATCAATGTCGTGACGCGCTCGGGTTCAAATGACATCCATGGCGAAGGCTTCTTCTACTGGCGGGGCGACAGCGTGGCTGCAAAGCAGAGCTTGATCCCGGTGCCATTCGATCGCAAACAATACGGGGCGCGCCTTGGCGGGCCAATCGTGAAAGACAAGCTGTTTCTGTTCGGTGGCCTGGAACGGACACACCAAGACTTGCAGGCAGCGCAGGTGTTTCCAGATCCCTTCAGTACATTCAACGGCAATTACAACTCACCCTTCCGAGACTTGGAACCAATTGTGAAAATGGATTGGCAGTTGAAGCCCACGTGGAAGTTGTTTTATCGCTTCTCGTACGAACAGAACAGCCTTGTGCGGGGCTTCATTCCGAATACCTTTACCCCGTTCAAGAACGTTGACCATACGCCGGTGCACGCGGCGGGATTCGAGTTCAACACCGGCACGTTTTCGCACGGCATCCGGTTCGGCTACACCAAGTTCCGCAACGGAATCGCCGACGCGGTGCTAGGTACCGGGATCACGGACCCTGCGCCGGGGATCGCGATTGCCATCGGCGGTGACATTTTCTGCCTGAACGCGGGTGTAGACGCATTTTGCTCCGGCCCAAACTTTCTGGCGCCGCAGCAAACGTTTCAGAGCAACAAGCAAACGAAATACGACGGTAGCAAGACAGTCGGCCGACACACGTTCCGGTATGGCGCCGGCGTAAATCGGATTCAGGGCGCAGTGTTCGCTGCGTTTATCGGGACAGCACCCATCGTGACTTCCTTGACGCCCGTCAGCGGACAGTCGAACCCGTTGAAATACACTGTGGACGCTATTGCGATCGGGAATGGCCAAGGTTTCTTCACAGAAAAGCCGGGGTTTGGATTCCCGGCGGGCGGCTCGTCGGATACACGATTTACAGCCTATTTCGGAGACCAGTGGAAACTGCGGTCGAACCTGACGGCCACCATCGGCTTGCGATATGTGCGCGACACCGGGCGGACGGACAGCGACATTGCTCCGATCCCGTGCTCTGCTTCAACCTCAATAACTTGCACCGGAAATCTGCTTGACCAATTCGGGACGGGGCTAGGCGCGCGAGTGCGCCAGCCGAACAAGAACTTCGGGCCGCAATTCGGGCTGGCGTGGGATCCCTGGAAGAACGGAAAGACGGTGATCCGAGCGGGTTTCGGGATCTACTATGAGAATGCAATCTGGAACAACATTCTATTCGACCGCCCGCCTCGGCTCCAGAAAGGCATTTTCTTTGGCATCCAGGAAGTTTGTAGCCAGGGTGGAATCGCCATGCCGGACGGAACAGTACAGGCAACGATCAATGGCAAGAACATCGCCACGCAGGTGTGCGGCCAGCCGATAGGAAGCGTAACCGCGGATGCAATTGCCATCGAACAAGCCCTGCAAAAGGCAACGCTGGCGGCCGGAGCACAGAGCAACTCCGGGTTTATCGGCAACATTCTGGCGGATTCGTTCAACAACACCGGAACTGAGCTGCTGGCACCCAGCTACCGTACGCCGTACTCCATGCAATTCAACATCGGGGTACAACGGGAGCTACATCCCGGTACTGTGCTGACCGTGGATTATGTCCGCAACGTCGGCTTGCACAGCTTGCTGGGTTACGACACGAACCACGTCGGTGATGCACGCTTCCTGAATCTCAACGCAGCCCAACACGCGATCGCGCTGACGCTGGCAAACTGCGGGGTCGCGACAATCAACCAAGCGATCGCCCTCTGTCCGAGTGATCCAACCGGCGCTCCGCCGGACCCGGCCAACCCCTACGTGCCTCGGCCGGCTACGATTTTCGACTTCGCAGGGAACGGACTCGATTCTGGATACGGGAAGTTCGGAGGCCTGCCTGCGGCTGTTGCGGGCAAGAACGGGATCAGCAACACACCAGATACCGGAGCTGCTTTCCCGGGAATCAATCCGAATGTCGGCGCCAACCAGATGCTCTTTCCGATCGGGAGGGCAACGTACAACGCGCTGCAGATGAAGTTGACGTCGCAGAAGTCGAACCCGATGCGCGGAATGCGCAACCTGAACGTGGTCGCCTCCTATGCGTTCTCAAGGCTGACGGCCATGGCGCGCGACGGAGATTTCATCAACAACGGATTCAGCTTCCGGGATACGAGTCTCCGGGGGCCGAACGGGCTGGACCGCAGGCACCAGTTCTCCGCAGGCGCTTTGATGGACTTCAAATACGGCGCGTCAATGAGCTTCATCACGCATTGGTACAGCCCGCTGCCGTCAAGCCTGTTCCTGCCTTCGCCAGCCAACGGGATGCAGGGAGCAATCTTTACTTCCGACCTGGACGGCGACGGGTCGCTCGCTGGCAATACCAGCGGCCAATCCGGTGACCTGCTGACGGGGACGGGAATCGGCTCTTTCGGCCGAGATATCGGCGTCAGCGGGCTGGCGAATCTGATCAACCAGTGGAATTCGAGCGGCGCCGGTAAGCTGACTCCCGCTGGGCAGGCACTGGTGGACAAGGGGCTCTTCACGCAAGCGCAATTGATCGCGCTCGGCGCAGTCACTCCGACGATTTCGGCTCCGCCAACGGGTCAGCAAGGCCTCGCCAACATGTTCACCTTTGACCTGAAACTCGGATGGAAGATCAAGCCAGTCCATAGGTGGGACCGCCTGACGATCGAGCCGCAGGTCAGCATCTACAATCTCTTCAACCGGCAGAACTTCGATTCGCCGAGCCAGCCGCTAAGCGGTATCTTGAATGGAACGGCGGGAACCTTGAACGGCACGACGCGGGGCAACCGTTCGAACCTGGTTGGGTTGGGTTCGGGCGTGTTTGCGCTGGGCGCCCCCCGTTCGCTGGAGTTCGGCTTTAGAGTTGTTTTCTAGCGGAACGGATACCTCGGAACTGTTCGGGGCCGGAGGAACAAACTTCCCGCCCTTAGGAACACGTCGATCTGATCGTGCGGCGTATGACGTACGACCGGATGAGACCCTTTCATGGCTGACGTGTCCACGCCTACGCCAATCCGGTTCAGCTCGCCGAGAACGATGAACTTCTCCGAGGCTGTGGTGACCTCTGCCTCCAGCCTTTGGGCGCACAAACTCCGCAGCGTTCTCACGCTGATCGGCGTGGTCATCGGGCTGGCCGCCGTCATCACCGCCATGAAGCGCCAACCTAAACCGAGAACCGCTCTAGGCTAATTCCGCAAGCTCCCCGAGCAGCACCAAAGCAGTCTTGCCGTAGTGCTCTCCTTCGAGGATTCGGACCTGACAGCGCGATTGCGTTGAATGGACTTCCAGGATTCTCACCTGAGTCCCCTTGGCCACCATGAGCAGCCGCTGGGAAGCAATCAAAAGCGACAGACCCACATCGTCATTCGCCGCATCGAGTTTTTCTCTTTCCGCAGCCGTCTCTTCATCCACGGACACCAGCGTAAATGCGAGTTTCCCGTCAGCACTGAGCTTTGCAATGCGGCCCACCTTCGAAGCCGCGGCAGGATCCTTCTCGGGCTTCGCGAGTCTCGCGGCCGGCTCCACCGCGCCGATGAACCGGTACCCGCGCTTCGGAAGCGTTTCCACGAAACGCGGCTTCTTCTTGTTGTCACCCAGCGCCTGGCGTAGCTTCTTGATTGCCGTGTTGAGGCTGTGATCGAAGTCCACAAAAGTGTCCGCGGACCACAGTTTTTTTTGAAGTTCTTCCCGCCGGACGATTTCCCCCGGGCGCTCCAGGAGCAGCGCTAGAGTTTGAAACGGCAAGACTTGCAGCTTGATTTTGCGTCCCGCTTTGTAGAGTTCGCAGGCGCGAAGATCCACCTCAAAAACGTCAAAGCGTAGGACTGGAGGGGAGCAGC
Source organism: Acidobacteriota bacterium (assembly GCA_003224055.1). Classification (GTDB taxonomy): domain Bacteria; phylum Acidobacteriota; class Terriglobia; order Acidiferrales; family UBA7541; genus Acidiferrum. The sequence goes on along the minus strand of QHYE01000023.1, from coordinate 7,931 downwards.
CAGGCGTCGCCATACAAACCTCTCTCCATCGCACGAATATAGCACGGGCTCCGGAAATACACGGCCGGGTCCGCCCACCAGAGTAAGTCTACTGTTTTCTTGGACTTCGTAGTACATCGAAAGACTCTATTCAGTTCATCTCCCGTGCATTGCGCTTCCAGCTGGAATGCGCGAAAGTGGGCGCAGCTCATGACGCTTTCAGGGGCGCCAGGAGCAAAGAAACAAAGAGGTCGGCCGAAACAAGAACTGACCAAGAGGAAAGAGAGGGGCCCATGAAAAAGCGCACTTTCGTAATGACAAGTCTCTTGCTTCTCTCCCTGATGGCTGCGGCTCAGGTCGTGCAGGCGCAGGAGCCCGTGGTTGTGAACATTCCCTTTGAATTCGTGGCGGGCAATGTGACGCTTCCGGCCGGCGAGTATCGCGTCGAGAAATTGGAAAAGAACTCCGTGGTGGTACTCACTCACTGCGCCCAGCCGGGCGCGTCAGCCATAGTGATGACCATCGCATCGCAAGCGAATGCGCCGCAATCGAACTCGAAACTGGTCTTCAATCACTATGGAAATCTTTATTTTCTTTCGCAGTATTGGTCGGCTGGAAGTTCGAGCGGCCGGCTGCTCCTGAAATCAGCGAGAGAAGAGGAGATTTCCAGAATTGCAAGGAATGAAACCCAGGGGCAAGTCGCCTTGGTCGCCAGTCTCTCACCAGCCCCACGATGACGCACACCCCGCGTCGACCGTAGTCAGCGCACGGGAATCCAGAGCCACCCCCTCTGGATTCCCGTTCTGCTTTCTGTGCGCCTAGTTCCGGCACCGCTTTGCTGCCCCCGCAACGAATAGAAGTCTACTCATACCTTAGAGCGATCATCGGATCAACGCGGCTTGCCCGCCGCGCCGGCACACCGCATGCGATCACCGATACGCCTGCTAATAGCGCGATCACCCCGAGGTACGTGACCGGATCGAGGCGCGATACGCCGAACAGCATTGAGGCAATGAACTGACTCGCCGCCGCCGCACCGGCCAGCCCGATCGCTACACCGAGCCCCGTGAGCATCATCCCCTGACGGACCACCAGGGCGAGGATGCTCCCGCGCGACGCTCCCAGCGCCGCCCGCACTCCGATCTCGCGAGTGCGCTCCGCCACATTGCCGGACAGCACTCCGTAAATGCCGGCGGCCGCAAGCACCAATGCCGCAAGCGCGAAGGCCTCGAACACGATCAGCACGAAGCGCCGCTCTGCCGCCGAGGCGGCCAGCAGGTCGTCCATTGTGGCCACCCGTACAATCGGCTGATCCTTGTCCACGGACCAGATCGCCTCTCTGATGACTGGGGCCAATGCCGAATCGCCGCGTGCCCGCACCACCAGCGACTGCACTTTGTCCACCCAACCCCAGTGCGTGCCCGTCATGTACACTGCGTCCGAATCGCTCACTGCCAGTGACATCTGCCTCACGTCGCCCACCACACCGACGATCGTGTACCACGGCCGGTCAGCGCGGCCGATGTCGGGACCCATGCGAACACGTTGGCCGATGGGGTCTTGACCGGGGAACTTGCGCTTCGCTAGCGATTCGCTGATCAGCACCGCCACCAGAATGCCAGTCGTATCGTGCTCGTCGAGCAAACGCCCGCGGCGGAGCGGGATGCCCATCGTCTCGCAGTAGCCGGGGGTCACCGCATAGCGAAAACCGGCGCTCACGTCGTTCGGATTGCTGTCATTTTCGAACTCTATGCCATACACGTCCAAGTCGCCGCTCAGCGGCAGCTGGCTGGTGAACGCCGCCGCCTTGACGCCGGGAACCTGCCGTACGGCTTCCAGGGCTTGCGAGAAAAATCGGTACCTGGCGCTGTCGTCGTCGAATCGGTGACCGGACTCCTGCACCTGCATCGTGAGAAGGTGCGACGCGTCGAAGCCCGCGTCGACCGCCAACAGCCGCTCGAGGCTGCGCAACAGCAATCCCGCGCTGACCAGCAGCACCAGGGCAAGCGCGACCTCCGCAACGACCAGCGCGCTGCGGGTACGCCGCTGTCCTCCCGTTGTGCGCCGTGAGCTTTGCAGCAATCCGCTATGCGGATCGGTCCGCGAAGCGTGCAGGGCCGGAATCAGCCCGATCGTCAGCCCGACCAGCGTGGTGATGGAAAATGCAAAGGCGAATACAGTGCCGTCCAGCCGGAGCGCGCTCGCCTGCGGCAGCCCCGGTGGACTCAGCGCCGCCAATGCGCGTACACCGAACTCTGCTATCGCCATGCCCAGCGCACCACCGAAGGTGGTAAGCAACAGACTCTCCGTGAGCAGTTGCCGCATCATCCGCATTCTTCCCGCGCCAAGCGCGGTGCGGACCGCAAATTCACCCCGCCGCTGTGCGCCGCGCGCCAGCAGCAGATTCGTCACGTTCACGCAGGCAATCAGGAGCACGAGCGTAACTGCGGCAAGTGCGGCAAGCAGCGCCGGCCTCACGTCCGCCGTTAGGTCGTGCTGCAACGAATTCACGATCAACCCCTGCTCGAGAGACGCCCACGGTGGCCTCGGGAACTCCCGCACCGGGTTGTGCGCAATGCTTTCGAGTTCCCGCCTGGCTTGTTCCTTGCTGATGCCGGGCCGCACCCGCCCTAGCATGCGCAGGTGATGACCCCACTCCCTGCTCTGGAAGGAAATAATGTTGCGTCCGTCGTACTGCAAGGGCGTCCAGAGCTCGGCACTGGGTGCCAGGACATTCTTGAACGTGCTCGGCATCACACCGATGACCGTGTACAGATTGTCGTCAAGAGTGATCTGTCTTCCGACAATCGTGCGATCCCCGCCGAAGCGCCTCTGCCAGGATGCGTCGCTGAGGATCACCACCTTGGGGCCGTTCAGCCGATCGTCGGATGCGTCGAAGTCCCTCCCCAGCTCGGGCGATACGCCTAGCGTGTGAAGGTATCCCGCGCTCACGCGTTGCCCCTCCAATCGTTCCGGCTGGGTCGCGCTGGTTATGGTCGGCTGCCAGGGTTTCATCACCGCCATCGCTTCAAACGAGCGGCTCCGCTCCAACAGTTCGCGATAGGTGTGGAATGTCACGTCGAGACGCGAGCCCTCGCTGCCAAAGTCCGAAACCATCATGATTCTGCCGGCGTCCGGATACGGCAGCGATTCGAACAGGATGGGGTTCACCGCGCTGAAGATCGCCGTCGTGGCTCCGATGCCCAGGGCCAGCGTAAATGCCGTGATCGCTGTGAAGCCCGGCGTGCGCAGCATGCTGCTCGCGCCGTAGCGCAGGTCCTGAACCAAAGATTCAACGAGGCTCACACCGCGCGCCTCGCGGCCTTCCTCTTTGACGCGCTCGATCCCGCCAAACTCCAGCCGCGCCCGCCGCATTGCTTCATGGCGCACCACGCCGCCGCGCACCAGATCCTCTGCATACGCCTCCATGTGGAATCGCAGCTCCGCATCCATCTCGCTCTCCATCCGAGAGCGCCGCAGCGTTGCCTTTCCCCACGAACGCAACCGAGCCCACAACGTCATTCTTCCTCCAGCATCGCACGCAGAATCCTGCGATGCCCCCTCCTCATTCGTATCTCAGCGCCACCATTGGATCTACGCCAGCCGATCGGCGTGCCGGTACCCAGGATGCCGCAATCGCAACAGTCGTCAGCAGCGCGGCAGCACATGTGTAACTGACGGAGTCGGCTCGGGAGACACCATAGAGATAGATTCCCGATCCGCTCCAGCCAATAGGCCCCGTCGGAAAGAATCGCGTTAGCGCAAATGCACCGAGCGTGCCCATTGCAAGGCCCGCCAGCGTGACCCCAAGTGTTTCACGCAACACCAGCCCTGCGATTTCGCCACGAGCTGCCCCGAGCGCGACGCGGATGCCTATCTCTCGCGTCCTTTCCGTGACGGAGTACGAAGTCACTCCAAAGACGCCGACGATGGCCAGCACGAGCGCCAACCCACCGAAAGAAGCCAGCACCGTAATAATTGGCCGGCGCAGGGTGAGCGACTCGGAATTCTGAATCTGCTGCTGCATGCTACCCAGTTCCCAGTAAAGCTGCGGATCCACTGGCGCTGCGCGACGTTGGCAACGTCGCTCGACGCCCGAACCCGGATCGCCATGCTCCAGCGCCCACTAGGTAGCGTTTGCGCCAGCGGAAAATACGCGAGCGCCCTCAAGTCTTCCTCCGGATTGCGCTGCCGAAAATCGGAAACCACACCCACAATCTCTCTCCAGGTCGTGGGTGAATCCGCAAATGCAACGTGATAGCCAAGCGGGTTCGTCCCTGGAAAATATTGCTTCGCAAAAGTTTGATTGATGATGGCAACTGGGCTCGACTCGTGACTATCCCAGTCTCGGAACGGACGCCCCTCGGGCATAGGGGTCTTCAAAGTGGAGAAATACTCGGGACTTACCGAGAGAAACCATATCTCTTCCTTCATCGGTGTCGCCCCTGGTGAAGGAACCTCGATCCTCAGTCGCGCACTGTCCGCACCCTCCATCGGAAGAGAGTCCGTTATACCTGCCGATTCGACGCCCGTCATCAAACGCACACGGTCGATCGCCTCACGCATCAGACGAGTTCGCGCGGACGGGTCTGCGTAAGGCGATGTCGGCAGCGCGACAGTGGCCGTCAGAACGTTGCGCGGGTCATACCCCATGGCTGCGGATTCGACGTGCAGCAAACTACGGAACAATAGACCGAAGCCCACGAGCAGTACCATGCCTAGCGCAATCTGGAACGCGACCAAGAGATTTCGCGACCGGCGAGATCGCGATCCACTTGCCGCGTTCGGCCCTGCGTCTTTCAAACTGTCGTTTAAATTCACGCGAGTCGCGTGCCATACCGGAATCATCCCAAAGAACAAAGCACTCAGAAGTGAAACCACTAAACCAGCCGCGAAAACGCGTCCATCGATTTGAAGATACGTCCCCGGAACCATGCCGGACCCGGCCTTTGTGATGATCTCCTCAGACCATCGGGCAACAACCAGACCGAGACTTCCGCCGCAAAGGAACAGGAGAGCGTTTTCGGTCAGGAGTTGCCGAATCATTCGCCCGCGCGAACAGCCGAGCGCCGAGCGGACGGCGACTTCCCTACGGCGCTTCACGCCCCGAGCCAGAAGCAAGCTCGCAACATTCGCACAGGCGATCAGAAGCACGACTCCGGCCGCGCCCGCCATCATCCACAAGCCGCGCCGAGCATTTTGCCCCGTCGGCCCGGGATGCCGGAACTCTTCCGCGAAATCCTCAACCACTAAATGACCACTCTGATCAGATGGTGCGCCGGGATTCCTTAGCCGCGCGATCACTTCAGTTTCCGAACGTGCTTGCTCCACCATCACTCCTGGCTTCAGGCGCGCCACGATCTGCACTCTGACAATTCCTGCCCTGAGTTTTCCTTGGCTTGCGTATGAGTCCAGAACGAGCGGCGCAAAGATCTCAATGTTTTGGTAGAAGGGTCCTAAAGATTGCGGCAGTACGCCGACAACAGTGACCGTGCGGCGATTCACAACAATTTGCTTTCCGGTAATGCGCGGGTCCGCATGAAAGCGAGCCCGCCAGCAATCATACGAAAGAATCACTACGGCGTCTTGGCCAGCGGTCTCTTCCCTATCGAGAAAGTTGCGGCCCAGCAATGGCTGAACCCCCAGCGTGGGCAGCCAGTTCGGGGTTACAAGAAGCCCTGACAGGTTTTGCCAACTGGAATCATCGCTACTGTAGAAATTATCGGCCCATCCGGTCCCTGCGATTTGCTCGAACGACTCACCGTTTTTCCGCAGGGCCACATATTCCGCTGGGGAAGGCGTGTGCAGGTCGCCTCCGGCGTCGGTCGTCCAGACATGAACCAGTCGGTCCGGTTCGCGGAACGGCAACGCTCGCAAGAACGCAGAGTCTACCAATCCGAAAATGGCTGCATTCGCTCCGATGCCGAGCGCGAGTGTCAGGACGGCGACAGCGGTGAAACCCGGACTCTTGCGTAGCATCCGCAGACCGTACTTAAGATCTTGCATCAATGACTCGACGAGATTCGCGCCACGAGCTTCCCGGCACTCCTCTTTCGCTCGCTCGATCCCGCCAAACTCCAGCCGCGCCCGCCGCATTGCTTCATGGCGTGCCACGCCGCCACGCATCAAATCTTCCGCGTACGCCTCCACGTGGAATCGCAGCTCCGCATCCATCTCGCTCTCCATCCGAGAGCGCCGCAGCGTCGCGCGCAACCACGAACGAAATCGGCTCCACTGTGTCACACTTCCTCCGGCTTCGCCCCCAGGATTCCCGCCATAACATTCGCCATGCGGTTCCAGTTTTCAGTTTCTGTCTGTAATTTGCGCTTGCCCGCCGCGGTGAGCCGGTAATATTTGGCCTTGCGTTTGTTTTCCGACTCGCCCCATTCGCTTGCGATCCATCCCTGGTGCTCCAGCCGGTACAGCGCCGGATACAAAGAACCCTGCTGAATTTCAAGCCGATCTTTCGAAATCTGCTGGATGCGCAGCAAAATGCCATAGCCGTGCAACGGACCAAGTGAAACCGCCTTGAGGATCAGCATGTCCAGCGTGCCTTGCAGCAGGTCGAGTTGTTTGTCCACGGATTCGCTTCTCCTAGATGGCCTAGGAATATACTCTCCCTTCTCCTAGACGGTCAAGTAGAAGAAATGTTTCCAAATTCGACCCTCCGCCTCGGTCCTTTCGCTTTTTGTAACGCCGGCTTTCCCTGAGTCCTACCGAAGGGCATCCTTGCTTCCCCTGAGCTTCGAAGGGTCGGTTCTTTTTCTTTTCTTCGCTTCTATTCGCAAGCTCCTCGCCTTCTCCCGATGCTCCCCACAAACCCCGCTTGTCAGCATCGCTTGTCCTGCATAGACTCCTTTCGAACTACGCAACCTCGTTCGAATAGGCCAACCAAATGACCCAGGAAGACTTTCCAGCAGGCGGCGACCGCTTCCCCCCGACTCGCCGTTCCGTCATTGAAGCGGTACGCAGCATTGATACCGAGGAGCGCGAGAGTGCGCTGGAATCGCTATGCGCGGCGTATTGGAAGCCCGTCTATAAATATGTGCGCCTGCGATGGAACCGCACCCCGGACGCGGCGCAGGATCTCACCCAGGGATTTTTCGTCGAACTTCTCGAACGCGAGCTCCTCGACAAGTTTGATCCGAAGAAAAGTCGACTGCGAACTTACTTGCGCCTCTGCGTGGACAGTTTCGTGATGAACGAAGACAAGGCCGGACGGCGGCAGAAGCGCGGCGGAAATGTGCCGCACGTCGCGCTCGATTTTTCCGCGGCGGAAGAAGAACTGGGCGCAACCGCGATCGATCCGGCGAAAATCGCGTCGCCGGAATCCCTCGAAGAATTCTTTGAAAAGGAATGGGTGCGCAGCTTGTTCGCGCTGGCTGTCGAGGAATTGCGCGAACTCTGCATCGCGCGCGAGCGCGAACGAACCTTTCACCTGTTCGAAGCCTACGACCTCCAGGGCAAGGAAAAGATTTCCTACGAGCAGCTTTCGAACGAATATGGCATTCCCTTGACGGATGTGACCAACGCACTCGCATGGGCCCGCCGCGAATTTCGAAAAATCGCGCTGGAGCGCCTGCACGAACTCTGCGGCAGCGAGGAAGAATTCCATCGTGAAGCGCGCGCCGCCTTCGGCTGGGACGCGAAATGAAATTTCTTTCCGATCGCGCACTCGAACGACTGCGCGACGCCGCGGACCTGCCCGACCTCTCCGGCACGCACTACCGCTTGCTCGAACGCGTCGCGCGTGGCGGCATGGGCGTCGTGTACGCGGCGGAAGATGAACGGCTGCAGCGGCGCGTGGCGCTGAAAGTTCTGGATCTCCCGGGAACCGCAGGAGATCTCGCCAATCGTTTGATCCGCGAAGCGCGTGTCCTCGCGCGTCTCGAGCATCCCGGCATCGTGCCCGTGCACGACGTCGGAACACTCGCGGACGGCCGCGTTTTCTA
>QHYE01000105.1 GCA_003224055.1 Acidobacteriota bacterium | reverse complement strand
CTGCTTGCTTGTTGCGTCATTGAGCTTGGCGGCTTCTTCGCGTGCCTTCTTGAGCTGGCCCTGGGTAATCTTCAGCTTGGTAGTGACAACCTTCAGGTCGCCCTGAAGTTCGGTATTGGACTTTTCGTCCTGCGCGAGGCGATCCTTTAAGGACGACATATCTTGCTGGACCGACTGCTGCGTGGCCTTCAACTGCGTCGCCACGGCTTGCTGCGTGCTATCGAGCTTCGATGAGGCGTTCCAACCGAATGCTAGACCACCGAGGGCAACCAACCCGAGAACAATAATCGCGGGAAGCTGTCAAGAAGAACCTTCTCTCACTTCTATACGATCCTCTGACATAGTCAATATCTCTCCTACCCCTGTGGGGTTGATGCCGTATAAATCGGCCTGTAACAATGAGTTTGCATTCCTCACGCCAAAGGAAGTGAACCGCGAGGAGCGGTAAGTGATAGAGGGATGGGTGGTTGGGAGGGGGTGAAAATCAGGACGTGGTACTAGTCCTAGCAAAGTTTACGCGAACACAGAGCGAACAGCGGATTTTTTGCTTGGCTGGGCATCAGTCTACCTTGACGCCGAGGCCTCGGAGCTCCCACTGAAGCTGGCCGGGGGACTGGAAGACGAGTCCAGTCATGCCAAGGCGTTGAGCGGCATCGGCATAAGCTGGGATGTCATCAATGTAAATGGCCTCCTCAGCGCGGACTTTGCAGGCGCGGAGAGCCTCCCGGTAGATGAGCGGATTGGGTTTACTCGAGCCCACGCGGAAGGAATAGATGCGGATGGGAAAGAACCGGAAGAAGGGAAAGCGCGCCTCTTCGTGAGACATGTGGATGGGGTCGGTATTGGAGAGCAAAGCGAGGCGGTAGTTTTTGGAAAGCTTCTCGAGAAATGGTTCCGACTGGATCGGTTCGAGGGCCAGGGCGCTATTCCAGACGTCTTTAAATTGCTCGAACGTGAGAGAGCCGCCGAAATGCTTGCTGAGATGGAGGTGCCAGTCTTGTGGAGACATGCGGCCTTCCTGCCAGTCTGCCCAGCGGGGATCGTTTTCGATGGAGGACCACAACTCTTGAGGAGCGAGCTTGAGGTCCGAGGCAAGCCCGGCCATGGCGCGGTGAATATCCACGTGGATCAGGACGCGGCCGATGTCGAAGATGATGGCGCGGAATTTTGCGGGTGACACGGTCTAAGCGTCCTTGGCGTCGGAGGCAGGGGCCGTGCGCCTGGAACGGAGGATGCTGATGACCGCGGGCAAGACCGAAAGCACAATGACCACAGCAATGACATAGTGGATGCGCTGGCCGATGTTGGGGACCGAACTTCCAAGAGCGTAGCCGCCGAGGATCATCGTGCCAACCCACAAAATACCTCCGCAAATGTCAAAGAGGAGATAGCGGGCATAAGGCATTTTCGCGGCGCCGGCGACCGGAGGACAGAACGTCCGAACGATGGGGATGAAGCGCGCGAGGATCACGGCACGGCCGCCATATTTTTCGTAGAAATCATGAGCCCGCTGAAGATGGCTGCGGCGGAAGAAGAGCGAGTCCTCGCGGCGGTAGAGAGCCACGCCCGCCGAGCGGCCGATCCAATAGCCAATCTGATCGCCGACGATGGCGCAAAGCATAACCGGCAGCAAGAGCCACTTGAGGGGAATCACACCCGCGGCGGAAAAAATCCCGGCGGTGACGAGCAGGGAATCACCGGGAAGAAAGAAGCCGACGAAAAAACCAGTTTCAATGAAGACGATCGTGCAGATCAGCGGAGCGCCGCCGGAGCGGATTAACTCCTTGAGTCCTTCGGAACTATAGAGCGAGTCAAAGAAGTGAAGGATGGCGTCGAGCACTCGGCGTAATTCCTCGTGGCAGAAAGATGCACGGAATTTCTTACGGTCACAGGAACGAGCGAGCGTGAGCGAGCGTTCGCGAAAGCGCCTGCTCCTATACGGTAGCAGAAAACGCCGACATCCTCTCCACATTCATGCCACAGCAGAAGCAGCATGGTGAATACTGCGAGACATGCGCTGAGACGTATCATCGAATGGCCTCCGCAAGCCACAGATAGCCTTGATCTTCGGCCTCGAGACGAGCTTCGCGCTCCTTCGACGAGGCGTCCCTCTGTCCCAAAAGTTTCTGGATGCGCGGGAGTGCCCGTCGCGCCGTGGCAGCGCCGGCTTCGATGGCTTCTTCGGCGCGGTCGAAATCGTCCCAAGCCAGGGATTGCACATCGGGACGAAGAACAAGGTCGGCGTGGCGTTCCCAAACTTCGAGTTGATGTTTTTGTGCGGCACTGACGGCGCGGCTGACCACTTGAAATATGTTAGTTGGCGCGCCGCGATGACCGTCTTGCATGCCGACGGAAATGCCGATGACCGTGGTGGCGCCCAGTTCACGGGCCGCGCGCGTTGGAACCGGGGCGACCAGACCGCCGTCGGCCAGGCAGCGCGTGCCGATCTCGACCGGTTCGAACAAGCCGGGAAACGCGCAGCTCGCGCGGATGGCATCGACGAGATCCCCTTGCGTAAAAACGACAGGCTCACCCGAAGTGAGGTCGGTGGCGACTACCGCTAGAGGAATGCGAAGGTCTTCAAACTGGCGCGAATCGAACACGCGCTCGATCAAAGCCCCGAGGCGCTGGTTGCTGGCAAGGCCGAGGCGAGAAACGCGCCAACGAGCGATGTCGCGAAAGCGGAGCGTGCGGCATGCTGCAATGATGCGGGCGAGAGGCGCGCCGCTGGCATAGGCGGCGCCGAGGATACTGCCCACGCTGGTTCCCGCGATATGGGAGATCGGGATTTGGTTCTGTTCGAGCACCTGCAGAACCCCGAGATGCGCGAAACCGCGCGCAAAGCCTCCGCCGAGGGCGAGGCCCACGCCTGGCCGAACAGGCGAGGCTACTGAACTTCCGTTCAGGGAGTTGCGCTCAGAATCTTGGTGGCGCGGCATGAACGCAGGATGACAGGCACCCCTTCTTCCACCAATGGGCCGCGCGGCCTGAAGAAACAGTACCAATGTACCCCGATGAAAACAGAAGGGAATTGAGCGAAGAAAGGCCAAACAGTACTTTCCTACTAGTCTCGTACCCTCTCTGTACCATTGTGAGCCGCATGCAGGCGCGCGATTCTCGTTCTTGTCAGGCCGCACTATCGAGGGGGCCAAGAGTGGACAAAGCGTTCAAGACGTGGATCGGGCACCCAGTGGTCCTGCAAGTGGCGCTTGGAGATATCAAGGTGCCGCTACGCGGAAGGCTGCTGAAAGAGGGCGGCGAGACGGTTCGGATGCGCATCGGTGACGGATGGGATGTCGACATCTATAAGACCATGATCCTGGCTGTTGAAGAAGACGCAATGGTTCTACTTCCTGCATGAGGGAAACGACCATGAAAACGCAAGAACTCAAGTACGTAACACGCCGGCGCGCGGCAGTCTTACTTGGGATTTCAGAAATGGAATTGAGCCGCATCTCGACCGAATCGGGATTCGGGCACAGAGAAATCGCAGGCGAACAGGAAGAGACATATTTCACGTATGAAGAGCTTCGGCAAATCTGTGTGCTGGCCGTACAACACGTGAATTAAATACAAACGAGTTTCCTCCGGCCCCCCTCAGCTGTAACCCCCACCCCGGGTCGCTCCCCCCAGCGATCCGGGGTTCTTCTTTTGCGCGGAATCAATCGTCAGCAGGTCTGGAGTTGACTAGCCCGGTTCAAAAATCCTTTGACAGAAGGAGCCGGTCCGAAGAGACTTGGCGCCCAAAGAGGCGATCGGAGGGCTCATGGGCGCTCAGCGTATCAAATTGGGGATCCGAATCTTGGTTGCGGCGGCTGCGCTGCTCGCCGTGTATTTTGGCGTGGGCGCGAAGAAAAACGTTGTGCCGCAGGACGCGACCTACGACATCGTCATCACGAATGGAAGAGTGATGGATCCAGAGTCGGGACTCGACGCGGTGAGGAATGTAGGAATCAGCGGAGGCCAAATCCGAGCGATTTCGAGTGAGGCGTTGAAGGGCCAGCAGACGATTGATGCGAAGGGCCTCGTGGTTGCGCCCGGATTTATCGATTTGCACGAACACGGCCAGGAGCCACGCAATTATCAGTTTCAGGCGCGGGATGGCGTGACGACATCGTTGGAGCTGGAAGCCGGCACTGCCGATGTAGACAGTTGGTATGCGGCAAGGCAAGGGAAGTCTCTGATCAACTACGGAGTGAGCGTCGGACACATACCGGTGCGCACGAAGATTCTCACAAAGATAAGTTCGGATAGCGGCCTAGGCGGAAAGCTGGGCCCCGCGGACATGGCTGCCCAAGATGCGGCGGCGCACCGCCAGGCGACTCCGGAAGAACTGGCTCAAATGAGAGAAGCGATGGAGCAGGGATTCCGCAGCGGGGCGCTTGCCGAAGGCATGGGCATCAATTACACTCCGGGGGCTTCGCACTGGGAAATTGTGGAAGCGTTTCGTGTGGCCGCAAAATACGGCGGCTCCGTGCACGTGCATCTTCGCTATGCCGGCGGGAAAGAGCCGGAGACGGGTTTGAGCGCCTTGGAAGAAGTGATTGCAGCGGCGGCCGCGACCGGCGCTCCGCTGCACGTGGTGCACATCACCAGCATGGGCTTGAAATACACGCCGCAACTGATCGCCATGGTTGAAGGTGCACAGAAACGCGCCCTCGATGTGACCACCGAGTGCTATCCCTACACGGCGGGCAGCACGTACCTTCAGTCCGCCGTTTTCGATTCCGGCTGGCAACAAAGGTTGGAAATCAGCTTCCACGACTTGCAGTGGACGGACACGGGCGAGCGTTTGACTGCGGAAACATTTGAGAAGTACCGCAAGAAAGGCGGGATCGTCGTTATCCACTCCATTCCGGAGGAAGCGGCACGCACTGCGGTAGCGCATCCAATGGTCATGATTGCCAGCGATGGCATGCCCATCACGGGAGCGAAGGTCCATCCGCGTGGGCAAGGGACCTATTCGCGGGTGCTGGGACATTATGTGCGGGAAGAAAAGGCGCTCGACCTGATGACTGCGCTGAAGAAAATGACGCTGATGCCGGCGCAGCGGCTGGAGAAGCGCGCGCCCATCTTTAAGGGCAAAGGCCGTGTTCGCGTGGGAGCGGATGCGGACCTCACGGTGTTCGATCCGAATCGCGTCATTGACAAGGCGACGTTTGAGGAGCCGTTGCAACCTTCGGATGGGATTCAGTTCGTATTTGTGAACGGAGTTGCCGTCGTGAAGGATGGGAAACTCGTTGACGGCGTATTGCCTGGACAGGCAGCGCGAGCGCCGGTAGTGAAGTGAGCCATTTGCTTTCGCGGCGGGATTCTTCTGAAGTTCTGCCGGAGCGCGAAAAGACCATGCGGCCAAAATTGGGGACGTGCTATATAGTTCTGCGCACTTCCTTCTGGACGGGAAAGGAACCACTTTGACACTCTCTGCTGTGGACTGGGCTGCCATTGTCGGTTATCTGCTCATCACCCTTTTTCTCGGGCTTTATTTCCGTGGCCGATCGGCGAAAAGCACGGAAGATTATTTCGTGTCGGGCCGCAACGTTTCGTGGTGGCTGGCGGGAACGTCGATGGTGGCGACGACTTTTGCTGCGGACACGCCGCTTGCGGTGACCGGATTGGTTTACACCCAGGGCGTGGCGGGGAATTGGCTGTGGTGGAGTTTTCTTCCTTCGGGAATGATGACCGTCTTCTTGTTTGCCAGAATGTGGCGGCGCTCCGGCTTGATCACGGACGTGCAGTTTGCGGAATTCCGCTACTCGGGCAAACCGGCGGCGTTCCTCCGCGGCTTCCGCGCCGTCTATCTCGGACTGCTGATGAACTGCCTCATCCTTGGCTGGGTGACGAAGGCCATGGTGAACATCATCAGCACCTCGCTGGGAGTGAGCGACGCCAAAGCGCTGGCGATTTGTGTTTTCTTTCTGATGCCGTTCACGGGGATCTACGTTTCACTCGGGGGGTTGTGGGGCGTGCTGTGGACGGATCTGTTTCAATTCATACTGAAGATGACGATTGTCATTGGCGTTGCCTGGTATGGCGTGCACGCGGCGGGCGGAATGCAGCAAATGCTGGCCAGGCTCGCGGCGAAGCGCGCGGCGATCGGGCCTGGGGCGAGCGACATTACCGCAATGCTGCCCGATTTCTCGCGCGGCTGGACGGGAGAGGCACTGTGGACCTTGCCCGTGATCGCCGTTGTTGTGCATCTGGCGGTGCAATGGTGGGCGTTTTGGTATCCGGGAGCGGAACCCGGCGGCGGAGGCTACATCGCGCAGCGTATTTTCAGCGCGAAAGATGAGAGAAATGGATTGTTGTCGGTGCTGTGGTTCAACCTGGCGCATTATGCGCTGAGGCCGTGGCCATGGATTTTGACGGCGCTTGCGGCGGTGGTGCTCTATCCGGGATTAACGCAACCCGAGCGCGGGTACATGCTGGTTGCGACGCGAAACACACCTCACGCGATCCTCGGAATTCTTCTTGCAGGGTTCATGGCGGCGTTCATGTCCACGATTGCCACGCAACTCAATTGGGGCAGCTCGTATCTTGTGGAGGATTTCTATCGGCGCTTCCTGAAAAAAGATGGAAGCGAAGCACACTATGTGAACGCATCGCGGCTGGCAACGGCGTTTCTGTGTGTGGCAGCAGCCGTGGTTGCGTGGAATCTCACGTCGGTTTCTGAAGGATGGAAGATCGTGCTGGAGTTGGGGGCGGGCACCGGGGGCGTGTATTTGCTGCGCTGGTATTGGTGGCGCGTGAATGCGTGGAGCGAAATCTCCGCGATGATGGCGGCGCTGGCGACGACTCTGGCGCTGCATTCGAGTTCGCTGTGGATGGCGATCGCCGGCAGGAAGCAGCCTTTCAGCGGTTCGGATCCCGTCATTTTTGCGAAGACCACCTTGTGTACCACGGGCGTGACCACGCTTGTTTGGCTCGCGGTCACTTTGATGACTGCGCCGGAACATGGCGACACGTTGGTGCGGTTTTACAAAAAAGTACGGCCGCAGATTACCGGTTGGAAGCCGGTGGCCAAAATCGCGGGGGACGAAACGGTCACGCGGGATCTCGGGCGCAATTTGATTAGCTGGCTGCTGGGCTGCGTGATGGTCTATACCATGCTGGCTTGCATCGGGGCGCTGTGCTTTGGGCGCTATTCCTCTGCTGGTATCTTCGGCGCTGTAGCGGTGGTCTCGGCGATGGCCATCTCTCGCTCCATGCCCAAGCCGAACGAATGGCGCGTGGACTAAAGTGGAAGCAGGTGCAGCGCCCATCTCCGTATCAGGCGGCAGGGGACAAATTCACTCAGTCCTTGCGGGGTTTCTTGGATGGACGCTCGACGCGTTCGATTTCTTCATCGTTGTTTTTCTTTTCGATACTCTCGCGAAGCAATTCGGCGTTACCAAGAAGGACATCGTTCTAACCACAACGGTGACTCTCGCCATGCGTCCCCTGGGCGCGTTGCTGTTCGGTCTCTTGGCGGACCGATTTGGGCGCCGCATCCCGCTGATGGCCAACGTTATCTATTTTTCGATCATCGAGCTGCTATGCGGTTTTGCGCCGAGCTTCAACGCGTTTCTGATTCTTCGCGCCCTTTTCGGAATCGGGATGGGAGGAGAGTGGGGCGTTGGAGCTTCTCTGGCGATGGAAGCAGCGCCAGTGCGCTGGCGGGGAATTCTCAGCGGAATTCTGCAGAGCGGTTATTCCATCGGTTTTCTTCTGGCTTCGCTCGCTGCCAGATTCCTCTTGCCGGCTTGGGGATGGCGCCCGATGTTCTGGATTGGCGCACTACCCGCTTTTCTCGCGCTGTATATCCGGACGAAGGTGCCGGAATCGGAGGCATGGAGGCAGCATCGAGCGGCAAGCACCGCACAGGTTTTGAGGGTGGTAGCGCGCGAGTGGAAGCGCTTCGCTTATCTCGTGGTGCTCATGTTCTTCATGATGTTCCTGTCGCACGGAACGCAGGATCTCTATCCTGATTTCCTGAAAGAGGTGCACAAGATTTCAGATGCGATGCGGGCAAATATTTTGATCATCGCGAATATCGGCGCCGTCCTTGGCGCGATCGTCTTTGGCCATCTCTCGCAGGTGGCGGGACGGCGTAAGGGAATGATCGCAGCGTTGGGATTGTCAATCTTGCTGATTCCGCTGTGGGCGTTCGGTGAGGGGCTGGCGGTAATCATAGTGGCTGCGTTCCTGATGCAGGCGGGCGTGCAGGGAGCCTGGGGTGTGATTCCAGTGCACTTGAATGAGCTGTCGGCCAACGCGGCGCGCGGGCTGATGCCGGGGCTGGCGTACCAGTTGGGGATTCTGCTGGCGTCGCCGACGAACACGATCGAATTTGCCCTCAGTCACCGGTTCGGTTATCAACGGGCGATTGCTGGTTTTGAAGTTGTGACGATACTGACGCTTGCGTTGTTGCTTTTGGTTGGCTCGGAGGCTCACAGCAAGAGTTTTGTCCGAAAAGAGCAACCAGCCGGGGGTGAAAACGTCGCCTAAATGGGGCTTTTTCCATGCTAGCCAGCCCACGCATCGCGACTTGTGGCGGCAATCGTGCAATTTGATCTCAGCGGCCGCGGCTGGATGCGCAGCGCACGGCTGTGATAATATTTCTTTACTGCGCGCCCGTAGCTCAGTTGGATAGAGCGTCTGGCTACGAACCAGAAGGTCGGGAGTTCGAGTCCCCCCGGGCGCGCCATTTTCGACCATGTATCTCGATAGACCGCCGTTTCGCAACCACCTTCAGAGAAAGCTGGTTGCAACGTGACCGTTTCTGGTCAAGAATCCAAAGTTATGAGCGAATTTGGGGGCTTGCGAGTTTTGGCGCTGGAAAGCCGCCGAGCTCCGGAGCTTTCTAAATTGATTTCTAGCTACGGCGGTCTTCCTATCGTCGCACCGGCGATGCGGGAAGTGCCTCTGGAATCCAATACCGAAGCGCTTGCGTTTGCCACGAGGCTCTTCGCGGGCGAATTCGATATAGTCATTTTTTTGACCGGGGTGGGCGCCCGGACTCTTCTCGGAGTTGTAGAGACCACCTACAAGCGCGATGAGTACGTTGCGGCGCTCCAACGGATAAAAGTCGTGGCCCGCGGGCCGAAGCCCATCGCGGCCCTTCGCGAGATCGGCATTACTCCTGCTCTCATTGTTCCCGAACCAAATACGTGGCGCGAACTTCTCGGGGCGCTCGACGACGCAGCCCAATCAGCGGTGGGAATCCGTGTGAACAGCGCCCGAGTCGCGGTCCAGGAATACGGAGTTTCCAATCCCGAGTTACTGGATGGGCTAGAAAAACGCGGTGCGCGGGTCACGCGAGTGCCGGTCTACCAATGGGCGCTGCCCAATGATCTGGCGCCTCTTCGGGCGGCCATCCAGTCTCTCGCGGAAGGGAAGTTGGATGTCGTCCTCTTCACTACCAGCGTTCAGGCGGTGCATCTCTTTCAGGTCGCCGCAGAAATGAATCTGGAAAAGGAAATGCGCGCAGGCTTGGAGCGCGCGATGGTCGCATCCATCGGGCCGACAACCTCAGAGGAGCTGTCGCGCCAAAGGATCCGCGTGGACCTCGAGCCATCGCATCCCAAAATGGGTTTTCTTGTGAGGGAAGCGGCGGAGCGAGCCGCAGAGTTTATTCGCCGCAAGCCGGAGGAAAGCGCCTCCGCCTGAAGCGCGCTGCTTCAGCGAGCTGCGTTTTTTCCCGCCGCAGTGGCCATCGCCGGCTTGGCTCCTGAAATCAACTCGCAATCCACGTTGGCTTGAACGAGGGCCTCGAGCTCTTCGGCGACGCGCTCAGGCGATAACGCGTCTTCGCTCTTCAGGTG
Source organism: Acidobacteriota bacterium (assembly GCA_003224055.1). Classification (GTDB taxonomy): domain Bacteria; phylum Acidobacteriota; class Terriglobia; order Acidiferrales; family UBA7541; genus Acidiferrum. The sequence goes on along the minus strand of QHYE01000105.1, from coordinate 13,476 downwards.
CACCACTTGCCGTCCATCGTGAGCGGCGGAGATCAGTAAAGACAGGATTTTGTCGCGCGAAACAGCTTCGCTTTCGATCAGTCTGTCGACATTGCGCACTTGAGCGGAGGCGGATACGAGTTCCAGCACTTCGGGTGAAACCGCTTCATCATGCAGGACGACCTCGGCGGCGCGAAGCAGGTTCACTGCTTCCGCGGGCAGCAGATCGGGGTCACCGGGACCTGCGCCCATCAAGTAGACCTTGCCTTTCATGATTGGTATGTGCATTTGCGCAACCTCACTTCCCGCAAGTCGAGGGGGCCATGTGTGCTTCGAGAGCCGGGGATGGCTCCGCTCGCCGTACTTCTCAGAAGCAGGCTAGCACCATCCCGGGGAGTGTTGCGTGCGGAAGATTGCATTTTCTGAATCGAAATTATTGATACTGAGGGGCTGTCGGCAGCCGGTGGCCCGCTGAATTGCCGAATTCAGTCAGGCGAACTTGTTGGCTTGTGCCCCCGGCGAAACGCTTCAAAGGCCTCTTTACTCGCCAGTTTATGGAGCAGGCGTTTGCGTTCCTCAGGATCCAGTTCTTGGGACTGTAGCTTGTCTCTCGCCTCGCCCAGGTACTCAAGCCACGCTTCGTATTCCGGACCAAACTGTTCCTCAAGTTCGATTCTCAAGCGTTGCGCCAGAGCCGGGCTTTGTCCAGAAGTAGATACGGCAATTTGCAGCGCTCCGCGTTGCACCACCGCCGGATAGTAAAAATCGCAGAGCTCCGGAACGTCCACGGTATTGCACAGGACTCCCCGCCGCGTGGCGTCCTGGAAGATCTGTTTGTGAAGTTCCGTCGAGGATGTCGCGGCCACAACAATAAACATGCCGTTGAGGTCGTCTGGTTGAAAACCACGCTGCCGCCATTCAACGAGATTTTCTTGAGCCCACGAACGCACTCCCGGAGTCGCATCGGGAGCCACCACGAGCACCTGCGCGTCTGCCTCGATGAGGCTTGCTATCTTTGACTCGGCAACGGTTCCCGCGCCGACCACCAGGCACGGCCGGCCTCCCAGCTTCAGGAACATCGGGAAAAGTGTCGCTGGATCCATTGTTCTAGGACAGCCGGTCCGGAGTAAGAAGCGCCGTCATCTCCAAAACTCGCCGGTAATATTCCCGTTGCGTGAGCTGCGAAGCGGCTTGCTCGTCGACGATAAACGTAACTTCAGGATGCAATTGCAGGACAGAAGCGGAAACCGCGGATGCGATCGGCCCCTCAATGGATTTTGCCACCGCGGCCGCTTTCGCCGCGCCCGTCGCCAGCAGAATGATTTTCCGTGCTTCCAGAATCGTGCCGATGCCCATGGTGATGGCGCAACGCGGGCGCTCCTCGCCCGGCGCAAAAGATTTTGCGTTGTCGTCCATCGTTTCCTGGCTCAGCACTTTCAGCCGCGTGCGAGAGGCCAGGCTGGAAGTCGGCTCGTTGAATCCAATGTGCCCATTGCGGCCGATCCCAAGAATCTGGAGATCGATGCCCCCGGCCTTGCGGATGTCCTCTTCAAAGGAAGCGCAATATTGATCGTAATTGCCCTGGATGGTTCCGTCCGGAATATGAATATTCCGCGGATTCACATTGACGCGCGAAAAGAAATGCTCTCGCATGAAATAATGAAAGCTCTGCGAATGCGTTGCCGGAAGGCCCAGGTACTCATCCAGGTTGAAAGTCACGACGCGAGAAAAATCAAGAGATCCTTCCTTGTGAAGCTGCACTAGATGCTTATAGACGTCCACCATCGTGCCACCCGTGGCCAGTCCGAGCACCAATCCCGGTTTTTTGCGCACCGCGCCGGCGACGAGTTGCGCTGCTTGCCGGCTGATTTCTTCACTGTCGCGCTTCAGAAGTACCAGCATGCTGCGCCCTCTTTATATCTGGCTATCTTGCTAGCTGAAGCCGGGGTACGGCGGAAACCGCGAATCATCGATTCTACCGGAACCGGCGGATGACGAGATTGTGCCGGTCCGAGCGGTAAAACCCCAATACGTACATGATCGCTTTTCCCTTCGTCGAATAGATCAGCTGGCGAATACGCAGCAGCGGATCGCGGCGCGGCACGCCCAGGAGCTCGGCAATCCGGGGATCTGCGGCCGTGGCGTCTACCTCTTCATCCGCATAGCCAAGCACTACTTTATAATTGCGCTCAAGAATCCCAAACAATGATTCGCGTCCGACGGGGGCATCCAGGAGTCCGGGAAATTCAGCGGCGCTGAGGTGGCATGTTTCCAGTGCGAACAGCTCGCCCGCAGCGTGCCGCAATCGTTCCAGCTTGATCACGCCACTCGTCGGCGGGAGGGAGAGCCGCGCGGCAACTTCAGGTTCGTCGTCCACGATCTTCGCGAACAGAATCTTTGATGCGGCGGTCAGGCTGCGGCTGGCCATTTGCTCCGTGTAGCTCATGAGCTTGTTGAAATGGATTTTTGGAGCCGCCACGAACGTTCCGATGCCGCGGCGTCGCTCCACGACACCGTCGTGTTCGAGCGAGGCGAGCGCGTGGCGGGCGGTCATCAGGCTGACTTGATGAATCTTCGCCAGGTCGCGTTCGGATGCGACGGCGTCGCCTGGTTGCAACTGGCCGGAATCAATACGCTTGCGGATTGCGCTCTGGATCCGCTGATAGGCCGGCACGCCGTTGCGGTTTTTGGGCTGCGCGCTCTCCGGGGGATCAGAGCGCATCTTCTTCGTGGACATCCGTGCGGCGTCAGTTTTCATAACAAGAACGATATTCTATTCTATTTTTTCTTCAAGACCGGAGAATGCCTGGTGTTCCCGCGGTCCCCTCAGGTGTTATAGAGCTGCAGGATAGCAGTGCTATAGGGTGCTTTCAACAATGTTGTTGAAAAGTCCCATTTTACGGTTGACAGCGATTTTACCGTGCTATATAGCTAGCGCAAATCGGGCCATATAGCTCAGAACGGCGGTGGTGCACGTCTCGCAACTTCCGGGGGGCGGGTTGCTTGGAGGAAGGGTCGAGCTTCTCCCGGGCGGAACTTGTTACCTGAGGGAGAAATTCTGCGATGAGAGATATCAGCAAACTACCCGGCGCGGAGCTCAAGAATCAGCGGCCGCGGGCGGCATACTCCTTGAGCTATCAAAACATAGCCGGCGGACTCGCTTCCGAGATGGTGGATTTCCTCCGATCCACGGGAGCCCGTGAGTCCTCCCCGCCGTTTCGACTGGTCATCCTCGGCAATCATGGCGGTGTCGTGTTCGAATGTGAGGTAGGCGAGAATTGGGAAGTGCGCAACCTGGGACCCACCGCGTGGCTCCAGCGTTCGCATTTTCCTGCGACGGCTTTGCTCACCGACGGTTCGTTGTTGACCCGCACTTTTCTCATCGAGCGGCCACAGTTGGCGTATAGCAGCATCTGACTGGTCCCGACGCACTTTCCCTAGGAGCTCAAAAATGCCGCGACCTCTCCCGTAAATCGAGCCCCGTCTTCGATATTGGAAAGATGTGCGGCATCGAGCTCCGCATACTTGGCGCCACGAATGTGCGCTGCAAGGAATTGGCCGTTTGCCGGCGGCGTGGCTGGATCATGAGTCCCTGTAATTACCAAAGTTTGAGCGCCGATTCTTTCTAGCTGCCCGCGGGAATCGTAATCACGAACGGCCGCGCAGCACGCGGCATAACCGTCCGGGTTGGTTTCTTCCAACATCCTCTGGATTTGCGATACCGTCGCAGGCGCCTTCGCGCGGAAGGCCGGCGTGAACCACCGTTCCATCACTCCTACTGCTATCGACTTCATGCCACTCTTTTGTACGGCTTCGATCCGCGACCTCCAACTTTCCTCAGTTCCAATTTTCGCTCCCGTGTTGCAGAGCACCAGTTTGTGCAGCCGGCTCGGCGCGTGGATTCCAAGCCACATGCCAATCATTCCGCCCATCGAGAGCCCACAGAAATGCACGGGGCCGAGATGCAACTCATCCAGCAGCCCGAGGAAATCGGTTCCCAATTGCTCGATCCTATACGGTCCCTGCAGAACCGTGGATTGTCCGTGCCCGCGCGTGTCGTACCGCAGAATCCGGAATGTTTTCCGCAATTCCTGTGCTTGCGGATCCCACATGGAATAATTCGTGCCGAGCGAATTGGAAAACGCCAGCACGGGCGCGCCATCTGCGCCCTCGATGGCGTAATGGATCCTTGCACCGCCGATTTCAACGAAGGACACCAGCCGCACCCCATGCAGGAGAATTCAAGCAAACGTCGGAAGCTATCACTCCGAGATTTTTTACACGCGCTCCAAAATCACCGCTATCCCTTGCCCCACACCGATACACATGGTGCAGAGCGCATACTTGCCATTGGTCCTCTGCAATTGATAGAGCGCCGTCGTCACCAAACGTGCGCCGCTAGCGCCCAGGGGATGTCCCAGCGCGATCGCGCCTCCATTCGGATTGACATGCGACGCGTCCTCCGGAATTCCCAGTTCTCGCAGCACCGCCAGCGCTTGCGAGGCGAAAGCTTCGTTCAATTCGATCACATCCATCTGCGCCAGCGACAAGCCGGACTTGGCCAGGACTTTGCGCGTGGCCGGTACCGGGCCTATTCCCATGATCCGCGGCGCCACGCCCGCTGCCGCCGCCGCGACAACTCGCGCCTTGGGCGTCAACCCATGGCGTTTCGCGGCGCTCTCGGAAGCCAGCAAAAGCGCACAGGCTCCATCGTTGATCCCGGATGCATTTCCCGCGGTGATTGTCCCGTCAGGCTTGACGACCGGTTTCAACTTCGATAGCGCTTCCATCGTGGTGTCCGGTCGCGGATGCTCATCTTCGGAAAAAAGCAGCGCTTCCCACTCTTTTTGCGGAATCGGCACAGAAACAATTTCCTGCGTCAGCCTCCCAGCGCGAAGGGCTTCCGCTGCGCGCTGCTGGCTCCGCAGCGCGAAGGCATCCTGGCCCTTGCGCGTAATATGAAACTCTTCGGCTACGATTTCGCCCGTCTCCGGCATGGTATCCACGCCATACTTTGCTTTCATTAGGGGATTGATGAATCGCCAGCCCATCGTCGTATCTTCCAACTTCATGGCCCGCGAATACGCGCCATCGGCTTTGCCCATGATGAAAGGAGCGCGCGACATGCTCTCGACGCCGCCGGCGATCACCAACTCCACTTCACCGCTCCGAATCGCTCGCGCTGCGGTCGCTACGGCATCCATGCTCGAACCGCAAAGCCGGTTCACGGTCGTACCGGAAACCTCCTTCGGCAAACCGGCCAGCAGCAGCGCCATGCGCGCGACGTTTCGATTGTCTTCTCCCGATTGGTTCGCGCACCCGTAAACCACATCATCGACGGCGCCCCAATCCACGCTCGCGTTTCTCTTCATTAAGGCGCTGATCGGAATGGCCGCCAGATCATCGGTGCGAATGGCCGCAAGCGTTCCGCCGTACCGTCCGATCGGTGTTCGAATGGCGTCGCAGATGTATGCAGTTTCCATGGGCATCCTTCGAATTCTTTGTACTTCTATTATCTTATACGGAAGGCTCGTCGCTTGCTAAATCGCCGGACAGAAAACGCACAGATAAATGCAAAGTTACTCGTAGCGAAGCGCTTCGACGGGATTGAGGCGCGCCGCGCGCGCTGCTGGATAAAGCCCCGCGACCAGGCTCACCACCATCGCAAAACCGATTGCGCCGAGCGCCAGCCACCACGGAACATAGGAAATTTTCACGCCTGGCAAGTCCTGCCGGTGCAGTAGATCGTCGTTCCCAAGTCAACGCCTTTCCGATCAACCAGCCCAGCGCCACTCCGAAGATTCCGCCGAAGAGTCCTATCGCGCCGGCTTCCGCGAAGAATAGGCAGCGAACGTCGCTATCCGTTGCGCCCAGCGCTTTTAGAATGCCGCTCTCGCGTACGCGGCCTGTTTGCTGCGATGAGGAGCGAATCTAAGGGTCACGCGGGAATTTGTTCTACCTTTGTGCTTACTACTGATGGCCTCAGAAAAAAAGGCCCGGCGGAATCCTTCTGGATCCCGCCGGGCTCTTAAGTAGGACTTGTCTCTACTTCTGCTTTATGTTTACAGGCTGAAGCAGCTTGAAATGCAGCGCTGTCTCCGCAGGAAGGGTAATGTCGCGGTTGCCTGTCAATCCCGCGCCGCCGGTGCCCGCTGCGGCGCCTATCAAGCCTCCGATGACGGCACCCTTCCCGCCGCCGGCCAGTCCGCCGATGAGCGCTCCGCCGCCGGCTCCACCGCCAACCATGGCTGCCGTACGCTTGCCCTTGCCTTTGCTGGCCATCGTCGGCGCCGAAGTTTGAACCTCGTAGTCCTTTCCATCGACAGTCACGCTCGTCAGCGTTAAGGACAGCACGGCGCCACCCTTGAACCGCCCAGCAGCTTTCGCTTCCTTCACGATTCCCTCAGCTCGCGCGCCTTTCGGAATCGCCACCTTGCCTTCGACTTCGACCGGCGCTTCCACAGTCGCCGAAAATCGTTCCCCCGAATGAGTGGTCTTCGAGCTGATCGTTTGATCCAAAACGACCGTCAACACGGTATCCGCTGGAACCACCAATGGCTTTGGCTCGAGAGCTTTCTTGACGGCGGTTTTCGCCGACTCCGCCACCGATGGAGACGAGTTTGCATCCGGGCCGGATGCCTGGTCCGCCGATTTTCCGCAACTGGCCGCGAACAGTCCTGCACTAAGCAAACACACAGCAACTAAAGCGAAACGACGATTCATCGACATCCTCCGTGGGCTGGCATTCCCTATTTAAGCACATCTCAGGGGGCATGGCCGTGATGATGTTCTTTCCGCTATCGCTTTCACTCATTGCCTTGACACGCCATCACCCTCCCGCCAAACTGTGCTCACCCCTTCCAAAAATCTACGCTGTTTGTGGAACTAAATGCGCATACTTGTCGCCGAAGATGACGCGCCGCTCGCGGATTTTCTTTGCCAAGAGCTGCAAAGGAGCAGTTCGCCGTTCAGATTGTCGCCGATGGCATCGAAGCGCAAGAGTTGGCTTTGAATCGACACTACGATCTTGTCATTCTCGACCTTGGTCTCCCTGGTGCCATGGGCCTGGAAGTCCTCCGCGGGATTCGCTCCAAAAAACCGGACCTTCCCGTGCTCATCGTAACAGCCGCCGCAAAAGTGGAAGAGCGCGTCCGTGGGCTGGATGCAGGCGCCGACGACTATGTCGCGAAAGCGTTCGTTTTCGCCGAGCTTTCCGCTCGCATTCGCGCGGTGCTGCGGCGTGGCAGCCGCCCGTCGCGCGCCGTTCTGCAAATCGCGGATCTCGAACTCGAACGCATCACCCACGCTGTCCAACGCGGTGGTCATGAAATCGCTCTGAGCCCCAAGGAATATGCTCTGCTTGAATTTCTCATGCGCAACGCGGGGCAGCCCGTTTCCCGCGCCTCGATTCTCGAGCAAGTCTGGAAGTTTGATTTGGGCGCCATGACCAACGTCGTCGATGTTTATATCAACTCCCTTCGGCACAAAGTCGATTTCGGCTACGATCGCGCCCTCATTCGAACCATCCGCGGGGTTGGTTATCAGATTGGCGAAAACACCAAACTCGGCTAGTTCTCGAGCGCCCGCCCCGAAGTACATAGTTTTCGTAAGTTATTCATAATAAGATGTTTATTTAATAGCAGATCTGGCCAGTCCATCAAAAGGCGTTCTTGATGGCAACTTCTTTCCCACTGTGGTGTTTTACGTCAATAGGAGCTATAAGTGCATAGCTCCTGTTCGGCTGGAACGCCTATCTTGTCGGCCGCGAGGCGGCCAGCGTCCAGACCGAGGACAGGGGATTCGCCATGAACGCAACAAAATGGATCGGCAGGAATGGTTTCAACTGGACAGCGATCGCCCGAGACGCTGCCCTCCTGTTGTGCATGACGGGTCTTGCTTGCCTCTTTACGCCGAACGCGCGTGCGGACGAAGACAGGGATCCGCCGACACGCGTTGCACGCATCAGCTACCTTGACGGCACAGTTTCCATGCAGCCCGGCGGAGAAGGCGAATGGGGCAATGCGGCCAAGAACCGCCCAGTAACCATCGGAGACAAACTTTGGGTTGACAAGGATTCGCGCGCTGAACTGCAGGCGGGCCAGGCTGGCATCCATGTGGGCAGCATGACCGCGCTCTCCTTTTTGAACCTGGATGCAAACATCATTCAGATGCGCCTCGCCGAGGGCAGCATTAATTTTCGCGTGAGAGAATTGCGCGAAGGAGACTTGTACGAAGTTGACGCGCCCAACCTGGCCTTTACTGTGAGGCAGGCTGGCGCATTTCGCGTGGACGTTGATGAGACTGGCCAGTCAGCCCGCGTCACTGTAATTCGCGGTGAAGGTGAAGTCGCCGCCGGCGGCAAGACTTACGAAGTTCATTCCGGTGAGCGCGCCGAATTCAACGGCACGGACGACAACATCGAATTCAACATTGATCGCGCTCCGAGTCCCGATGGCCTCGACCGCTGGGCACAGGATCGCGACCTCAAGGAAGACAACTCTCTTTCCGCGCGCTATGTTTCTCGCGACATGGTCGGCTATGACGACCTCGACGATTACGGCTCGTGGCGCGATGAGCCCGAGTATGGCCACGTTTGGTACCCGCGCGAAGTTGCCGTGGATTGGGCTCCCTACAGCTACGGATACTGGAACTGGGTCGGCCCGTGGGGCTGGACTTGGGTGGACTATTCACCCTGGGGGTTTGCTCCCTACCACTACGGCCGCTGGGCGTACATCGGTAGCAGGTGGGGCTGGTGCCCTGGGCCGATCTACGGTGCTCCGATTTACGGGCCCGCCTTCGTGGGCTTTTTCGGTGGCGGATTTAGTGTTGGTGTCGGCTGGTTCCCGCTCGGCTACGGCGAACCGTACTTCCCATGGTTCCGTTGCGGCCGCGGTTTCCAGGAGAGGATCAACGTTCACAACACCTACATTCGCAACGTGAATGTTTTCAACACCAACATTCGCAACATCAATTACGTGAACGCGCGCAACGTGAATGCCGTGACCGTTGCCAACCACAATACGTTTGTTCGTGGACAGATGATCAATCGCGGCGAGGTCCGCGTGACACAAGCCTCGTTGAGAGGCGCGACGGTGACGAACTCAGTCGGGCTGAGGCCCACGCAGCACAGCTCGCTCGGTGAATCGAATATCAGATCGCGTGCTCCCAGGCCGTCCGCAGCCGTGCAAAATCGCGCCGTGTTCGCTCGCACTGCTCCGGCAGCTGGTGCTTCCAATATGCGTGTCCGCACCATGGACAGTGGCAGACTCACCCAAGGGCGAGCTGGCAACCTATCCGGAAACGGGTCAGTCAACCGTCCGGCAAATGGTGGCGCGATGAGCGATCGCCGTGTCGGTCCGGGTGCTCAGGGCCGCGACGCCTCTGCAAACAACGGCCGCCCGGGTTCTTTTCCCGGTGCAACCGGAACCTCTCCGCGGCAGCGGGATCTCTCGCAAAACCGGCCGCCTTCCGCGATGGGAAACTCGCAGCGCATGCCGGATTCGAGGATGGGCAACAATGGGCGTCAACGCGGATTCTCGCAAGACCGCCCGCCCTCTTCGATGGGAAACTCGCAGCGCATGCCGAACTCAACGATAGGCAACAATCCGTCTCAGCGCCCCGGAACTAACTCGCGTACTTGGGAAGCGCAGGGCAATGCGACGGATCGCGGCCGTGCGCCGACAGGATTCGGGGGATCGAATCGTCCCACGAGCCAGCCCCCGCAATCAGAACGCATGCCCCGCCAGGATCGCCCCACCTGGGCTGGCCGTTCCGATTCCGGCGTAAATAGTGCCGGCCCGCGCAACACGCCGCCTCAGAATAACAACGGCAATCGTCCGAGCTATTCAAATGGTGGACGTTCCTACGAGCCTCCGCAGCGCCCGAATCGCGACACTCCGTCGCTCAGCAACGATACGCGCGGTTATTCGAACGACGGCCGTGCTTACGAGCCTCCGCAACGCAGCAATCGCGATATGCCGGCGTACCGCGACAACAATCGCGGGGCTTCGCAGCCCCGCTCCTATAGTCCGCCACCGGCTCGCTCATACAGTCCGCCGCCGACTCGCTCGTATAGTCCACCGCCCTCGCGCTCGTACTCAGAGCCGAGGACGTACTCCGCGCCCCGGACTTATTCTCCCCCGGCCCAGAGCTATCCGGCGCCCTCCCGTTCCTATTCCGCACCAAGCCAAAGTTACGGCGGTGGTGGTGGTGGCAGCCGGGGGGGCGGTGGCGGCGGCAACCGAGGTGGAGGTAACGGCGGCAGCCCTGGTGGTGGTGGCGGAAGTCCACGTGGCGGGGGTTCCGCTTCGCATACGCGGCACTAAGTTCATTTCTCAGTTGAGAGCCCGCTCGCTCGAGTCTTCCGGGCGGGCTTCTATCCCTTCGAGCTGGGTATTCGAGATGCATCCGTCTGTCAGATTCAGTACGTAAGAAATCCTTGTACCGATTCTTTCTGTCCCGTCCTAGTTCTTCCTGCGGCAACTTGCACGCCTCCATATATTCGTCAGAGCACCGCACGCAACTCTTGCTGCCATAAAGTGTTAAATGAAGTAGGACATTTCATTCCAGGCAGTTCCTGTTTCGACATACAGAAATAGCCTGGCAGATGCACCGACGTACTGCAATGCTACTGTGCAATTAGGGACATTTGCAGGATACAAGCGAATGCTAATATGCGGCGCAAACCAGTCGACGCCGCTTTTGGTTCAGGAGAGATTCGAATATGAGAAAAAAGGTGCTGAAGTTAGTGAGCTTGCTGGGCCTCGCGTTGGCTGTCGCTCTGTTCGTGCCACAACGCGCTGCCGCCGATGAGGATGACCCCCCGAGCCGTGTCGCGCGTCTCAGCTACACCCACGGCAATGTTTCCTTTGAACCGGCCGGCACTGATGACTGGGTTACAGCCGTCGTCAACCGCCCGATGACCAGCGGCGACAAATTGTGGTCCGACAACGGCGGACGCGCCGAACTGCACTTGGGATCGGCCGCGGTTCGCCTTTCCAGCAACACCGGCTTTTCGTTTCTGAACCTGGATGACCGTACCACACAGATTCGCATCACCGAAGGTGTCATTAATATTCGGGTTCGGCGCCTCGATCCGGATGAAACTTTCGAAATCGATACGCCCAACCTGGCTTTCTCGATCCTTCGCGAGGGCAATTACAAGATCGACGTGAATGAAGCCGGCGATACAACCATCGTGACCGTGCGCAATGGCCAAGGTGAAGTCACCGGTGGCGGCTCCGCCTATACCATTCATTCAGGGGAGACCGGCACGTTTGCCGGTATCGACCAGTTGGACGCCGACGTCCAAAGCTTTCGCAACTATGGCGACGACTTCGATCGCTTCTGTTCTGACCGCGACCGCCGTGAAGATCGTTCTCAATCTTCGCGCTACGTCTCTTCCGATGTGATTGGCTATGAAGACCTGGACGACAACGGTGGCTGGCGCTCCGTGCCTGAGTACGGCACGGTTTGGTTTCCACACACTACGATCGTTGGTTGGGCGCCGTATCGCTATGGCCACTGGGCATGGATTTCGCCCTGGGGTTGGACCTGGGTAGATGATGCTCCTTGGGGCTTTGCGCCGTTCCACTACGGCCGATGGGTGACGGTCGGTGGCGTTTGGGGTTGGGTTCCCTGCGCTCCTCGTGTCGTAGGTGTCGCTTATGTGCGCCCAGTCTACGCACCCGCGCTTGTCGCCTGGGTTGGCGGACCGCACTTCAGCATTGGCATTGGAATTGGCGGAGGAGGCGGCGCCGGTGTAGCCTGGTTCCCGCTTGGGCCGCGTGAAGTCTACGTGCCTTCCTATCACGTAAGCCGCACCTACGTCACAAACGTGAACGTCTCCAACACGACCGTAAACAATACGGTTGTGAACAACTACTACAACAATGTAGTTGTCAACAAAAACGTCACCAACATTCGATATGTGAACCAGGCCGCGCCTAACGGGGTAACCGCCACGTCCCAGGAGAATTTTAGGTCGGCCCGGCCCGTCGGACGAAACATGATGAGGATTGATCGGCGGGACGTGGAAACCGCGCAGGTCAATGTCACTACGCCAACCGTTGCGCCGGAACAGAGAAGCGTGCTTGGTTCCGGTGGCGCAGCTACGGCAAGGCCTCCGGCCCGGCTTCAGGAACGCGCCGTTGTGGCCAAGACGCCGCCGCCCGCCGCTCCTGTTTCCTTCGTAAGGCAACAGCAGGAAATTCAAGCCAATGGTGGCAGACCGCCGGCGATCTCGCAGATGCGCCAACCGCGGGGCGGCAACGACGAACAGCCTCGCTCGAACATCCGGATGGCCCCTCCTGCCACCGCCGGTACGCCGCAAGACGGCCAGGGCAATAACAGGCCCGGCCAGCGGCAGTACAACGAGGGGAATCGTCAGGGGCAGCAACAGAGGAATGATCACAATAATTCCAACAGGCCGGGTGCTCCCAACAACAACGCCGGCCAGCCGCCGCGCAACGTGCAGGATAATTCGAACGTGCCGCCGGCTCCTGTCAATGCGGGACAGCCGCAGCCCGATGTGCGAAACAATCGAAACAATCGGAACAAGCCCCAAGCTTCCGATAACGCCGGCCAGCCGCCGAGCAACATACAGGACAAATCGAACCGGCCGTCCGCCCCCGTCAATGCGGGACAGCCGCAGCCCGATGGGCGATACAATCCGAACAAGCCCACGGGTCCCGATAACGCCGGCCAACCGCCGCGCAACGTGCAGGATAATTCGAATCGGCCTCCCGTTTCCAGCGGCGGCGGCCAGCTGCCCCAGGCCAATCAGCCCGGGAATCCGCCCCCAAACAATGCTCGCGACAGGTCGTATCGCGACCGTCCGGCTAGTGCGCGGCCGAACAACTCCAACCCTGTGCCACCCGTGAGCCCGCAGCTCGATCAGAAGCAGCGGCAGCAGGATGTCCAGCTCCGCCAGAAACAGGACCAGGAGCGCCAGCGGGTCGAGCAGAAGCAGGTCCAGGAGCAACAAAAGGTTCAGCAAAAAAGTCCGGACGAGCCTAGAAGGCAGCAAGTCGACCAGAGGCAACAGCAGCGGCTCCAGCAGCTCGAGCAGAAACACCAGCAGGAACAGCAGAAACTGCAGCAAAATCAGCAGCAACAACAGCAGCAGGAACGCCAGAAGGCAAAGCCGGAAAGCAAGCCGCCCAAGGACAAGAAGGACAAGGAGGACAAGCCTCCGCGTAACGGCTAGCCAAAGCGGACCACCAACACCATCCCGGGCGGGCGCTTGCTGAACATCAGGCGCCCGCCCGATTTCTTGTAGCGGGCATCTCCCCAGGTGAAAGGATTCGCCGTGTCGCGTAAGATTCCTCTTCTGCGCTCATGGCCAAGCGATCTAATCCCCGTTCCTCCATTGTTGCCAACTCGCGTGCAACTCCGGAGGTGCGCCTCTTTTCGCTTCCAGGAATTCCCGAAATTCACGCTGGCCACGATCTTGTCAAATGTGTGATCGACGCCGCGCGCAGAGCTGCAATCCGCTTC
>QHYE01000020.1 GCA_003224055.1 Acidobacteriota bacterium | reverse complement strand
TTGGTGAAGGGCGAGTGGATTGCCATCGATGGCTCAAAGTTCCAGACCGTCAGCAGCGCGAAAAGTGTGCGCGAGCGCGAGGCGCTAGAACGCTACTTGGAACAGTTGGAACAGACCGATCAGCAGGATGAAGTGATCATCGACCCCAGCGCGGTGGCCAGCGCGCTCGAGAAGTTGCGCCAGCACCCAGAGCCAGAAGCCCGTTTTATGCGCTCCGCCCACGGCATAATTCCCGCTTACAACGTGCAGGCGGCCGTCGACGCCGAACACGCGCTGATCGTGGCGCAACAGGTGACCGATCATGCCGCCGACAACCGGTGTCGGCCGCTTCGGCGCGCTCGAAGCCCAAGCCCGCCATGTCCAGCCGGTCCACAAACGCGTCGATTACCCGGCAGACGTGATCGTCCGAGATCAGCTCTTCCAGACAAACAGGAAACAGTGTTCCTTGCGTCCGGCCTTCTCCCTGCACAAAGCCCATAAAAAAATGTCCTCGCTTTCGCGAGGGCATCTTCTCATTTATTTACCGCCGGGCAACGGAGTTTCGTAACAGTCTGGTTTGCCGGGGCCTTTTCCTTTGCTGACATCTACTGACCGCTAGCCGGGTGGCGCGAAACACGTCGCTGGTGGAGTAGCAATCTCTTGCAGCCTTGGCGAAGCGCGGCGGTGCTTGCCATTGTGCGCATGATTTCTCCTCCTTTTCCAGCGTCGCGTCCTGAGCCACCCGCAGGGGTATTGGCTAGCGGAAGCCGATTGCACAGGCTTCAGGCCGTGCAAGGTCTTTTGCGGCGCTATGGTCTCTTCGGTGGTTTGCGCTGCGCCGAAGCGGTTGCGGTTGGCGCCGGATCATCCGAACCGTCGTCCGACGAGCTGCTGTTTGCTCCGGAAAACGCCGAGCGCATCACGTCATTTGCGAAGAAATTTTTCCCGTCCATCGGCACCATCATGATTTGCAGCTTGTCCGAGAGCCGTTCGGCGATGATCTTCTGGATGAGCATGGGATTGGATTTCAGCACGGAGGCTTCGTACTTCATGCGCTCAGCGTCGGCGGCGGCCGTCACGCGGATGCGGTTCGCTTCGGCATCGGAGAGATTCTTCTGCCGCTCGACTTCCGCTTTGCTGTCAATGACTTTGGCCTGCGCGGCGGCTTCGGCGTTTTGCAGCGTCGATTCCTTGCGCGCCTGTGCTTCCAGCTTGGTCTGTTCGATCTGTTTCTGCTTTAGCGGTAGCGTGTACTGCATGGCGTCGGATTCCGCTTTGGCTTGCAGCACGCGCACCTGGGCTTGCGCTTCCGCCTGCTTCACGTCGCGCGCCTTCTGAGCCTCCGCTTCCAGCTCCGCAATCTTGACCTGTTTTCCTTTGATCTCCTGCTCGGTGCCAAGACGCTCGTTCTCTTGTTCCTTCAGCAACAGGCCCTCAAGTCCCTTGGCATATTCAGCCGGGAGTTGCAGATCGCGCAGCAGCACTTCCCGTACGATGATGCCGTCGCTGGCCAGGCGTGAGGTGATGGCTTCGGCGGCTTTGGTTCGCAGTTCTTCCCTCTTGGTCGCGAAAATTTCGCGGGTCATGTAGTTGGGGGCGAGTTGCCGGTAAATCGTGGCGACAACCGGCGCTACCACTTCTTCACCGACCGGTTGCGGAAGATTCGTGTGGATGGAATCCAGGCGTTTGGGTTCGAGCCGGTACCGCACGGAAACCGCGAGGCCGATGTTCAAGCCCTCGCGCGCCTGCACCGTCAGCAGGTCACCCTTTTGCTTGGCGTTTTCGGACGCCACGGTCGAATACACTTGTTCCCGCGTGTCGAAGATGGCCACCGAGTCCACAAGCGGCGTGACAATGTGTATGCCGGGATACAAAGTACCGGGCTGCGCGCCCCAAATCTGGCTGACGCGCACGCCCGCCGCTCCGTCGGGAATCACCACGATGCTTTCCGTAATCAGGATCGCCAGCGCGCCCGCAGCCGCCAGCTGGAGGGCCAGCCGCCACCTCACCCGCTGGAAAGGGCGGTGCGCCAGCGCTCCCACCTCCGCACCGGTTTCGTCCGTAGTGTTGCGCCGCAGCAGCCGACGAAGCTGCGCGGAAAGAAAAATATCGTAAGCTACCAGAGCCCCGGCACTGCCAAACAATCCAGCTCCCAGAATCATCAACAGGTACTTCAAAGCCAGCATGGTATTGCTCCCTTCCCTTTTTTCCGGTGTCGCTCCGCCGAGCGTCGAGGAACCGTCTCGCCGGATGCGTCGCGCCGGGGAATCCCCGCAGGACAGGCTTTAGCCTGTCCTCTTTCGATCGCGCGCCATCATCGATGTGCGGTGTACGCCCGCGCCAAGGCGGCGGTGCCGCGCGCCAGTTCCGTGCGTGGCGCAATCCGGTGGGCCGTCGCGGGCCGCATCAGTAAGAAGGTCGCTTGTAGGAGCAGCCAATGGACTGCGGCCGCTGCCGCAGCGGCAAGAAGTGTGGCAATTGCGAGTGTGACGAACTGCAGTATGGCGATCATGACGGGCCTCCGTTGTTGCGATCTCAGGTATTGCAGCGTCATGACCAATCTCAAGATATTGATAATACATGACTTACAAGGCAGGCAGGACGACCGTTTCGTGTGGGCGCTTACACGCTGTGGGCCCAGGCACGCACCGGTTGGCGTTTCAACCATCTAGAGGTAGTGTAGGAAGTGGGAGAGGCCGCCAGCGCAATGCTAATCCGCGCTCAGATCAAAAGCTAAGACCTTCGATGACACCTGGCTCAGGATTCAAAGTTGCACGGATTTTTGGAATCCCCATTTACCTGCATTCCACTTGGGTCGTCATTTTCGCACTAAGTACATTTTCCCTCGGGACCCTCTTCACCCAGAAGTACCCCCACTGGACGACAATGCAGCACTGGGGTGTCGGTCTCCTCACCAGCTTGCTCTTCTTCGGTTCCGTCCTGTTCCACGAACTTGCTCATAGCGTCGTAGCCCAGCATTACAAGATCCGCGTCGTTTCTATTACGCTCTTCGTCTTTGGGGGGCTGGCGCGAATTGCGCGCGATCCTTCCAAAGCCATCCAGGAATTCAACATTGCGATTGCTGGACCGCTTGCCAGTGCTTTCCTGGCCGGCGTTTTTTTGGCCACGACACTTCTCTTTCCCTCGAGTCAAATGACGCGAGCACTAGCTACCTGGCTCTGGCAAACCAATGCCGCGCTCGCCCTCTTCAATCTTTTGCCGGGGTTTCCGTTGGATGGCGGTAGAATTTTGCGCGCAATCGTTTGGGGGATAACGAAAGATCATTCGCGCGCGACACGGGTCGCCGGGACGAGCGGAAAGCTCGTGGCCTATGGATTGATGGCCGGCGGAGGATTCTTCTTTCTGAAGGGAGACTGGCAATCCGGCATCTGGCTGGCTTTCATCGGGTGGTTCCTCCTTAACGCGGCACAGGAAAGCGTTGCGCAGGTCGCCATGCGCCAGACCCTTTCCGGCCTCAATGCCGCTGATGTTATGAGCCACGAAATACCGACTGTGGAGGGGCAGATCGCCCTGGAAGAATACGGCGCCGAGGTTCTGCGGACCGGCCGCCGCTGCCATCTGGTTCTCCATGGCGAGCGCCTCGTGGGCATGATGAATGTCCACATGCTGAATTCCGTGCCGCGAGAAGAATGGGCTCACAACTCGGTACAATCCGCCATGATTCCCCGAGAGCGTATCCTGTGGGCTGCCCCCGAGGAACCGCTCCTACGATTGCTCGAGCGGTTGCTGGCTGCCGACATCAACCAGATGCCGGTCGTGAGCGGCGCCGAAAATGGCGGCTCCCATGTCGTCGGCATGGTTACGCGCGATTCTATCCTGCGTGTCGTGCAAAACCGGGCAGAGTTGGGCCCAGTAGTCTCGGGGCGCTAGCCGGATCAATTCGGAATGGGTCGCGCCTTTCCTGGGCTTGCCGTCGTCTCCAGAAAATGGATGAGGCTAATCCGCGACAGCGGATTGCGCGCCCATCGCTCTGTCGCGAACGTTGCTTGTACGGCGACGCTCCAGTGTGACGCGCACCCCATACCGCGGCCGCAGCGTGATGGAGGCGAGTGGTTCCACGCGGTGGTTCGCCATGAGCCGCAACCGAAATTTCTGCGCAACCGTCGCCAGGATCAGCGACGCTTCGATCAGCGCGAAGGCATTTCCGATGCACTGGCGCGGCCCGCCGCCAAATGGGAAATAGGCGAACTTCGGCAAACGCTTCAATAGATCGCCTTCCCACCGGTCAGGCCGGAATTCTTCCGGCGCATCATACCAGCGCGGGTCGCGGTGAACGACCCACTGGGCCATCGCTACGCCCATTCCCTTGGTAACCGGGTAGCCTGCAATTTGATGGTCCTCGATGGCCACACGCGCCAATCCCCAGGCAGAAGGATACAGCCGCAACGATTCGGTGATGACATGTCCGGCGTACGGGAGGTTTGGCAAATCGGCGAGTGTTGGAGCGCGGCCGCCGAGGACGGCGTCCAATTCCGCATGCAGCTTTGCTTCTACGCGGGGATTCTGTGCGAGCAGCCACCAAGTCCAGGAGAGTGTGCTCGCCGTGGTTTCGTGGCCCGCCAGGAACAGCGTGATGGTCTCATCGCGAAGCTGGCGGTCCGTCATGCGCGAACCGTCTTCGTCCTGCGCCGCGAGGAGCATCGAGAGCAGGTCCCCGGCGTCGCGGCCGAAGGCACGTCGTTCCGCGATGATTCGGTAGAGAATTTTCTCGATTTGAGCCACTTCCCTCTTTATGCGCAGGTTCGTGGGGGTGGGCAGCCAGTGCGGCACAAAAATGGTCCGCCGGAAATTTGCGCCCATTTCCAGCAACTGCTCGAGGGATTTGCCGACATCCTTTGCATCACGCTCCACGTCGGCGTCGAACAGCGTTTTTCCCACGATTTGCAGAGTCAGCCGCATCATTTCTTGATGCGCGTCGCGTTCTTCCCCTCCCTGCCAGCCGCTCAGCATCCGTTCCGTGTACTCCACCATCGTCGCCGCATAGGAAGCGATGCGCCCGCGGTGAAACGCCGGCTGCGCCAGCCGCCGCTGGCGTAGCCAGAACTCTCCTTCGCTGGTCAGCAAGCCTTCGCCGAAGACGTGCCGGTTCGCACGCAGCACGCGTCCTTTTATGTATTTGCGGGCATTCGCTACCAGAGCTTCCTCGATGGTGTCCGGATGGTTGATGAAAATCGTCTTGAAATTCAGGACTCGGATTCCCGCGACGTCGCCATACTCACGCGCGAGTTTGGTGAAGTATTCGAGCGGAGTGTCATTGAGCGGACCGAGCGACCACCGCCTCATTCCTTCGGAGGGGCCAGGAGGAAATTTCTTGCCAGTCGCGTGCCACATGCAACGATGCTATGCCGTGGTTTTGTTTTGGTCAAACGCGGGATGTATTGGACGGAGGAACCGTGCTAGCGAAGTGCTCGGATTCGAAAGCCACCGCGCGATAGGTCAATCGTCGCGTGCGAAAATCCCGCCACCGTCAGCCTCGCGGACGCCGTTGCCGGGTCCACCGGCACAAACGTGCTTCGGATGTGTCCAACGCGGTGCAGCCACGCATCCGGAATCTCGAAGGCAAGAAAAACTCCGCCAGGCCGCAGCACCCGGGCTATTTCCGCAAAAGCGCGATCCTGCAGCTCATTCGAACGCAAATGATGAAGCATCAGAATGGCGATCGCCGAAGAAAATGTGTTGCCCGAAAAGGGCAATGTCGTCGCATCGCCTTGAATCACGCTGGCATTTGTCCCGCTCACGCGAGCACCCAGCCGCGCAGCAAATCCATGGTCGTATTCAAGACTGGTTACCCGTCCTGCTCGCAGCCGCAACGCTTCCGTTGCCGCGCCCGGCCCCGCCCCCAGCTCGAGCACGTGCCCGCCTAACTCCGATCCGCCCACCAACCATGGAAGCAATCGCCGCCGCGTCACATACCGCCAAAATGACGAGCCACAAAACAACGTTTCAAACCGGTTCATAAGTATCACGGACAATCGTGAATGGAACTAACTGTATCGCGGGATCGGCAAGTTAGCGAACCATCGTGCGGATGCGCCGGAGTGCGGAAGCGAATTGATCCGCGTTGTAAGCCGACGGATTTTCGAGTTGTTGGAACAGCCCGTTGATAGCCGCGCGCACTTCGGCGGCATTGGCAGGCTTTGCGTCGCGGCTGTAGGCAATGTACAGCGAATCGAGCGCCATGGCGGCTTGCTCCGCGGCGCGTTCGTCGGCCAGCGCGATATTTTCCGCGTCATCGGAAATACGTTGCAGCATTCGAAGAGTGGTGGCCTGGTCGTACTGCATGGTCGCCAGTCGCTCGGCAAGCCTCTGCGCCACGGGTGCTGCCGCAGACGCGGCGGACGCCACCGTGTTGCGATCAGGGTTGAGTCTGCTCATCTCGCCGGAGACGGCAGAGAGCTGCTTCTCCAACTCCTGTGCGTTCGCCGAATCCATTTGTTGCGCCAGCAAGCGAAAAACGGCGTACCGCGACCCATTCCACGCCGGATCGCCCGGCCGCCGCCGGCCGTAACCGTGCTCCTGCCGCCAACTCTCTTTCGCCGGCCCCAGCGCGTGATGGCACGCGAAGCAGGAAAGCTCGGAATATTCCGGCCAGACGTCTTTCTTGTCGTGGCGTTCATTCTTCGCGCGCCACGTCAGCCGCTCCATTGCCGCGCGCAGCTGTACGGCCTGGCCCGCGCTCCATTCACGCACGCCAACCCACGCGGCATCCTCAACCGGTTTCCCTGGCTCGGATTCGCGCGGTGTCTTCCAATGCCGAGGCATCACCGCTGAAAACGAATCCAATTCGAAGAAAAGATCTGGATGCCCCGCGGCGATCATCTCGTGATCGACAAATTTGTTTTTCGTCCCGAGGTGGCATTCGAGACATTTTTCGGTGCGGCGAATCACGTCGCGCGTATCGTGCATTCCGAGTGCCACCGATTTCTCATGCGGCCACGAGCGCGTCGTGTGTGACCCCAGCCAGCCCGACGCCGGCCCGTGGCAATTCTCGCAGGAGACGCCTTCCGAGATCTCAAACGCACGTCCGCGCTGATCCGGCGATGGACTCAGTGCATGACACGCCAGGCATTTCGGCGCTTCCTCTGCCTTTGCGCCGAGTTTCAAAATCCGCGCCATTCTTTCGCCCACGTCTCCCGTCACCGCCTGGTACGCCCGGCTGTGCTTGTCCTTGATGATCCACGTCGAATACTCATTCTGCAGAATGCGGCTTCCGGCGACGGGCTTCACGCTTCCATGGCAGCTCGTCGCCGCGCAGGAACCCGGACCGATGTATTTGCTGGGTTCCTTTTGTGCGGAAAGCGCGGCCGGAATTGTAAGCAACGATGCGCATAGAATCATGCGGTGGATGGAGGTGTAGGATGCGTGGCGCATTCAGTGTGCCGGCGAATCTGTTTGCTTATATCGTCTGCGCTGCAAGGAAGTCAACGGGCCGCGTTGTCTTTTTCACAGCGCTGCGCGAAAAGCCAACGGGGTTGCTATTTACAGCGCGCTTCCCGGCCAGTAGTATGCAGAAGATCCAGCACTCACTTCGCGCGAGACGGGGCGCCGTGATCTTCGACGAGCTTCGGGCCATCCAGCTGCGCCACGGCTTTCTGCCCAAGGCGGAGCTGGAAGATCTTTCAAAACGCGGCCAGATCCCGCTCTATCAAATTCATAGCGTCGCCAGTTTTTATCCTCATTTTCATCTTGCGCCTCCTCCGAAGGCGGAAATTCGAGTCTGTGCGGACATGAGTTGCCATCTCAACGGCGCCTGCGAACTGCGGACCGATCTCGAACGCCGCTTCGCCAATGCGCGCCCTGAGGACGTGCAGATTCGCGACGTTTCCTGTCTTGGCCGCTGCGACCACGCTCCCGCCGCCTCCATCAACGATCATATTTTCACGGATGTTACGGCTGCGCTTGCCGAACAAATGGCTCGCGGCGCCATTCGCGGCGAAGAAATTCTTGAGTCCCATCCGCGGGCGGCGCGCGTCGAATGCAAGGCCGATCCTTACGGAGATGCCAAAAAATACGGCGTCGTTCGCAATCTCGTTCAATCGCGAGCCTTCGACGATGTCATCGCTCAACTCAAGGCTTCTGAACTTCGCGGTATGGGCGGCGCCGGATTTCCTACCAGCGTGAAGTGGGATCTCGTCCGCAAAGAGCGCGACCCGGTGAAATACGTCGTATGCAATGCCGATGAAAGCGAGCCCGGCACGATCAAAGACCGCTTCATCATGACGCATCTTCCGCATCTCCTCATCGAAGGAATGCTCATCGCCGGCATCGTCGCCGGCGCGAAGCGCGGAATCCTCTACATTCGCCATGAGTACCATCTCCAGGAAGAAATCCTTGGCGAAGAGATTGGCCGCTGCCGTCGCGCCGGCCTCCTCGGGAAAAAAATCCTCGGCAGTGAATTTGATTTCGAACTCGAAGTCTTCGTCAGTCCCGGCGGCTACATCTGCGGCGAGGAAACCGCGCTGATGGAGGCGATTGAGGGGCATCGAGCCGAACCGCGCAACAAGCCTCCGTTTCCCGTGCAAGCCGGTCTCTGGCAAAAGCCCACGGTGCTCAATAACGTCGAGACTTTCATCAACGTGCCGCAAATTCTCGCGCGGGGCGTCGATTGGTTCGCCGCGCAGGGCGCCGGCGGCTCCCGTGGTCTGAAGTTTGTCGGCGTCAGTGGCCACGTGGCGCGCCCCGGAATATTCGAAGTCCCCATGGGCACGCCCATGCGCGAAGTCATTTTCAATCATGCAGGCGGCGTTCGCGGCGGCCGCCAACTGAAAGCTTTCGCGCCTTCCGGCCCATCCTCAGGCTACCTTCCTGCTTCGATGATTGACGTGCGCCTCGATTTCAAAGCGCTTGCCGAAGCGGGCTCCATGCTCGGTTCCGGCGCGATCGTTGTTTGCGACGATACGACCTGCATGCTGGACATGGCGCTGAACGCCGTCCGTTTTTATCGCAACGAGTCCTGCGGCAAATGCGTGCCCTGCCGCGTCGGCTCGCAAAAAATGACGGACATGCTCGTGCGCTGGACGCAGGGCGGGGTCCCCGAACCCCAATATCGTGCCGACCTCGCGCTGCTCGACGAGCTCTCGCAAGCCATGAGCCTTACTTCGATCTGTGGCCTCGGCCAGATCGCACCCGCACCCATTCAGTCGGTGCTAAAACATTTTCGCGCCGAGATTGACGCGCACGTTTTGAAAGGCCAATGCACCAGCGGGATCTGTTTCACTCCTGCTGCCCGCGCCGGCGAAGCGCAGCGCGTTGGAATTCGCCCCTGATATGACGACGGCTACAACACCTCCCGGCCTTGTTGACATCACAATCGACGGCCAATCCGTCCGCGTGCCCGCCGGTACGAGCGTTTTTGACGCCGCGCGCATGAACGGCATCAGCATCCCCACGCTCTGCCATTTGCAAAATCAAACGCCTGTCGGGGTCTGCCGCCTCTGCGTCGTGGACACTGGCGCACGCGTTCTCACCGCATCCTGCGTTCGTCCGGTCGAGCCCGGCTTGAACGTGGTCACCAATTCCGAGAAAGTCTTGGGCGCCCGCAAGACGCTGCTCGAATTGATGATGGCGGACCATCCTTCTCCTTGCACGCGCCAATTGAATTCCGGCGACTGTGAACTGGAGACACTCGCGAGCGCGGCCGGAGCCTCGCAACCGCGCTTCGCCAAACGCACCGTCGCACGCGGTGAAGATGCCTCTTCCCTCGCCATTGCTGTCGACCATGACGCTTGCATCCTCTGCGATCGCTGCATCCGCGGCTGCGACGAAGTCAAAAATAATTTCGTCCTCGGCGGCATGGGCAAAGGCTATTCCGCCGGCATCGCTTTCGATCTCAATTCTCCGATGGGCGATTCCACGTGCATTTCCTGCGGTGAGTGCATGGTTTCCTGCCCAACGGGCGCGCTTACCAACAAAGGGGTCGTTGGCACCGCCATCGCCACCGGCCCCGGTGCGCAAGGGTTCGAAGCCGAAGACCTTCTTCAAATCCCTGTTTTCAAGGGCGTTTCGGGAACATTTCTGGAGCTCAATCGCGGCGCCATCGTCAAGCGCCGCTACCGCAAAGGTGAGATCATCTGCCGCGAAGGTGAATTCGGTTCCACCGCTTTCTATATTCTCGAAGGCAAGGCTAAAGTTTCCATTTCCACGCCCATTGCCCACGTCAAGACACAGGGCGGTGCCAAAGGACTCTTCAAGCGGCTCACGAGCACGCTTGTCGCGCGCGAAGAAGACAAACGCGAAGAGGAAACGCGGGACAGAACTATTCCCATCGATGCCTCCGTAGATCTTTCCTATGGCAACCCCGTCGCCGAACTTGGTCCCGGCGATCTCTTTGGCGAAATGACTTGCATGAATTTCTATCCCCGCTCCGCCACCGTGATCGCGGAATCCGATGTCGTCGCTTTTGAAATGCTGCGCAACGTTCTCGACATCATGCTCAAGAACAAATCCTTCCGCGCGCAGCTCGACCAAACCTACCGCCGCCGCGCTCTCGAAAATCATCTTCGCGGCGTCCCAATGTTCGCCGATCTTTCTCCGGATTTCATCGAGCACCTGAAGGAAAGTGTGGAACTGCAACGATTCGCTCCCGGCCAGGCGATCGCGCTTCAAGGCGAACCGGCGGACAGTTTCTATCTCGTTCGAATCGGCTTCGTAAAAATCTCCGAAAATTATCCCGGCGGAGAGATGGTGCTCGCCTACCTTTCCCGCGGCGATTTCTTCGGCGAGATCGGTTTGCTTGACGGCGGCGTGCGCACGGCCACCTGCATCGCTCTCGACCACGTGGAGCTGGTTCGCGTCTCGGGCAACGATTTCCGCCAAATGATGGAACGTTTCCCGAGCGTCCGCAAAGGCCTGGAAGCCGTCGCCGCCGGCCGCCTCGCCGCAAATCAGCAGCGCATGCAGATGGTTCACAACGTCCCCATCGATCAATTTCTCTCGCAAGGATTGATGGAGGCGCAGAGCTTGCTGATTCTGGACTTGCAAAATTGCACGCGCTGCGACGCCTGTGTGAATGCTTGCGCTGATGCGCACGACGGAGTCACTCGCCTCATCCGCGATGGCTTGCGCTTCGATCAATATCTTGTCGCCACCAGTTGCCGGCAATGCCGCGATCCGCTCTGCATGGTCGGCTGCCCCGTCGGCTCGATTCGAAGGCGCAATTCGCTCGAAGTCATCATCGAGGATTGGTGCATCGGCTGCGGCCTCTGCGCGCAGAATTGTCCCTACGGCAACATCAACTTGCATCCGTTCGAAGTGATGATCGACGATCCCGAGCGCACCGGCCGCAAGAAAGCAGCTATCAAGCAAAAAGCTACGTCGTGCGATTTGTGCACACACTTGAAAGAGCCGAGCTGCGTGTACGCGTGTCCGCATGACGCGGCGCACCGCGTCGACCCGCGCACATTTTTTGCCGACATGCTCGGCCAGGGCCACCCGAAATGAGATTGGACAGAACCCAACGCGGCTGGGCGATTGTGTCATTAGCAATTTTCTCGGTGTCAGCTATGGTCTATGTATTTTATGCGCTCAACGCTCCGCAAGGACCACGCGGCGGCAGCACGATTGGGCTGGTTTTCGGCAGCATCGGTTTTGCCTTCATGCTTTTTGCCGCGTTTCTCGGCGCACGAAAGCGCGTGCCCACGTGGCGTATAGGCCGGGCGCAAGCCTGGATGCGCGGCCATCTCTGGCTGGGTTTTCTCGCGCTGCCGATGATTTTGTTTCACGGCAGATTTCATTTCGGCGGCACGCTCACGCGCGTCTTGATGTGGCTGCTCATCATCACGGTGCTCAGCGGCGTGTTGGGCACCGCGCTGCAACACTTTGTTCCCCGCGCCATGACTTCCGACGTGCCGCTCGAAACCATTTACGACGAAATCGCTCATGTGCGTTCCCTCCTCCGCGAAGAAGCCGATCGTGCCGTCGAATCGATCTGCGGGTCTCTGGGATTCACCAAGGCTTCGATCGAAGAAGGCCAGCGCGCCGGCGGGTTCACGGCGTTGCGCACGATGGCCGCGTCCGCTGTTCCATTGCGTACTTCGGCCGCCGTTAGCGCCGGCGCCAGCGCAGCAGTCGCCGCTGCCCCAGAGATTATTTTGCTCAGCGAAGAAGAGAGCGCGCCGCTCCGCCGCTTTTATGTCCAAGAAATTCGGCCGTTCCTCGAGAATCCGAAACAGCGTGGCCAGCGCCTGGGTGATGCCCAGAAAGCGGCCAGCGCGTTCGCCGGATTACGAACGCTACTGACGGCTGCGGGGCATGCCGCGCTCGACGATCTTTCAGACATTTGCGACGAAGCGCGCCAGCTCCGGCGCCAGGAGCAGCTGCACCACTGGCTGCATGACTGGTTGCTGCTGCACATTCCACTCTCGCTCGCACTGATTTTGCTCGGCGCCATCCACGCCGTGATGGCGCTGCGCTACTGACGGAAGAACGTGGCACGCACACGCACAACAAAGAAACTCGCGCAGCGTATCGACCTCAACTATTTCAAAAGGCCGACGCCGCTGAAGCGCGCGAAATTCTGGCTCAGTCTCCTGCTACCGCTGCTCGCGCTAATCTGGATCGCCTCGCGCGGTCTATCTGGTGATCATCGCGTGTATTCCAGCGGCCGGATGTCCCAAGCCCACGCCGTTCTTGAGAAAGAATGTGCTGCCTGCCATGTGCAACAAGCGGATACGTTTTCCGCAAAAGCCGCCAGCAAGGCTTGCGCCTCCTGCCACGATGGGCCCGTCCACCACTCTCCACCGGAAAGATCACCGGATTGCGCCGCGTGTCACACCGAGCACCGCGGCCGCATCAATCTTTCCGCCGCCAGCAACCAGGCGTGTGCGGCATGCCATCGCGATCTTCACACCAAAGGTCCCGACTCCAAGTACGAGAATCACATTCTCAGCTTCGAAGACAACCATCCGGAATTCGCCGCGTTGCGCACGGTGGCCGCAGTCCCCGCACGCGATCCCGGCACGATCAAACTCAATCACGCGATCCATTTGAAACCCATTCGCCGAGGGCCCACCGGTCCAATCGTCAATCTCGAATGTGGTAACTGCCATCACGCAACTGCCGCCGATGCGGATTTGACGTACGCCGATCCGAAGTATCGCGCCGCGTCCGCCAGCTACAATGAGAGCGACGAAGTTCTGCCCCTGCATGCCGGAACATTGAGCGCCCCAAAGCCCGTGAACGGGCGCGAATTGATGGCGCCAGTGAAATTCGCGAACGCTTGCGCCTCCTGCCATTTGCTCACGTTTGACAAGCGCTTCGATGAAGGCGTTCCACACGACGAGCCGAGCGTCGTGCATGCGTTCCTCGTGAAAAAGTTCCACGATTACATCACCGCGCACCCCAGCGAGGGTCGCATCGTGCGCGAACCGAATCGGGATTTGACTGGCAAGGCGTTGCCGCCAGAGGTTCGCATCCTCACTCCGTCACAGTGGGTGACGGAACGGACCGCAGAGGCAGAGAACCTGCTCTGGCGAAAAACTTGCAAGCAATGTCACACGCTCAACATCGGGGTGAGCGCGGACGGTCCGGCAAATATAGCCGAAGCAAAAACGAGCACACGCTGGATGCCGCATGCGAAATTCGATCACGGGGCGCACACCGGTTTTACTTGTGTGAGTTGCCATGCGAAGGCGTTGACGAGCTCGGAATCGAGCGATGTGTTGCTGCCGGGGATCGCAACCTGCCGTACTTGCCATGCACCTGGGCCGGATCATGCGGAGTCCCGTTGTTTCGAGTGCCACACCTACCACGATTGGTCGAAACGCAAGGAAGTGAAGACCACCTTCACACTCCCCGCGCTTCGCACCAGCGGCCACTGACGGCCGAAGCACTGCGCCAAGTTCGCAACCCTCGCTTACACGTTCACGGTTTTCATCATGTACTCGGGATACCGCATTCCCGCTGCCGCGCCGCGAGGCGCCACTTCGTCAAGCCACCGCAAATCGCCGTGTGTAAGCTTCACGTTCAGAGCACCGGCATTTTCTTCGAGGTATTTTCGCCGCTTTGTCCCGGGGATTGGAATGATGTCCTCGCCCTGGGCAAGCAGCCAGGCAAGCGCGAGTTGACCGGGCGTGCATTTCTTTTCTTTGGCGATAGCCTCAACACGGCGAACGAGATCGAGGTTCTTCGCGAAATTCTCTCCCTGAAAACGCGGTGAGTTCCTGCGGTAGTCGTCTGCCGCAAAATCCTCAAAGCTCTTGATTTGGCCGGTCAGAAATCCGCGCCCGAGCGGGCTGTAGGCCACGAATCCGATCCCCAGTTCGCGCGCCGTGGGAAGGATTTCATCCTCAGGATCACGGCTCCAGAGCGAATATTCCGTTTGCAGCGCCGCGATTGGATGGACTTTGTGCGCGCGCCGAAAGGTGCCGGCCGACGCTTCCGACAGCCCGAGATAACGCACCTTGCCGGCTTTTACAAGTTCTGCCATTGCGCCAACCGTTTCTTCAATAGGCACGGCCGCATCAACGCGGTGCTGGTAATACAGGTCAATCGTTTCGACGCCCAGCCGTTTCAGGCTGGCATCGCAAGACGCTCGAACGTATTCGGGTTTTCCGTTAACGCCACGCACCGAAGGATTTGACTTGTCGCGCACGATGCCGAATTTTGTGGCGAGAAAAACTTTTTCGCGCAAGCCGCGGATCGCCTTCCCAACGAGCACTTCGTTGTCTCCATAGCCATAGGTATCCGCGGTGTCAAGAAACGTAACGCCGAGTTCAATCGCGTGATGAATGGTCGCAATAGATTCCGCGTCGTCCCGCGTTCCGTAGAACTCGGACATGCCCATACATCCCAAGCCGATCGCGGAAACAAGAGGACCATTCTTGCCAAGATGGCGGTAGTTCATAGGTATCTCCCAGATTTTCCTTCGTTTGTGGGATGCGAGAAACATCGCGAGAGTTACACAATTGGCCACCGTTGGAGCCGCGACAAAAGTCCCCGGAAGAGTGCGGCCTGGCAGAATCCGCTATGCTAATGGCCTGATGACGGCAGCGTCTCCAGCCAACACAATCACGCAACAGCAGCCAGGCATACCTGCGAAGCCTCCGAGCGCAGTGTCTTCGGAGTGGTGGCGAAGACTGCTCCAAATCGTTCTGCAATTCGACAAGAGGAAAATGCAGCCGCAGATGGCGCTGCGCAACACGGCTGGCGTCATCCTGCCGCTGATTGCGGGCTATGCACTGGGGATGCCGCGCGGCGGCCTGGCCATGGCCAGCGGCGCACTAAATGTTTCCTATTCGGATGGAAACGATCCCTACGCGCAACGCGCAAAGCGCATGGTGGCTTCCACCGTATGGTGCTCCATCGCCGTACTGCTTGGAGGTTTGACGGGCCACCACAACGTGGCGGCAATTGCGATTGTAACGGCGTGGAGCTTCGTAGCCGGATTGCTCGTCTCGCTGGGCACGACGGCTGCCGACGTCGGAGTGATCAGCACGGTGATGCTGGTGGTGTACGCAGCACAGCCGCTAACGCCCCGCCAGGCTGTGGAATCCGCGTTGTTGGCGCTCGCGGGAGGGTTGCTGCAAACGGGGATTTCTGTGGCGTTGTGGCCGGTGTGGCGTTACGAGCCGGAGCGGCGCGCCCTGGGCGAGCTTTTTCTGGCGCAGGCGCGCGACGCGCACGCCAATGATGGCAGCGAAATCTCCCCCGGCCACCGCGGAAAGCCTGCAGGCACAGAACGCACTGGCGGGACTCAGCCGTGACGAGAGCTTTGAAGCCGTCCGCTACCGGTCGTTGCTGACACAGGCCGAGCGCATCCGCTTGAGCCTGACGGTGCTGGCGCGGCTACGCATGCGCCTGGAGAGGGAGAGCCGCGACCATGCCGCGATCGAGATCATTGACCGCTATCTCGATAACGCCGCGAAGATTCTGGAAGACCTCGGCGAATCCCTGGTGTCCGGGAAAGAATTACCGGACGAAAAGGACCGGCTGGTGCTCGGCGTCGCGCTTGCTTATCAGTTGCGGGAAGACAACGCCGGCGATCGCGGGACGTTCCTGGCTGCCGTGGCACAGAATGCGCGCCATCAAATGGACGCCCTGAGCGGACAACTTCGAGCAGCCATCGATCTCGCTTCCCGCGCAACACCCGAAGGACAAGCCCAATTTGCGAAGGAAGAAGCGCGTCAACCGTGGTGGCTGCGGTTTAGCAGCCAACTGGCGACACTACGCGCGAACCTGAACCTGCAATCCGCCGCGTTCCGGCATGCGCTGCGGCTGGCCGTCTGCCTCGCTATCGGCGCCGCGGTGGGAAGAATGTTTGAGTCGCAGCGGTCCTACTGGATTCCCATGACGACCGTGCTGGTGCTCAAGCCCGATTTTACGACTACCTTCAGCCGGGGAATTCTGCGCATCGTGGGAACCATGGCAGGCCTGCTCCTGGCCACGGCACTATTTCACTATCTGCCGCTTCATACGGTGACGGAAATCGCACTGATTGCGGTGTTCACCTTTCTGGTGCGATGGATCGGGCCTGCGAATTACGGGGTTTTCACCGTGACGATCAGCGCGCTCATCGTGCTTTTGCTCACCATCGCGGGCGTTTCGCCCAAGGAGGCGATTCACGCGCGCGGCGTCAACACGATGATCGGAGGGCTGCTTG
This sequence comes from Acidobacteriota bacterium, assembly GCA_003224055.1. Classification (GTDB taxonomy): domain Bacteria; phylum Acidobacteriota; class Terriglobia; order Acidiferrales; family UBA7541; genus Acidiferrum. The sequence continues at coordinate 74,735 of QHYE01000020.1, read as the reverse complement.
CGCTGGCCGCGTACGCCGCATGGCCTACGTGGGAGAGCGCCCAGGTACCGGAGCTCTTCGCAAAACTGCTGGAGGCCTACAAAAAATCTTTTCACCAGATCACACAGGGTTATTTGGAGCCTAATCCGGCCGGCGAGAAGGAGCGGGATCTCGCACGGCGGCGAGCGCGAACCGCGCGTTCGAATCTCGAGCCATCGCTCGACCGCTTGGGCGCGGAGCCTGGCGTCACGCCGGATCAGATGAGCCGGTGGAATGCGATGCTTGCCAGTTCGCACCGTTTTGCCCACGCCATGATGGCCATGGAAGCCGGCCTGCCGCAAACTAAGGAAGCTCCTCCGCGGCCGGAGTTTCGAAAATTCCGGGACGATGTGGAAAAGACGCTCGAACTCCTGGCAAGAGTTTTGCGAGGCGCGCGCATCGCGGAGAAGGAGTTCCCCGACCTGCGCGAGGATCACAATCAGATGGTAGCCGCTGGCGACCCGCAGAATGCCCGCTACGCGCTGGTCAACGTGGAGGCGGATCGCATGACCAACAGCCTGAACACCCTGCGGGAGCAGGCGATGGAGTGGGCCCGCGCAGGGCAGGCAACGTAGTACGTGGATCATTCGCAGGACTTGCCAAGCTCCCAGGACATGATAGAGAGAGCGGCTTAATCTTGAAGCTGGAGAAACGGGAGAAGGAGCGAAACCAGCCAGTTTCACTCTTCGCCCTGCGCACTGGAAATGGTGGAAAATGGAGCGGGTCGCACTAGCAGGCTGCAGACTTTGGGGAGGCAAACATGCAGGAAACAAGGCGCGGATTCGTATGGGATCTGGCAACGATGGCGGGCGTACTGGTGGTATGCAATGGCGTAGCCCTGGGACAGACGCCTGGAAAGCCGACTTTCCCAAAACCGCCGACGCCGGGAGATCCGCAGGAAAAAAACAAGACTGCAGATGCGTCCGACCTGAAAGCGATGAAACGAGCTGCGATGGTCCGGAACGAAAAAGAGTTTCGAGTGGGAGTGGAGCGGCTGTACCAGTTGTCGGACGATTTGCGGAAAGAGATGCAGAAGACGACGACAAATGTTCTGTCCGTGCAGATGTACAAGAAGACAGAAGAGATAGAGAAGCTGGCAAAAAAGCTGAAGAATTTGGCAAGAGGAAGTTAACGGTTTTCTTAAGAAACCACGCCACATAGAGAACTTAGCCCATGTCGCCGGTCATGAGGAAGAGGGGCTTGTTCTCGAAGCTGGAGAATTGTGGGCGAAGGCGGTCGGTGTTGTAGTGTTCCTTGATGTTGACGACTTTTTTCGTGGACGTGACGGTCTCGATGGGAATGTCGCTGTAACGGCCTTTTTGCAGAACGACCAGGCGGCCGTGAATCTTTTTCAGGAGAAGATCGAGCGCGATATTGCCGTAAGCCATGGGAGCGATGGAATCAATCGCGTCCGGATCGCCGCAGCGAACCAGATAGCCAAGCTTTTGATTCACAACGTCGATGGTTTTGCCGTTGTTGTATTTTTTTGAGAGCTCTTTCACTCTCTCCGAAATGATGTCGCCTATGCCGCCAAGTTTTTTGTGCCCGAATGCATCCGTGGCGTCATTTTCAAAAATCATTTCTCCGCCTTCGAACATCGCCCCCTCTGAAACGAGCACCGTGGAATAACGGCTGGGATTCTTGCGGCGGTCTTCGACAAGGAGCTCGGTGAGCCGTTCGATATTGAATTTGTATTCGGGGATCACGCAGCGGTTGGCCGCGCCCGCCATCGTTGGAAGCATGGCGGTAAAGCCCGCATACCGCCCGAATACTTCGAGAACCATGAATCGTTCGTGGGAACCGGCTGACGTACGAAGACTGTTGACGAGCTGAAGCGTGCGCGTGATGCACGTGCTGAAACCGATGCAGTAATCGGTGCCGGGGACGTCGTTATCCATCGTCTTCGGTATGGCAATGACCTTGAATCCTTCTTTGTGAAGCCGGACGCCATAACTAAGCGTATCGTCGCCGCCGATGGGAATAAGCGTCTCAATACCAAGCCACGCGAGGTTTTTCAAAACTTCGAGAGTGAGATCGTTTTTCTCGGCCGTGAATTTGTCCTTGAGATGCACGGGCACGCTGGACTTGCTGACGCGTCCGGGATTGGTGCGCGAGGAATGGAGAAACGTGCCGCCGGTGCGGCCGGCGCGATCGACGATTTCTTCGTCCAGCAGAATAAAGTTGTCGGAGTTGTCGCAATCCTTTTCGCGGACCATGTCCACGAGCCCGGCCCAGCCGTGGCGAATGCCGATAACCTGATAGCCCTCGCGCAAAGCGCGGAGCGTGACGCCACGAATCGCCGGGTTCAGACCGGGTACGTCGCCGCCTCCGGTGAGGATGCCAATAACACCTTTTCTGGTGTTGACGTTTGCCATGAGTCTAGATTCAACCTTTCGTGAGGTGCCGAAAAGAAATTATCCACTCTGGAACGGTTTTAGGAAAGAGCGAAGCCACGGATTCGTTTCTTGGAACGAATGGATTCAAAAAGCTGGCTTTGGAAATTACGGTTCTATTTTTGTGCCGAGAACGGCAAGAAATTTGGCGAGCCAGGCAGGATGCGCGGGCCAGGCCGGCGCAGTGACGAGGTTGCCGTCGGCGATGGCATCGGTCATGGCGAGATTGACGTAGATGCCGCCGGCTTGGGTGACGTCGGGTCCGACGGCGGGATAGGCGCTGCACTTTTTTCCCTGAAGCACGCCAGCCGCGGCGAGGATCTGCGCGGCATGACAGATGGCGGCAATCGGCTTGCTCCCTTTGGAAAAGTGGCGAACGATTTCGATGACACGCGGATTGAGGCGAATGTATTCCGGCGCCCGTCCACCTGGAAGGACGAGGGCGTCATACTCTTCGGCCTTGATTTGGTCGAAAGTGGTGTTGAGTCCAAAATTGTGTCCGCGCTTTTCGGAGTAGGTCTGGTCGCCTTCGAAATCATGGATAGCGGTGCGAACGAACTCACCGGACTTTTTGCCCGGGCAAACCGCGTGAACGGTGTGGCCGATCATCAGCAGCGCCTGGAAAGGGACCATCACTTCGTAGTCTTCCACATAATCGCCGACGATCATCAGAATGGATTTTTTTGACATAGAGCCTCCGAACCGCAGAAGTGTAGCAAGAACATAAGATGCCCGGCTGAAGTACGGCGCTACAAATGAAAAAAAGAAAAGGCGGGCCAAGGCCCGCCCCTCTTCGACGAATAGAATTTACTGAGCGTTGAGTTGCGGCGCCGCCGCTACGGACACGTGCTCGGTCGAATCCTGAATGGTCAGCCGGTCGGTGCGCATTTTGTCCCACTCGAGCAAAGTGAGGCCGTAGGAAGCAAACAGCCGCCGGATGCGCGCAGAGTCCCAGCGCAGGACTTTTTCCAGCACTGGCACGAGCACGCTCATGGCGTTATCGCTGAGAACGGTTCGCTTGGCCACACGCGTAATGAACTTGGCTTCGGAGACCGCAATCGTAAGCCCGTCGTACTGGTTGACATGCATCATCACGGGCAAGTCCGAACTGCCGTCGCCCATGTAGATGATCTGGTCGTGGCTAATGCCGAGGCTTGCGCGAAGTTCCTCGAGCACGGTGATTTTGCCCCAGCCGGCAGAAGCGCGAATGATGGAATCTACTTCTCCGGTGGTTTCGTTGTAGCGGAACCGCGTGCCGAAGATGTGGTCCGGCGGAACGATGCCCTCGAGCGCCGACTGGATGATCTCCTGAGGCGCAGCAGAGATCACGTTGAAGTGAAACTTGTAGCCATCGGCGAGATTCTCAAGCGCGCGTGCAAAGAGCGCAACGTCGTGCTTCAGGCGAATACGTTTCCCGGTGTCCACGAGGTGCTCGCGGCGCACGCGGCGAAAATCCGGGTCGTGCAGGATGAGGTAGCTGAGCTCCGCGCCCTGCTGGACGAGGTTCATCTCCGCGAGACCCTTCACCTTGTCGTGGAAGCCGTTAAAGCCGATGAGCTCGCTAAGAACGACTCCCGAGTCGTTGAAGCTGAGCGTCTGGTCGAAATCGCTGGCCAGTAGAAATTGTTTGGTCATGTACTAGTACCTGTTACTGCCTTTCTTGGTGGGGCTACCCTGGGAAGCCTTCCACCCTCTCCATTTACACGATACCCTTGTTCACTCAGGGTCCCTCACGAATTATTTTAATGGATGCTATGCGTTAAAAGTGTGAACGTCTCATTATACCTCAATTAGATGCGACAAGGTGGTAAAAGGCACAAAGGAAAGGGGTTGAGTGTTCCGATAGTGGACATAATGCCGCAAGTCCTGCGCCTGGAAAGGGATAGCTGTAGACGAACAAAAAGGGAAACTAACTTCGAGGTAAGGAATCCTGAGGGCCCCAACCTTGGCCCCCCTCGCGCCAGACGGGACGGATTACAGCCCCAGGGCGTCCATTTTCGGCCTTTCGAAGTCCCCGTCCTCCCCCGGATACCGAAGGCGGGCATTGAACCGCCCCGTTTCCTTCGCCAACGCCCAAACCAGGCTCTCCCCTGCCGGCACGATCTGCGGCTGATTGCGAAAGACGGGGTCTTCAAACGCCAGGGACGCGTCAATCCATTGCCAACCGGCCTTCTCGAAGGCCGTAAGCACATCCGGCAGGACGTAGGCGTTCAACGGATTAAAATGCAGCAGGATCGTGTGTCGAATATCGCGTTCGAGAACGTCCAGAGCAAGTTGACGATAGAACCCCGCGCGATCCAGCAGATGAGCGATGAGGTAGTCGCGATACGGCGCCACGGGAGCGTTGGGCTGCTTCCCGAGGCGATCAACCAGGCGCTGGCTCACATACCAGTCCGAGGCATCAACGGTGACATGGCCGACGCGGTATCCGCGCTCCTTGAGCAACGCGCGAAAACGATCGCGCTTCTCGGCTGTGTCTCCTTCCTTCAAGTACGGATAGCGGAACAGCGCTTTGCGATTGTGATAGGGAGCAATCACCTTTTCATTTTTCAGAAAATCCACCGCGAAGTCGGCGTAACTGGTCTGCTCACCATAGAATTTGTGCGAGTAAGAATGATTACAGATCAGGTGGCCCGCTTCGTCCCAGGCGGAAAGTAACTTCGCGCCGTCGGCTTCATCCACGCGCATCCCGCAAACAAAAAGCGCCGCCCGAATATCTTTCGCCGCGATCGCTTTCAGAATCCGCGTGTTGGCTTCCTGCCATTTCAAGACCGATCCGAGCTTGAGAGTAGGATCGTCCAACGTGAGCGCAATTTGCGGGCGGGCGGCATCGTTGGGATAACTTTTTGATGCGGCGCCTCCCGAAGCAAGCAACGCGTGAACGGCCGGCGGCACAATCTGCGAGCAGATTGCAGCCGACCCGGCCTTTGCAGCAGAGGAAAGAAATTTGCGTCGTTTCATGACGATACCCTCATCGGAAGGAATTCAACCAATCTCGGGCACGGGAGAAAAAGGAAGTCAACGAGATAGCGGATGACGTCGCGGAGCGCGGTTGCTCGACAGCATCATCCGTGACGGAGTACGGTTCGTCCGTACGGAGATGAATGTAGAGAGAACGCATTTCGTCGCGGTTGAGCGGCCGGGCCCCACGGCGGCCAAACACCGCGAGCTGGTTGCCCGATTCATCGACGGCACGGTCCCGGTCAATCCCTTTCGAAATACCGAGCGCGGGACCGCGCGTGTGCGCAGTGGCAATAAGTTTGGGCGTGGGCCGCGGGCTGAAGCCCGAGAAATGCGCGGGGTCATCCCAGGGCGACAGAATCTGCAGAACCCGAAGGCCGTTCTTGCCGTCAGCAACAAAGGCAAACGCAGTTGCGGCCACCATTCCGATTTTCACGTCGTTGACGTCATTGAGCTGGCCCTCCGCCGTGAAAAGTTGATCGAGCTTCGGGGCGTTGGGCTTTTCGACGTCAATAATCGCCATGCCTTGCCTGCCCGCTGAAACATACGCGTATGTGCGCGCAGCATAAACGTTGCGAGCATCCTCGAGAGGAACGCGTGCATCGGTCAAAAATTTCGGTTGCGAAAGATCGGTAACGTCGAGAACTTTCAGCCCGTCGCGATCCACAACAAACGCATAGCGAAATTGCACTGCGATGCCCCGAGGATCGTTGAGTGCGGGCGCGCCAATGCTGGCAGTGACACGCGGAGCGAGTGGATTGTCGAGATCCACGACCACCAATGCTTTCTCCGTGAGGATGTACGCATAGTTGCCCGCGATCGTGATCCGGCGAGCGCCCGTTAATACCCCGTCCGGATTGAAGGCCAAAGCGCGCTTCAGGAAATTGTTGGCGGGATTGCCGTCGAGCAGCGTGCCCACGCCGGGACTCTTCGATTTCAGATTGGGGTCGCCAATGACGACCAGGCCTTCTTCTTGGTCTGCGACGTAAAGAAAGCCATAGAGAAGATGAATCCGCTGCTCTTCATTCTCGGGCAATTGCTGCCGCAACGGATCGACACCCAATGTCGTCGGAGAGGCAACGGCGAGAGCATTTTTCGTCGGCGCAAAGAAACGCTGGCCGAGCGGCGAAACCGGTGCGGTATTGACCTTCTCGGAGAAACCTTTGTTATCAATATTCGCGATGTCGTAGACGCGCAGCCCCCCGGGACCGTTCGCTGCATAGGCGTACTCGCCGCGTGCTTGAATATCGAGCACGTTGCCGGTGTGCTCCGCAGCTGCGCTGAGCTCTCGTTTTCGGCTCACAAATTTCTTGTAATTGTCTGGATACGCGATGCGCTGAAGATCGCTCCCGAAAATGGCTTCCGGTTCATCGTGTTCCGCCACGGCGATGGCTTCGAACCCCTTTTTGCCCGTGGCGACATAAACGTACCGGCCCATGAAGTTCATGAAATTCGTTCCCTGCAGCAGCAACTGCGCCATCCAGGCATTGTTGTCGTTCTGCGCGGAGACATGGCAATCGCTGCACTCCTTGGTCTCCTTCGCGCGCACCGTGTGCGGAACAAACGTGGAAAATGCCTGCCCGGAAAAACCCGGCGCCGAAATCGTCTGCTGTGTGTAGTACAGCCATTCGCGATTCGCATTTTGCGAGCTGACCAGCACCGCGCACGACGAACGCGCAGGTGCGATGCGGTGGCCGGTCACCGTCCCGTCCACGCCCAGCATATAAGTGTCGTCGCGCAGCACCTGGAAATTGTAGCTGGTGTAGTTTTTTGTGAGCAGCCCTTCATTGTGCAGCATGGGTTTGCGCGCGTTCGCCGTCATTTGCAAATGGCAGCCAAAGCACGTCGGCGTCCACGACGTGTGGCACGCATAGCAAGTCATGCTGCTGTTCGCATGCGCCAGCGTGGCATCGCCGTCCGATGGATACGCGGGCACAACGCCATCTTTGTTGATGAGCTTTGCGCGAAGAGACTTCGCATTGAAGTGCAAATTGCCCCTAGTGATCGTATCGACGGTCTGAACGATCTCCCATCCCTTGCTTTCTTCCGACATGGAACGCTGAAAGACTTTGTCGCCGCGCCATTCGAATCGCCGCAGTCCCCACGGCGTCCGCAGCGCATCCAGATACCGGCCGCCCTCAGGAGCTGCGGGACCGGATGTGACCAGCGTCGCCTTCTTTCGAATCGTGCCGTGGCAATCCACGCAATCAATTTCTATCGCGGCCCGCGGCTCCCCGTAGATTTTTCCGTTACCGTGATTGTCCTGCGAAAAGTGGCAATCGTTGCATTGCATGCCCTTTTCAAGATGGATGTCCGCAAGATGAACGGCTTTGCCGAAGCGCTCGGGATCGTCAAATGCGATTTGCTTGCCGTCCTTGTCCAGCCAGTTCCCCTTTCGATCGTGGTTGAAAACGGCCCGAAAAACCCAGCCGTGCCCATGAAAATCCGCGAACTGCGTGGTCTTCAATTCCTTGTTGAATTCGTGGCTGCCAATTTTCTCCAGGAATTTGTCGTCGTTCCAGAGCCCCCGGACCGCCGCGCCTTCCGGGTTCCGTTCGAAAGATTGGTAGCGTTGCTCTTCCGTGGGATTGCGCTGCTCCTTCGGATACATTTTGTCGCCATCCATCTCGTTATCCCACCAGGTCAGCCCGAAATACGTCGTGACCATGTTCGTGCCCGGATGAATGTGGCAAATCATGCATTGGCTCGACGGAATCGAGCGCGTGAAGGCATGTTTGATGGGATGGCCAGCCTCATTTTTTGGAATTGTTGGATCGGAGGAAGCGCTGAAGCCCAAATGGCCAAACTGTGAGTAGGCACCTGAATGGGACGGATCGCGATCATTCGCGTAGATCACGTGGCACGCGGTGCAGCCGCTCGCGCGATAATCGCCGGGATGATCGTTCGTGCCGGGGAGAGAAAGAATCGGATCGAGCAATCGCGTCTTCTGCAGGCCAAGAAATACGGGATCCGTGCGCAGTTCGGTTCCAAAACCTCTTTCGCTGAGCTTATCGTCGGGCTTGCCGGGCTCTTCTTCGCGATTCGGATTGCCGATCTCCGCTTTCTTGCGCCCGCCTCGTTCGAAGACCCGCAACACATTGCCGGGTTGCGAAGTTTCCCAGCGCAAGAGTGGATCGAGCTCGGGAAGGACTCCTTTGGCGCGAGTTTCTTCCGTCGTTGGCTTCGGAGAAGTCCTGATCGATTGCGGCTTCCCGTCACGATCGTAACTTTCGCCGAACCGCGAGTTCTTCGTGGGATAGCTGCCGTTGTTATACAGCGCCGCGCCCCATAGGAATCCGGCGTGCGTCATCATGCTCGTAGACACCGCTCGAGTTTCAGCGGCGTGGCAACCAGCGGCACCGCAAGTTTCGGCGGCGACGCGCAGATCCCCAGGGTTTACAAATTTGACGTACTCCGCGGATTCCGCAAGCCATTTTGTGTACGCGCGCTCGGGAAGCGCCGAGCGATTTTTGAACACCGGGTCGTTTGGCTGAACGTGGGCTTTCTCTTTTGCAGAGTTGTATTCGGGAGAATTCGTGGCAGTACCCTGCGCAATGGAAATCGAAGCGTTCCCGCCGTGACAGTCGGTGCAGCCGATGTGCACGGCTTTTGTCGGGTGCATCGTGGGTTCATCGGTCGACGTGTGGCAGGAGATGCATCCGGAAGACTTGCGCTCCGCTTCTTCATGGGACTGGCCGTGGAACGCGGCGGCCTCCTGCGAGGCGCCCGCGGACAAATTCGAGCTCCCATGAAGAGCGAAGAGAAAAGATAACGCAGAGACGCAGAGGAAGCAGAGATTTCGCAGAGAAGGCGTTCCGGGTTTTTGGAGTGGGAGCATTCTCTGCGCGCCTCAGAACGTAAACTTCGCGGAACCGAAAAGCGAAAAAAGTGTCCGGCCCGTGTAAATATCTTTGAATCCCTGCCCCGGCTGCAACGCGGAAGCCCCGCCGGTGAGAATGATGTTTTCACTCAACGGCGGACGGTATTCCACGCCGACGCCGAAGTCTTCGCCGATCGTGTGGCGGATGGGGGACTGGAAGAGCAAAAACTCCAGCGCCTCGGTGCGTTCGAACCGGAGAAAATTGAAGTTTGCAAAGCCTCGCAATTTGGGAGTGATATCGAAATCTGCTCCGGCGTTGGCGAGGAAGATGCCCGGGTTCACGAAATTCGCCTGGCCTTCCTCTTTGCTCGAACGAAGCGATGGAATGAGGCTTCCGGGTGTGGTCAGAAGAACGCCGGAACCGAGAAAGCGGATGCCTTCACGATTCCAGAAGCTGAAAAGTCCGCCGGCAAAGTTCGGAAGATCAACGATGGAATCGAACCCGCGGGCGCGAGAGTCGCGCGGATTCGAATCGCCTGAAGTGTAAAACGCGGACACGCGGTAGCGGATCCAATCCTTGTCATAGGAGATTTCAGCGGCAGCCATCTGCGCATTGACCGTGACGCGCTTGCCCGCAATAGGATTGAAAGTGTCCTCGCCGAGAGCTTGATAAAACGCGTGTGTCAGATTGATGCGGCGCATGTGTCCGCTGCCGAGCCAGCCGAAGTAACCAACGCGAATGCCATGAAGAATCGGGCCTGCCCCGGGATTTTGATTGATCACGTTGCCGATCGGCGAAGGGCGGACCAGAAAACCGTTGTCGTCATAATGCACGCTGGGATCATCCTTATTCCAGGCGGCGACAAATTCCGCCGTGTAGCCGGGGAAAAAGAAATCCTGCAAATAGGCGTTGCCGAGAAGCACCTGCTGGTGGCGGCGTTCGAACGTGCTGAGGCCGCTGTTCGTGTTTTTCTCGAGGAATTGGAAATACGCGAGATTGTATTCGATGCGGCCGGAATGGAAATTTCCAAAGATGCGGACGGCAGGCTGCTCATCCACAAAAAGAAAGCCGCGAAAATCGGCGTTGAACTGCTGGATGCCGGCTCGCGCGGAAATGAAATCGTAATTCGGGCCAAGATCGTGAAGTTTCACTTCTACGAAAGCCTCTTGAAGGCCCACGTGTGTGTCAAAGCGGTTGGTGCCGCTGCGTACGTCCGGCCCGATGATGCCGAGGTCTCGCACCTTCAAATTGTTCAGGCTGATCTCGGGAGTGATTCGAACGCGCCAGTCCACGGGCTTGAACGCCGCATCGCCGTGAAATAAATCAAACGTAAAACGGAGCGTTTGATCGAGAAAAGCCTGTTCGCCTTTTCCAAAAAATCCAGAGCTGCCTGGACGTTGGGTGCTGACGTTGCTTGGAGAAGGAACGCGCCGGCCATCGAAAAAAGTTTCAGACGACGCGGTAAGATTCAAAAACGTCTGCTGCCCAAGAAATCCCGGCCAGATCGGTTCATCGCCCTTGAAACGATTGCGATTGAACGGATCGTACCAGCGCGTCTTGGTGTAGATGTACTCGCCCTTCTGAGAATAGCGGCGATAGTCAGGCTGCTCCAAAGCCCAGCGATTCGGAACCTTGTTGTAGACATCGGCGACGGGCGGCAGCGTGTCCGGCGAAATGTTTTCGATGTAGTTGGGATCGGAGTCCAGGCGATGGTGAAACTCGCGATAGCTGCCGAAGGACGGTTGCGCTTCGGCGGAAAGCGCAGGCCCGAGTTCCGGTAAACGCGGCAGGCGGGAGCGCCCCTCGATGGTTGCCGCAGACACGAGAGAAATTTCAAGCGTCACGACTTCATCCGGTTGAAGTGTGAGGTCAGCAAGGACGAATGGAGTATAGTCTTTGGCTTCCACCCGGAGTTCATACCGTCCCGGCGGCAGGGGGAAAAGACGAAACACGCCTTCACCGGACGAGACACCGCTGAAAACCTGACCGGACTGCAGATTGCGCAAAGTGAGCATCACTGCGGACACCGGCCTCGCACTCTCGGGTGACCCGGCATCCCGCACACGGCCATCGAGTGCGGCCGTAGTCTGCGCCTGCTGGCGTGGAATGCGCAGCGGCGGACCTTGCACGCTGGACTGTTTTGCCCCCTCCTGCGTTGGTGCCGGAGCTTGATTCCGAAAATGTGCCCCTGGGAGCGCGGAGCAAAGAAACAGGAAGCAGCAAGCCGCGCAAAATGCGCGTGGCACTTGCTGCGAAATGGAAAAAATCATGCGCTCAGCCTGCACGAATGGATGAAGAAAGGAATCGCGTACTAGCTAACAATATCGAGAAGCGGTGAGCAACAGTTTTCCCGGATGCATGGAGACATTCGATAACGCAGCACCACGCTTCACACGTTCACCAGTACGCGCCAACCGCGGGGCAAATGCGTTGAGGGGCCGCAAACGAGTGTGATACGTACGAAGGTACTCTCGAGATGGAAACAACTCACAAATTGCGAAAGCCGCTGGAATCGCGGCAGGCTCTTCGACGCCGCCAGAAGACTCTGGCGCTTGGCGTGGCCCTGGCCGTGGGCATTGCCGGAACGCAGGCACTACTGCTGTTCGGCTGCGGGGGCGGGAGCAGCGCTCCTGCTGTGCCGCCGCCAGTTCTGGCGGTGCAGGCGCTGCAGGTGGCTGACGTGCAAAATATCGTAACGGCAGCGGTAAATTCCGTGAACACCGATATGGTGGTCGCCGTGGTGGATCGCGCGGGATTCGTGCTCGGAGTCTTTCGAACGCAAAATGCCCCCGCCGCTTCGATTGGAAATTTTGGACAAACACAAAATGCAAACGACGTCGCTGTGGCGCTCGCGCGCACCGGCGCTTTTTTTAGCAACAATCAGGCGCCGCTCTCTTCCCGCACGGTGCGCTTCATCAGCGGGATTCATTTTCCGCCCGGCGTGATGAATCAGCCGCCCGCGGATCTTTACGGAATCGAAAACACAAATCGCGGTTGCACGCTGGTGAATGACCCGAACTTTCTAACCAAAATCCCCCCCTCGCTGGCATTGAGCGGCGGATTCGGCCTCGGCATTCTCACCGGCAAAGCCGACACCGCCGATTCGAACGCGACCGCGGTAAATCCCGGGGGCGTGCCGATTTTTTACAAAAATGTCGTCGTCGGGGGAATCGGTGTGGTGACTTCCTCGACCAATTCGAACGTCGCGGAATTCGCAGCACTCGCCGGCGCCACCACTCAACGCGGCGCAGCGGGCGACAATTTTGGTCCGACGCCCGCAGCGCCCGGAGTGGTTTTTATCGCAGGAATCGCACTTCCATTTGTGGATCAAACTTCGCTCCCTGCCGGCTTTTCCGCCGGACCGGTTGCCGGCGCGGGGAGTTTTTTGGTGGCGCCCGCGAACAGCCAGGGGCAGCCGCCGGAAGGCGACCTGATCCCGCCGGCGGCGGGGCCTCTGGGAGGTTTGAGCGCGGCGGACGTGGCGCAAATTCTGAACAATGCGGAGGCCACGGCCAACACCGCTCGCGCGGCGATTCGATTGCCGCTCGGTTCGAAAACGCGAATGGTGATCGCCGTTGCGGATCTTGATGGAACCATCATCGGATTGCGGCGCATGCAAGATTCAACTGTCTTCAGCATTGATGTAGCCGCGACCAAAGCTCGAAACATGGTGTACTTCAACAGTGCCGTTCGAACAGCCGCGGACCTGAACGGCGTGCCGATGGGCACGGCGGTGACGAACCGGACCATCAGTTTTGGCGCGCAACCGCTCTATCCGCCGGGAATCGATAGTTCGAACGCTGGGCCTTTTTTCAATCTGTATACGATGGATTTGGCAAATCCCTGCACGCAGGGATTTCAGAGCGGCGCTGCAAATGCGAACAAAAGCGGGATTGTTTTTTTTCCGGGGAGCGCCGGACTTTTCCGCAATGGTGTGCTCGTCGGCGGATTGGGAGTCAGCGGCGACGGCGTGGACCAGGACGATTACGTGACCAACGGCGGGACCGCGGGCTTCGAAGCTCCCGCGAGTATCCGCGCGGATCAAATTATGGATCAGGGCGCGCGGCTTCCCTACTTCAAATTTCCGCGAAATCCAACCAATTAATTTCTTTTCACGCGTCGTGCCGGAGTCTTCTTCGGTTCGTGATTTTCGTCAGAGCCCGCGTGTAGGCTTTGATGGTTTCAGGCACAGCTTCGCTGTAAACGAACTGCCCTTCGCGGCGGCAGGTGATCAATCCAGCTTCGCTCAGGATTCTCAGGTGGTGAGAGACCGTCGCCGGAGTGACCCCGCGCAGCGAGACGATGTCCCCGCAATTCATGTGGCGCGTTCCTGAAATGGCCTCGAAGATTCTCAACCGGGTCGCGTCGGCCAGGGCCTTCGATATCTTTTCGATTTGGGCTCTATCCATAGGCGAGTATTCACTTTAGCTGATCCAGGATCCGCTTGACAGTGCTACTTTTAAGTCATTTTGACACTCATCGAAATAACGTGCAACCGAATAGTTAGACGCTCATCTAAGTATCGAAACCTCAAGAGAGCGGCGAAACGGCAAGGCCTTGAGGCTCTGGATTTTGAGAATTCGATTGGGAGGCTGTCATGAAGAGACTCGAAGGGAAAGTAGCAGTTATAACCGGGGGAAACAGCGGCATCGGACTGGCAACGGCGAAGCGATTTTACGAGGAAGGCGCACGCGTGGTGATTTCCGGCCGGAATCAGAAAACGCTGGACGAGGCGGTAAAGCAGATCGGCAAGGACGTGGTTGCCGTGCGAGCGGACGTCTCGAAGGCCGAGGAGCTGGACAAGCTCTACGCCACGGTCCTGCAGAAACTCGGAAAAATCGACGTGTTGTTCGCGAACGCGGGAATTTACAAGTTCGCGCCGATGACGGCGACGACGGAGGGCTTGTACGACGAACTTTTCGACATCAATGCGAAAGGCGTGTATTTCACGATCCAGAAAGCGCTGCCGCTGCTGAATGACGGCGCTTCGATCATCATCAACACGTCGGTGGCGAGCGAACTCGGCATGGTGAATGGCTCCGTGTACGCTGCGACAAAGTCGGCTCTGCGTTCGTTCACGCGGTCGCTGGCGGCGGAATTGGCTGAACGCGGAATTCGCGTAAATGCTGTGAGTCCGGGCCCGATTGAGACACCGGAGGGGTTTGCGCGCACTGGATTGCCGAAGGAACAGATCGACCAATTCGTCCGGGACGTCGTAGCCAAAGTGCCGATGAAGCGAATCGGCCAGCCGTCGGAGATCGCCGGCGCGGTTGCGTTCCTGGCATCGGCGGATGCTTCGTTTATGACCGGCTCCGAAGTGACCGTGGACGGCGGGCTGGCGCAAATCTAAACGCAGGCTCCGGAGTGCAGGCAAAGAGGCGGACGCAAGTCCGCCTCTTTTTGTTTTTTGAAAACCCGTCATTTCGCACCGCCGGAGGGATCGGGAGAAGTTGCGGTGTTCATATCCAGGAACCAGGAGTGGGCGGTGTCGCCAGGAGCGTAGCAGTGTCCGTTTTTTGAGTAACCGGTACAGTGAACGGCGGTTTCCTTATCCCGCGGGGAGCGAACGAATTGCCAGATCTGCGCGTAAGGGATGCCACTTCTCGATGGGTGCGGAGGATTTTGCGGAGCAACGCATCCGGGCGATGGAGCGCAAGCATCGTTGTAAACCCAGTAGACGAGTTCCGTTGGACCGACTTTCTCACGAATGAAGTCAGAGGTGATGAGCGTCAGGCCTTCGCCTTCATCAATCGGGATGGAGGAACAATAGATGCCGGCACGCAAGCCGAGGCGAGAGAGCTCGGAGGCCCAGAGTTTTAGGTAGGTGAAGTAGGTGCTGGGAAGACGGCCACCCTCCTCTATGTCCAGAAAGATGATGGAACCGCGAGGAAAACCTTCGCCGTGTGCTGCAGCCGCCGCGGCCTGCGTGTCTTCAGCGACTCGCTTTAGGGTATACGGAGCATCACGCAACTCGCCGGAAGTAGGTCCTGCAAAGAGCAATGCAAAGCCAAAACCACGGGAGCGAAGAAGTTCACGTTTGCCAGACCAGGAATTGGATTTTCCACCGGGAGGAGGGCTGAGCCAGTAGCCGGTGAAAGAAAAGGATTTACGCAGAATCGGCAGCGCGGTATCGCCGGGGTAGATGTTGCGGTCGAAGCCGAGATAGGCCCGCGGTGCGGAAGTTCGCGGGCGCGGAGCGGGAACCGCGAACAAAAGACCGAAGAAAAAGAGTGCTGTTAGGCGCATGGAGTCAGCCTTCGCGGAGTTTGTGGCCGGCGAGATTGCCGAGGCCGTCGTAGGCGGCGTACTTATAGGTTTCGCTGAGCGTGGGGTAGTTGAAGACCTGTTCGATGAATTCGTCGATGGTGAGGCCGTTATCGAGGACCATCATGCCGATGTGGATGAGTTCGGTGGCGTTTTCGCCAATGATGCTGACGCCGAGAAGTTTGCGGTCGGCGCGAGAAAAAATGAGTTTCAGCATGCCCGCGGTGTCGCCAGTGATGTGGCCACGCGCGTTGTTCTCGTAAAGAGCGCGGCCGACAACGTAGTCGAGTTTCTTTTCTTTGCAGGACTCTTCGGTTTCTCCGGCGGCGGAGATTTCCGGAATGGTGTAGATGCCCATGGGCAAAAGCGACGCGACGCGCTCTTTGTACTTCAGGTGAAAGGCGTGGCAGACGGCGACACGTCCCTGCTCCATAGAAGTGGAAGCGAGCGCAGGGAAACCAATCACGTCGCCCGCGGCGTAAATATGCGGAACCGTGGTGCGGTAGTGTTCGTCCACGGGGATGTAGCCGCGATCGTTAATGAAGAGGCCCGCTTTTTCGAGAGCAAGGCCATCGACGGCGGCGCGCCGCCCGGCGGCGAAGAGCGCGGCGTCCGTTTCGAGGACTTTGCCGCTCTTCATCGTGAGGCGCACTCCGTTTGCGGAGTTTTCGGTTTTGACGGGTCGCTCGTTAAACAAGAAATGCATGCCAATGTCTGCAAGGCGATCGCGCAGACGATCAGAAATCTCGTTGTCAAGAAATGGAAGCAGACGGTCGCGGCCGTCCACGAGAGTTACGTCAACTCCAAGCGCCTTGAAGATGGAAGCGTATTCGCAGCCGATGACACCGCCGCCAATGACCGCGAGGCTTTTGGGGATGCGGTCCATCTGCAAGAAAGTGTCCGAGTCGAACGTGTGAATGTCGTCGAAGGCGATCTCCGAGGGGCGATGGGGCTTGGAGCCAGTGGAGATGAGGAGGACTTCGCCTTTTAGCCGGCGCGTGCCGATTAGACTGGCGACGATGACGGTGTGTGCGTCTTCGAAGGAAGCCTGGCCGCGGATGAGTTCGATTTTGTGGAGCACGAGATTCTTCAGGATGCGCTGGCGTTCCATGTCCACCACTTCGCGCTCGTGGTGCATGAAATCGTGGACGGTGAGATTTTCCTTCAGAGAATAGTCGATGCCATAGAGGCCGCGCTGCTTGAGTCCGGAAAAATAGAGGGCGGATTCGCGCAGGGTCTTGCTGGGGACGGTGCCGGTGTTGATGCAGCTACCGCCCATGTGCTCGGCGCGCTCGATGACGGCGACGCGCTTGCCGAAGTACGCGGCCTGTGCGCCGCCCTTCTCACCGGCAGGCCCGCAGCCAATCACGATGAGGTCGAACGTCTCGCTCGAAGTCACGAATTCCTCCGCAGAATCCCCAGGACCGGGCCAGTTATCCATATCCCCGAGGATTGTAGGAGAAGAGGATATGAGGGTGCGGAAGTTTCTCGTTGGAGTGTGCTGGATTGAAAAGTGATCAGTGATCCGGAGAGTTGGAAGAGCGCCAGAATGGGAATTGTTGGTATACACCCGGCAGTTTTCGTAACAGTGGCAAATACAGGGCTTACAGGATACGGAGCTTGGAAGAGTGTGTAAGCTGCTGAAAGGAAAGGACGAAAAAAGTGGCCTTTCGGCGTTGTGTCCTGCGAACAATTCCCAGAATGGAAATTGTAAGGTGACACCCCGGCGATTTTGAGAAAGAGTAGGGAACCGCTTGGTTGCCAAGGAATTGTGGAACGCTCTCGGTGCACTGGAGTACAAAAGAGTGAGGCCGGAGAAGAATCCTTCGCCTCCTCCGCCGTTGGCGGACTCAGGATGCGCATCCTTGTCGGATGCGCAAGACGGGACCCCCCACCCCCCCTGTTTTTTGTAAGTGTTGCAGCTAAAGGATTTAGCCTTGCCGTAAGTCTTTTGTTTGCAACACTTGCGGGGGAATCCATAAGTGTTGCCGCTAAAGGGCCTACGGGGATGAAGTGTTGGTGAGAAGGTAACGGCCTGGGATGGGAGATCTTGGAGGAGTTAGAAGAACTACCGGGCGGGCGCGCATTGGAAGGGTGGCACGAAGGAACCGTGCCCATTTCAACTTCAGGGATTATAGCATATACGTACTGTTTGTCAAATGATTACTTGTAAGTGCCTTGTTTGCATTGAGTTGGTATAGGTGGTGGTCGCCTCAATCATTAGAAGGGGTGGGAGTCGTACCCAGATAAGGAAAAATGCCAGGAGGATTTTAAGTCTCCTCGACGGGTGCACCGGGGTTACAGATCGTTGCACCGAGGGCCGCAAGTTGTTGGATTCATTGCAGGTCGTCGCACGGGGGTGCGTTCATCAATCTCCTCCTCCCCAGCAGGTTCCAGATCAGAAGCAAATCACAATAGACCCGTCTTCGGTTACGTCGCTGCAGCTCAAAATCTTTCACAATGACGTGGAAATTGGTGGTGCCACTGGCTTTGTGATGGAGAAAAACAACAAGCGTTATCTTGTGACGAACCGCCACGTCGTGCTGGCCTGCGCGCAAGACAAGAATTCCACGAACGTTGGTGGCTGGATTTGCGCAAATAAACTTGGGATTCTCCACAACAGACTCAACCACCTCGGTGAGTGGGTCTGAGTCACGGAAGACTTGGTTGACGAGCACAATAATAAGCGTTGGTTAGAACATCCGACATTAGGGCCGCGGCGGATCTTGTGGCGCTGCCCCTGAAACACATGGAGGACGTGAAGTTCTATCCCTTGGACGTGGATCTCAGCAAGGCTGACGTCGTAGTCGGACCGGCGGACCCCGTGAGCATCGTTGGGTTCCCCTACGGTTTAGCCCAGCAGGGCGGGCTTCCAGTTTGGAAGACTGGCACTGTGGCCAGCGATCTCGATATCAACATTGGAGGAAAACCGATCTTTCTCGTTGACACTACCTCTAGGCCCGGCATGTCCGGGTCCCCTGTTTATGCTGTACGCTCTGGCGCCTTTCGCAGCTCCGATGGGTCGTTGCACACCGCCATTGGCGGCTCTATCAAAAAATTCCTCGGGGTTTATTCTGAGCAAATCCAGGCTGCAGAGCTGGGAGGGGGCTGGAAGGCAGAGGCTGTGATGGCCCTCTACGATTCTTTGCCATAAAACGTTACTAGCCGTCAGACCGGCTGCTCTTCCCGCTCGACGTAGTTGCACGATTCAAATACCGGAACGGTCGACCGGCTCGTCCAACGAGGTAGCCACTCTAGTGACCGCCCCAGATGGAAACGATCCCGCCGGTCTCGCAAACAATCAATTAAGTAGTTGAACAGAATGGTGCCCGGGGTGGGAGTCGAACCCACATGAGGAAAAATCCCCGGAGGATTTTAAGTCCTCAGCGTCTGCCATTCCGCCACCCGGGCAGGGCAGATAAGAAAAAGTAGCATGGGCGGGGGAAGCGCTCAATTTAAATCACAGATCGGCGCCTCAGGGGCTAAAGCCCTTAATTTTTGGCTTCTATTCGGCACGGCTGAAGCCGTGCCCTGACGGTAAGGCGGGCACGAAGAGCGGCCCGCCTCCCCGACAAGAGTCGGGGTAGACGCCAGGCGAGACCTACAAATATGTTCAGACGAGCGGGTTTTTTGGTTTTGGCGTAAAATCCCTTCACCCGATTGGTAGCGTGGCGCATCTAAAATCTGTCCGAAAGCAGCGGGTGCCCTTCTGCCCGCTACAGGAGCGAATGTGAGCCAGCCGAAAACACAACTGGACCTCGATCAACTGAGCATCAACACCATCCGGACACTGGCGATCGATGCGGTTCAGCAGGCCAATTCAGGACATCCGGGCGCGCCGATGGGGCTGGCGCCGGTGGTTTATGCGCTGTGGCAACGCTATTTGAGATATGACCCTCTTGATCCGACCTGGCCGAACCGCGACCGCTTCGTTCTTTCCGCCGGGCACGCTTCGATGCTGCTCTATGCAACGCTGCACCTAACGGGAGTTCGCGCGGTGAATGCGAAGGGCGAGATTTCGAACGAACTCGCCGTGCCCATGGAGGAGATCAAGCGGTTTCGGCAGATTGGCAGCAGAACTCCGGGACACCCCGAGTCGCACTTGACCACCGGAGTGGAAACCACCACAGGCCCGCTGGGACAAGGCGCGGGAAACAGCGTAGGGATGGCGATCGCGAGCAAGTGGCTGGGAGAAAATTTCAATCGCGCCGGTTTTGAAATTTTTGATTTCAATGTTTATGCGGTTTGCGGAGATGGCGATCTGATGGAGGGGGTGGCTTCGGAAGCGGCTTCCCTGGCGGGACATCTGAAGCTTTCGAATCTTTGCTGGATTTACGACAACAACCGGGTGACGCTGGACGGGCCGGCCGAATGGTCCTTCAGCGAAGACGTGATGACGCGATTCACAGGCTACGGGTGGAACGTGACGCGCGTTGCGGACGCCAATGACTTGACCATGCTTGGGCGGGCGTACGATGTATTCCTGAAAACGAAGGACCGGCCGACGCTCATCGTGGTGGACAGCCACATTGGATATGGATCACCACACAAGCAGGATTCCTACGAAGCGCACGGCGAGCCGCTGGGCGAAGCAGAAGTCAAGCTGGTGAAGCAGTTCTACGGGTGGCCGGAGGATGCGAAATTTTTCGTGCCCGATGGCGTTTACGATCAGTTTAAGAACGGCGTGGGGAAGCGCGGGGCCGAATCGCGCGCGGCGTGGAAGGCGAAATATGAAGAGTACAAGAAGCAATTTCCGCAGGAAGCCGATCAACTGAACCGGATGCAAACAGGACAATTGCCGGAAGGCTGGGATAAGGATTTGCCGAGCTTCCCTGCCGATCCGAAGGGGATGGCCACGCGCGAATCCTCGGGAAAAACTTTAAACGCGCTGGCGAAGAATATTCCGTGGCTGCTGGGCGGATCGGCGGACCTGGCCAAATCCAACAAGACGAACTTGACGTTTGAGGGCGCGGGGGAGTTTTATCCGCTGCAGTATCGCGGGCGCAACGTGCATTTTGGAGTGCGGGAACACGCGATGGGGGCGATCGTGAACGGCATGACGCTCTCCAAGCTGCGGGCATTCAGCGCGACGTTTTTCAATTTCAGCGACTATATGCGGCCGAGCATGCGGCTGGGCGCTTTGATGGAAATTCCGGCGATTTATATTTTTACGCACGACTCGATTGGCGTGGGAGAGGACGGGCCGACGCACCAGCCCGTGGAGCAACTGGCTGCGTTTCGGGCGATGCCGAACATGCTGGTATTGCGGCCGGGCGACGCAAATGAAGTCGTGGAAGCGTACAAGATCATCCTGCGGCACACGCATGGGCCTTCGACACTGGTGCTGACGCGGCAGGCGATGCCGACGTTCGATCGCACGAAATATGGCGCGGCGTCAGGCGTTGCCAAGGGCGCCTACGTTCTTGCCGATGCTGCCGGCGGAAAGCCGGAAGTGATCCTGATGGGAAGCGGGAGCGAAGTTTCGCTTTGCGTGGAGGCGTTCGAAAAGCTAAGCGCTGCAGGAATCAAGGCGAGAGTCGTCAGCATGCCTTCGTGGGAACTCTTCGAACGGCAGGATGCGGCTTACAAGGAGAGCGTTTTTCCTACGAGCGTGACAGCGCGTGTGGCAGTGGAGATGGCTTCCGTGTTTGGGTGGGAACGCTACACGGGAACGAAAGGTAAGATTATCGGCATGCGCAGCTTCGGCGCGTCGGCTCCGCTGAAAGACCTGCTGAAGAAATTCGGCTTCGAATCGGACAAGGTTGTGACAGCAGCCAGGGAAGTCCTCGGAAAGTGAGCCGACAATGAAACTGGCACTCGGCGCGGACCACGCGGGATTTCAACTGAAAGTGGCGATCGGCGACTTGCTGCGTTCGCTAGGGCATGATGTGCTGGATGTCGGCGCGTTCAATGAAAATCCGTCTGATTATCCGGACTTTGCGGAAGCAGTAGGCCGGGCAGTGCTGGATGGGAAAGCGGAACGCGGCGTTCTGATTTGCGGGAGCGGGGTAGGCGCCAGCGTGGCGGTGAACAAGCTGCCGGGGATTCGCGGCGGGATGTGCCATGACACGTATTCGGCGCATCAGGGCGTGGAGCACGACGATATCAACGTGCTGGTGCTGGGCTCGCGCGTGATTGGCGTAAAGCTCGCGGAAGAACTCGTGAAGGCTTTCCTGGGCGCGAAGTTTACGAACGAAGAGAGGCATGTGCGGCGGCTGGGAAAAGTGAAAGCGCTGGAAGCGAAGTTTGCGGCGAATTCGAAACGATAAGAAAAACGATTTGTGTTCGCGGCGAGAAGCGCGCCGGCCTGCCTGGGCGTACAATAGAGTTTCGAGAATTTCGGCAAGCGAAGGAGAACCCTGATGACGACGACAACGACAGTTCCAAGCATTTCGACCGGCGGGGCGACGAATCCGCTGAAGGGCCTGCTGGCCTTTGGGCAGTCGCCCTGGATGGATTACGTTCGCAGGGACCTGCTCACGAGCGGTCAATTGCAGAAATACATTGATAACGACGGACTGCGGGGGATGACGTCCAACCCGGCGATTTTCGAGAAGGCCATCACGGGAAGCAACCTCTACAACGATATTCTCCTGTCGGCGGAAGCGAAGAAGCTCGACGCCAACGGCATCTTCGAAAAAATCGCGATTCGCGACGTGCAGGATGCGTGCGACATATTCAAGCCGGTATATGCGGAGACGAAGCGGCGCGACGGTTACGTCAGCCTGGAGGTTTCGCCGTTCCTTGGCTTCGATACCAAAGCCTCGCTCGCCGAAGCTCGACGCCTGTGGAAGGCCGTGGATCGCCCGAACGTCATGATCAAGATCCCTGGCACGCCCGAAGGCCTCTCCGCCATACGCCAGGCCCTCGAAGACGGCATTAATATCAATATCACGCTGCTCTTTGCGCAGTCCGCATACGAACAAGTTGCCGAAGCGTTCCTATCCGCTCTCGAAGCTCGCGCTGCAAAGGGCCAGGACATCAGCCACATTGCCAGCGTGGCGAGTTTTTTTGTCAGCCGCATAGACACTCTTGTGGATAGCAAGATCGACGAAAAACTCAAGACCACGACGGACGCCGGTCAGAAGGAGCTGCTCGAAAGCCTCCGCGGCAAGGTGGCTATTGCCAACGCCAAGCTCACCTACAAAAAGTATCAGGAGCTGTTCGGCGGCCCGCGCTGGAAGGCCCTTGCGGCCAAAGGCGCTCAGACTCAACGGCTGCTTTGGGCAAGCACCAGCACCAAGAATCCCAAATATCGTGACGTTATGTATGTCGAAGAGCTGATCGGCGCGGACACAGTGGACACGATTCCGCCGGCGACGATTGATGCGTTCCGCGATCACGGCAGACTGCGTCCCAGCTTGACGGAAAACGTTGAGGGTGCCGCTAAAACCATGGCCGATCTAGCCAAGGCCGGGATCTCCATGAGAGAAGTGACGGACAAACTGATGGTCGACGGCGTCAAGTTGTTTGCAGACGCTTTCAAAACCCTATTGGATGCGGTGAGCAAAACGGCAGGTGTGCGCGCGTGAGCCTGAACCGCCAGACCTACAAGTTGGCCGGCCCGCTTGCAGGTGCGGTTGCTGCGTCCATAGAAGACTGGAAAAGAAACAACAAAGTTGCGAGGCTGTGGCAAAAGGATGCTTCGCTCTGGACAGGCACGGATGAAAGCAATTGGCTGGGCTGGCTCAACATCACGCAGGAGCAGCTCGCGCATATTGATGCTCTGAAGCAAATTGCCGCAGACGTGAAAAAGGCGAAGTTCAAACATGCCCTCTTGCTGGGGATGGGAGGTTCGAGCCTGTGCCCGGAAGTTCTGCGCATGACGTTTGGGAAAATCAAAGGCTTTCCCGAGCTGCACGTTCTGGATTCCACGGATCCTGCGCAAATTAGAGCTATTGAGGCCAAGGTGGACCTTAAGAGCACGATTTGCATCGTGTCGAGCAAGTCCGGGAGCACGCTCGAGCCAAATATTTACAAGCAATACTTTTTT
The DNA here is from genome assembly GCA_003224055.1 of Acidobacteriota bacterium. Lineage (GTDB taxonomy): Bacteria > Acidobacteriota > Terriglobia > Acidiferrales > UBA7541 > Acidiferrum. The sequence continues at coordinate 51,285 of QHYE01000020.1, read as the reverse complement.
GAGCGCGTGAAAGTCAAGGTGGGCGAGAAGGAAGCCGGCAATCGTTTTATTGCGATCACCGATCCGGGTTCGAAAATGCAGCAGGTCGCAGAAGCTGACAAATTTCGGAAAATCTTCTTTGGCGTGCCCAGCATTGGAGGCCGGTATTCCGCGCTTTCGAATTTCGGCATGGTGCCCGCGACGATTATGGGCCTCGATGTTGCGAAGTTTTTGAAGAACACCGAGGAGATGGTGAAGGCGTGCGGCGCTTCTGCTGCTGCCGATTCGAATCCCGGCGTCATCCTGGGGAATATTCTCGGCGTTGCTGCGAATCACGGACGCGACAAGCTCACGATTATCGCTTCGCCGGGGATCTTCGACCTTGGAGCGTGGCTCGAGCAACTGATCGCGGAATCCACGGGGAAAATCGGCAAGGGCATCATTCCCGTGGATCGCGAACGCCTGGCGAAGCCCGCTGCCTACGGCAACGATCGCGTGTTCGCTTATTTGCGGCTGGCGTCGAAGCCCAGCAAGGCGCAGGATGCGGCTGTCGCCTCGCTCGAAAAAGCTGGGCATCCCGTCGTGCGAATTACTCTCCCGAATATCTACAACTTGGGTCAGGAATTTTTCCGCTGGGAGATCGCAACCGCCGTCGCCGGCTCCATCATCGGCATCAATGCGTTCAACCAGCCGGACGTGGAAGCGAGCAAGATCGAAACCAAGAAACTGACGAGCCAATACGAAGCGACGGGAAGCCTTCCACCGGAATCGCCATTCTTCGAGGACCTAGGAATCAAGCTCTTCGCCGACGAGAAGAACACGGCGGCGCTAAATGGCGGCGCGAAACTTGCCGACGTTTTGAAAACACACCTCGCACGCGCCGGGGCGGGCGATTATTTTGCCGTGCTCGGCTACATCACCATGAATTCTGTAAATGAAACAACTTTGCAGGGCATACGGCATGCCGTGCGCGACAAGAAAAAAGTGGCCACGGTCCTCGGCTTTGGGCCGCGCTTCCTGCACTCCACGGGACAAGCCTATAAAGGCGGCCCGAACAGCGGTGTTTTCTTGCAAATAACCTGTGACGACGCCAAGGATCTGCCGGTTCCGGGACAAAAGTACACGTTTGGAATTGTGAAGGCAGCGCAGGCTCGCGGGGATTTCGCCGTTCTTGCCGAACGTGGCCGCCGCGCGCTGCGCGTTCACCTGGGGAAAAACTTGAAGTCCGGGCTGGCTGCGCTAGCGAAAGCCGTGCAGAAGGCGCTCGCCTGAAGCAGTGAACAAAGTTTCTCTTACACAAGACGCAGAGGAGCGGACACGATGCAGCTTGGCATGATTGGACTGGGCAGGATGGGCGCCAACATGGTGCGGCGGTTGCAAAGGAACGGACACAAGTGCGTCGTGTACGACCGAAGCGCGGATTCCGTGAAGCAATTGGAGGGCGAAGGGGCGACCGGCTCGACCTCGCTAGATGATTTCGTCAAGAAACTTCAAAGGCCCCGCGCGATCTGGCTGATGGTGCCCGCGGCCGTGGTGGATTCGACTTTGCACGATCTGGCGGGCAAGCTGGAGAAAGATGACGTGGTCATCGACGGCGGAAACTCCTACTACATTGATGACATTCGCCGCGCCAAGGAGCTTTCCGCGAAGGGCATTCACTATTGCGACGTGGGTACAAGCGGCGGAGTCTGGGGCCTGGAACGCGGCTATTGCCAGATGATCGGCGGCGAGAACGAAGTCGTGAAGCGTCTCGATCCGATCTTCAAAACGCTTGCGCCCGGGCGAGGCAACGTGGAGCGCACGCCGGGACGCGACAAGGTCGGTGGAACTGCCGAAGAAGGCTATTTGCATTGCGGGCCTTCGGGAGCAGGCCACTTCGTCAAGATGGTGCACAACGGGATCGAATACGGCTTGATGGCGGCGTACGCCGAAGGTTTGAACATTTTGAAGCACGCCAACGCGGGCAGATCCCATCGTGAAGCGGATGCGGAAACCACACCGTTACGAAATCCGGAACACTATCAGTACGATTTCAATCTGGCGGACGTCACGGAAGTCTGGCGCCGCGGAAGCGTGGTGGCTTCGTGGCTGCTCGATCTGACTGCCATTTCCTTGCTGGAGCAGCCGACGCTCGAGCGCTTCTCAGGCCGCGTCTCAGATTCCGGGGAAGGCCGCTGGACGATTCTGGCGGCCATAGAATCCACCGCGCCCGCGCCGGTTCTGACCGCATCGCTGTTCCAGCGATTCACATCACGCGGCGAAGATGAGTTCGCGGCAAAGGTTTTGTCCGCGATGCGCTTTCAGTTTGGCGGGCACATCGAGAAAAAATCCGGTCACTAGAAATTACGGAAGCCATCGCACGCGTGCGGGCAGAAAGTCCATTCATGAATCTGAATTCTCCGGATGCGAATCCCACCGCGGCGCCCTGCGTCATGGTCATTTTTGGCGCAACTGGCGATCTGACAAAACGCAAACTGATTCCCGCGCTGTGCAATCTCGCCGCGGACGATCTTCTTCCAAAGCAGTTCGCCATTGTGGGCTTCGCCACGAACGATTACACCACCGAAAGTTTTCGGAAGATGCTGGGCGAAGAGATACCCAAGTACGCTGCAGCGCCAGTCGAGCTCAAGTGCTGGGACTGGATGGCTGAGCGCGTGTATTACGTCCGCGGCGATTTTCAGGACGCCGAGGCCTACAAGCGGCTGAAGGAACAGGTTGAACAAGCGGACAAGATTCATAACACGCTCGGAAACCGATTCTTCTATCTGGCGGTAGCGCCGCGATTTTTCTCTCCGATCGCAAAAATGCTCGGCGGATGCGAACTGACGAAAGAAGAAAACGGCCACTGGGCGCGGGTGATCGTCGAAAAGCCGTTCGGCCACGACCTGGAATCGGCGAAGCAGCTCAACCAAGAATTGAAGCAAGTTCTGACGGAACAGCAGATCTATCGCATCGATCACTATCTCGGCAAAGAGACCGTGCAGAACGTAATGGTCTTCCGCTTTTCGAACAACATCATCGAACCGCTGTGGAACCGCAATTACGTGGACCACGTGCAGATCACCGCCGCAGAGACCGTGGGGGTGGAGCATCGCGGCGGCTTCTATGAGACGGCAGGCGCTTTGCGGGACATGGTGCCGAATCATCTATTCCAATTGCTGACCATGACGGCCATGGAGCCACCGATTTCCTTCGATGCCGATCAAGTGCGCAATAAGCAAGCTGAAGTGCTCCACGCCATTCAGCCGTTCAGCCCCGAAGATGTGCTGAAAAACACGGTGCGCGGACAGTACGGGCCGGGCATGGTGGACGGCCAGCGCGTCATGGGGTACCGCAGCGAACCGGATGTGGCGCCGGATTCGAACACGGAGACGTTTGTCGCGATGAAATTGCTGATCGACAACTGGCGGTGGGCCGGTGTGCCGTTCTACCTTCGCACTGGTAAGCGGCTCGCGCAGCGCACAACGGAGATCGTGATCCAATTTCGCCGGACTCCTTTCGTCCTGTTCCGCAACACGGCGGTAAAGAATCTTGAAACCAACCGCCTGGTCATCCATATTCAGCCCGAGGAAGGCATTTCGCTGAGCTTCGGCGCAAAGGTTCCCGGCTCCGTGATGAAGCTCGGTCTCGTGAACATGGATTTCGATTACTGCACCTATTTCGGAATGGAACACAGCACTGGCTACGAGCGACTGCTGCGCGATTGCATGGCGGGCGACGCGACGCTCTTTCAGCGCGCGGACATGGTCGAAGCGGGCTGGACGGTGATTCAACCCATTCTGGATGTCTGGCATGCTTTGCCCGCGCGAGGATTCCCGAACTATGCGGCAGGCTCGTGGGGCCCCATAGAAGCGGAAGACCTGCTGGAGGGTGACGGACGTTCCTGGCGACGCATCGGGGAAGAGGAACTCGACAAACGTGGCCGTGTCGCCGCGCCGGATCGCGCCGGGATCATCACGTAATAGACATGCTTGTAGACTTGAACATTCGCGTGGATCCGTCTGTGGCCGGCATCGCATGAGCGACAATTGCGCAAACGCCGAAGTGCGAATCCTGCAGGACGCAGCGGCCATCGCCAAGCGGGCCGCGGAAGAGTTCATAAAATCCGCGAATACCGCTGCGAAGACCAAAGGCTCTTTCAGCGTTTCTCTCTCCGGCGGTTCCACGCCGAAAGCGCTGTATGCCCTGCTGGCCAGCGATGCGCTGCGGGGGCAACTGCCCTGGGACAAGATGCAGTTGTTCTTCGGCGATGAGCGCCACGTAGAGCCCACGCATCCCGACAGTAATTTCCGGATGGCGAACGAGGCGATGATCTCCAAGGCCCCGCTGAAACCGGAACAGGTGCACAGGATCAAAGCGGAGAGTCCGGACACCGAGCAGGCCGCTCGCGAGTACGAACAAGAGTTGCGTTCGCACTTTCACCTGGCCGATGGCCAAGCTCCACCCTTCGACCTTGTGCTTCTCGGCATGGGAAACGAAGGCCACACGCTTTCCCTCTTTCCGGGAACGAAGGCTTTGCGGGATAATGGCCGGCTGGTGATGCGCAACTGGATCGGCAAACTTTACGCTGAGCGCGTTACGCTAACCGCGCCAGCCGTGAACAACGCGGCGCAGGTGATTTTCATGGTCGCTGGCGCGGATAAGGCGCTGGCGTTGAAAGGCGTATTGGAAGGACCGTATGAACCGGAGCAATTGCCGGCGCAATTGATTGATCCAAAGCACGGGAGGTTGTTGTGGCTCGTGGATGCAGCTGCCGGCGGAATGCTTTCAAAAGGAATTTCGAGAATAGACTAGGAGAAAGAAATGGCAACGACAGCAAGCCTGGGACAAATTGAAACCTATCTCGGCGCAAAAGCGGAATCCCTGCTGGGATTCAAGTCGCCGAAAATCGCGAAGGAGCGGCTGCATCTTCCCGGCCCGGATTTTGTCGACCGCATCTACGCCGCGACGGACCGCAATCTCCGGGTGCTCACGAATCTGCAGCGCCTATTTGGCCACGGGCGCTTGAACGGGACCGGTTATCTTTCGATTCTGCCCGTGGACCAGGGCATCGAGCACTCCGGCGGCGCGAGCTTCGCCAAGAATCCCGACTATTTCGATGGCGGGAACATCGTGAAGCTGGCGATCGAAGGCGGCTGCAACGCTGTGGCCTCCACATTCGGCGTGCTCGGTTCGGTCGCTCGAAAATACGCGCACAAGATTCCGTTCATCGTGAAGATGAATCACAATGAACTGCTTACATTTCCAAACAAGGCCGATCAGATTCTGTTCGGCACCGTGCAGCAAGCCTTTGACATGGGCGCAGCCGCCGTTGGCGCCACGATTTATTTCGGCTCCGATCAGGGCGGCCGCCAGATCGTCGAGATTTCCCAGGCCTTCGCGCACGCCCACGAACTCGGCATGGCCACCGTCCTATGGTGCTATCTGCGCAACAACGCCTTCAAGAAAGACAAGGACTATCATCTCTCCGCCGACCTCACCGGACAGGCCAATCACCTCGGCGTAACGATCCAAGCGGACATCATCAAGCAGAAACTACCGGAGAATAACGGCGGCTACCAGGCGCTCAATATGGGCGATTCCAGCTATGGCAAATTCGACAAACGCATTTACACCGAGCTCAGCAGCGATCATCCCATCGACCTGTGCCGCTACCAGGTCGCGAATTGCTACATGGGCCGCGCGGGCCTGATCAACAGTGGTGGGGCTTCCGGCGCGAACGATTTCGAAGAAGCGGTGGCCACGGCGGTGATCAACAAGCGCGCCGGCGGCACCGGCCTCATCTCTGGCCGTAAAGCTTTCCAGCGCCCGATGAAGGAAGGCGTCCAGCTTCTCAACGCCATCCAAGACGTCTACCTCAGCACCGAAATCACCGTAGCCTAGCGCGCGGCAAAATGCGCCGGGTGCCAAGGGCTGCATAGTGGTTAAAATTGATTGCTGGTCTGCGCGGTTTGAGGAAGTGGAAGAGTGCGAGTGATCAGAAGATCCCTGGCATCGGAGAGGCTGAGATCGCTGGAGACTGCGCGGAAATCGGATCGCCGCTCATATTGGTCTTTGTTGACGGTCTTGAATATCACTGCTCGCCCAGAAAAGTGAATGTTGATGAAGGCCGTCTTCCACTGCTGAGGTCCGACCTCAACTCGCTCAAACTCCAGTGTGCCGCTGTCAATTCGACCCAACAGACCAAAACCAAAGGTCACCTGATTTATAAGCTGACCCGAGACTCTTGCCAGGCGCGTCTGCTTCGAGTTAATCAGAATGGTTCCGGCCAGGCTATGGATTACCCGAGCTTCGTAAGTTGGCGGACTGTAATCGAGATTGGGGCGAAACTTGACGCGGAGAAGATTCCCGTCCATTCCATCATCGTCGAAAACAAAAGCTTGCGGCATCAGGCTCAAGAGTTTCTGGAGCTTGAGCTCATCTTCGTCCTCCGCTTGTTTTAACTTCAGCAAAGGCCTGGGATCTTTCATCAGCTTGCCAATGCGCGCATCGTCCTTTTGCCGCTGGTCGGAGTTAAGCGCTGTGCCGTCGATAGCAAGCAAACGGAACAGTGGGCCTTCCTTGGTCTCTACTTGCACTTCGGTGAGCGTTTGCTTCCCCGCCCGTTTCTCGACCATGCAGATCCACTTTCGCAGCTTCTCACGGTCCGCCAGCTCATTTGCGACGACCGCGCGCACGAGTTCTCCCGCAGTCGGCGTGTAGGCTTGTTCTGGATCGTGGCCGGCAATAGAAACTGCCCGTGCCGAGCGCACACCGGCGGTACGTTCTATAATGGGAGATTCGCCTCGGCGCGCATCGCGAAAACTGCCTCGCGCGCGGGATTCTTCCGCCGCATCTTCGGAGAGCGCGCAGCTCGCCACACCAAACAAGAGGCTGCCTGCGGCCAACACAGACAAGAGAACAAATGTTTTAGGCTTTTCCATAGCAATACAAACCGACTTTTCTGTGCCACGACTCTTCATGGTGAATGGCTTCCTCGGAGTCCGTCGCATTTGAGCGAAGAATGATTTCGAAACCGCGAACAGTATCCGGGTTGGTTCCATCCATCGAGTTACTCGCGATTTCTGTTTCTGGACTCGAGCGCACTTGAATGGAGAGATGCCGGCGAACCTGTGTGCCTCTGCAGAGTAGCGCGTCGAGAGTGTGGCTTCTGTGCAATTGGGAACAGATTTGCTCTTGTGCCTATTGAGACAGACAGCCGAATCTCGGCTCGGTACACTTTTTTTGCTGGTAGGCCCAGTCACCAGTTTGAAGAAAAGATTTGGTATCGATATGTGGCAGAAAAAATGTCCAGTTTGTCGGCAACAGATGGAAAAGAAACTTCCCACCGAGACAGTCTCCTGCACCTGCGGGAAGTACGTTTGGAAGGGCTAGCGCTTCTCAAGCATGCGTGAGGGTTGCGGAACGGGCCGCTTGCAAGAGCTTGCGTGTGTTTTCGGATATGTCGCCCTTGCCGAAGATGGCGTTGCCGGCAACCAATAATTCCGCACCGGCGCGCACAACGTCACCAACGGTATCCATAGCGACGCCGCCATCCACTTCAATGCGAAACAATTGACCGAGCGATTCGCGGACTTCCACGAGCGTCTTGACTTTTTGCAGCGCGGCAGGAATGAATTTCTGGCCGCCAAATCCGGGGTTCACGGACATCACCAGAACGTGATGAACGATGTCCAGCACTTCATCCAGCATGTGAACGGGAGTCGCAGGATTAATGACTACACCGGGCTTGCAGCCATAGGATTCGACGAGCTGCAGCGTGCGATGAAGGTGCAGGCAAGTTTCCTGGTGAACGGAAATCCAACTGGCGCCGGCTTCGGCGAACGCGGGAATGAAGTTGTCGGGATTCTCGATCATCAGGTGGCAGTCGAGAATGACGCCGGGAAACGCTTTTCTCAGGGAAGAAACGACGAGCGGCCCGATCGTGATGTTTGGCACGAAATGGCCGTCCATTACGTCGACGTGAAGCAGGGTGCCGCCGCCATCGAGCGCCGCCTTGGCATCAGCGGCGAGCCGCGAAAAGTTCGCGGACAAGATCGAAGGTGCAATTTCAATAGGCATATCCGGAGCGGCGCTCCTTCCCTTGCCAGAAGAAAGAGATTATACGCGGAAGTTCACTGGAGCTTACCGAAAAGTGAAGGCCGGACACCTGCTCGCCTGTCACCACGGAATCGTGCAGCGTTTCTGACTGCTGGCACGAGCGAGTTCCAGCAAGCGCATGACGTTGAGCGACCATTCCGGGGTGACGGCCAGCTTTGCGAGACCGAGAATCGTGTCGCGCACATTCGCATAGTAATCACGATAGTCACAAGATGCCGACGGTATGCGCCGGTGTTCGAACGCGTCTCCTGCGGGAATCGTTAAGACGCCCCAATTTTCTTCCGGTTCGTATCCCCATGACGTATTCGCGGGAATGTTTCCGTGCCGGAGATTGTTTTCTTGAGGATCGAAGGATTGCTTGACGAAGCTGCTCTGCGTTCCCAGCACGACGAAGCGCGGACGTGGCGCGGCAGCGAGAATGCTTGAACGAAGGACTGCGCGCAGGCCATTGGGATAGTAGAGAGTGATATCGAACGCATCGTCGGCGACGGCGTTTTCACGCTCGATTCGAACGTCGGCCGTCACTGCTTCCGGAAGACCGAAGAGTACCAGCGCGTGATCGATGAGATGCGGTGCAATATCGAAGAGAATGCCGCTGCCAGGTCGTTGTGTTTCCCGCCAGGCGCCCGGTTTTAGCTGCGGACGATATCTGTCGTAACTTGTTTCGAAGCGAACGATGCGACCCAGCGTGCCAGCGGCCACAAGCTGCCGGATCGCTTGAAAATCGCCGTCGAATCTGCGGTTTTGATACACAGTGAGCAAGCGGCCCGCACTTCTTGCAAACTCTACCAGCGAGATAGCCTCCTCGAGAGTGGTTGCGAAGGGCTTGTCAACAACTACGTCGCGACCTGCCGCGAGGCATTGGCGTGCGAGCGGGTAATGCGTGTCGTTGGGAGTAGCGATAACGATGAGCCGAATTTCCTTTATCGCCAGCAGTTCGTCCAGGCTGCGCACGATTCGAACGTCCGGATATTTTTCTGCCGCCTCGTTGCCGGATCGTTGCAGGATGGCAGCAAGATGCAGGCCCGGCGCGGCGCTAATTACAGGTGCGTGAAACGCGCGGCCGGCAAGTCCGAACCCGATAAGACCGACTTCAATCATAGGGACACCGTTGCTCCTCCAAAGCGAACGCTAAAGAGTATCGAACTTTCGAATGGAGAGCAGGGATTTTTGAGAATGCGAAGTTGCTTGAAAGGGCGTCGTCGTTCAGAATGTCCAATCACTCATGAGCGAACAAACTTCCGCTGCAGGATCCATCGCGACGAATGGCCAGAGGCATCGTAAGTTGCTTTTCCTGCTGTTCGCCGGCTTCGTACTAAGCGGGATAGCCACGACGATCGTCGGCCCCATGCTGCCTGTCTTTATCCGCCGGTGGAGTCTCGACGACGGGCAAGCCGGGCTTTTCTCCTCGATCCAATTTCTCGCGGCTCTCGCAGGCACTCTGGCTTCCAGCTTCATTGCCTCTTGGTACGGCTACCGGCCGGCATTGGTCCTGGGATATGCGTTGATGGGAGGCGGTCTTGCATGCCTCAATGCGGACACGCATTCACTCGCACTGGCCGCCACTGCGGCATTCGGCTTGGGTTACGGGTTGATCACTCCGGGAACGAATTTATTCGTGGCGGAATTGGGAGGCGCAAAGAGCGCCTCGCTCTTGAATCTGCTCAACTTCACATGGGGCGCGGGAGCGATGGCCTGCTCCCCGCTGATTGCCCTGGCGCTGAGACGCGATGCAGTGGGGAGCTTGTTAGTGGGCTTTGCGATTTTTGGCGGATTCATCGTGCTGGGCCTGCTCTTTGCATCATTTGGCCCGGAACATCACCAGCAGGATGCGAAGGCAACTAACGCAGGGTCCCCGCGAGTTGGCTTGGCGGTCACGATCGCGCTGGCTGCCTTGTTTTTCATCTACGTGGGGACGGAAACGAGTATCGGAATCTGGGCCGCCGAGTACGCCAAGAGGCTGGCGAACGGAATCACGGGAATGACCACGCTGGCGCCGATGTTTTTCTATGCGGGCCTCACGTCCGGGCGAGCTTCCGCGCCGCTGTTCCTGGCGCGGCTCCCTGAAAGAAAAATTGTGCTCGGCGCACTGAGCTTGGCGGCAGGGGGAACGACTCTGCTCATCGCCTCCACATCGCTGAAAATCGCCTTGATTGCCGTCTTTCTTGCGGGATTGGGCTGCGCGAGTCTTTATCCCATCTACATCGCGTGGCTGTCGCGGTGGTATGGCGCGCGCGCGAAGAGTGTCGGAGGCATTTTGTTCGCTCTGGCGTCCCTCGGTGGATCGGCTGGGCCGTGGCTTGTCGGATTTGTTTCGAAACATGCCGGCAGCTTGGGCATGGGATTGCTCGTGCCTCTTGCGGGCGCGATCACGATGATTTGCCTGGTGCTGCTCCTGCGGCGGCAAACGACGGCGTGAGGTATTCTTAGTCCGTGCACAATGCCGCTTCCTCGCAACGCTCGCCAACGACTGGACTATTGCTGGGGCTGGTGATCACGCTCGCGGCCGTGCTGGCTTATGCGTATTACATCACGGCGCAGCTCACCGGCCTACGAAAGCTGCAAAGTGAAATGGTCGACCGGAACCGGAGAGACTCTCTGCAGCTCTTGCGAATTCAAAACGATTTGAATTCGATCGCGCTCGCGATGCGCGACATGCTGGACACCACAGAGCCATATCCTCTAACAGCCTGGTCGGCCCAGTTCGACCGCATTCATCAGGATCTGGATGCCGGCCTCAAACTCGAAGAGGGCCTCGCGGTGGTAAACCGTACACCGGAGCAGCGGCAGTACCTGGCACAATCGCTGTCGCAGTTCTGGGACGCGGTGAAGCGGATGTTCGCGCTGGCACAAAGCGGCAAAGAGGCCGAAGCGCGGGAGCAGATCCGACTGTCGCTTCAGGCGCGCCAGCAAGCTCTCAGCACGGCTGTTTCGCGGCTCCTGGTGGAGAATAACGAAGGCGAAGAACAAGCCGCGGCACGCATCGCTCAGATTTACGATGGGGTGCAGCGCCAGCTCTACATTTTTTTGGCGGCAACGCTGATTGCGATTGCTGCGACCAGCCTTTATCTCATCCGCAGCAACAAGCAGATTTTTGCGCGACTTGCAGAACTCTCCGAACAGCGGAGCGATTTGGCGCAAAAACTGATCTCGACACAAGAATCGACTCTGCGGCATATCTCCCGTGAACTGCACGACGAGTTTGGCCAGGTCTTGACCGCGATCGGGTCCATATTGCGCCGCGCTGGAAATCACTTGCCGGAAGGATCGCCTCCCCGCGAGGAGTTGAAAGAAGTACAAGGAATCGCGCAATCGACATTGAACAAAATTCGAACGCTTTCCCAAGCCCTGCATCCAGTTCTTCTCGAAGAGGCGGGGCTGGAGAGCACTCTGGACTGGTATATTCCCACTGTGGAGCACCAGGCGGGCCTTACGCTGCACTATGAGAAGACCGGGAAGCCCTTCCCCGTGGAAACAGGCGCAGGCGTGCACGTCTATCGGGTGCTGCAGGAAGCGCTGAATAATGTGAGCCGGCATTCCGGAGCGCGCGAAGCGTGGATCCGGCTGAAGTTTTCCGCGAATTCTCTGGAGCTCGAGGTGGAGGATCATGGCACAGGCTTTGTGGCGGAAAAAATGCAACGAGGGATTGGGCTCGTAGCCATGCGCGAACGCGCCGAACTGATAGGCGGCGTGCTGGCGGTATCGCCCCGCGGACCAGGCGGCACGCTCGTGCGGCTTGAGGTCCCTCGGGATAAAGCGGAAGTCCATGGCGCATAAAATCACAGTGTTGCTTGTCGACGATCACGCGCTCGTCCGGCGCGGATTCCGCCGCATGCTGGAGGACGACGCGGAAATCTCCGTCGTCGGAGAAGCCAGCACCGGCAAGGAGGCCGTGCGTCTCGCCCTCGAATTGCGGCCGAAGGTGATCGTTATGGACTGCGCGATGCCGGAGCTGAGCGGCATCGAAGCCACGCGCAAAATCCTGGAGAAATTTCCGGAAGCGGAAATCCTGATGTTGAGCATGCATTCCGAGGAAACCCTCGTGGGCCAGGCACTCGATGCCGGTGCGCGCGGCTATGTTCTGAAAAATGCCATGGATCTCGATCTCGTGAATGCGGTGAAGAGCGTGGCGGGGGGCATGACCGTGCTCGATCCGCAAGTGTCCCGCCCGGAGAATTTGCGGGGGGAGCGTGTGGGCGGATTGACGCCGCGCGAACTGGAAATCCTGCAGCATATCGTCGCCGGCAAATCCAACAAGGAAATTGCTGCGGAACTGAACCTCAGCGCGAATACCGTAGCCGTTCATCGCGCCAACATCATGGATACGCTTGGAATTCACAAGACTGCGGAACTCGTGGTCTACGCCATTCGCAACGGCCTGGTCACGCTGCCGTGATTCGACGGGATTTCCTGTTGGGCGCCTGCGCGACCGGTCTTGCAGCTGCGTTAACTCCAGCGCGTTCGCAAAAACAATCGATCCCCGGACTCACGTTTCGCTTTTCGGACGTGACTGCCGTGGCGGGCATTCAGTTCCGGCACAACAGTGGCGGTTACGGTGGCAAGCTCCTCCCCGAGACCCTGGGCTCTGGTTGTGCATTCCTCGATTACGATGGCGATGGCTGGCAAGACATTCTTCTCGTCAACGGATCGGACTGGCCCGGACACAAACGCCAGCGATCCTCTCTCCGGCTTTACCGGAACAATCGCAACGGCACGTTTACCGATGTGACGCGAAGCGCGGGCCTGGATATCGAGATGTACGGCATGGGTGTGGCTGTCGGCGACTACAACAACGACGGATTTCCTGACATTTTCATCACCTGCGTGGGGCAGAGCCGCCTTTTTCGCAATACCGGCAAAGGAACTTTTGTGGATGCGACGCGCGTGAGCGGCCTCTTCGGGCACCGGGGCTTCAGCACTTCGGCGCTCTGGCTTGACTACGATCGCGATGGCCTACTGGACCTCTTCGTGTGCAACTACGTGCGCTGGTCGCCGGAACAAGATGTGTTCTGCAGCCTTGACGGCACGCACAAGTCGTATTGCACGCCGGAAGCCTACCGCGGCGACACCTGCTGGCTCTTCCACAACCGGGGCAACGGAACCTTTGAAGACGTAACGGCGACGAGCGGAATTTTTGACAGTAGTTCAAAATCGCTGGGCGTGGCGATGTTCGACTACGATCAGGACGGCTGGCCGGACGTGCTCGTCGCAAACGACACGCAACCCAACAAACTGTATCGCAACTTGCGCAACGGCAAGTTCAAGGATGTCGCCGTGGAAGCTGGCCTGGCTTTCAGCACGGAAGGAAAAGCGCGCGCGGGAATGGGTGTGGACATCGGAGATTTCGAAAACTCCGGCAAACCCGGAGTAGCCATCACCAACTTTGACAACGAGATGATCGGGCTATATCGCTTGAATGCTCCGGAACTTTTCGACGATGTCTCCATCCTCTCCGGAGTCGGAGCTGCGTCGCGAAATAGCCTCGGGTTTGGCTGCATGTTTCTTGACGTGGACCTCGACGGTTTTCTGGACCTGGCGGTCGCCAATGGCCACATTGATGAGACCGTTCGAAACATTCGGGGGAACACCGGATACGCGGAACCTCCGCAACTCTTCCTGAACCGAGGCGGCGGAAAGTTTCGAGATGTAGCGGAGGGCGCTGGCGGCGGATTCGAAACGCCGAAAGTGGGGCGAGGACTTGCGTACGGAGATTTCGACCGCGACGGCGATCTGGACATCCTGATGACAACGAACAATGGTCCAGCGTATCTGTACCGGAACGATCAGGTAGAGCGCCATCGCAGCATTCGATTTTACTTGCGAGGGTTGAAGTCCAACCGCGACGCCATCGGCGCTTCCGCTCGCATTTTCTATGAGGGGCAAACACAATCGAGAATGGTTCGAGGTGGTTCCAGCTATCTTTCCCAGTCGGAGTTGCCGATCACATTTGGACTCGGCACACGCGACAAGATCGATCGCATGGTAATTGACTGGCCCAGCGGCCGTACCGAAGAATACAAAGAGCTTCGCACTGGAAGTTCCTATAAATGCTTGGAAACAAAAGGGATAGAGGTGCAATCGGGCTTCTAGTGGTTTTACAGTATTGCCAGCTCGAATCTCGAACCATATAAATGACCGCAATAGTAGCTCCGCCTCCCATCGAGCTTTGCACGGCTTGCTTCGAGGCACCCCAAACTGAATTGCGGCCGGATGTTACTCAGACATCCGGCCGCTGTCGTATTATGCGGAAACCGCCCGCGGGCGGACTTAATGGCGATTGAAACTCAGAAGCGTTGGTTATCGCGAAGCTTGATTGCGCTTGCGGCGAGCGCTGTCTATTTGTACGCGTATCCCTCGGCGACGATTTCCTTTGGAATTGTGGTTTTGTTTCATGTTGCGGCCGGAATCGTTTTTTCCGTTCTGCTGGGTCTCGCTCTTTTTCGTCTGCTCCGAAGCGAGGGGTTACTGGCGCGCTTTGGCTGGATCTTCCTGGCTGTGGGGGCGATTCTCGGCGTCGTGCTGATCAAGATTGGTACACCGAGTCATTTGAAGTCCTGGCTGTACGCTCACATCGCGATATGCATGTCCGGGGCATTGTGCTTGTTTGCGTCGTGGCTGGCGTCACGCGGATGGCTGGGCAGTGGCGCGGCCCAACGCGGCTTGGGATCCGTTGCGCTACTGCTCTTGACTGCGGGAATAGCAGCAGGCGCCTGGTGGACTCGCGAGATCGCATGGCAAAAAGCGAACCGCATTTCAAACCCGCTGATGCCGCCGGAGACGATGAATGGCGAGGGCGACGGGCCGCAAGGCAAATTTTTCCCCAGCTCCGCGCAGACCAAACATGGCGGCAACATCCCGTCAAAATATTTCATGCAGTCCGATGCTTGCCAGCGCTGCCACGCCGACATCTACAAACAGTGGGATAGTTCCGTCCACCATTTTTCTTCTTTCAACAACCAGTGGTACCGCAAGAGCATCGAGTACATGCAGGAAGTCGCGGGCGTGAAGTCGTCGAAATGGTGCGCCGGTTGCCACGATCCGGCGCTGCTCTACAGCGGCTTGTTCGATACGCCGATCAAACAGATTGTGGGCCGTCCGGAAGCCCGCGCGGGTCTCGGATGCCTGATGTGCCACAGCATCGTGCAAGTGAAAAGCACTATGGGCCAGGGTGATTTTTTCCTGGAGTACCCGAAGCTTCATGAACTGGCGGCTAGCGAAAATCCGGTGGTCCGTTCGCTCCACGACTTCCTGGTTCGCCTGAACCCCGAGCCGCACCGCCGTACGTTTCTCAAGCCGTTCATGCGCGCGGACACGGCGGAGTTCTGTTCTTCCTGTCACAAGGTGCACCTGGATGTCGCGGTGAATCGCTATCGCTGGATTCGCGGCTTCAATGAATACGATAACTGGCAGGCCAGCGGGGTTTCCGGACAGGGCGCTCGCGCATTCTATTATCCAAAGGCGCCAATGAATTGCGCGGACTGCCACATGCCCCAGGTGCCGTCGAACGACGCTGGCAACATCAAAGGATTGGTGCATTCGCATCGCTTCCCCGGCGCCAACACCGCTGTGCCCACTGCCAATCAGGACCAGGAGCAATTTGAATTCGCCAAGAAATTCTTGCAGGATAAGCAACTGACCGTCGATATCTTCGCGATTTCCCCGGCGGGGAACGAAGCCGGCGCGCCCGTCCGGACCGAGATGGGGAAGCCTGAACTTTCGACGACCTTCGCCGTCGGCGAAGAATCTGATGTCTCATTGCCGAAAGGACCGGCCGGCGAAGTCCGCCCTGTCACCGCGCCCATCGATCGCACGGATGCGGCGGTTCGCCGGGGCAATGACATTCGCGTGGACGTCGTTGTGCGTACGCGCAAGGTCGGGCACTTCTTCCCCGGCGGGACGGTGGACGCGTTCGACGCCTGGCTGGAATTGCAAGCCACCGATGAAAAGGGCCAGACGATTTTCTGGAGTGGCAAGGTTGCGGACAATGGCAAAGGCCCCGTTGAGGCTGGGGCGCACTTCTATCGCTCGCTTCAGATTGATGGGCACGGCAATCCCATCAATAAACGAAACGCTTGGGCGACGCGGTCCGTTGTCTACGTCCGCCTCGTTCCTCCGGGCGCGGCGGATACGGCGCACTATCGCCTGCACATTCCGGAAAATGCGGGCGACAAGATCACTCTTCATGCCAAGCTCAACTATCGGAAGTTCAGCTGGTTCAATACGCATTTTTCCTTTGCGGGGGTGGAGGAAGATGTTACCGAGCTGAGCGGCCGCGTTCGCACCACGCCGGATTACGACGATCGCCAATGGTATTTCAACGGCGACACCTCGAATGTCTCAGGCAACCTTAAAGTGATTCCTGACCTGCCCATCATCACCATTGCCGAGGACACCAAGACATTGCTGGTGCTCCCGCGAAATGCTCCGCCGCCCCAATCGAAGACCGTTTCCACGAAAGAAGAGTGGACGCGGTGGAACGACTACGGGATCGGCCTTTTTTTGCAGGGTGATTTGAAGGCGGCCGCTGCGGCGTTCGAAAAAATCACGCAAGCCGATCCGCAAAATCCCGACGGCTGGACCAACATCGGGCGCGTTTTGGTGCAGGAGGGCGATACCGCCGGTGCGCGAAGAGTGCTCGAGAAATCCCTGGCGATCGACCCGCGGCTGGCGCGGACAAACTTCTTCTACGCCCGAGCCCTCAAAGAAGATGGCGACTATGACGGCGCGATGGTTCACTTGCGGACGGTGCTGGAGCAATTCCCGCGCGACCGTGTGGTGCGCAACGAGCTGGGCCGCGTTCTGTTTCTTCAGAAGCGCTACGCAGACGCCGTGAAGGAATTTGAACAAACGCTTTCCATCGATCCCGAGGATTTGCAGGCGCATTACAACCTGATGCTCTGTTACAACGGACTGGGTGACGATGCCAAAGCGAACGAGCATAAGACGCGCTACCTTCGCTTTAAGGCCGACGAATCAGCACAGGCGATTACTGGACCCTACCGCCAGACGCACCCGGAAGATAACAACGAACGGCAGCCGATTCATGAACACGTCAGCGTTGCACTTGCTCCGGCGCAACGAAAGAAAGTTCCCGCACGGCAAGCCGCATCTCGCACCGCAGTTCCGGAAGGACTTCGGCCCAGTGGCTACCGATAAATCCTCCTCGTCACTCCAAAACAAGGAGCACTTCGCATGACCTGGATCAAGACTCTTCGCATGGACGAAGACGAGCGCGTGAAGAAAGCCATCGAGGACGAACGAAAGCTCTATCCGGCGGAGTATCGCACGCCTGCGCCCGCGGTCGATCGCGGCGAGGCGGAAAGTATTACGGCGTCGCACTCGCTGATTCCCGATGCTCTCTTTCATTCGTTTTCGGCGTTCGGCGCCATGCTGTCTCCCGACCTTCCGCTGAAGCGGCGCCAGCACGAGATGATCGCCACACTCGTTTCGATAACCAACCGGTGCCACTATTGAATCGAATCGCACGCAGAGTTTCTGCGTAGGGTCACGCTGGATGAAAAGATGGTGGACGCGCTTCGCAAGGACTATCGGACCGCGCCGATCAGCGAACAAGATCGCACGATGCTGGACTACGTCGTGAAACTCACGAAGGACGCGACGATGTGCCGCCCGGAAGACCACACGAAGCTGCGAGCCGCCGGCTTCGACGACAAAGGGATTCTTCAGATCACGCTGATCGCCGCGTGGTTCAACTACATTAATAAAGTGGCAGACGCGCTCGGCGTGGGCCGCGACTGAATCATGGGGGAATGGTGAAACGTCCGCTTGCGATTGCTCTTATTTTCTTGCTGGAAGCGCTTCTCATTACTCAAACAGGAATCGGAGCAGCCGCGGAAACGGCGTCGATTCAATTTCGCGACGTTACGCAGCAGGCTGGGATTCGTTTCGTCCACAACAATGGAGCGTTTGGAAAGAAATTTCTGCCGGAAACCATGGGGCCGGGCGTCGCTTTTATCGATTATGACAATGACGGCTGGCCGGACATTTTTCTTGTCAACGGAATGGACTGGCCGGGCCAAGTTCAGAAACATTCCACGCCGAAGCTGTACCACAACAATCATGACGGCACGTTCACGGACGTCACGCATAAAGCCGGACTGGACGTTGAACTGTTCGGGATGGGCGTGGCCGTGGGCGACTACGACAATGATGGCTACGACGATCTCTTCGTCACCGCATACGGTCAAAACGATCTGTTCCACAACAACGGCAACGGCACTTTCACAGACGCTACGCAAAAGGCAGGTCTGCTCGGTCCGAAGGAATTCAGCAGCAGCGCGGCATGGGTTGACTACGACAGGGATGGCCGCCTCGACCTCGTCGTCGGAAATTATGTGCAGTGGACGCCGGAGACGGATCTCTACTGCACCCTTGATGGAAAGAGCAAATCGTACTGCACGCCGGAATCCTACAAGGGCTCTTCCGTGCGCCTCTGGCACAATCGCGGCGATGGAACTTTTGAAGACGCAGCGCAAAAAGCCGGCCTCGGCGAGCCGACCTCGAAAACGCTGGGCATCGCCGTGCTCGATTACGACAATGACGGCTGGCCCGATCTGCTGTTCTCGAATGATACGCAGCCGAACAAGCTTTACCGCAACAACGGAAATGGCACCTTCACGGAGAAAGCCGTCGTCGCGGGCATCGCATTCAGCGAAGACGGAGTCGCCCGCGCCGGCATGGGCGTGGACGCATCCGACTACGATCATTCGGGCTTTCCGAGCCTCCTGATCACCAATTTCTCAAACCAGATGATTTCTCTCTATCACAATGAGGGAAAAGGATTGTTCGTCGATGAAGCTCCGCGCTCAGATATCGGCCGCGCGTCGCTCCTCACGCTGGGATTCGGGTGCTTTTTCTTTGACTATGACCTCGACGGCTGGCCGGATGTTTTGGTCGCGAACGGCCATATTGATGCGGACATTCAGCGCGTGCAGTCCAACGTGAAATACGCCATGCCGCCGCATCTCTTCCGGAATACCGGCAAAGGAAAATTCGAGGAAGTCACCAAATCGCTCGGCCCCGCATTTGCAACCGCACGCGTTGGGCGCGGTGCCGCATACGCCGACTTCAATAATGACGGTCGCCTGGATCTACTCCTCTCCACAAATGGCGGCTCGGTATACCTGTTCCGGAACGATGCACAAGGCTCTGCAGCGTCAAACAAGAGCCTGCGCATCAAGCTGATTGGCACGAAATCCAACCGCGATGGCTTGGGAGCGACGGTGCGTGTTACTTTCGGCGGGGAAACACAAACACAGATGCTCCGCAGCGGCTCCAGTTATCTTTCCGCCAGCGAGCTTGTTTTGACCTTTGGTCTCGCTCAGCGCGAAAAGGCCGACACCGTTGAAATTCGCTGGCCCAGCGGCCTGGTAGATCGGCTCTCCAATATCGCCGCAGGTCAAACCGTCACCGTGACCGAAGGAAAGGGGATTACTTCCTCCCGCACCTACGAAAAGAAGAAGTGAGCCGCACTTCATCGGCAACAATCTTTGCCGAAAAATCAAGCGCCCCCGATTAAGTCGGGGGCGCTTTTCCACCTCCTTGGTGCAATATTTCTAGAAAAGATTCCAGAGGAACTGGTTGTAGACCTCATGGTGGAACTGCACCTCGGGAGCCTTCACCACCGTGCCGAGAGTTCTCGGGCAGCGGTCGGCGGAAGCGCGCTTCAAGTCAACGTAGCGGGACTTGACGTCGGCGCCGAAAAGCTTGGTGGTCCAATCGGCTTTCTCGAAGTTTTCGAGCGCCGTGTAAATGTTGTCCGGCAAGTAGCGTTGGGCAGAGCGCAGTCCCTTGATATTCGCAATCTCCCCGTCCAGCCCGGTTTTGAAGATCGCATACATCACCATATAAGGATTGGCGTCGGGAGCGACGGCTCGCACTTCCGTGCGCATGCTCTTTTCGTTGCCGATGGGGATGCGTACCATCGCGCCGCGGTTGACGGGCGAAGCATTGAGCTGATTGGGCGCTTCGTAGTGCGGGTCAAGCCGGCGGTAGGCGTTGACGCTAGCATTCAGAACCAGGCACATATCGTTGCCGTGCGTTAGGATGCGGTCTACAAATTCCCATCCTGTCTTGCTCAGCTTTTCTTCGCCCTTGGGGTCCCAGAAAAGGTTCTTCCCGGCCTTGCTGATCGAAACGTTGGTGTGCATGCCGTTACCGTTAACGCCGACGACCGGCTTGGGAAGGAAGCATGCCGTGAATCCCATATTGGTGGCGACCTGGCGGCAAATCAATTTGTAAAGCTGGATCTGATCAGCAGCGGAAACGACTTCGCCATAGCTATAGTTGATTTCGAATTGTGAAGGAGCGACCTCGGGATGGTCCTTTTCATTCTGAAAGCCCATGGCGCGCTGCACTTCGGCGGTAGTGTCGATGAACGTTCGCAGCGGATCGCCAGGCAGCGAGTGATAGTAGCCGCCCGTGTTGACATACTCAAATTTTCCCGTTTCGTGGTAACGGCGCTCGGCGTTGGTCCCGGCAAAGAGAAACCCCTCGATTTCGTTGGCGGCGTTGAGCGTGTAGCCTTTTTTCTCGTGAAGAGTGTCGGCGTAGCCCTTCAGGACCCCGCGAATGTCGGCGGAGTACGGCGAACCGTCTTTGTCAATCACGTGACCGAAGACCAGGACTTTGCCGGAACCAAACACATCGGCGGGCGCCCAATAAAACGAGCCCCAATCCATCGCCAGCCGCAGGTCGCTCTCCCGCTGCGCCGTGAAGCCGCGGATCGAAGAGCCGTCGAACGTCAAGTTATCCCAGCTCTTGATGAGAAACTTCTTGTCGTAGTCGAGCATGTGCAGGCGGCCTTCCAGGTCGCTAAACAGCACCGTTACCGCCTTGATCCGCTTCTCGTCCGTCAAATACTTGATGCGTTCTTCTTGAATCTTGTGCACCGCAACGTGTTTCTGGCGCTGCTCCTTGGCCTTCAGATTCAGTTGCTCCAGCTCGTCATAGGAAAGGGCTAGAAAATTACGCAGTTCGTTCGACATGAATCTCCTCAAGTTGGGATAAGACACAAACTCAGGGGTAAACTCTTGGCTGACTTGGACCCGCCAACCCGGCATTAGGGTATCGCGCGGGTATTCCGACCGTCAATCCAAAGACCTGATGCAAAAGACTCAAGAAATTGCAGTAGTTGCTTCCTGGCGCAGTTTTTGGTGACAAAGGCCGTGAGGCTTTCTTCGACGGATGGACCATCGGAGAGCAAGGAAAAGGTGGCAGTGCCAGAAGTAACAGGCGGTGCAGCAAACAGATTGCGTGAAGACAAGATACTAAGTATATGTATTTCAATAAAACTTGGATCACCAGAAAGCGGCAATAAAATTGCTTCCTCCGACGGAGTCTCCGGTTGCGGAATCCCAGGGCAAGACGGAGGAAGTCATGAGGATAAGAAACTGGGCCTCAGGGATCCGGGTACACGCGAGTGTTGGCGTGGCGGTGATGGCCGCGTCGTCATGGTTGGGTGCCGCCGCGGAAGCTCAGGAGGAATCCAAGCGCAAGGTTCAGAGGAAAGAACACAGCTGGAAGCTGAGCGCTGTATCGGAAGTTCTACCGGGAAAGATCGGAACAAAGCTCACAGCCAGGATCGAGGGCGACACGTTTGTCTGCCGGTCTTCCGATGTCCCCTCCTCGAAATCCCATTGAAGACAGTGACGGAAATCAGCCGGGACGACCATAAGGATTACGCGGTTTCCCGGTGGCTGATGAATGCGGCAACGCAGCGGTCCAGCGAGCACCACCGCTTCGGCAGCAGGGCACACCGGGAGGACCTTGAGGCAAGTTTAGGACTGGCTCTTCTCAGCACGATTGCGTCGCTCTTCCCCTCGCATAAGGAAATTGTCCGGTTGAGTTGGACGGATGCACAGGGACGGCACGACGCCGATTTTTACTTGGGGCGCTCGGAAGGGCGGGCGCTTCTCGTGGAAATCAAGAAACAAACAGGTCTCGAACCCCGCGACCTCAAAAAGGAACGCAAGGAGGAGGAAAAGAGGCTGAAGTCCTTGCAGCGGCAGAATTCACAGCGCTCCAACGAAGTGCGCGAGAAGAAGAGCGCCACTGAAGTCCCAATAAAGGAATGAAAATTGAAAGAGAACCCAGACGAGACGGGCAAGTCCGAAGAAAATCTCCAATTTGTCAGACTTGGTAGCGATACCGGGATTCGAACCCGGATTTTAGCCTTGATAGGGCGGAAAAACATATAAAAATACTTGACAAAAAGCAGTTTTCTGCCATACTTGCACTGTAATTGCACCCAGGGCGGAAACAGGCGGAAATCGAGGAAACCTGATGCTGCAACACGAGATTAGCGAGGGCTTCGTAAGGAAGGTAGGCCGGAATTATTTCATGATTCTGACCATTGACGGCCAGCGCCAACAGCGCAAGACAGGCACGAACAATCTGGATAAGGCCGTCGAAATGTTAGAAGACTGGAAGGCCCAAGCCAAGGCTGGTGTAGTGGAGGAAGCCCGGCTGCGGTACGAAGCAATGCGTGACGAGTACACTCAAAAGGGCGGGAAGCAGGTCCAGGAGAGCATCCTGCGCGATCTGAATATGTTCTTCAAGAACATCCGGGTCAGCGCCATTACAGTCAAGAAGCTTGATGAATTTCGCGCCTGGCGGGAGAGCCTGCCGCAGGTTGTCGAATACCGGAATGGAACTCTGGCAAAGGAAATAGCTCTACGCATTCAGAAAGCGACCAGCAACGGGCGGAAGAAACTGTCGCCGGGCCAAAAGGAAAAGATCGAAGAAGAGGCAACGACATGGGTTGACAACGGCGTGAAGGCCACAACCAATCGCCGCCTTACTGTTCTCCGCGCCATGTTCAACTTCCTGGTAAAGCGCGGCACGATTCAGAAGACAGATGTTCCTTCGTTTCCCATCGCGAACAACGTCGATAACAAGCGCCGGGGCTACCTCGACAAAGAGGACATGGACAAGCTGCTCAAAATCCTCCCTGGATACCTCCACCCGTTCGTGCGCTTTCTGTACGCAACAGGGATGCGCTCCGGCCAGGCTTCACAATTAACCTGGGACATGGTTGATTCAAAGGTCATGGAACTGCACGTCCCTGGTGAACTCACCAAGAACGGCGAAGACTTCACTCTTCCACTCGTGTATCGCGACGGCACGCCGATGTTCGACTTCGTTACCGACCTGAAAAAATCTGCTCGCCAGCCGCACGAGCCTATCTTCAATACGACCGACTTTCGAAGCCAGTGGCGTCAAGCTTGCGCGAAATTGGCCCTGGGGATTTACAATCCTGAAACTCAGGTCTATCGCGGATTGCGACCGCATGATTTCCGTCGTACGGCATGCCGCAACATGATTAAATCGGGAATTCCGCAAGCGGTCGCGATGGCGATCTCAGGGCATAAAACTGACAGCATGTTCCGCCGCTATGCCATCCTCGACAAATCAGCAGTGCAAGATGCGTTCGGAGTTCTTGCTGGTAAGTGATACAATTCTCAGCGTGGCCCGGTAGTGTAATCGGTTTAACACGCCGCCCTCTCAAGGCGGAGACTACGGGTTCGATTCCCGTCCGGGCTACCATCACGCCGCAGCTTTCTCCCAATAAGCAGCAAGGTCCGCTCGGCGCACAACATCATACTTCCCAATTCGTTTTGCTGTGATGAAGCCTTTTGCAATCAATCCACGAACCGACCAGACAGAAACGCCAAAATACACGGCGGCTTCTTTCAGGTTCATGAAGTCCTTGCACGGTGTTGGCGGAGCAGACACAACTGGAACTGTAATAGACGGCGGAGACATCCACTTCTTTTTCAGGCGCGGAAACTTTCGCAAAAGCAAATCGCACAACGGCGGACGCCGTCGCGATTCTTCCAGCGCGATCAGCAAAAAATCCGGCTTCGTCGCCGCCACCAGCAAAGGCACGTCCTGCTCGTTTTCCGCTTCTCCCACCACTTCAATTCCCGCCTGCCCGGAAAGTGTGGCCAGCACCAGCTCGCGCAACAGCCGGGGACGATTGGCGACCACCACGCGAACACTTGATTCCATGCATCCCTCCGGGCCCACGACATTAGAGGGAAATGAGAAAGGGGAACAGGCTGGAAACGGTACGGGGGTAGTAGTCCTGTGGAAACGCGGTTCAGTACTCAGGAAATCTGGGACCTAGTTAGTACGGTGTTGGTACCGGAGTCTCACTTGACCGGCGCAGCTTCCGCTCTTCGTTCTTCTCTCATCAGCGGCTTCACGGAAAAAAACTTATGCCGGCACGGTTCACATCGCAGCGCCGGAATCCGCAGCACTCGCCAAAACATCCTCATCATCCCCGGCACGTGCTCCGCAGCGATTCGTTGCAATTCCAAATTCCCGCAAATCCCGCAATGCGCATAAAAGTGATGGCGCACCGGCACGGCGCGCGCGTAAAACCTCGCTTCACACGCTCCGCAGCGCCACGGCAAGACGCCAGCAACTCCAAATAAATAATCCACCGCCCTCCGGCGCTTCGACCGCCGCGTCTTCGACCCGTGACAATAAGGGCAGGCTAATGGGGCTTTTCCGATCGGCGTTCTCCCGGGCAAGCATAGGCGAGAAACGCAACCCGCCGCAAGAGGCACTCTCTCTCCGGGCACGATACAATACTCCCGAGGACCGCACATGCCCGACTACACCGCAGAGCACGCCCGCGCCGGCATCCAGACCAAATTGCCCGCGCTCGAAACCTGGCCCAATCAATTCCCCGGCTACGTCATCACCACGCGCTTCCCCGAATACTCCTCCGTCTGCCCCAAGACCGGTCTCCCCGACTTCGGCACCATCACCATCCAGTACATGCCCAAAAAAGATTGCATCGAGCTCAAGGCCCTCAAAATGTATCTCCTCGCCTATCGCGGCCTCGGCATCTTCTACGAAAACGCCGTCAACAAAATCCTTCACGACATCGTCGCCGCTGTCCGCCCCGAATGGTGCGTCGTCCGCGGCGAATTCACCCCCCGCGGCGGCCTCTCCACCTCCATCTTCGCCCGCTGGCCCTCCACCCGCCCCCACCTCAAACGCAACCCCAAAACCCGGAAGCACAAGTAAGTCGCTGGCCGACCTCACGCGAACCGTCCCCATGCTTATTTTCGTCAAGTAACATAAGCGGGGCATTCTCGCGACGATGGATCGTACCGTCCTCGCCTTGCTCCCTGAGAAGAGCTCCCCCGGCGACTTCCTCGAAGTAATCTGACACCGCCATTAATCGCGGCTCAACTCCACCTCCATCTTCGCCCGCTTCAACGGGGGACAGACGGGACGTTTTCTGATACTTTGTTCTTAGATGGCGTGCCTTTGCCGTATCGTAGTCGTAAATGTTCCGCACCATGTGACGCAGCGTGGCAATGCTCGGCAGTTCATCCTCGCTGGCGATGACGAGCGCCTAGTTTATTTGAATCTACTTCGGAAGTACGTGCAACCCACGAGTTGTCGCTGCTAGGCTACTGCCTGATGTCCAACCATGTCCATTTACTGGCCGTCCCGCGGAAGCCCGAAGCCCTGGCTTTGTCTTTGAAGCACACGCACGGACGGTACGCGTCGTATTGGAACGCCGCCCACAGGTCCAGCGGACATGTTTGGCAAGGCCGGTTTTATTCTTGTCCGTTGGACAGCCACCATTGGCCTTGCTTGCGCCAGGCGGACTGCTGAGTCTGGTAATCGTGGAGAGGCTGCTGTGGAGCAGTCGGCTGGGTGCCCTGCCCTCGGTTTTGGAGGGCGGGGCTTTTGACTTTTCCTCGATCATCTCGCTCCGGCCATTTCGGCATTCCCCTAGCTTCCAATTTCCGATCTCTGTTTCCCGACGCGCAATCCTAGCTTGTCCAACCCTCGACTGCTCAATGCCTTACCGTCTCGTTCGAATGATACCCAAAAAGTAATTGACACGCCCTATACTTTTGTGCTATTCTTCCCCGGTGTATTCCGAATCCCATCCTCGCCCGCTGACCATGCGCCTCGAAGGGCTCGTCTCTTTCCAATTTGCCTCTCCCGTTGTGCCCTCCGCTAGCCACTGTCCACAGTGCGCTGCTCACCATCCTCCTAAGCTATCTAAAATCAACACTTGCAAAAGTTTATCAAAACAAACAACTTTAACTCCCATCGAATCACATTCTTATATAAAACATGGGGGGGGTGGAGGGTGTTATGGTTAACCAGATCCCTCCTGCCTTTAACGTTCCGTCGTACAAACGTTCCAACGTTCCAACGTTCTTCCCCTCCCCCGGTGGACATCCAGCCCTTGGCAGGCCATAATTTCCCTTCGGCGCCATCACCGACTGTGGCACCCATCACCGAGGAGGGGGAATGAGCATTTCTCCAAACGTACCGAGTCCGCAGGAGTCCTATCACTACGAATCTGCGGGCACACCGCGCTGGATCGCGCTTCTATTTGGCGTGGTGATCGCCGCTCTGGCCGTTCTTGGCTACGTCGGCTATTCCACGCAAACCCGGCTGAGCCAGGATCTTGCCAAGCAGCAGGACCAGAACAAAATTCTCACCGCGCAGCTCGATCAGGCCAACTCGCGCCTCGCCGACCTGAAAGGCCACCTCGAGGTCACCGAGCAGAAAGTCGGCATGACCCAGGCGGAAATTTCCAAGGCCCAGAGCCGCGCCGAATCCATTCGCAAGGAGCAGCAGACCGCCGACCAGAAACTCACCGCGCAACTCACGCAAGCGCAGAAGGAAAACGAGGAAAAACTGGGAGCCGTGGCCACCGAAGTTGGCGGCGCCAAAAAAGATATCGAAGCCACCAAGAGCGATCTGGAAGCCACGAAAACCAAAATGGCCAGCGCCATGGGCGACATGAATGTGATGAGCGGCCTCATCGCCCGCAATCGCGACGACCTCGAAGAACTCAAGCGCCGCGGTGATCGCAACTACTACGAATTCTCAATCCAGAAATCCAAAGCGCCGCAGCGCGTCGGCCCCGTGCAGGTCACGCTCAACAGAACCGAACCCAGAAAATCCAAGTACACCGTGACGGTCGTCGTCGACGACAAAACCATCGAAAAGAAGGACAAAACTTCCGGCGAGCCCGTTCAATTCTACGTCGCGCACTCGCGCGGCACGCCGTACGAATTCGTGGTATTCGACGTCGGCAAAAACCAGATCACCGGCTATCTCTCCACGCCGAAAGAAGCCGGCGGCGGCGCCCCCGCGGCCGCAGCTCCCGCCGCCGCGACGCCCAGCAAGCCCTGATAGTTAGCACCGCTAACTATTTTTCATTTTTCATTGAAAACCCTGTTCCGCGTTCTGGAAACACGCCGCGCGACAGGGCTTTTCGCTTTCGCACCGCCGCGCTAGCATCGAAGTGCGACAATCTCATCCAGTATTCCGGGAGTTCTCCCATGAAACCTCTCCGCCTTCGCATTCTTTTTTTCGCTGCGGCTGCATTCTTCGCGCTGGGAACTATTCCTGCATTCGCGCAAGCGCCGGTGGAACCGGCGCAGTTGCCTTCGCGCACGGTTTTCTATCTGATTTGGCGCGGCGCTCCCGCTCCCGACGTTCGAAAGGCCAATGCGCTGATGGCCCTGTGGGATGATCCGGATTTTGCGCCGGTGCGTTCCGCGCTCGCTTCGAGCATTCTCAGTTCCTCGCAGGAAAAATCGCCCGGCCAAAAACTGACGCCGGAAGAACTGCAAGAGTACGCGTCACTCCTTGAAAATGGGTTCACGCTCGGCTACATCGGCGAAGCCCCGAAGCGTTCCGTGGCGAGCGCACCGGTTTCGAAAGATGCCAAACCACCCGCATGGAACGGAATGTTTTTTGTGTACGACCGCACCGGCAAAGAATCTTTGATCGCAAAAGCAATTCTCCGAATGCGCGCGCAACAAAAAGAGGCGCCGGTGCTTACACCGCTCGTGCTCGGCGGCGTTCCCGTCCTGAAGGTGGAGAGCAAGAATGGCGCTACGTATTGGGCGGATCAAGGCAAATTTGCGGTGAGCGCAGGCGAGCGTTCCGTGATGGAACAAATTCTCGGCCGCATCAATGGCAAGTCTTCCGCGGCTGCGTCACTCGCGCAATCCTTCGCATATCAAGAGGCGCAACCGATTCTTGGCAGGGGCGTGCTTGAATTTTTTGCCGGCGTACCCGATTTGAAAGATCTCGCTTCGGATTCGAACGCGGGCGGATTTCAAGCGCGTCCATTGCTTGAAGCAGCGCGGATTGACGCGATCCACTCCATCGGCGGCCATCTCGCGCTGGAAGGTTCGAAGACACACATGCAGGCCGCGATTTTCGGCAATACCGCTCCCGGAACGCCCTTCGACATTTGGCCGGCAAGCCCGGGCTCTCCCGCCTCCATCGCGTTTGCGCCCGCGGATGCGGTTTCCTACAGCGCGGGACAAATTAATTTCATGGGGGTTTACAGCATCATAAAACGGATAGCACAAGCCGCATTTCCACAGGGACAGCAAGGTAACGCGGACATGCTCGACACGCTCGCGGCCGCACGGCTCGGTATGCCTTTGGCGGATGCACTCAGCCTGCCCACGGGAGAATTCGCATCGATGCAAACGAGTCCTTCGCTGGACACGGCGAAACAAGTCTACTTTCTTGGGATTCGGAAGAAGCCGGAAACGCTCAAACTGATGCGGGCGCTCTTCAGCGATCAATTGACTTCGGAACGCAACGAGGGCGACGTAACTTTCCTCAAAATATCCCTCGGAGGGAAACAAGGCAGCGCGGGCGTCGCGCAATGGAATTTTTTCAATGTGGCTGTAACGCCGGACATGATGATCGGCGCGAGCCGCGCGGAAACGCTTCGGGAAGTTCTGGCGAATCGTGCAAAAGGACCGGCTGCGGCTGGCCTCACCACGGTTCCACAATTTCAGGCCAGCCGCGCACAATTTCCGGAAAATTTGAACAGCACGAGTTACTTCGATTTTCAAAAAGTGGATTGGCAAGGATTGCGAGATCGCCTGGTGGCAGAATCGAAGAAGGATTCCGCGGCGAAATCCCTGAGGCCGGCGAAGAAGCCGGCCGCGTCCGCTGGTATGAATCTGGACTGGCTCACACAAGTGAATGCGCAAGTTTTCTCGCGTCATTTGCATTACTCCACGGGCGTTTCGTGGAAGGATTCGAAGGGCATTCATTGGGATCAGTGGCTCGAGTAGCCAGTTGATGCGAACGGTTCGCTTTTTTCCGGCAGTGCTGCTATTCCCTGCGCTGCTTTGCGTAATCCCGGCGGCGCGCGCGCAGGAAACGCCGCCAACACCAGACCAAACCATTCACGTCAGCGTGGATCGCGTCAATGTGGGCGTGATCGTCACCGATTCGCGCGGAAACTTCGTGGAAGGCCTGCGCCGCGAGGATTTTCATCTGTTTGATAATACCGTTGAGCAGCCCGTCAGCGATTTCACCGCGATCGAAGAACCAGCGCAGGTGTTGTTGCTCATCGAAGCCGGTCCGGCCGTCTACCTGCTCGAAGGCGGTCACTTGCAGGCCGCACATTCTCTGCTCAACGGGCTCTCGAGCGGCGACCGCGTCGCAGTCGTGAAATACGCGGAGTCGCCCACTGCCCTCCTCGATTTCACCACGGATAAGCAGTCTACATTTGCGGCGCTTGGGCAATTGCGCTTCAATCTTGGTTTTGGCTCGCTGAATTTATCGGCAAGCATTTCGAAAGTGCTGGAATGGCTCGCTAACACTCAGGGCAAGAAGACCATTGTTTTGCTGTCCACGGGCGTTGATACGTCTCCCATGAATGAGTCCGCGCTGGTGATTCAGCGGCTCAAGATCAGCGACGTTCGCCTCCTGGCCGTTTCGCTCATGGGCGGCTTGCAAAATCCGCAGCCTAGCGGCAAAAAGAAATCGCCTGCTGTAAATCCCAGCCAATCGGCAGTGGAGTTCGAAAGAGCGAATCAACTGCTAAAGAGCATGGCTGAATCCACAGGTGGCCGCGCCTATTTCCCCGCGACCGAAAAGGAATTCCATTCCGCGTACGCTGAGATCGCACAGCTCGTCCGTCACGAATACAGTCTGGCGTTCGCGCCGCCAGCGCGAGATGGCCGCGTCCACTCCATCGAAGTGCGCATTGGCGCTCCGCAAGCGCCAGCCCCACTCGCAGCGCCCTACCGCCTCGATCATCGCCAAGTTTATCTAGCCCCCTCCCCCAGGTAATAAATCAGCGTGCAGATTGTCAGCTTGGTTGGTGAGCCTACGGCCGTAACTTCGCAGAACGGGACTTCTGGCCCGGAATAACTAATGGGATGGTCCGCCGCCTTTACCGAGTCAGTAGCCTGTGTATGAGAGGCTTGCGGGCGGAGGCGTCCCATGGAACTACACACCATCGGTATTGATCTTGGTAAGACAGTTTTTCATCTGGTAGGGCTTAACCGGCACGGCGACGTCGTGGTGCGCAAGAAGTTCTCACGTATACAGCTGCTGCGCTTCACCGCCAACGTACACGTCGAGTTGATGGGCATGGAAGCCTGCGGAGGTGCGCATTTTCTTGGCCGAGCACTGCGGGAGCAGGGACACGAGGTGCGACTGATTCCGGCGCAGTATGTGAAGCCCTACGTGAAGACGAACAAGAGCGACTACATCGATACTGAAGCGATCGCCGAGGCTGTCGCACGACCCACGATGCGCTTCGTGGGGCACCCTTTTATATTGTGTCGGCTACACGGAAGTTATCCAGAAAGCGCGTTGTGTAAAGTGAAAGACGGGGTTCTGGACGTCTGGTCGGCTACTTGGAAAGTATCGTCGGGGTGCAGGCTGTGTAGCCAGGCCAGCGGCCGCTTGCGGCTTCCTATCGCATCGATCATCGCCAGGCGTATCTTGCGCCTGCGCCCAAGTAGTGGGTTGCAGATAGTCAATCCCGCAACGCGCGGACTGGATCGATCCGCGTGGCACGCCAGGCGGGTAAGAAACACGCTGCCAGGGAAGCGATGGTCATCACCACGAATGCGGACCCGAAGGCCATCGGATCGCGCGGACTCACCTTGTACAAGAGGTTTCCAAGCAATCGCGTTAATGCGAGTGACACTGCGGCGCCCAGCAACACGCCGCCTGCGGTCAATGCCAGGCCACGCGACATTACCAGCCGCAATAGATTGGATGCGCCCGCACCAAGCGCCATGCGCAGCCCCAACTCGCGGGTACTCTGCGACACCGCATACGACATCACGCCATACAGTCCGATGACTGCGAGCAGCAGCGCCAACGCACCCAAGATCCCAACTAAAGTTACCGCCACCTGCTGCGGCGATGTCGAGCGATCGAGCTGTTCCTGCAGAGTGATCATTTCGTACGGCGCAAGATTCGCGTCCAGTGCGCGCACCTGGCGGGCCAGCGCCGCCGCCATCGTTTGGGCGCTCAGGGGCGTCCGAATATACAAGCCCGCCCCAACAGAGAAATTCTGGTGTCGCGGCACATAGAAAAAAGGTTTGGGTGTTTCCCGAACGCTCTCGTATTTGGAATCCTTTGCCACACCGACTACCAGCATCCATCGGCCTTTAACCTGAACGCGCTCGCCAAGCGGATTCCTGCCACGCCAATACATCGCGGCCATTGTTTCATTCACAACGGCTACCAGAACGGCCTGTTCGTCATCGGCGCGTGTGAATTCGCGGCCGGACACCAACGGGATGCCCATGGTCCCAAAATAGCCCGGTCCGACTTCGTTGTACTCCGCGGCGGGCTGTTCCTCCGGCAGAGGTTGATATCCATCCATGGCAATCGGCGACGAAGAATAGCTTCCATATCCCAATGGCGTGACTCGCGCGAAGGCTGCCGACTCGACGCCGGGCAGGGCCTGCACGCGATCCATCAGCTCGTCTTGAAAGTTCCTGGCGCGCTTCGCATCATATCCGGCCGACACCAAATCGACAGCAGTAAACAACACTCCGTGCGTCGAAAAACCCGGGCTGGCCGTCCGGATTTTCTGCAGGCTCTGCAGCAGCAGCCCTGCTCCGACCAGCAAAACGAAACTCAGCGACACCTGGACCAGCACCAAGCCGGAGCGGACCCACGCTGTTCCCCGCCCCCCCACGACACCCCCCGATTCCGATTTCAAGGCTGCGGCAAGATCGACCTTGCCGGACTGCGTCGCGGGAACCAGCCCCATCACAAGCGTCGCGAGCAAGCAAACCCCGGCGCTAAGCACTAACACGCGCCAATCGATTTCCCCCGGCAGATGCATGGCCACCCCGGCCCGCGCCGGGAAGAGCAGCACAAGCGCGTGACGGCACCAGTGTGCAACGAGGAGTCCACCGGCTGCGCCAAAAGCCGACAAGATCAGGCCTTCGGTCAGAAGTTGCTTCAACAACCGGCCTCGACCCGCACCGATGGCGAGCCGGACGGTCATCTCATGCCTTCGAGCGAACGACCTGACCAGCAAGAGATTGCCGACGTTGGCGCAGGTGATCAGCAAGACAAAAACGACCACGACGAGCATGATTTCGAGAGTGGGGAGCAGAGTGCCCGCATTGTTGAATGGCGTTTGCCATAACGGCCAGAGCTTGATGCCGCGGCCGCGGTTCGTGTCCGGATAATCGGCTTCCAATCGTTTCGCTGCGGCCGAAATCTCCTGCTGCGCCTGTTCGGGAGTCACGCCGGGCTTGAGTCGAACATAAGCTTCAATCCACCGCGCGCCGCGATCCTCCAGTTTGTATCCTCCTGCTTCAAAAGTTTCCTCCATCGAGGCGGGGACCCAGAACTGCATTGCCCAGCCCACGAACGTCCCATAAAAACCCTCGGGCATGACGCCAACAATGGTGTGCAGCACACCATTGAGCCGCTGCGTTTTCCCGATGATTTGCGGATCACCCTTGAACCGCCCTTTCCATAGCTGGTAACTGATCACCGTCACAGGATGAGCGTTCCGTCCTGTGTCTTCGCCAGGCTCGAACCCGCGGCCAAGAATGGGATGGACTCCGATGGCATCAAAATAATTCGCCGATACGATGCTTCCTGTCGTGACCTCGGCCCGGTCACCGACGCTGAGCGTCGTTCCCATAATTTTCGTTACAAAAAATGCGTCAAACAGCGTGCAACTCCTTTGCAAGCCGAGGAAATCTGGCCACGAAATCAGCGTTCCGCGAGCCTCCCCGCGCGCCGTTCCGCCGAGGGCGAGCAGCCGCTCCTGGTGTGTTACGGCTGGGTAGGGACGGAATAAGATCCCTTCGATCCAGCTGAACACGGCGGCGTTCGCACCGATTCCCAAGATGAGGCAAAGGATTGCGAGGATGGAAAAGCCAGGACTGCGCCGCAGCATCCGGAATCCGAAGCGGAGGTCTTGCAGCGTCGTCTCGATCATCGGTAGTCCTCTCTGGTCGCGGTAGAGTTCCTTGGTTTGTTCGACGCCGCCGAAGCCGCGGAGCGCTTCGCGGCGGGCTTCTTCGGCGCTCATGCCCTTGCGCAGGTTCACTTCCGCGGCCATCTCCAGGTGCGAGCGCAGTTCCTCGTTCATGTCGTCTTCGAGGCGACGGCGACGGAAGATCGCAGCGAGGCGGTGGATGAAAATGCGGCAAAATTCGCGCATGGCTAGCTCGCCCTCAGCACACGGGAGAAGGCATGTGCTCCTTTAGACGGTCAACAGGAGAAAATGGGAGCCTAACACATTCCTGTTGGCCGTCAACAGGAGCTTCAAACTTGTCCGAATAGCTCTTGAAACGAAGAATTGACTCGGCTTTGCCTCAGATGCCGGCGTACCAGGAGTAGCCTGCTGCCGGGGCCGGGGAGCCCAGGCCGTCGCCGATGTGCTTCATCGAGTCGGTAAAGGTGATGTGAGAGATGTATTTAACGCTCTTGTAACCGAGCTGGCGGGCGACCTTCATGCGAACGGGAGCGCCGTGATCGACGGGCAGCTCCCCGCCGTTCATGCCGTAGGCGAGAAAGGTTTGCGGATGCCAAGCGTCGGGCATGTCAATGCTGTCCCACCAAAATCCGTCCAACGAATAGTAGACAACATACTTCGCCTGCGCGCTGACGCCCACGAAATTCAGGACAGTGGAAAGCGGAACACCGATCCATTCGGCAATGAAGGACCAGCCTTCTTCGCAGGCTTGATGGGTGATCTGACTGCGGGCAGGAAACCGTTTCAGGTCGGCGAGGGAGAACGAGGATGGACGAGCGACCAATCCGTCCACGGTTAGGCGCCAGTCCGCGAACCCTCCGGCAACATGGCGTTGGTACGCCTCGTTTTGGGGAGGCTTGCCATTGACGAACGCAACCTTTGAGATTTCGCTGCGGTTGAATTCGCGCGCGAGCGAATGATGAGACGTCAAGAGCCGCTGCCCCGCATAAGTCAGGGTTTCGCCCGCGCCGAAGATGCCGCCGTGATCGGGCGGGATGAGACCATAGCGTTGGGCGAGGACCGCTGCGACTCCCAAGCCCGATACGCCTGCCGCCGTTGCCAAGCCAGTGGTGATTAACTTTCGGCGCGAGAGCGGACTACTCATGATGGCTCCTTCCCGGCGGCGTTGTGGCCTGTGATCATGGCCCGCATGCGATTCTTGAATCCTGCCAGGCACACCATCGCGATGTGAACAAAAAGAAATAGAACAAGGGCAACGGCCACGAAGAAGTGAATGGTGCGGGCCGATTGTTGACCGCCAAAGACCGTCACGATGACGGGAAAGACGGACGTGACGGCCGGGGACATAGCGAGACCCGTGATGATAATCAAGGGGGACAGCAAGAAGACCACGGCGAGATAGGTAAGCCGCTGGAGAACGTTATAGCTCCGGGACTCTTCCGCCGCCGGCCGCTTCAAATGCATATGATTCGAGACCACTCGCCGGATCGATTTCCAGCCGAGATCCACCCTGCTTGGCACCAGGTTCTTCCAAAAGTGGCGGGTGAAAAGCCCGGAGAGGACGTAAAGCAAACCGGTTAACACAAAAACCCAGGCGGAGAGAAAATGGAGATACCGACCCGGGCCGCGGATTTGAAGCTCCAAGACGAAGGGAAACGGTAAATCGATCAGAGAAGGAGTTCCCACGGCACCGGTTTCGCCCCAATAGAGACGCGGGTGCGCGAGGAGTATGGCGATTCCGCTCAGGACGAGGGCGATGAAGCTCAGGGTGTGAATCCAGTGAGTGACGCGCACCAGAGCGGAATGCCGCGGAGAATCCAGAACTTTTGAGTTTTGGATTGCGACTGCTGGGAGGTATGCGGACTCCGCCATTGCCAGTGCGGGAAATTTAGCATAGGAAAATGCGGTAGACAACAGAGACCCGCAAAACAGGGGCGGCGTGTTTCGACCACATTAGTGAAGTGACATTTTCACAGTCCCGTCGTCTGATAGCGTGGAGGTGCCTGTGTCCTCATTCTGGCAAGAGTTCCGTTACGCCCTCCGGCTGCTCCGTCTGAGCCCCGGTTTTACCCTGGTCGCAATTTTGACGCTTGCCCTTGGAATCGGGGCCAACACCGCGATTTTCCAACTCATTGACTCGATCCGTCTGAGGACAATTCCCGTGAAGAACCCTCAAGAGCTCGGCACGGTGCGGATTGCCGGCCGCCACTGGGGTTCGGGCCAGTTTTCGAGCCAATACTCCCAGCTGACATTCGCAATGTGGGAGCAGATCCGCAAGCGGCAGGAAGGATTCTCCGAGATCGCCGTCTGGAGCGACCAGCGATTCAATTTGGCGACGGGCGGAGAGGTACGATACGCGAGAGGCATTCGCGTCAGCGGTGACTTTTTCCACGTGATTGGCGTGGAGCCCATCCTGGGGCGGTTGGTCGGGCCAGCGGATGATCAGCCGGGGTGTGGAACTACAGCGGCGAACATCAGTTACGCATTCTGGCAGCGCAATTTTAGCGGCGATCCGTCTGCGGTGGGGAAAAGACTCACGCTGGACGGCAATTCGTTTGAGGTCGTGGGAATTACGCCGCCGGGGTTCAATGGCGTGTCCGTGGGGGATACGTTCGACGTGGCGGTGCCGATTTGCGTGGAGCCGATCCTGAGCCTGCGGAACAACAGACTAACGATCCGCCATGCATGGTGGCTGGCTTCCATCGGCCGGTTGAAACCAGGTTGGACGATTGCACGCGCAAGCGCGCAAATAAAAGCGGTTACGCCGGCGATTTTGCAAGAGACAATTCCGCCGTTTTACGACGCGGAAGGAGTGAAGAAGTTTCTCGAGTACAAGCTGGGAGCTTTTCCCGCGAGCACTGGATTTTCTCAATTGCGGGCAGACTCAGAGACGTCACTATGGCTGCTGCTGGGAATCTCCGGGTTGGTCTTGCTGATTGCTTGCGCCAATCTGGCGAACTTGATGTTGGCGCGCGCGGGCGCGCGCGAACGGCAGATCACGATTCGGCTGGCGCTGGGAGCGACACGCGCGCGAATGATTCGTGAGCTCTTGTCGGAAAGCCTGCTGCTCTCGGTTGTGGGGGCGATATGCGGCCTTTTTCTGGCATTTGCGGTGAGCCGCATGCTTGTCGCGTTCATCAGCACGCCGGACAGCCAAATTTTCATCGATCTGGGAATGGATTGGCGGGTGATGGCGTTCACGACGGGGCTCGCCGTTCTGACGACGGTTTTCTTTGGGCTGGCGCCGGCGGTGCGCGCGACGCGAGCGGAACCCGCCACGTTGCTGCAGTCCGGAAGCCGGGGCACATCGGGAGGGCGCGAGCGGTTCAGCCTGCGGCGGATACTGGTCGTCTCGCAAGTGGCGCTTTCCATCGTGCTGTTGATGGGCGCACTGCTGTTTGCGCGCAGCTTGCGCAACCTCACGACGCTGAACGCAGGTTTCCAGCAGAACGGGATTCTGATCACGAACGTCGAATTCCGAAGGTTGCAGATGCCTGAGGAGCGCTTCGCGGAGTACAAGCGCGAGATTGCGAAGCGGATGCAGGCGATGCCTGGTGTGGAGTCCGCTGCGCAGGCGATGCTTGTGCCGTTTGGCGGAAGCACATGGAATAACAACGTGATAAATGAAGGCTCGGATGCTGATGCAGGAGTGGCATGGACCAATTACCTGGGAGCGGGTTATTTTCAAACGGTGGGGACGCCGCTGCTGGCAGGACGGGACTTTAATGAACGGGATACGGCCACGTCGGTGAAAGTGGCGATCGTCAACCAGGCATTTGTGCGCAAGATACTCAAGGGCGCAGAGCCGCTGGGCAAGCGGTTTCGAATACACGAAGCGCCGGGAAAGCCGCGGCCGCTGTATGAGATTGTCGGGGTCGTAGGGGATAACAAATTCCAGGACATGCACGAGGAATTCTTGCCTTTTGCCTATTATCCTACGACCCAGCAAGAGAAGCCGAGCCCGGACGATCAAGTTCTGATTCGATCTTCGTTGCCGCTGACCAGCTTGATGGCTTCAGTGAAGCAGACGATGGGCGAAATGAATCCCGGAATCGACCTGGAGTTCAAGGTATTCAAAACGCAGATACACAATTCGTTGCTGCAAGATGAATTGATGGCCACACTCTCCGGCTTTTTCGGATTCCTGGCGGCGCTGCTCGCGGCGATTGGGTTGTACGGCGTGATTTCCTACATGGTGGTGCAGCGGACGAGAGAGATTGGAATCCGCATGGCCATTGGGGCGGATCGGGTAGCGGTCGTAAGGATGATTTTGCGGGAGGCAGGCATGTTGACGGTCGCCGGGCTGGTGATTGGCACCGGGCTGGCGCTAGGCGCAGCGCAGGCGGCTAAATCGTTGCTCTACGGATTGAAGCCGCGCGACCCGCTCACCTTGGTGACAGCGATTGTCACATTGAGTGCGGTGGCGGCGCTGGCGAGCTTCTTGCCCGCCTATCGCGCTTCGAAACTCGATCCTCTCGAAGCTCTGCGTTACGAATAGGCAGCTGCGCTGCGGGCTACTCGAATTCTTTCAACTTGCGGGCCATTTGGCTCATGCGCTCGCCCATGAGCGCGAAGACGGTTCCCGGCTCGAACTTGCCGTCGCCCTTTTTTTGGCCGGCCGTGCTTCCCGTGAGGATCTCGATGCCTTGTTCGACTTTTGCGACCGGCCAAATGTGAAATTTTCCGGCGGCGACGGCTTCCAGAACATCTTCGCGGAGCATCAGGTCTTCGACGTTGGATTCCGGCATCATGACGCCCTGCGTGCCGGTGAGTCCCTTGATCCGGCAGACGTCAAAAAATCCTTCGATCTTTTCGTTGACGCCGCCGATGGCTTGAATATCTCCCTGCTGATTGATGGAACCGGTCACGGCAATATCCTGCCGCAGCGGCAAGCCAGACAGCGCGGACGCCAACGCATAAATTTCCGTAGAACTGGCACTGTCGCCGTCTACCCCGGAATACGATTGTTCGAAGCAAATGCTAGCGGCGAGCGAGAGCGGCTTGTCTTGCGCAAACTGGCTGCGCAAATAGCCGGCAATGATGTGCACGCCCTTATCGTGGAAGCGCCCGCTTAAATTCGCTTCGCGTTCGATGTTGATCAAGCCGGCCTTGCCCAAAGCGGCCGTGGCGGTGATGCGCACGGGCTTGCCGAAGGAGTAACCGCCGATCTCGAGCACGCTCAGCCCGTTGACCTGGCCGACTCGCGTGCCGCTGACGTCGACGAGCAGCGTACCTTCCTCGATCATTTCGCGGATGCGCGTCTCGATCAGGTTGTGCCGCTCCATTTTCGAAGACAATGCACCGCGGACGTGCGCCGCGCGAACGACGGCTTCGCCTCTGGCGGCCGCGTCGTAATGCGCTTCGCGAGCCAGATCCGCGATATCAATGAAGCGGGCGGTCACTTTGTTTCTGCGGCCTGCCTTTCGAACGCCATACTCCAGCATGGCGGCAAACGCGCCGCGGTCAAACGGGTAGAGATTTTCTTTTTCCGAAAGCGCGCGCAGACGTCCAGCATATTCGGCGATCACGCCGTCGCTCATGGCCATTTCTTCATCGAACTCGACGCGGACTTTGAAAATCTTGCGGAAATCTTCTTCGTACTCGTACAGCATCTCGTACAGCTCGCGGTCGCCGATCAGAATGACCTTCACATTGATGGCGATGGCTTCCGGTTTCAGCGCGCTTCCGCCGAAGGGATAGAACATCTCCAGCGGCTGAATCTCGAGCCGGTTGTGGTTCAGCGTACGCTTCAGAGCGCGCCATACGCCGACCTCGGAAAGCGCTTCGAGCGAATACATGATCAGGAAGCCGCCATCGGCGCGCAGCAGCGAGCCGCCGCGGAGATCCATGAAATCGCTGGTCCATCCGCCGCGCGCGTCGTAGGCGCGCTGGATCGTGCCGAACAAGTTTGCGTACGTCGGCGTCGTCTCGAAAATCACCGGGGAAATTTCTTCGTCGCTGTGCGCGAGGATTACGTTTACGCCGTACACGCGGAAAGGATCGCGCTCCGGGCCTGCGGTCATTTTCGGCAGACCGTCCGGGGGTTCTTCGTCGTGTTCGCCTTCGCCCTCGCGCTCCTTGAAAGGATCGAGATTGTCGAGAAGATGGTGGCGTACTTCCTCGAGATATTCGGAAACGTCCGCGCCGGGATATTTTTCCTTGAGTTCCTCGATCACGCCGTCCACGAGCACGGATGCGGCTTCCTGCTCGAGATAACTCAGTTCGCTGGCAAGTTCCCGCGAGAGCGTGAGCGTTTTCCGGTAGACGACGGTAAATTCCTGCCGGAACTGTTCGTACTTGCGCTCGATATCTTCGGCCACGGGCGACTCGAGTTTCCCCTCGTGCACCATCTTGGAAATGTCTTCGATCGGCACCATCTGGCCTTCGAGGACGGGAAAAATCTCCGGCAACGCCACGGCGCCGACTTGCATGTGGCCCAGAGCAAACTGTTCCCGCGCGATCCGGCGCGTGAAATCGTCCATCAAGTCTTTTTCGCGAACGGTGAAGCGTTCCACGATGCGGCCCTTTTGGCGCTGGAACGGTTCGCCTTCGAACACCTGCGGAATCCGCCGCCGCAGAAAATCGATTCCCGCTTGCATGTCCTTCTTGAAGCCGTTGGCCTGGCCGCGCGGCAGCGCCAGCAAGCGCGGGCGGTCCGGCAGCTTGAAATTGTTGGCGTAACAGCGGTCGAGGGATTCTTTCGTCGGCGGGTGCAGCTCCTCGATCATGCGCGCGATGGTTCCGCCGCGGCTGGTTCCGGCCAAACCGCAAACGAATACGTTGTAGCCGGGAGCGGAAAGCTCGGCGCCCATCTTCAACGCGCGCAGTGCGCGTTCCTGGCCGATGAAGCCTTCCCGGAGCTCCGCTTGCGCGGTGGTTTCGAACGGGATGCGAGAAAGCTCGCACCTCCAGCGCAGTTTGGCCGCCGGAAGTTCCGTGTGCTTTGGTGCGGGCTTGGTGGTCATGAGAACCCTTCGAGCGCGCTACTCTAGCACACCCGGGCAGCGCTCCCACCATAAGACGAGCCGCCTGTTACCCAGCCGTCATCGGCGGACTTTCCGGCCGCTTCATGTAGACCGCCAGGACGCTTGCGGCCGTGGCCACCAGAATCGGACCCAGCACCAAACCGAGCATTCCGAAGACCGCGACGCCACCCACTACGCTGATGAAAATGACCAGCCCGCTCAATTCGGTCCGGCCGCCGAGCAAGATGGGGCGCAAGACATTGTCCACGATGGTGGTAACACCCGCGCAAATCACGAGCAGAAGAAGGGCGCGCCCCCAATGTCCGGTGAATCCCAGCCACAGCGCCGCAGGAACGAAGATCAAACCGGAGCCAACCACTGGCACGAGGGAGAAAAACGCCATCGCAACGCCCCAGAACAGCGGCGTCGGCAGGCCCACCAGCACAAAGCCCAGCCCGCCGAGCACGCCCTGAATCGCGGCAATGACCAGGCTGGTGGTGACGCTGGCAGAGATGAGGTCGCGGGCTTGCACAATCATCACATCCCGATGTTCCGCGTCGAACGGAAGGATGCTGCGGATTCCGCGGATAATATCGTCGGCATCGCGAAAGAAATAGAAGAGCGCAAAAATCATCACAAACAGATCGAAAATGAACGTGGCGATGTTCCGAAGGACGGTGCCGAGGCGCTGCGCGAGATAGGCAGCCTGCTTCTGCACGGCTTGCTGGAGCAAATCCACGAGGTCGG
Organism: Acidobacteriota bacterium; assembly: GCA_003224055.1. Taxonomy (GTDB): domain Bacteria; phylum Acidobacteriota; class Terriglobia; order Acidiferrales; family UBA7541; genus Acidiferrum. Next base: position 10,227 of record QHYE01000020.1, on the reverse strand, counting down.
CGTTGGGATCGAGGCCCGGGATGCGTTGCGCGATCCACGCCCAGGTTTTCGCAATCGCCGGCGCATTGTCTTGCATGAGGGACGTATGAACGCCGCGTGAAATCGAAACGGCTTCGCTCACAAACAGAGTGGTCAGCAGAATCGCGGGCACAATCAGCAGAAGCGTCACGGCCAGCGTACTGAAAACGGCGGCCCGGGTAGCCTGGAATCGTTGCGACATCCAGTGGTGCATGGGGTAGAAGAAAATCACCAGAATGGCGGCCCAACCCAATGCGGGCAGGAACGGCTCGTAGATGCGAAACACCAGGTAGATGAGCAGCAGCAAAAAGCCGTAGGAAAGAAGGGTAGTTAGCCGGTCACTCGTCGTCGTATTAGGGGAAGGGGCGCTGTTCATGGACGTAATATAGTATTGATAGGCGCAGCAGAGATTGGTAGCTTCACCTTCACGCTCCACCAGGTTGCACGCGGGTCAGCAGGCGAATTCCGAATGTCTACGAAGTCCATTCCGCTCTCGTCGTACCAAATTCGCCTTCTTGCTGTACTTGCTTTGATCAATTTTGTCAACTTCGCGGCGCGCCAGGTCTTTGTGCCGCTGATTCCTCTGTTGCGCGGCCACCTGCAGGTGACGGACGCGCAGCTCGGCTCACTACAGACTTTTTTGCTGATTGTTCTCGCCGTGGCCAGCATCCCGTTTGGATTTCTCGCCGATCGTTTCAGCCGCAAGGCCATCATCGCTGTGGGCATTTTGTTCTGGAGCGTTGCGACTTTTGCGGGCGGTCTGGCTTCCAGTTTCATTTTCTTTCTGATCGCGCGTGCCGTAGTCGGCCTTGGTGAAGCGGCTTACGCTCCCGCGGCGCAGTCCATGATTTCCGGCGCATTTCCCCAGGAGCGCCGCGCCATTGCCCAGGCCATTTTTGCAACTGGTATGTTGCTCGGCGGCGCTTGCGGCCATGTGCTCGGCGGCATCCTCGGGCCGCGGTACGGCTGGCAGATTGCCCTTTTCGTCGTCGCCTTCGCCGGAATTCTTCCAGGCATTGCGCTGTTTGGAATTGAAGAGCCGCCACGAGGCCCGCGCTCGGAGGTCGTGCCGATTTCGCGGCTTCTGCGGGTTCCCGCGTTTGTCTCCTTGATCTGCGCGGGGATTTGCATCACTTTTTCGAGTGTTTCGCTTCTCACCTGGAGCACGGACTTCGCCGTCAACTACAAGGATTTCAGCTTGCGTGAAGCCTCCGTCTCGCTCGCGGTCATCGGCCTGTTGTCTGCGCTGATGGGCGTCCTGACAGGAGGGTTTGTGGCAGATCGTCTGCAACGGTCCCTGACCTATGGACGCATTTTTGCTGTCGCGGCAGCATTCTTGCTGGCGACTCCGTTCCTCTTGCTGGCCATCCAGTCTGAAGAAAAATCAACGGTGCTTATTGGACTTTCCATTGCGTTCTTTTTCATGTCCTGGTATCACGGCCCCGTCACGGCCGTGCTTCATGACATGATGCCTCGCCGCGCGCATGCCACGTCCATCGGTGTCTACATGTTTGCGACACAATTGGTTGGCGGGCTTGGACCGCACATCGTCGGCAAAATCTCGGATCTCCGCGACCTGCAGGTGGGGCTGCAACTCGCCGTCGCGGTCATGGTCTGCGGGGCGTTGCTCATGCTTCTCGTCATTCACTTCATCCGGCGCGATGGCGTCCGTCACCCAACCCTCGACACTTTCCACGCCGAATCCGGCGACGGCTTGGTGTAAACAAAAAAGGCGGGCCGGAACCCGCCGCTTCCACTTCCTAGCTGAGAATTGCTATTTTATGCCAATTTGTGCGATCAAGCGCAGAACTTCGCTCTCCGGCACGTCGTACAGCGGGCGCAGATCATCCTCTTCGAGACGCTCGCGCAAATATTCCGCGGCGATAAAGCTGGCTTCGCGGTCGGTCAAGTCGCGCTTGCTCTTTTCACGGAACTTCACGAAAGCGGTATGTGCCAGTCCGACGACGTGCGCGGCGCCGTCCACAAAAAACTTGGTGTCGATGGTGTCCGCGTGCCGCGTGGCGATCCCGTTCCACATGTGCGAGAAGCGGCACTGATAAGTTTGGCCGCTCAACTTCGAGGTCACTTCAAAGGCTCCGATGAATTGGCTCATGGCGCCGGCATTCGCGAGTACGGGGCGTGTTGTCAAGCAATCTCCCTTTTCTTTCCTCGAATTTCCGTTTTCAAATTTCTATTTCTAATTCCCTATCTGCTGACTGCGGCGGCCGTTTCCACTTGGCTGTAACTCCGAATCGCCGCTCCGACGCCTGCGCCGCTCGGCACGCGGAAGCCCTGATCTAGCAACACTTTTTCAAACGCAGCGAGGAACAGCAGCACGTTCGCCTTCTGGCTGCAGTAGCCCATCAAGCCGACTCGCCAGATCTTGCCTTTCACCGCTCCGAATCCGCCGGCGATTTCGATATTGAATTCGTCGAGCAATTGATTGCGCACTTTCGCATCGTCAACGCCCCCTGGAATCATTACGGCAGTGACCGTCGGCAGACGATCCGCCGGATTCGTCACCAGCAGGTCCAATCCCATGGCCTCGAGCCCCGCAATTAAAGCGAGTTGATTCGTGCGGTGCCGCTCCCACCGCGCTTCCAAGCCTTCTTCCAGCACCAGCCGCATGGCTTCGCGCAACGCGAAAATCAGCGAGATCGGCGGCGTGTGATGGTAGAGGCGGTCCTTGCCCCAATAATTCATCGCCGTCGTCAGGTCGAAATACCAGCTCTGCACTTTCGTCTTGCGCTTGCGAAAGACTTCTTCGGCGGCCGGACTGACGGTGATCGGCGACATTCCCGGGGGCGCACTGATGGCTTTTTGCGAACCGCTGAAACAAATGTCGATGCGTTCGCGGTCCACGTGCAACGGCACGGCAGCAAGCGACGCCACGGTGTCCACCACCAGGAGCGCGCCAACTTCGTCGGCGAGCTTTCGATACGCTTCGATTCCAGTGAAGACGCCTGTCGAAGTTTCTCCATGCGCCAAACCGATAATTTTGATCTTCTTGCCCTTGGCGGCGCGGCGCACGTCTTCCGGATCAACCGGCTTGCCGTACGGGGCCTCGACCTTGATGACTTTCGACGAAGCACGAATGCCGATCTCATACATGCGCTCGGAAAATACGCCGTTCACGGCCACGATGCCCTCGTCGCCTTCTTCCAGCGAGTTCAGCACCGACGCTTCGATCCCGCCGGAGCCCGAAGCCGAAAGTGGCATGGTGACCCGGTTTTCCGTTTGAAAAATCTGACGCATCAGGATTTGCGTCTCTTCCATGCAGCCCTTGAACCACGGATCCATGTGCCCTACGAGTGGAGTGGCCATGGCGCGGTACACGCGCGGATCGATCGAGGAGGGTCCCGGGGTCAGCATCAAACGAACCGGAGGGTTGAGTTCGCCAATGGGCTGCGTCATGGGATTTTGTCCTTCTTTTTCCAGTACATAAGCCGCGTTTACAGGCCGCGAGCCGCCCGCGGGAACGATTTCGGGGGAGCTTCCGGCCACGGCGGGAATTCCAATTTTCGCGCAATCACCGTACCGGCGCAACGGACAAATTGGCAGGGGCGGGACGCGCCAAATCCAAGGCCCGGACCTTTGAAATGCGCGGCGGCTAATTCGGAGCCGCTTTAACTGATTCTCTACGATGCTGGAATTGCTTTCGTACCATCTTCGATGGAATCATAGCGCTGACTCAGGACTTATGATTGACCCAAGGAGCTGATGCCATGCGACGCGCTCTTCCCCTCTTGCTCGTCTTCACTTGCCTTACCTTTGCGCAGAGTATTTCGAGAGCGCAGGGCGACGAAACAAAAATCATTGCTCTCGAGAATCTCTGGAACCAGATGCAGCTCCATCATGACGCGGAGGCCATGGGGAAATTGCTGGACGATGACTTCGTCTTCACCGACTACGACGGAACGGTAATGTCCAAGCCCCAATTCCTGGAATCCATCCGCGACAAGTCCTACCAGCTCTCCGTGGAAGCATCCGATAACATGAAACTTCACCGCCACGGCGATACCGTCGTCATCATCGGCGCCACCCACGAGAAAGGCACGTTTAAAGGGAAGTCCTACCAGCATCAGGGGCGTTTCACGGACACCTGGATGAAAAAGAATGGCCAATGGCGCTGCATCGCCAGTCACCTCGGAGTGATCAGCAAGTAGCCGCAGATTTTGCTCCCGGGCGCTTTTCCCTGCTACAAGTCACTCCACCGCGATGCCGTCCTGCTTGAGGTAAGATAAGAAGCCGTGACTACGCGATTGCCCAACGAACAACTGAAGGAGCTGCGGCTGCGGCTGGGCATAACCACGCGCGATGTGGCGGAGTTGAGCCAGAAGATTGCCAGCGCGGAGCATAATCCGGAATACCAGATCTCCAACGCCTGGCTCACGCAAATCGAGAATTCGGACTCCGTCCCGAGCATCTTCAAGCTCTACAGCCTGAGCGCCATCTACCGGACGAAGTTCACCGATCTCCTGCTTCTTTACGGCCTCGACCTGCAAAAGCTGGGCCTTCATCAGCTCGCGTCCCCTCTCCCGTACACGCACTTGGCTGAATTGGAGGTCTGTGACGCGGATCGTACGGTTTCGTTCCCCGTACGTTTCGACCGGTCCTTCGATCTGGATAACACCAATCTTCTTTCGCGCATGGTCGAACTGTGGGGAGAAGTCCCCATCGCCCTCATTCAGCACCTGGATATCCGCCACAGCCAGTATGGGTACGTCGGGCTGCAGGATTTCACGCTTTACCCGCTGCTGCGCCCCGGTTCCTTCGTGCAGATCGATTCCCGCGTCCGCAAGATGCAGCCGCTTCGCTGGCGCACCGAATTCGACCGCCCCATTTATTTTGTGGAGCTGCGCGACGGCTATGCTTGTTCCTGGTGTGACCTCTTGGACGACCAGTTGCTTCTGCTCCCCCACCCGCTTTCTCCATGCAGCGTGAGGAAATTCAAGTATGGGACCGATGCCGAGATCGTCGGGCAGGTGGCGGCCGTGGCAATGAGGCTCACCGATCTGCACGAGTCGACTGACGCAAGCGCAAAACTGCCAAGGCGAGTCTGACGTTTGACGCAAAAAGACGCGCGACCGTGGGATTCACTTCCATCGGAATCGCGATGCGGTAAGGCTCCAGCCGCTGCCAGGTGCGCAGGAATTCTTCTGGATTTTCCCGGGAAGATTCCAGGTACGCCGCCAGGTCGCGAACCAGTTCTTCCAGTGAAAGAGCGGCAACCTTGTAAAAAGCCTGGCGGTGGGCGATCTCCAGCGCGCTGCGAGCCACTTTCACGCTGAAACGATCGGCAAGCCCATCGTGGTGATAGTTTCCCGTGTTGTAATCCCTGGTGGAGGCAAGGTACAGCAAACGCCCCAGGTCGCAGGGAATCCTGGAAAGCGAGCGCTGCAAGAGATCCTCGTAGGCCTCCTGCACCGGCAACGGCTTGACCATGGCGCTCATGCGTTCGTGATCCCAGCCTCCACAGGCAACGAGCGATCTTAAAGCGATTCAGACCCTTCCGGTTCCCGCAGCTGAGCTGCTGATTGGAATTCCACCAGCCCTTCGCCGACGCGCTGAATGAACCTTTCTGCGTGCAGCGCCGTGCCTGCCAGCCTTTGCGGACCGAGCAAGCCAATGAGCACAAAGAGAATTCCGCAATACAGCTTGAGCCGGGCGTATTGCAGGAAAATCCTGGCTTCAGTGGCGATCTCAAGGTCGGCACGCAGGCGGCTCGCTTCCAAATGCCGACGCATAACCTTGCTGATGAATGCGGAAGTCTCTTGCACCCAATGGAGCGCAACGGCCGTGCGCTCCCGTCGAAATAGATTCTCCAAGCCGGGCGATTCGAGTCCCGAAATGAATTTTGAGTCGGCTGCGGAAAAGAGCTGCGAAACAATCTCCGGTGAACAGGCCTCCACGCTCTCGCCCTCGCTCTGCTCTTGATCTGCCGCGCCCCAGTCGGAACGAGAATCTTTCGACGATGCTTCCGCCCGCACCCACGCGAGCAACACGAGCAGCAATACGAGTGCGCCGGCAAGCGCACCCCATACGCCGATCACGAGCGCACCGCCTTGGCGAGGTACCCGCGCGCTTCTCTCAGCCGCTGGGCCGTCGCCGCCGCCACTCTTTGGTATTGCTCCTCGAGCCGCACCGCTGTCTTCGGCTCCGGGTTCGGGACATACGACCAAAGGTGGACCATCCATACCCCGAGGACGATGAAGTACGATCCGGGACTGGCGTACGACCAAAAATTATGAAACCGGCTACTGCTATCGGTAACAAACGTCAACTGAATTACGCTGAGTCCGACGAACACACCATAACCCAGGAGGATACCCCTCAAATTCCTCCCAAACGGAATCGCATAAAACAGGAAGAGAACCACTAGCGCGAGGATCGCGAAACTCTGCACCGTCCTTAGCAGCCTCTCCAAATCCATGGTCGTGGCGATCAGCCACCATTGAGGATCGTTCCACGTATCCACAAGCGCTTTCGTTAACGCTAAGACAGATACGAAGCCGAGCAGATTTCGCGCCATTCGAGCGGTGCCGGGATACGCGGCGAGCCCCACGCGATAAATCTCAAAGACAACCGCGCAGCCGGCCAGAACGCCGAGCCCTTCCGTGATCCAATAAACCGGCTTGTACTGTTGCGGGCGTAAATGAAAGATGGAAAAGCGCAGAAGAGATTGCAGCCACACAAAGGAAATATAGGCGTAGAAAACAGGATAGCGAGCCCAAAGCCTGCCTGCAAAGCCCCTCACGAGCAAAAAGGTCTCAAGGGCAATGCAGCTCCACCAGATAGTTTGGCCGAGCATTTTCCTCCGGCGCAGATCTGTGAGGGCCGCGTCGGTGGAATCCTAACATGGCTGAGGGGGGAAGGGCGCAGAGCACCCTTCCCCCCTCAGTTTCGCCCTATGCGGCTAGCCACGGCGGGGCAGTGGCATTGGTGGCGGCTGCGGATCGCCACCATCGGCTGTCAAAATCTCCATTGGGGTGGCGGACGGCGACGCCCCACTCAGCTGGCTACCCTGGAAGGCTCCAGCGTGGCCCAGATTCGGAAATACCGCTATAGCAGCGAACAAAACAACCATGCACAGAATAAATAGCACCTTCAGTTTAGACATGCGCCCTCCAAGCATGAAGAAAAAAGCAGGGAGACTTGGATCGGGATGCCCCCCTCAGAGATGCGCACTAGCCTAAATGGCGAATCAAAAAGGCGTGTTGCCGGAATAAATATGGTTGGAATCCCAACCAGAACTTGCAGCAGGCCACGTTTGGCTGAGCTTTCATCCCCGGAGCTCACCGAAAGAGACCGAACTGCTTCGCGAGCAAACAGAAACAAACGTTACAGTGCCGATCAAGTTACCCCATTGCGTAAACGCGTAATCACCGAGGGGCCCCGGTAATGGCCCACTTGGATGGACGGTCCGCGCGTTTTAGCTTGAGTATCTGCGGATTTTTGTCGCCGCCGCCACTCTCAGACTTCCCAAGTTGTGCGCCCGCAACCCCCGTTTCGCAAACCAGAGGCTCTCACCGCCGCTGGCCGCCTCTTTTTCCATCAACATGCAATTTCCAGTTTGACTTCTCCGGTCGTGTTCCGGCGGTTGCCATCCCGAACGCCCGCAATTTCCGCGAGTGGGCCCCTCAGCAGGTAAATACTCTTCCATCCATGAAGCTGCGCCGAATCTGGAGCCTTTCGCAAATCTCGATTTCACTCGGCACCTTCATTATCGTCGACTCCATCGCGCAGCGACGGGCGGCCTCCGCGGACAATCTCATCGCCGGCGCAGTGCTCTGCCCCTTCGCTCTTGCTTTGCTTTATTTCGTTTCCAGGCCGGCCCTCCAATGAGCGCCCCGGAACAAAAGAAGAAGGTCGCCGTGGAGGATACTTCCGCTGGCGCGGAGTGCCGCGCAGAGCTCATTTTCTATGCGCGAATCTCTTCGGGCGCGGCGCCTCCGGTGGCAATCCTTGGCCAGTATGCCTGCGATTACCGAAGGCCGGATTGGGAGCACCGTTGGACGGAATGGAATTCCGGCCAGAATCCCTACCTGCATCTCTTTCTCTGTTCGAACCACGCCCGCGCGCTCGGTTTGATCAGCAAGTAGCCGGCTTGCCGATGATTCAGAGAGCCACTATCCCCGTCGGCGTAGAAGTTTGCTGGCTGGCCACCCGCCAGTGTTCTTCGCCTTTGTCTGCGTAGGGGCACATTACATCGTGCCCTTCTGTACCCTGGTCCCCCGCCTAACGCGCGATAGCGATAACCTGATATGCCTTTGCGACATTGGAACCGACGCTCCGTGGGAAGTTGGGATCAAACTTATCAGCGTATTTTGAGATGAGCAATTCCGACACTCGCTTCTTCGCCTCTTCCAGGCTTGTACCGTCGCCGTACGCCGCCGCTGTATGGTCCATCAGGTCGCGGAAGTACTGCTTCCACAGTTCAAACTTTTGTTTGCCCTGCATGACGTCCCCATGCCCGCTGATCACGTAGTCGAAATCCAGTTTCTCGGCGGCGTCCAGCGTCTGGATCCAGTCATAGGGATAGCTGTCGCCCATGAAGGGAGTCCAGCCGTGAAGCGCATCCCCCGTAACCAACACTTTCTCTTTGGGAAGGAAGACCCACACGTCGCCGTCTGTGTGCGCTCGGCCAAGCCATAGAATCTCCACGGTCCTTGCATTACGGTGGAGAATCAGGCTGCGGTCGAAAGTCATGGTCGGCAGCGTCACTCGCATGGTCTTGAGCTCAGCCAGATAGGCCTCCGCTTGGATAAGATTCTTTCGGATCGCCTCTTTCTTCTCGGCGTTTGCCGCCTTTTCCAACTCACTTTTCAAGCTTGCGATCTCTTGCGGCATGCTCACGATTTCGTTCTTGATGCGCGGTATGCCGAGCCGCTGAATGTTGGCACGGGTTGCCTCCGACGAGATGATCTCGATGCCGGCCGGCCAGGCGCTCGGATAGGCCTCGTTCCCCTGATAATGGTCATAGTGAAAATGCGTGTTCACCACGTATTTCACCGGCTTGTCGGTCAGTTTCTTGATCTGCGCGATCAGGGCGCGCGCCGCCGAAGGTTTTGAATGTGTATCAACAACGAGTACGCCGTCCTCAAGCAGGATGATTGCCGCGTTGCAATTCACTCGGTAGGCGGGCTTGGCAATGGCGGCGTAGACCCCTTCGGCGACTGGTTTGATTTCGAACAAGTCCTCCGCCGCCAGCCACCTCCCTGGTAGCAACAGAAATAAGGCCAGCAAAAGAAAACGCTTCATAAGGGGTTCCTCCTGGCTTCCCAGGCTGAGATTTGCCAGCAGCGTACTACGACCGAGGGACAGCGCAAAGCCGCGTGCTCTTTCCTCACATACAGGCAACTTTACGTCGCCACCCTACCAAGTTTTCTCGGTCGAAAGAGCCGTCCCCGTCATCGAATCAGCCCACGGAAACACAAAGGCCGCATGCTTTGACTCGGTCAAAGCATGCGGCCTTTCTGATGTAATCCATTCGGTCTAGGAGTAAGGCAGGTATCTCCACAGGTCGCTGAGCAAGCCGTTGCCGTTCGTTCCTGCTGAATCGAGGCCTTGCCCGCCGAAGATCCAGAACTCACTCGAGTTGTTCGGAGGATTTAACACATACCAATACCCAGGAGCAAAGCGCGACCCTGGGCCGTTGCCCACGTATGGGTAGATGATTGCGGTAACCACTCATCCGGTTCCTCACGCCCGCTGAAATCCTATAAATATTAAAAAGACAATAATGCCTATGTAAGCACAGACCTTGCTATGTCAAATTGCCTTTACTGAAAGACCCCAGTAGTCTACAAGTAGATGTCGCAAGGTATATTGCCGGGCGGCGTTCACTAAACAACTAAAGCTCAATCCCAGGCTCGGAAGGAACAAGAATTCTTCTCAAGCAGCCCTGGGAACGCAGCAAGCGCGTGAAAAATTCGCTGCCGTTTTTCGGAGCAAGGTATCAAAGGAGCAATCGATCGCTATGAAGTCCCTTGTAAAATTTTCCTTTTTCGCCCCCATAATCCTGATTTCATTCGCACTCGCCGCTTGCAGCGGTCCTCCCGCCAATTCTGGTGGTACAGGGGGCGGCGGAGGCGGCACCGGCCCCTTCACGATTGGTGGGACTGTCAGCGGCTTGGCGGCGGGCGCTTCCATGACGCTGCAAAATAACGGAACCGAGAATCTCCTAGTTTCCGCCAATGGCTCTTTTAT
>QHYE01000019.1 GCA_003224055.1 Acidobacteriota bacterium | reverse complement strand
CGCCCATGATGAGCATCATGTCGGTATTCTTCATGTCCACCCAGCCATTGGTCATCGCGCCCCGGCCAAACGTTGGTCCCAAACTTGAGACCGTGGGGCCGTGTCAAACTCTGGCCTGGTTTTCTAAATGCACGACCCCCAGGGCGCGCATGGATTTCACGACGAGATAATTGAACTCATTGGTGTCCGTGCAGCCGCCGATCCACGCCACCGATTCCAGGCGGTTCACCGTGTGTCCCGCGGCATCCTTCTCGATAAACGTGTCGTCGCGCGTCTTCTTCACTTTCGCGGCAATCTCATTGATCGCCTGGTCCCAGGAAATATCTTCCCAATCGGTCGCGCCGGGCCGGCGCACCAGCGGCTTCAGCAGCCGCCGGTCGTTCAAGATCTCTTGCTGCAGCGAGGCGCCCTTGGGGCAGAGCGTGCCGCGATTCGTCGGATGGTCGGGGTCTCCCTCGACGTGCACCACCTGTGCGGTCACGTTTTTGGCCCGATCGCCGATGGTGTAGATGATCGTGCCACAACCCACAGCGCAATATGGGCAGGTCGATCGCGTCTCGCTTGCCCGCGCAATCTTTAGAACGCGCAGCTGCGCATATGCAGGCTTCAAATCAAAGCCGAACACCGCGGCCGCAGCTCCACCAATGGTTGTCAATTTCAGGAAATCACGGCGGGTAGGATTCATACGGGGATCGATCTCCTCCGCAAGTCGAAAGGAAGAAGGGCCTCGCGGAAACTCTTTCATAAGCCTTGCCACCCTCGGTGTCAAGCGTGATTTTGCGAACGCGGCGGACCCCAAATTCGGGCCCAATTCCTTGTACCTAACGACCTGGCAATTGCATCCAAATCTAAATACCTTGGGTTCTCAAAGGAAGCATCCCGAAATCCGGCCGCGCACGTTACAATGGTCTTCATTGAGAACCCGGGATTAGCCGACTGCGTAACTTTTGGCTCTGCCCGTCCGTATGAACTTTAAGATGAGCGTTTCTAATCGCAAGGAGCGGGGGCGCTGATGGCGACTCCACCTATTTCGGCAAGACCGGACCTCGGTTCATTGCGCATCCACGACGGTCAGCGCAGCGAGAGCGGCATGGGCAAACGCATCGTGTACGCCGCCATACCCGTGCTTTTGTTCGCCGGCATCGTGGTGGCTGCGTTTGCATTCCGCAATCAAAAGGCCGTGGTCGAGGTTGCCCCGGCTTCGAGAGCGGATTCGGCTGGCCCTCAAACCGCGCTGAATGCCAGCGGTTACATCACGCCGCGCCGCCGCGCTACCATCGCTGCCAAGATTACGGGTCGCGTGACCGGCGTTTTCTTCGATGAGGGCACTCGCGTAAAGGAAGGCCAGCTCCTTGCCACGCTGGATGATGCCGACGCCAAGCGCGCGCTCGATTCCGCGAAGGCCGATCGTGACGCCGCGCATGCCGCCATCGCGGACTACGAAGTTCAGCTCAGGAACTCGCAAATCTTGCATCGCCGCGCCGAGCAGCTCCAGCAAGCGGGCGTCCAGACGCAGGAGGCACTCGACAATGCCACCACGGCGGTGGACAGCCTCAAGGCCAAGATTGTCCTCGCCCGGCAACAGGTGGCTGCCTCCGAGGCTCGTATCGGCGTAGCGCAGCAAGCGGTGGACAATTGCACCATCCGCGCCCCCTTCGCCGGCATTGTGGTTTCGAAAGATGCCCAGGTCGGAGAGATGGTTTCGCCCATCTCCGCGGGCGGCGGATTTACGCGCACGGGAATCGCCACGATCGTGGACATGCATTCCAACGAGATTGAAGTGGACGTCAACGAATCCTACATAGCAAAGGTCGCGGCCGGGCAAGAGGTCACTGCGACGCTGGATGCGCATCCGGACAAGCCGTTCCCCGCAAAGGTGCGAACCATCATCCCCACGGCGGACCGCCAGAAGGCCACCGTCAAAGTACGCATCACCATCACTAACCTGGAGAAATACGATTTCATTCTCCCAGACATGGGCGTGAAGGTCGCTTTCCTCGAACACGAGAAACCGGTGCCGAAGGACAAGGGAAAAGACAAGGGCCCGGAAGCCGTGGCCTTCATCCCCAAGAGCGCCGTGCGTTCCGAGGCAGGCTCTTCCTTCGTCTTTCTATTTCACGATGGAAAAGTGGAGCGCCGTGCAGTGAAGCTGGGCACGGAGCGCGGCACGGATGTAGCGGTGCTGGCCGGGGTGTTGCCCGGTGATTCGCTGGTCGTCAAGGGCCCGGAGAGTTTGCACGATGGTGACAAAGTTGAAATCCGTACTGGGAGCGGAACATGATCCGAGTGGATGGACGCGGTAATTCCTCAAGTCTCATCAAGGTTCGCGGTCTGAACAAAACCTACAGCCGTGGCGGCGAGAAAATCCAGGTCCTGCAAGGCCTGAATCTCGACGTGGACAAGGGCGATTTCGTGGCCTTCATGGGACCCAGCGGCTCCGGCAAGACCACACTGTTAAATCTACTCGGTGGCCTCGACGTCCCCTCCGCGGGAAGCATCACTGTGGACGGCGATGAAATCACGCACATGTCCGGCAGCAAACTCACGCACTGGCGCGCGCGTCATGTCGGCTTCATCTTTCAGATGTACAACTTAATTCCGGTCCTCACCGCGTATCAAAACGTCGAGCTTCCGCTGCTTCTCACCAAGCTCTCCAAATCCGAGCGCCGGAAGCACGTGGAAACCGCGCTCGGCGTCGTGAATCTCGCGGACCGCATGCACCACTATCCGCGCCAGCTCTCCGGCGGACAGGAGCAGCGCGTCACCATCGCCCGCGCCATCGTCTCCGACCCCACGTTTCTCCTGTGCGACGAGCCCACGGGCGACCTGGACCGCAAGAGTGCCGACGAAATCATGGCGCTCATTGAAGAGCTCGTCGGCAAATACAACAAGACCATTTTGATGGTCACGCACGATCCGGTCGTCGCCGCCCGCGCTCACACCACCCTGCACCTTGAGAAGGGCGTTCTCGTTGAGGGCAAGGCTTCTCCGCAGACTGTGATGGCAGGAGGTGCAGCATGAAATTCCGCCGGCTCATCTTCGCCAATCTCTTTCGCAAGAAAATCCGTTTGATCCTTACCATCGGCTCTTTCGCCATCGCTCTGGTTCTCTTTATGTTTCTCGCCGTGGTGAAGAGCGCTTTCAGCCGCGGCACGGAGATTGCCGGCGCCGACCGCCTGGTGATTACCAACCGCATCGGGCTGATTCAGACCATGCCCATCGCATACCGGGACAAAATCCTGACCATCCCGGGCGTCAAGGCCGTCACCCACAACAATTGGTTCGGCGGCGTATACGTCGAGGAGAAAAATTTCTTCCCGCAATTTGCCATTGACGTCGAAAACCACCGCCAGGTAATGAGCGAGCTCGTCGTCCCCGAAGATCAGTGGCAAAATTTCGTCAAGGACCGCCAGGGAGCGGTCGTCGGCGCGCGAACCGCGCAGCGCTTCGGATGGAAAGTGGGCGACCGTATCCCCATCAAGGATTCGCTTTATGGCACGAACAGCACCTGGGATTTCAATCTCGACGGCATTTATCACAGCGATAAGCCGGGTGGCGATGAAAGCCAATTCTGGTTTCAATGGAAATATTTTGACGAACGTGTGCCTTCCTTCATCAAGAGCCAGATCGGATGGTACGTTCTCAAGCTGGATAGCCCCGATGATGCCGTCCGCGTTGCCAAGGCCATTGACGGGAAGTTCGCCAACTCTTCGACTGAGACCAAGACCGAGACCGAATCCGCTTTCGCCGCCGGTTTCGCCAAGCAGTTTGGCAACATTGAATTCCTCATCCTTACCATCGGCAGCGTCGTTTTCTTTACGCTTCTTCTCGTGACCGGCAACACTATGGCGATCTCCGTCCGCGAACGTACGGCGGAGCTCGCCGTCCTGAAGGCCATTGGATTTACGGATCGTTCTGTATTGTTCCTGGTTCTTGCCGAATCGATGGTAATCGCTCTCGTCGGCGGCGCGCTCGGACTTATTCTCGCCGCTGGAGCCATTCCAGGTGTGGGCGCGGCTCTCAACGGCTTGCTGCCCCCATTGATTCTGTCGAAGTTGACTCTGGGTCTCGGACTGAGTTTCGCGCTCCTGGTTGGAGCCGCCAGCGGCCTGCTCCCGGGAATTGGCGCGATGCGCATGCGCGTCGTCAACGCGCTGAGGAGGGTCTGACATGGCGATTCCCATCGTCTACAATTTTCGAAGCGTGAAATCCCGCTGGACTTCCACGATCGTTGCCGTGATCGGGATCGCGGGGACCGTGGGGGTTTTCGTCGCCATGCTGTCACTGGCGCGAGGCTTCAAGGCGACGTTGGTGTCTTCCGGCTCGGAGGACAACGCCATCGTCATGCGCGCGGGCGCTACTTCGGAAATGACCAGCGGCGTAGGGCTCGACTCCGTGAAGATTCTTCAAGACGCTCCTGGCGTCGCGCGCACTGCGGACGGACCGCTGCTCACACCGGAAAAAGTGCTGATCGCCCCCATTCCTTTGCTGTCCACGGGCACCGATGCGAACGTTCAGGTTCGTGGCGTCTCGCCCAACGTTCTTGCGATCCGTCGGCAGATCAAAATGAAAGAGGGCCGTATGTTTCAGCCCGGCCTTTCCGAGTTAATCGTCGGCAAGAATGCGACGACCACGTATACCGGACTGACGCTCGGAAATACCATCAGCCTTGGCAGCACGAAGTGGCAGATCGTGGGTATTTTTGACGCGGGGGGCAGTGCTTTCGATTCCGAAATGTGGGGCGATATCCATCTCATCAGCGGCGCTTTCAAGCTGCCGGATACTTATTTTTCGTCGGCTACCGTACACCTCACTTCGGCCGGCGCGTTGCAGCAATTCAAGGATGCCGTCACCTCCGATCCGCGCTTGAAGGTGGATGTGACGCGCGAAATTGATTACTACTCAAAGCAATCCACGCGGATGACCCAGCTCATCACCGTTCTTGGCGGATTCGTCGCGGCTATCATGGCCATCGGCGCCATCTTTGGCGCGTTGAACACCATGTATTCCGCGGTTGCCGAGCGCGGCCGGGAAATCGCCACGATGCGCGCGCTTGGTTTCGGATCTGCAAGCGTCGTCACGTCCTTTTTGTTCGAAGCCCTTTTGATCTCTTTTGTGGGCGGCCTGGTGGGTTGTCTCGCCGTGCTCCCACTCAACGGCCTCACCACCGGCGCCATGAACTGGCAGACATTCTCCCACCTCGCCTTCGCCTTTAAGATCACGCCGGTCCTTCTGGTCATCGGCGTCGTCTTCGCCTTGGCAATGGGCGTTCTAGGCGGTATGCCCCCGGCCATTCGTGCCGCGAGCCGTCCAGTCGCGCATGCCCTCCGCGACTTGTGATTTGCCCGGATTCACTCCCTCAAGTAGATCCCTGCTGTTCAGCGATATTGACGAATCAGTGCTTTACTCTTCGTCAGCAGCTTGACGTTCCTGCCACCTCGAATCTAGCCTAGGTAAGAGACATGCCGAAGCTTGCATGAGTCTCTCAGGAAAGAACACTGTGGAAACACGCCGATGCGTCTACTGTGGAAAGCACATGGCCGCGCATCTGACCCAGTGCCCGTTTTGCCGCGAGGCCGTCCCGCAGGTGCAATTGACTCGCCGTTCGGGGCCCAGCGGTCGCCAGCAGATGCGCCGCGGTCTGCTGTACATGCTTCTGGCGGCGGTAATTTATTACTTTGCTGCGGGATACGCCGCGCCGCTGTGGCTTCCGATTCAGATCCTGCCCGTGGCCGTAAACTACCTTCTGCCGCTGTTGTTCCTGGCCGGTCTGGGCCTTACTCTTTACGGACTCTACCTGCGTTTCAAATCTTAAGTTCATCCAACGATCGCTCGCCTTCTTGTCTGCGAAAGCGGCCCCTGTACGAACGGCCAGCGTGACCGATTGGGGGAGTACCCTCCCTCCGAAGCGCATTTGCTGCAAAACACTGTGGCCTACTGAGGTTGAGGTGGGGTCCGGACGCCTCAAGTCGAAACGCAAAGTATTCACAAGAGGGGTAAACATGAAAAGACATTGTTTTCTCGCGGTCATGGTTGTCTTGCTTTTGTCACTGAGTTTCACCGTGGGGGCAGGGCGCGCAACGGCGCAAGGTCCGGCGGGCGCCGGTGCATCCGCGGCCGCAAAAGATACGTCGTCGCACGGCGGGCATTCCCTCAATCCCATCAAGTGGGTCAAGAAAGATTCCAAGAAATCCGCCGATTCGAGAAGCGAAATCGAGAAGAAGCTGACGCCCAAGCTCCAGGCGCAGGGCCTGCTCGCGGCAAACGCGAGCGTCACCGAAACATGCGCACTGTTTGTCGCCCTGGATGAATGCGTGGCGTCGCTCCATGCCAGCAAAAATCTGGGGATCGACTTCAATTGCGTGCGGGCCGATGTTACGGGCGTGCACACCAGCGTTGATCTGTCCGGTTGCAATGGACCCATTGGCGAGAAGGCCCAGAGCCTGACCAAGTCCATTCGCCTGCTGAAACCCGACGCGGACGCCAAGGGTGCCGCGAAAGACGCTGAGCGCCAGGCCAAGGACGATCTGAAAGAAGCCGGTCAATAAGTTCGCAGTTCGAAGATAGAACCCACGTAGTGAAAGCAGGGCGGGGCGAGCCGGAGATTGCGGCCCTCGCCCTGTTCGTATTTTTGCCAGCCCTATACGGCTGCTATGGAGCGGGCGGCGGCTAATCGGAGGCGGAAGAGGCAGAGGCTGAGGCTGAAGCTGAGGACGCGGAGGGGGCATCGGTGTCGGTGGTGGCAGATGCTGCGGTGGCGCGGTAGCGGACTACGAGAAGTGTGAGGTCGTCGGCCTGATGGGCGCCGCGGGCGAAATTCTCGACGGATTCAAGGACGCATTTCTGAATCTCTTCCAGCGGGCACTCGGGCAAGCCGGTCAGGAGTTGCTTGAGGCGGGGAACGCCGTAAAGCTGATCGTCGGGGTCCATGGCTTCTGTAACGCCGTCACTGAAAAGCACGAGCGTGTCGCCGGGCTCGAGCTTGAGGCACGCAGCGGTGTATTCGGCTTCGGGAACCAGGCCAACCGGGTAGGAGCCTTCCGTGAAGGCTTCTTCGGCGATCCCGTTGCGAATCAAGAACGGCGAAGGATGGCCGGCGTTGATGAATTCGAGGTGGCCGTCGTCATCGAGAATACCGAAGAACATGGTGGCATAGCGTCCCACTTCGGCGTGGCCGCACAGGAAACGATTGACGTGATTGAACACGCGCGCGGGGTCGGTACCGAGGGTCATGGCGGATAGCGCCCCCTGCAGCATGGTGGTGAGCAGGGCGGCGCCGAGGCCTTTGCCGGAGACGTCGGCAATGAGAAAGGCGGTGCGGCCTTCGCTAATCGGAAAGACATCGAAGTAGTCCCCACCGACGGACAAACAGGGCAAATTGTAGCCATTGACGGCCAGGTGCGGGAATTCGCTGAAATCCCGCGGGAGAAGCCCCTGCTGAATAGTGCGAGCGATATTGATTTGCTCCTCGAGGCGCTGGCGTTCACGCTCGCTTTCGACCAGGCGGGCGTTATCCAGAATGCTGGCGGCGTCGGCGGCCAATGCGTCTAGAATCTGGCGATCCAGCTTGGAGAAAGCCGCGGGCCGGCGCGAATCCAAGTAGAGCACGCCGAGAAAATCGCCGCGCTTGAGATTGACCATGGATTCCTGCGTGTTCGCGCGGGTCATGCCGTAAAGAGGAATCACCACGACGGCGCGCAAGCGTTGTGCGACAACGCTCTGCGCCGCCGACAAATCCATGTCGGCTTGCGCCAGGTCCTCGGTGATCACCGGCGATTTCTGTGTGAGCGCAAGCTTGATCGCGGTCTGGCTGGGCGAGAGGCTTTCGGGGGGAAGACGCAGCCCGCCGCTGCGGCGCGCGAGTTTTACTTTCAAGGCTCCGCCGGCATCTGATTCGAGCAGCAGGCCGCGATCGGCGTCGGTGACAGAGATGGCATGGTCCAGCATGTGGCCGAGCACTACGTCCAGCGGGAGTTGCGAGTGCAGCAGGGAAGTGGCTTCCAGCAGACGCTTGAGCTTGACGAGGCCGCCGCCCGTGGGCTCCGAGCTGGTGATGTGCTCGATTCGGGTGAGGAGGTTCGGGAGCGAGGATTCATTTCCGCCGGAATTCGAACGGAAAATGATCTCGTAAGAATCGTCAATCCCGAAAGTGATGGCGTCGCCGTCCTGAAGCTCGCGGCTCTCCACCTTTTCGCCATTGACGAAAAGGCCGCGTCGCTGTCCGCGATCTTCGACGTAAAAGCTGCTCGCTTCGATGACGATCGCGGCGCAGTTGCGCGAGATGCGCCGGTCGGAAAGCTGCAAATGGTTGCCGGTCTCGGCGCCCCGTCCGATCATGAAGGGAGTTTGCGTGATGCGGGCATAGCGGCGCGCGCCGTCTGGGGAGACGACTTCGAGCACGGCTTCGCCGACCAGGGGAACGGAATCAGGCATGGGGCAGTTCCAACGGGTGCATTGTAGCACGCAGGGGAAGGGCAGCGGTTTTAGTTGTCTGCCATGCAACCGAACATCAGGCGGGCGGCGCGGGCTGGCGGCTCAAGTGGAACGCGACTCCTATTTCACAGCGGCGGCGAGGCGGCGGGAGACGTAGTCGTCGAGATAGGCGGCAAAGAGATCATTCATACGGTCGCATACTGGGCCGATAGCGATCTTGTGGCCGGCGATTTCGCCGACGCTGATGAGGTTGCGGTTGGTCGAGGAAATGAAAACTTCCTCGGCGGAATAAAGTTCCTCGGGACGCAGGGCCTGCTCGACGACGGAGACCCCTGTTTCGGGCGCGATCTCCATGAGGATGCCGCGCGTAACGCCTTCGAGACATCCGGAGTTAAGCGGCGGCGTGAGGATCTTGCCCTCTTTCACCGCGAAAATGTTGGCGGAAGTGCATTCGGTGACTTCGCCGCGCTCGTTGAGCATGACGACCTCGTCGAATCCTTCTTTGTTCGCTTCTGAAGCGGCCCAGACATTGTTGAGCCAGGAGATCGTCTTTACGCCCGCGAGCGGGGAAGCGGCGTGGCGGCCGTGTTCGCGCACCGCGAGGCGGACGGCGTCGCGATGCTCGGGAAGCGGCGCGGTGTAGATGATCAAGTCCACTTGCGCGTGCTTTTCGTCGCTCTGCCAGAATCCCACCGTGTTGTAGACGAGGTAGACGCGCGCGCATCCTTCGGTGACCTTGTTGGCGCGAATCACTTCGTGGAGATGCACGCGAACTTTGGCCGCAGTGTACGGCATGGGAAGGCGCGTAATCGCGGCGTCTTTTTCCAGCCGGCGCCAGTGGCGCTCGTAAGCGAAAGCCTCGCCGCGCGAAATGCGCAAGGTGGTGAAAATCCCCCAGCCGCAAATCAGTCCCGCCTGCCCGGGCGAAAGGCGCACCTTTTCGATAGGCAGCAGGTTTTCGTTGTGAAAAACGTTAGGGTGAATCACCTAGCCCTCGCGATAGAAGTCTGGGACCGATCTTTATTGTAGCCGAAAAGAGGGCGCGCAGCCGCTCAAGGACAATGCGTATGCGCAGAATCCTCATCCTCGTTCGATGTGAAAGGTATTGACGGACCCGCTAGAAAATCAAGTTTGTAGAAAAAGAGAGAGCGGGCCGAAGCCCGCCCTCTCCGTGAAGACCAACGGTCAGTTAGAACTTTAGCTTGAGCGCGAACTGGATCTGGCGCGCGGAACCGAAATCGCCAGTCGGGAAACGAGTGCCTGTGATTTGGCCGAAAGTGCTAGAAGTGGTAGTAAGGACCGGATTCCCGAAATTGGGATGATTGAAGATGTCGAACATCTCGCCGCGGAACTGCAGATTGAACCGCTCCGTCAGCTTCGTATTCTTGATGACAGAGAAGTCTGTGTTGACAAAGTTTGGTCCCGTGACCGCATTGCGGCTTAGATTGCCTGGGTGACACGTGGGCGGGGCCGGGGCCGGGTTCGCGACACAAGGAGAAACGAATACCGTCTTGTCTGCAAACCAGCCTGCAGGATCTCCCGTCACGCGGATCGGCCCGGTGACATCGGGACGAACCGTGAGACTGACTCCAGGATTGATCGCGAGCGTGGGATTCAGAGGATTCCCAGACTGTGCCTGAATGACAGTACCGACTTCCCATCCTGCCACGAAGCGGTTCGCCTTGAACGGCAACTGGTAGAACCCGCTCAAGACGAAGCGGTGACGGACGTCGAATTCCGACGGACCATAGTCTCCGCGCGGGTTGTATGCATTCTGAATGATGTAGCTCTCACCCGTAGAGAGGGAATTGTAATCCAGCGACTTGGAGTAGGTGTAGGAGCTCAGGAACTGCAGCCCATGGGAGAAGTGTTTGTTCAGCGTGACCCAAAAGGCGTTGTAGTTCGAGTTTCCGTTGCTGTTCACCTGATTAATGTTTCCGAACGTACAGGCTGGATGAGGGGCGGTGCACTGAGACGGCAAAATGGGACTCGTGGCCGGAAGCGTTGGGAAAGGCCGCGTAGAACCGTAAATGCCATTCGTAACGAAAGGTTGGTTGATGTTCTGAGCCAGTTGGAGGTGCGTGCCCTTCATTCCGACGTACGCAACGCTCAAGCCCATGCTTGGCGTCAATTGGCGCTCGATCGTAAGGTTCCAGTCCTGCGCATACATGTCATTGAAATTGCGATTGATTGCCGCCGGGCCCAGGCTGGTTGTTGCAAGCGAGGCCGAAGGATTCTCGACGGTAATGACGCCCGAACTGACTGAGATGGGTACGGCAAAAGGAGGGTTTCCGCTCAGACCGACCACGATGTTCGTAGTCGGGTCCTGGGTCAGAATGGCGTAGGCAGCCCGCACCGAGGTCTTGCCATTCTTGAAGGGATCCCAAGCGAAGCCGACGCGGGGCTGGAAGTTCTTGTTGTTCGTGTGATAGGGCTGGCTCGCCGGGATGAGAGTGCCCGTCGCGGGATCAAATTGGGTGAAGTGATCGGCGGCCTCGGACGGCGAGGAGTTCCATGCGTACCTTAGGCCGAGGTTGATAGTGAAATTCGGTTTCCATTTGAAGCTGTCCTGAGCAAAGACGTCATAAGACGGCTGGAGGATGCGGTCGTTCCCGGAGCCGAGTTGAACTGTAAAAGCGGAAGCAGAGTCGTTGAGGAAATTTTCCATCGCGGTCTTAAGGTTATTGTTAGCCACACTCCCAGTCTGGTTGAAAGTGAAGCTCCCAATGTTGAAGGCGATATTGTTGTTGTACGCGCGGCGAATTTCTCCCCCGAAGGCGAACGTATGGCGGCCCCTAAGCCAGCTCAAGCCGTCGTTCAGAACTATGGTCGTGTCGCCGCGGCCCTGCGGCTCGCCCGTGGGTCCCCCGAAGCCCAAAGCGCCGCCCACGTTGACGAACGGCAATCCCGAAGCTACTGGGGCGCCCGCTGGCATGTTTATGTTAAAAGCTGCGGGATCCTCTAGAGCGTTGGGCGTAAAGGTCAGGTGAATGCGATTGAAGCCCAGGCGGACCGTATTCGTGAGCGAAGGACCAAAAATGTGATCTTCGCTGAAGGTCATCAAGTGGCGGAAGCCGTCGCGCGTGTCGCCAAATCCAGGAAGGTTCGTGAAGATGGCACCACCAGCCGTCGGCTCTTGCCGAAGGTCTTTCTGCACGACGTAGTACGCGTGGATGCGATCCTTGCTGGTCAGTTCCACGTCAAGATCGGCCGACCCCTGGTTGAGAGCCACGTTGGCCAGCGCCCCACCCGTAAACTTGTTGAAGGTAGCTGGATCTGCCGGGTTGCCAGTTCCCGCGAGGTTGGCAGCAGGAATAAGAGCGATAAGGCTCTGAATGGCTGGCGAAGTAACGGCCGCTCTTTCGTTTTGGGTGGGAACCCTGGTGGAAGTAACCGTAAGGCTCTGATGCTGGCGGAGTCCTTCGTAAGCCAGGAAAAAGAAGATCTTGTTTTTCTTGATGGGTCCGCCGAAGCTGGCGCCGAAATCGTTCCGCTTGAAAGGCGCCTGCGGGCCCGCGGACGCAAGATTGAAAAAGTTCCGTGCATCAAGTGCATTGTTCCGGAAAAACTCAAACAGTTCGCCATGATAATCGTTAGTGCCGGAACGAGTAGCAAGGTTGACGATCGCGCCTGCATTCCGTCCGTACTGCGCCGGAAAAGTTGAGTTGTCGATCTTATATTCTGCCAGCGTGTCGATTGGCGGCTGGAAGGTGATTTGGTTCTGGACGTTGTCGTTGAGGTTTATGCCGTTGACCAGCCAGTTGGTGGTGTCTTCGCGCTGGCCCGCCGTGTTGATCCCGAACGATCCCTGGCCGCGCAGCGGAGCGGACAGGAATCCGTTCGCAGGCGGCGTAACCGTGCCCGTTGTCAGCAGGCTGAGGTCCGTGAAATGCCGGCCATTGAGCGGGATTTCCTGCACGGTCTTATCGTTGATCACCTGACCCAAAGTGTTCGTGGTGGTATCCACGACCGCGGCGTCCGAGGTAATCTCGATGGTGTCGGTGGTCTGGCCCACTTTCAACTGAACGTCGTGCGTCAGAGTGGAGGCGACCTGAAGTTTCAGGTCGGTGACTACTGCCGTCTGAAAATTCGTGCCGCTGACTGTAAGGCGGTAAATTCCTATCGGCAGTGCCGGAAACAAGTAAGCGCCGGCCGTGTCCGTCTGTGTAGCCGATTCGACGCTCGTAGCCTGGTTCGTGGCGATCACCCGGGCGTTCGGAACAGCAGCCCCGCTGGCATCGGTTACTGTGCCACTCAGCACGGCAGTTGATTGCGCAAAGCTGGCGCTGCTCAACCCGCTCAGCAATCCAACCAGCAAAAATAGACGAAAGAAAATTCTACGTATCATTGATGATCCCCCTACATCAATTTTCATTGCCTTGTTCCTTCCCGTTGGGAATGAGACCGAAGGATCGTACTGAATATTCCCTGAACAGGCGGATTTCATCGTTTGAACCGCTAAGAAAGCACTGCAGAAGGGTACCGTCCAAAGGAATATCCTCTTGCCGATCAGAGCTGCCTTGCTGCACATGCGTGCCAGCCGCGAGCCGGAGTCGCAATCGCCGTGCCACAGGGAAACAAAGCAGACCCTTGAGTAAAGGTCTGTATATCAATAGCTTGGAGGAAGGATGGCGAACCTGCGAATGGCATCGCGCCGGCGTTATTCAAGAAACTGAAGTGACTTACGGAATCTTGAAGGCCTTTTAGGTGACACGTATGCTACTTGGATGATTGGAGGGCAAGCAAAAAAGCTACAGGGTGCAGCTAGCGGGGAGGAGGAGAACTTGGCCGGCGTAAATCAGGTTGGGGTCGTAGATGCCCGGATTTGCGTGGGCAATGCAGGCTGCGTAGGAGGCACGACCGAGTTGAGACTGTGCGATCTGGGAGAGCGTGTCGCCCGGCCGCACGGTAAACTTTGTGGTGGTTCGAACCGACAAAATCGAAGTCGGCAGGACAATCTGCGAGCCGGCCACGATGTAGCTGGGGTCGAGAATGCCGGGATTGGCAGAGAGCAGATCATGCCAGCGGAGTCCACGACCAAGGTGTTGCTGGGCGAGTTTCCAGAGTGAGTCGCCGCGCTTCACGGTAACAACCGCTGGCACCACATTTGGGATCACAGTTGGCACCACATCTCGCTTCGCGGGATTCAAGGGCGCGATGGTCGGCCCAACGGGCGCAGGTGGCTGCGCGGGAGCTAAACGAGTGGCGGGCGGGTGAGACGGCGCAATCATCGGAGGCGCAGCCGTGAAAATTCTCGGGCGCGCGAATGGCGAACGCTTCACCGGTGGGCGATAGGGAGCAAAGTGCGGCGCAGCAGGTGCCGCAGGTTTGAACGCATGGGGCCGCACGGGTTGCATCGGCTTCGGTGAGGCGAGCACCGGCGCATCCGCGAGCGGAAGATGGAATTCGGCGGACTGCTGAAGTTTCTGGAGCTCCTTCAATCTACGGAAGCGGCGGGCCACGTCGCCGAGAGGGACGTCGGGCGAGAGCGACTTCGCGTCGAGTGCATCTTCCGGTTTTTCTCCGGCGTCCGGAGCGGCTTGATTTTTCCAGGCTTCGATTTGCGCGCGATCCTCCGGCGTAAGAATCTGGGCACGCTTCAGATCTTCTTCGGTGTAAACGCGCTTGGCTTTTTTCTGCAGCGATTCTTTGCGGGCGCGTTCCTGCTTGGCGGCATCGGCGATGTCCTGCGCGTAACATTCCGTCGTAAAAAGCAAGGCGCACGAGAACAGTAAAACGCCGGGAATACACAGGCTTACGGGACGGAGAGAATGCCTCACGCTTGTCGTGAGGCTCATCGGCGATAGGGTGCGTAGGACAGTTCGTAGCATGCCAAACCGACTACGGGGGGACACCGCTTACTAAAAAGCATACCAAAAAGCGGAGGATTTGAAAATGCTTATTTGGGGTCGTCACGGCCGCCCCGGGAGCGCCAAGACTGCGTTGACAACTTGCGGCACCTGCAATAAACTCAATGATTGTCTCTATAAGGAAAGGTGTGACTGAGCGCTATGCGGACGTATGTAGCCAAAGGTGAAGAAGCCGAGGCGCTGAAAGTGGGCGCCGATTGGTTTGTGGTGGACGCGACGAACCAGGTGCTGGGGCGCCTGGCGACCAGGGTCGCGCGGATGCTGATCGGCAAAGACAAGCCGAGTTTTACGCCCTATCTGGATTCGGGCGATCACGTGGTGGTGATCAACGCGAATAAGATTCGCATGACCGGGAACAAGGTCGAGCAAAAGATTTATTATTCGCACAGCGGTTACCCCGGCGGATTGAAGGAAGTGCCGGCGAAGCGTATTCGCGAAACGAAGCCGGAATGGATTATTCGCGAGGCGGTTCTCGGGATGCTGCCGAAAAACAAATTGCGCGCGCGGCGCGCGAAGAAGTTGCGCATCTACCGGGATGCGGCGGGTTTGGCGCGGCACGCAGGACAGAAGCCGCAAGCGGTGGCGCTGTAGGTTGGATTGGATTTTTTCCGCACGTAGCTGTTCCTTTCTAAGTGGTGCCTTAGCAGGGAGCCAAGCGTTGTGGAGTTGAGGACTTGAATCGACACTGGTTGTGCTGGTGTCGTTGGGTTTGAGGAGGAACATTGGGTTCAACGGGTACGCCCCTCGCGGGCACGCAAGCATGGTTTCTAGGGACCGGCCGGCGCAAGGAATCGGTGGCGCGCGTTTTTCTGCGCGCGGGCTCCGGGAAATTTACGATCAACCGCCGCACGGTGGAGCAGTATTTTCCGAATCACGCGTGGAAGCATGACGCGGTCGAGCCGTTGAAGTTCACGAACATCGCGGACCAGGTGGACGTGGTGGTGACGGCGCATGGCGGCGGAGTGGGCGGCCAGGCTGGCGCGGTGCGCATGGGATTGTCGCGAGCGATCTCGCGGTTCAATCCGGAGCTGCGGCCGGCGCTGCGCAAGAACGGATTTTTGACGCGCGATTCCCGTATGAAGGAACGCAAGAAGTACGGGCAGAAGGGCGCGCGCAAGCGCTTCCAGTTCACGAAGCGTTAAATTTTTGTGGTCCCGACTCTGTCGGGACTGAACCGAGCTCCAGCGGGTCAGCGCAGGTTGGCCCGCTGAGATCACGGCCGGCAAGGAGCCGGCAATAGGCTGTTCTGTGGCGACGACTTCGTGTGATGAAGGGGCGCCACCGCAAACAGCTATCCTACTAGGAGGAAACTTGGCGGTAGAAATTACGATGAAAGAGTTGCTGGAGGCCGGAGTTCACTTCGGTCACCAGACGCGGCGATGGAACCCGAAGATGAAGGAATACATTTTCGGGGAACGCAACGGCATCCACATTATTGACCTGCAGAAAACCCTCAAGATGTTCCGCGAAGCGAGCCGCTTCGTTGGCGAACTCACAGCACAAGGCAGAAACGTATTATTTGTGGGCACCAAACGGCAGGCCCAGGAAGCGGTCGCCGAAGAGGCGAAGCGCTGCGGCGCGTTTTTCGTGAACCACCGCTGGCTGGGCGGAACGCTGACGAATTGGGCGACGCTGCAGAAGTCCATCAAGAGGCTGAAGCTGCTGAAGGCCATGAATGAAGACGGCCGCATCAAAGAGCTTTCCAAGAAAGAACAAGCGCGGTTGGACCGCGAGATGAAGCACCTGTTCCAGAATCTCGAAGGCATCGAGAACATGGTCCAGTTGCCGGACGCCATGTTCGTGATCGATTCCAATGCGGAAGAGATCGCGGTGAAGGAAGCGCGGCGCATGGGGGTACCGGTGGTTTCGGTCGTGGATACGAATTGCGACCCGGATGTGGTGGATTGGATTATTCCCGGGAACGACGACGCTCTTCGTGCAATCCGCTTGTTCACGACGAAAATTGCGGATTCCGTGCTCGAAGGCCACAACGCTTACCAGCAGTCGCAGGTGGCCGAACAGAAATCGGCCGAGGACCAGGCTCTGGTGGACGGCGTCGAGTATGTGGACACCAGCGCTTACGAACAGTACGAGAAACAAGAAGGCGACTTTGTTGAAATCCCTGCGGAAGTCCCGGCGGAAACCGCCGAGGCGACCGTCCCTCCGGATGAGGAAGGGAAGTAGGCAATCCGCGCGAGTGGGAAAAGCTTGAGGCCCGCTCCGAGCGCATCGGGGCGGGCCGTTTTGCAAACAAGGCCATTGAATAAGAAAACTCAAATCAGCGAATAGAAAAAGAAGAGAAAAAGGATGAGTACACAACAGACAGCTATGGAAATTCCAGCCAAGCTTGTGAAAGAACTTCGTGAGCGAACAGGAGCTGGTTTCAGCGATTGTCGAGCAGCGCTTGTCGAAGCCAATGGAAACATCGAGAAAGCTATCGAGATTCTTCGCAAAAAAGGCCAGGCGGCCGCGGCGAAGAAAGCGCAGCGCGAGGCCAGCGAAGGGCTCGTGGGCAGCTACATTCACGCGGGCGGCAAGATTGGTGTGCTCGTGGAACTGAACTGCGAATCCGATTTCGTGGCGCGCACGGATGCGTTCCAGCAGCTTTCGCACGATATCGCCATGCACGTGGCGGCGCTGGATCCGCGTTATGTGCGGCGCGAGGAAGTAACGCCGGAGATGCTCGAAAAAGAGCGCGAGATTTACCGCGCGCAGGCGCTGGCAACCGGAAAGCCGGAAGCGGTGGTCGAGAAAATCGTGACCGGCAAGATGGAAAAGTTCTACGAGGAAAACTGCCTCTACGAACAGCACTACATTAGAGACGAGAGCGTAACGATTGGCGAGATGATTACCCAGGCGATCGCCAAGCTGGGCGAGAACATTTCGATCCGGCGTTTTGCGCGCTTCAAGGTCGGCGAAATAGGCGGGTCCGGTGGCGGTCCGGATACGGCGCCGGTACCTCCGCTGTTGCCCGAGCCTGTTAAGGCGTAGAACCGTTCACCCGAAAGCAATTTTTGCGAGCGCCTCGACCCAGTCGGGGCGCTCCTTTTTAAGGCCTCGCGGAGTGCGGGGGCGGTGATAGTTTGTTACAATTCCGTGGATTTTAGATCGCGCGAATCGGAGACTCATGGCGGCGAAGAAGAAAGCGGTCAAGAAAAGCACCAAGAAAGCGGTGCCGGCCTACCACCGGATTCTTCTGAAACTTTCCGGCGAGGCGTTTCAGGGGCCGCAAGGCTTCGGGATTCACGGCGAAACGATTCAGGCGATTGCGCGCGAGCTGAAGGAAGTGCACGCACTCGGCGTGCAAACGGCGATCATGGTCGGGGGCGGCAACATTTTTCGCGGGGCGCGGCAAAAAGGATTTGAGATTGACCGCGCGACCGGCGATTACATGGGCATGCTCGCGACGGTGATCAACGCGCTGGCGCTGCAGGACGCGCTGGAAAAAGAGGGCGTGTTCACGCGCGTGCTGAGCGCCATCGAGATGAAAGAGGTTTCCGAGCCGTTCATCCGGCGGCGGGCGATGCGTCATCTTGAAAAGGACCGCGTGGTGATTTTTGCGGCGGGCACGGGCAATCCGTACTTTTCGACG
Source organism: Acidobacteriota bacterium (assembly GCA_003224055.1). Classification (GTDB taxonomy): domain Bacteria; phylum Acidobacteriota; class Terriglobia; order Acidiferrales; family UBA7541; genus Acidiferrum. The sequence continues at coordinate 12,931 of QHYE01000019.1, read as the reverse complement.
GATACGGCGGCGGCTCTGCGGGCAATGGAAATCAAGGCGGAGGTGATCCTGAAGGCCACGCGCGTGGACGGGGTCTACGACGCCGACCCGGAAAAGATTCCCGATGCAAAGTTTTTTGCGGCGATTTCCTATCGCGAGGTGCTGAACCAGAATTTGAAGGTGATGGATTCGACGGCGATTTCGCTGTGCATGGACAACGGGATGCCCATCGTGGTGTTCAATATGAACCGGAGCGGGAATATCAAGCGCGTGGTGCTGGGCGAGCGCGTGGGCTCGAAGGTGACTCCGGCGTGAGCCAGAATCAGAAGAGAGATTTCTCGCTGCGCTCGAAATGACGAGCCAGCGGAGTTTGATGAGGAAGATATGACCACGATTGCGACGACCAAAGATGCGATGGCCCAGGCGAGGACGCGGATGGAAAAAGCCGTCGATGATTTTCGCAAGGAATTGGGCACGCTGCGCACGGGGCGCGCGAACGCCTCGATCCTGGATGCCATCCGCGTGGATTATCACGGAACGCCGATGCCTGTGAACCAACTGGGAACGGTGACGGTGCCGGAGGCGACGCTGCTGGTGATTTCGCCGTGGGACCCGAGCGTGGTGCCGTTGATTGACAAGGCGATTCGCGCGTCCGACCTGGGACTGAATCCGACGAACGACGGCAAGATGGTGCGCGTGCCGATGCCGTCGCCCACCGAAGAGCGCCGCAAGGAGATCGTGAAGCACCTGCACAAAGTCCTGGAAAACCACCGCACGGCGGTGCGCAACATCCGTCGCGACATCAAGGAAGCCATCGACAAGCTGGAAAAAGACAAGAAAATCAGCCAGGACGAGCACAAGCGGGCGATCGAAGAGATGGAAAAGATTTCGCACTCGGAAACGAAGAAGATCGAAGACCTCTCCGCCGCCAAAGAGAAGGAAATCCTCGAACTCAGGTAGTCTTCAGTTCTTAGTTGTTCGTTTTCAGTGCTTCAGTTAGATGGAAATCCTTGCAGGATTTCCAGTTAACCATACCCCCCTCCCCTACGTTTTTCGTAAGAATATCATTCTCAAGGAAGTTAAAGTTCTTTGTTTTGATAGACTTTTGCAAGAATATCATTCTAAAGAGTTTAGGATGCGCGAGAATTATGGGATTGCAGCGCCCTTTGTGTAGGGGGATGGGCCACGCGACGAGGGCACGGACGCGACGACGGATATACCCAGAACATATAGTACCATAGAGATATCAGTTTGGCAAGAAGAATCTGCGGCAGAGGATTTACGTTAGGGCTTGGCTCGTTTGGGGGGAGATACGGTTTTGGGGAAGTTCGGCGAGAGGGGATTGGGGGGTCCGGCGGCTGGATGGTCAAGGGTGAAGTCCTGGGCTTCGTCGTTCCGGACGGCGCGGAGGAAGGCGTTGTAGTCGGCGGCGCGATTGGCGGGGACTTGCCTCAAGAGAAAATTGATATGGCGCGAGGCAGTGATAGTCGTTCCTTTCGCAGAGTATTGCGACGCGAATGTAGCGTAGTCACGCTGGACGGAGGTGCCGGCGGGCGTTTGGATGGTGGTGCCGGGCGGAAGACGCAAGGTCATGTGCGTTTCGACTTCGAGGGGCGTGCCGAGTTCGATGGGAGAAGCGGCGGCGACCGGAGATGGTTTCGCGGGCGAATCGGGCAAGCCAATTTGCGGAAGCAACGCGGGGATATGCACGGGCTTCTTGGACCAATCCACGAATTTGGGCATGGTGATTTCGTAGTCGAGCGTGAAAGGCTCGCGCGTGGCGGACGGGTCGGACGCGGTGACGCTGGTTACCTTGCCGCGGAAACCATCGGAGATGGAGAGAAGCTGGGCGAGGTCTTTCCACTTTTCCTTGGGCGATTGGTGAAACGCAACGCGGAGAAGCAGTTCGTTGTCTCCGCGAAGGGAGTATTTCACCTTGGCAATGAGTCCGCCGTCCGCGGTCAGCTTGGCGTCAATCACAACCTTTTGCACGGCAGGAAAAGGCAAACCAGTATCCACAAGGCGCCAAAGTTCGGTTACCGCAGGTCCCACCAATAATGCTTTCTTCCGACGGAACTCTGATGGAATTACCAGGTAGGGTGCCACTTCGGTGTTCAGGTCGAGCCAAAAGTTTATCGAAGGCCAGCCGGTCATGGTCAGCAGATGGTCAAAAGCAGACGGCCGTGGCAGAGAAGTCTGAGGCTCGAAGGAATATGCTGGAAGCAAGCCGGCTCTTGCCGGGCCGAAGTAAGAGTTTGCCAGAGCCGCGAAGAGAATGTGTTTGTCTTCCGCAGTGCCGTACCCAGAGTCCAGAATATCGGAAGGAGCTCGAGTCTTGAAGCCTGTGGAGCCCAGGGGAAGGTCAATGGTCCTGATTTTCTGCGATACGAACGTATAAAACGCCTTGGCGCGAACGCTTGGCGTCCCCATTGGGTCGGGGTTTGTAACTCCTGCCAAGGAAGAAGCCTTGGCAAGAACATCCGGTGCGGGCTCACCGGTTGGCTCAAGGAAACTCTTCAGGCGGTCCGCTAACTGCTTCCAATCTGCGAATGATGTGAGCACAACATCGGGTTCCGATCCCACGGGTTCTTTCGGAATCTCGCTTTGCTTTGAGGGAGATCGATTCCAACGATAAAGGGTCCGACCTTCATCGGACGCCCCAGTGGACGCTGCAGGCACTCTGGGATTTATCTGAATCTGGGTCACGCGTGAGGCTGGAAGGTCGAGCTCGAAGATTTCCTGGGTGACAATGCCGGTGCGGTCGTAGGAGTGGTCGAGCCAGAAGTCGGGGGCGAGGGGGTGATGGGAGACGGTGGTGATGACGCGGTATTCCAGGAGGTCGCCGGGGGCGAGGCCGAGGATGCGGACGGATTTGACACGGACATCTTGATAGGCGGGGGCATTGACGACGGCCGGATTGGGATTGTCGGTGATGGCGCTGGGAAGAATATCGACTGTGCCGCCGCTGGGATGGGTGATGCGGACAAGTGGGAGGTCGATGGATTCGAAGGCGCGGTTGTAGTCGAAATTGAGGCGGGCGAATTGGCGGACACCAAGCTCGCGGTTGATTTTGACGCGGGTGTGGACTTCCTTGCGGCTGTCGCCGCTTGTTTCAAAGAGAACTTTCGTTTCCAGAAGCTCGATTTGGGCGGGAGTCTGAGGCTCAGCCTGCTTGTCGGGTGATGGGGCGGGTTGCTGTTGGGCGTGGACTGGAGAGCAGAGGAAGAGAGACCAGCAGACCAGGAAGGCGCGGAACGGGTGGGGACGACGAAACTCGCTTGGGGCCACGAAGAGATTGTAGCTGGAATGGTTTGGGTGACAAGCCCTCGGAGAAGGAAGGACTTAACACAGAGGGCACAAAGGGGGGAGCACAGAGATCACGGAGCGGAGAATAGGAGAACTTAACGCAGAGACGCTGAAGGCGCAGAGAGAGCCTCTAGAGGCAAGACAACGACGGTGGAAGCGAGGCAACAGAGGAATCGAACGGGGGGATAGCGATTCGGCCTTTGCCACGCTCATGGCGGTAGCGTTGCGGAAGGCAAAAGCGGGAGATGGGTTCCCGCACTTCAAGGAAACGCTTCGGCGGCGGGTGCGTCTGAGAGCGTGATAGAGTCTGTGCGCGCGAATGGCGCTAGGAGAGCGGCGATGCGAGGTTTTCTGGCTGGGGTGGCAGTCGTGACAGTTGGTTTCTTTGGGGCAGGGGCCGGCACGCTGCGGGCCAACGAGAGACCGGCAGCGAAGGGGCCGAACGAGGACGGGACGAAGCCGGCGCTGGTGAAGATCGCGGGTGAAGGCATGATGAGTTCGCATGCCTTTCAATTTCTGACGGAACTGAGCGATGACGTTGGTGCGCGCGTGACTGGATCGCCTGCGGACCGAAAGGCCGAGGAGTGGGGCATGGCTAAGATGAAGGCCATCGGCCTGGAAAACGTGCACACCGAGAAGTACATGATCTGGAAGGGATGGACACGCGGGTCGGCGGAAGCGGAGCTGCTTACGCCGGTGCGGCACAAACTGCACGTGGACGCGATGGGCTGGACGGGTCCGACACCGGCGGGCGGGGCGGAAGGCGACGTGGCGACAGTGAACATGTTTGACATGGACAACGAGATCAAGAATGTCGCGCGGCTCAAAGGCAAAGTGGTGCTGGTGACCACGAAGGGTAGGCCTAACAAGGAGTTCGTTCAGCTGTTTGCGCAGTTCGGCGATTTTCTGAAGGCGGCCGGGCCGGCGGGGGCGATCGCGGTGATTGGCGGGCAAGGCGGAAGCAAATCGGCGGGGATGAACCTAACACACACGGGGATTTTGGGGTTCAACGCCGAGTTTGCGGTGCCGGTCGTGTCCATGACGACGGAAGACCAAGGGCAGCTGGAACGTTATATAGCGCGGGGACTGACGCCGCGGGCGCGGTTTAATGTGCAAAATACGTTCACGAATGGGCCCGTCGAAACGGCGAATGTGGTGGGCGAAATTCGTGGACGAGAGAAAGCGGAGCAAATATTGGTGGTCGGCGGGCACCTGGAGTCGTGGGATCTGGGGCAGGGCACGACCGACAACGGTTCGGGAACGGCGACGGTGCTCGGAGCGGCGGAAGCCATCGCGCATTCGGGCCAGCGCCCGCGGCGCACCATTCGCTTTGTGCTGTTTACCGGCGAGGAGCAGGGACTCGACGGATCGTTTGCGTACATAAAGCAGCACCAGTCGGAGATGGCGAATCACCTGGGGAATCTGGTGGTGGACGCGGGGCAGGGAGCAGTGAAGGGATTTCAGATGGGAGGCCGCGAGGACCTGGTGGAAGTGTTCCAACCGTTCGCCGATTCCCTGGCGAATTTCGATAAGCTGTCGGTGGACGACAAGGTCGAGTCGGGGACGGACACGCTGCCGTTTTCGATGGCGGGATTGCCGGGGATCAACATGCGGCAAGACACGGCCGACTATAAATTCACACATCACTCGGCTGCGGATACGCTGGAGGCGCAGAAACCGGAAGTGCTGACGCAGAACGCCACGCTCATGGCGCTGGCGGCGTTCTGGATCGCGGACCGGCCGGAGCGGTTTGCGGCGCCATGGCCGGCGGCACGAACGGCGAAGATGCTGGTCGCGCAACATGAAGATGGGATGCTGAAGGCGTTTGGGTTGTGGCCCAAGGAGTTCGCGGAAGCGGAAAAGTAAGGATGAAGCGCCGAAGTAGCGGGGTGCGGGAGTAACAAGACTAATTGCGGTGCGGGCGGCGCGCGAGAGGCGTGCCGCCCGATTTTTTTGAGCCTGCGCCTCGCAGGATGTGGTAAGAAGCGAGTCCGTGGAGGAAGTTCAAGATGAAGACCAGAGCGCTGGTGGTGCTGCTCGTTTCGCTTTCTTGCGCGAATAGCTGGGCGCAGGAACGAAGGGAGGACCGGAGGAAGTTCCTCGATCCGAAAACGCAGGTGAGTGATGATCCGCGGCGCATTGTGGTCAAGCCGGGGCCCCGAGGGCCGGAGGGGACGATCGTTCTGCGCGGCGGAAGAATTTTTGATGGGACGGGCGCCCGGCGCGCGATGGCACGCTGGTCATCGAAAGAAACAAGATTGCGAAGATTCTCCCGGTGAGCGCAACGGGCTGGCCAAAGGATGCGCAAGTGATCGATGTGTCTGGAAAGACGATTTTGCCAGGCTTGATTGATCTCCATACGCACCTGACTTACCCGCTGGCGGAAACGGATTTTGGCGTGGGGATGAACGAAGCGGACGCGACGCTGCGCGGGGCGGAAAAACTGCGGTATTTCCTGGAGAGCGGGATCACGAGCGTGCGTGATGTGGGGTCGCAGGGAGACGTGCCATTCCGGCTGAAGGAGTGGGTGCGGGAAAATCGCATACCAGGCCCGCGCGTGTTTCCCGCCGGCGCGTTCATCACGGCGGAAGGCGGGCACTCCACGGAAAATACTCCCGACGAGATGATCCGGATGATGGGGGCGACGCGGCTGGCCTCCGGGCCGGATGAATGCAGACAGGCGGTGCGCGAGCAGTTTCACAAAGGCGCAGACGTGATCAAACTAGGCAGCCACTTTTCCGCGGAGGAAGTGAAGGCCGCAATTGCGGAAGCGCATGAGTTGGGTTTGAAGGTCACCGTGGATGCGGAGACTTTTTATGTTCAGAGGGCCGTGGAAGCGGGCGCCGATACGATTGAGCATCCTCTGCCGCGCAGCGAAGAGACAATTCAGTTGATGGCGAAGAAAGGAGTAGCGGCGGACCCCACGCTGATCCCTTACCAAATTATTTTCGAAGAGTGGGGCGGATATTTTGGATCCACATCGCGGCGGTTTACGTTTTCGAAGGACGCCAACCTGGAAATGCTGAAGCGGCTGCGGAAGGCGGGGATCAAGTGCGGAGTTGGCACGGATTTGATTTTGCACTGGTACCGTTACATGCCGGCGCCTTACATCCGGGAACTGAAGAATTTCGTGGAGGCGGGATGGAGCGTGCCGGAGGCGTTGGTGGCGGCGACGAAAATCAATTCGGAGATTCTGGATATGGATGACCGGCTGGGGACATTACAGGCCGGGAAGCTGGCGGACGTGCTGGTCGTGGATGGAAGGCCGGATGAGAATCTGGACGACCTAGCCAAGGTGGATTTGGTGATTCGGGACGGTTATAGAGTGGTTGAAGGGGGCCGTGTGACGATTCCCAGGCATCAAGCCCAAAAGATGAAGGTGGCGACTCCCTGAGCGCAATATAAGATGCTTATTTTCAATAGTATAGATGGAATGAGAGCCAAATAACGAGGGCTGCAGGGGAATGGGACAGAGGCAGGTCGGGCGATCACCTGTCGGCGTAGCAGGAGTCGTGCCAAGTGGCCGATTTCCACAGGGAATTGTTTAAGGTTGTTGCGAAAGATTTGACAGTATCGGGATTTCTCCTTATACTTCCTTGTTTGTCAGGGAAGGGTTTTCCCTGAGTGGGGCGGCTCCAAGTGGTTTGGAGTCGTTGAGTTGGAAGGGAAATATCTTCGGTCCCGGAACAAAGCAAGACGGAATGGGACAGAAGAGCGGCCGGAATGGGGCGCCAGCCCCGCAAAGCCGAGTAAGCCTCTCCGAATGAAGCCAAGAGTGTAGTTCTCCCTCTTGGAGTGCGTACGGAGTTTCTTGCTAGCTGTTCTCCGGATTCGCAGTAGACCTTTCAGCACTGGACTGCGCTCTCGCGCCTATTTGTCTGCGCGCTATGCGAGAGCCGCGAATCCCTCGCGCATCCGTTGCCGGGTGCTCAGGGGATGAAAATTTATGCGCGCGATTGAGGGAAGACTGTGCCGACGTTTTCGCAATTAGTGAGAATGGGACGCGAAGGAATTATCGCCAAGACGAAGTCGCCTGCGCTGGCGGGCTGCCCGGAGAAGCGCGGCGTGTGCATCCGCGTGTACACGCAGACGCCGAAGAAACCGAACTCCGCGCTGCGCAAAGTGGCGCGCGTGCGCTTGACGAATGCGATTGAAGTGACGACTTATATTCCCGGTGTCGGCCACAACCTGCAGGAGCACTCGATCGTGCTGGTGCGCGGCGGCCGCGTGAAGGATCTGCCGGGCGTGCGGTATCACGTGGTGCGCGGAACGCTGGACGCCGCGGGCGTGGAGAATCGCAAGCAGGGACGTTCAAAGTATGGCGCGAAGCGGCCGAAGGCCGCAGCGGCGAAGTAAGGAGCGATAAAGAGCAATGCCACGCAAAGGACTTGTTTTCCGGCGATCCCAAGCGACCGATCCGGTCTATGCCAGCGACATCGTGGAGAAGTTCATCTGCTCGATGATGTGGGAAGGCAAGAAGTCAACCGCGCAACGCGTGTTTTATGGCGCGATGGATCAGGTGGCCAAGAAGACGAACGACGACGCTTTGAAGATTTTCAAGAAGGCTATCGAGAACGTGAAGCCGCTGCTGGAAGTGAAGACGCGGCGCGTGGGCGGCGCGAACTACCAGGTGCCGGTGGAAGTGAACCCGTTCCGGCGGCAGTCGCTGGCGATTCGCTGGCTGCTGCAGTATTCGCGGGAGCGCGCAGGCAAGACGATGGTGGACAAGCTGGCGGATGAATTGATTGACGCGGCCAATTCGCGCGGCGGAGCTATGAAGAAGAAGGAAGACGTGCACCGCATGGCGGAAGCGAACAAGGCGTTCGCGCACTACCGCTGGTAAAGGGAGTTTTTGTGAGCGAAGCAGTTGCAATTCGATCGGGCGAAAAGAAGGGCGCACAAGGAGCTATGGGTCGCGCATTCAAACTCGAAGATACGCGCAACATCGGGATCATGGCGCACATTGACGCGGGAAAGACCACGTCGACGGAGCGCATCCTGTTCTATACGGGTGTGACCTACAAGATCGGTTCGGTGGACGAAGGCACGGCCACCATGGACTGGATGGAGCAGGAGCGCGAGCGCGGGATCACCATTACCAGCGCGGCGACGACGGCTTCGTGGGACCGCTTCGGCAAGAAGTATCGCGTCAATATTATCGATACGCCAGGCCACGTGGACTTCACCGTGGAAGTGGAGCGCTCGCTGCGCGTGCTGGACGGCGCGGTCTGCGTGTTTGATTCCGTCGCAGGCGTGCAGCCGCAATCGGAAACCGTGTGGCGCCAGGCGGACAAGTATCGCGTGCCGCGCATCTGTTTCGTGAACAAGATGGACCGTATGGGCGCGGATTTCGACCACGTCATCAACACCATTCGAAAGCGTCTTGGAGCCCACCCCGTTCCCCTGCAGTTTCCCCTCGGCCGCGAAGATAATTTCATCGGGATCATCGATTTCCTGGAAGAAAAAGTAATTGTGTGGCTGGAAGAGACGCTGGGCGCGAAATTTGAAATCTTCGAAGTCGGAAAACTGTGGGACAAGGCGTTCGTGGATTCGCGGCCGGATGTGGCTGCGGCGCTGAAAGCTTCGGCGATCGACAAGAAATTTTACGACGATCACCGCAATAAAGTTGTGGAATACATCGCTGAGCATGACGACGAACTGATCGACAAGTATCTGAACGGCGTAGCGCTTACCCTCGAAGAGATGCGCAAGTCCATCCGCAAATCGACACTGGCGCTGAAAATCGTTCCGGTGCTGGCAGGCTCGGCGTTCAAGAACAAGGGCATTCAGCCCCTGCTGGATGCCGTGGTGGACTATCTGCCGTCGCCGCTGGACGTTCCGCCGGTGGAGGGAACCAATCCCGCCACGGACGAAGTAGTGCTTCGCCGTGCGGCCGACGATCAGCCGTTTGCGGCGCTGGCCTTCAAGATCATGTCCGACCCGTTCGTCGGACACGTGACCTACATCCGCGTGTATTCCGGCGTGCTGAAATCCGGCAGTTACGTGATGAACTCCGGAAAGGGCACGCGCGAGCGCATCAGCCGTTTGCTGCAGATGCATGCCAACAAGCGCGAAGAGATTGACGAGATTTATGCGGGCGACATTTGCGCGTGCGTGGGCTTGAAGAGCGTCAATACCGGCGACACGCTGTGCGACGAAGAAAAGCAGATCATTCTCGAAAATATTGATTTTCCCGCGCCGGTGATTTCCGTAGCCATCGAGCCGAAAACCAAAGCGGACCAGGACAAGCTGGGCGTAGCCATGCAGCGGCTGGCGCAGGAAGATCCAACCTTCCGCGTTTCCACGGAACCGGATACCGGGCAGACGCTGATCTCCGGCATGGGCGAGCTGCACCTCGAAATCATCGTGGACCGCATGCTGCGCGAATATAACGTGCAGGCCAACGTGGGCCGTCCGCAGGTGGCGTACCGCGAAACGATCCGCAAGAAAGCCATCGCGGAAGGGAAATACATCAAGCAGACCGGAGGCAAGGGCCAGTACGGTCATTGCAAAATCGAACTGCATCCGATTCCCAGCTCCAGCCACGAGAACATGAAAGAGATGTCCACCGACGACCTGGACCTGCTGGCCAAGGAAGTGGTGGGCGGCGGCTCCGCGGGTAAATGGAAATTCGACAAGGAACACCGATTTCTCTTTATCGACAAGATTGTGGGCGGGTCGATTCCGCGCGAATTTATTGCTCCCATCGAAGCGGGCATTCGCGAAGCGCTGGATAACGGCGTGCTGGCGGGTTTCCCGATGGTGGACGTTGCCGCGGTTTTAATCGACGGCAGCTATCACGATGTCGACAGCAACGAAATGGCGTTCAAGATTGCCGGGTCCATGGCGTTCAAGGAAGCCTGCTCGCGCGCGAAAGCGGTATTGCTTGAGCCGATCATGAAAGTGGAAGTAGTGGTTCCGGAAGAATACATGGCCGCCGTGTTCGGCGACTTGAACGCGCGACGTTCCGCGATTCAAGGGACGGAAAACCGCGCGGGCAGCAACGTGATCCGCGTCGAGGTGCCGCTGGCGCAAATGTTTGGTTACGCCACGGACCTGCGCAGCCGGACACAGGGACGGGCGACATTCACTATGCACTTCTCGCATTATGCCGAGCTTCCCGCGGCGCTTGCGGAAGAAGTGATCAAGAAGCACCGGGGCGAAAAGTAAGACAGGGATTTTGGGATGGTTTGAAACGAATTCGACTGAGGAGCAGAGGACGAAATGGCGAAGGAGAAATTTGAGCGCACGAAGCCGCATGTGAACATCGGGACGATTGGTCACATTGACCATGGCAAGACGACGTTGACGGCGGCGATCACCAAGGTGCTGAGCAAGCACAACCCGAAGGTGGCGTTCCGGGCGTTTGACACCATTGACAACGCGCCGGAAGAGCGCGAGCGCGGAATCACCATTGCGGTGTCGCACGTGGAGTACGAGACGGCGAACCGGCACTACGCGCACATGGACTGCCCGGGGCATGCGGACTACATCAAGAACATGATCACCGGAGCGGCGCAGATGGACGGGGCGATTCTGGTGGTGGCGGCGACGGACGGGCCGATGCCGCAGACGCGGGAACACATTCTGCTGGCGCGGCAGGTAGGCGTGCCGGCGATTGTGGTGTTCCTGAACAAGTGCGACATGGTGGAAGACGCGGAACTGTTGGAACTGGTGGAGCTGGAAGTTCGGGAACTGTTGAAGAGCTACCAGTTTCCTGGGGACACCATTCCGGTGATCAAGGGGAGTGCGCTGCAGGCGTTGAACGGGGATGCGAAGTGGGAGAAAGGCATCGATGATTTGATGGAAGCGGTGGACAAGAACGTGCCGCAACCGGTGCGGGAAGTGGACAAGCCGTTCGCGATGCCGATCGAGGATATTTTTTCGATATCGGGACGCGGGACGGTGGTCACGGGGCGGATTGAGCGCGGCAAGGTGAAGGTAGGCGAGGAAATCGAAATCGTGGGATTCCGCGCGACGCAGAAGAAGGTCGTGACGGGCGTGGAGATGTTCAAGAAGTTGCTGGATGAAGGGCTGGCGGGGGACAACGTGGGGTTGCTGCTGCGCGGGACGGAGAAAGAGGATGTGGAGCGCGGGCAGGTGGTGTGCAAGCCGGGGAGCATCACGCCACACACGAAGTTCAAAGCGGAAGCGTACGTGTTGACGAAGGAAGAAGGCGGGCGGCACACGCCGTTTTTCTCGGGGTACCGGCCGCAGTTTTACTTCCGGACGACGGACGTGACGGGAGATATGAAGTTGGCGGCGGGCGTGGAGATGGTAATGCCCGGGGATAACGTGAGCTGCGAAGTGACATTGATCACGCCGGTAGCGCTGGAAAAGGGCTTGCGGTTCGCGATTCGCGAAGGCGGGCACACCGTCGGCGCCGGAGCCGTCACCGAGATCATCGAGTAGGCTTGGAAAACTAAATGAGACAAGGCGACAAAATTCGCATTCGTTTGAAAGCGTACGACCACCGGATTCTAGACCAGTCCACGCGGGAAATCGTGGAGACGGCGAAGCGCACCGGCGCGGATGTGGCCGGGCCGATTCCCCTGCCCACGACCATCAACCGCTGGACGGTATTGCGGTCGCCGCACGTGGACAAGAAATCGCGCGAGCAGTTTGAAATGCGCACTCACAAGCGGCTGATCGACATTCTGGAGCCGACGCCGGACACCGTGGATGCGCTGATGAAGCTGGACTTGCCGCCGGGCGTGGACGTGGAAATCAAGGCGTTCGGGCACGCGGTGAAGTAAGTCGTCAGGGGATTGCAGCAATCTTGAGCAGTACGCAGCCAATACCCTTCGAGGCAAGCTGCAAGAGAGAGAAAAGAGCAATGGCGGTCAACGGAATTATCGGAATCAAGCTGGGCATGACGCAGGTGTTCGTCGAAGACGGCACGCTCGTCGGGTGCACCGTTCTTCAGGCGGGCCCTTGCGTGGTGGTGCAGCGCCGGACGAAAGAGAACGACGGGTACGAGGCCGCGCAGTTGGGGCTCGTGGAATTCGTCAAGCCGCAGCGCGTAAACAAGGCGATGACCGGCCACTTCAAAAAGGCCAATGTCGCGCCGATGAAAGTGATGCAGGAAGTCCGCATCGAGGAATCGAAGGACGAAACCAAGGTTGGCGACCGCGTGCTGGTGCAGAACTTCAAGACCGGCGAGCTTGTGGATGTAAGCGGCGTGAGCAAGGGCAAGGGCTTTCAAGGCGGCGTGAAGCGCTGGCACTACCGCGGCGGCGACGCGTCGCACGGTTCGATGCATCATCGCGCGCCGGGCGGCATCGGCGGCAGCTCGTTCCCGTCGCGCGTGTGGAAAAACCAGCACTTTCCGGGTCATATGGGCAACGTTAAGGTTACGGCCAAGAATTTGAAGGTAGTGAAGGTGGACACCGACGAGAACCTGCTGCTGGTGCGGGGATCGGTTCCCGGACCAAGCGGAACGTACATTTTCATCCGCAAGGCGAAAAAAGCGAAATAAGACGGAGCGGCACTTCGCATCGCTCAGCGTAAAGAAGGAAAAGAGATTATGCCGGTCGTGGATGTAGTCAATTTGAGTGGCAAGAAAGTCGGCCAGGTCGAACTGGCGGACGCGATCTTTGGCGCGAAGGTGAATCAGGACTTGCTGCACGAAGCCTCGCGGTGGTAT
>QHYE01000009.1 GCA_003224055.1 Acidobacteriota bacterium | reverse complement strand
TGAAGGACTGGTCGGGGCCGAGGTAGGTGAGGAAGTGCAAGCAGGCGTAAAAAAAAGCGAAAAGGCCGAGCATACGGCGGAAGCGGATGAGATCCGGCAGGTTGAGAAGTTTGCGAAGCGGAGTGATGGCCAGGGTGAAGACGAGAAAGCGCAAGATCCAGTCACCGGTAGCGTGCTGAAGGAATTCGACGGGATTGGCGCCCAGCCTGTTGTGCAGCGCGCGATCGACGAGGCTGAAAAACGGGACGAGACAAAGCAGGAAGAGGACGACTTTGGTCCATTTGCTGGTGAGAATTCTTCGCACGCGGTGATCCCAGGCTAGTAATTTTTCTTCAGGTCCATGCCGTCATAGAGGCTGGCGACCTGGTCGCCATAACCATTAAACATCAGCGTGGGGCGCTTGAAGATTTCACAGAGGCGGCGTTCCTTCGACTGGGTCCAGCGCGGGTGGTCGACGCTGGGATTCACGTTGGAGTAAAAACCGTATTCATCGGGAGCCATGCGGTTCCAGGTGGTTGGCGGCATCTTCTGCTGAAACTTGATCTTGACGAGCGATTTGATGCTCTTGAAGCCGTATTTCCAAGGGAGGACCATGCGAACCGGCGCGCCGTCCTGATTCGGCAGCGTTTCGCCATACATGCCGACGCAGAGAAGTGCGAGGGGGTTCAGGGCTTCGTCCATGCGCAGGCCTTCGACATAAGGGAAGTCGAGGCCGGCGTATTTTGCCTGCGGCATCTGCTGGGGATCGAAATAGCTTTGGAAGGCGACGAATTCGGCCTTGGGCGTGGGCTCGACGAGCTTGATGAGATTGCTAAAGGAAAAACCGATCCAGGGAACAACGATGGACCAGGCTTCGACGCAGCGATGGCGATAGATGCGTTCCTCGAGCGGGGCGATTTTCAGGATTTCGTCCATGGTGAACTTGCGGGGCTTTTTGACTTCGCCCTCGATGGAGACAGACCACGAGGAGGTGTTGAAGTTCTTGGAGTTTTTCGCCGGATCGCCTTTATCGGTTCCGAATTCGTAGAAATTGTTGTAGTGAGTCACGTCTTCGAAGGTATTTTGTTTTTCCGTCGTGCTGAAGGGGCTCTTGGCGAGGCCGGTGAGCTTGGTTGCGGCGAAAGCGGTCTGCGAGGGGGCTGCCAGTTCGAACAGTCCCTTACCTGCGACGGCGGTCGCGCCGACGATGCCCATAGCTAGGAGGAACTTCCGCCGATCGAGGTACACGGACCTGGGGGTTACGTCGGCATAAGTCAAATCTGAAGGTCTGCGGATCAACATCTCTTTCCTCCGAAACTCCCGACGGTTCAGCTCCCTTATCATCTTACGTAAATCTAATTCATTGGATGCAGGAAATTAGCCGGACGACCTTTGCACGCCTTGGGCAAGGGGCTGCCCGGTTTCCGTGCTCTCACAATGGGAGTCGCGGGATGCGAAAAAGTTACAGACAGAATTGGGTTGGCGGGCTGGCAGGAGCCCCGATTATTCGCGCGATGCGTGGCTGGCGCTGATTCGTTTGAGATTCAAGATACGCTAATTCTCCCCGCGCTCTGCTATGTTTATGTCTTCGTTTACGCCGTCCGCGGGCCGCGGCGGAGTGGCATTGTGTGGCCTCACGGCAAGGCTAGATGCACGAATACGAGGCTTGCTCGAATGCCCGATGCTGTGAACAGCGGAACCCGGACGATTGGCGTGGATGTCGGCGGCACGAAAGTGGCCGCGGGTTTTGTCGATGCACAGGGCGAAATCACGCAACATATGCGCACGGCCATGAATCCCCGCGGCACTGCGGAGGAAGGGCTCGCCGCCGTGACGACCGCGATTGACACGCTGCTGAAGATGGCGCCCGAGGCGCACGGCGGTGTGCAGCGCATCGGGATTTGCGCTCCCGGGCCGCTCGATCCGCAAACCGGCGTGGTGCTGAATCCACCGAACGTGCCGTGCTGGCGAAATTTTCCGCTGGCGGCGGAAATCTCCCGCCGGTACGGAAGCTTCGTAAGAATCGACAACGATGCCAACGCCGCCGGGCTCGCGGAAGGATTGTGGGGCGCGGGGCGTGGCTACAAGAATGTGTTTTACGCCGGCATCGGCACGGGAATCGGGACCGGCATTCTTTTTGATGGACGGATTTATTACGGGCGGACGGGCGCGGCCGCCGAAGGCGGGCACGTCATCATCGATTACAAGGGACCTCGGTGCGGATGCGGCAAGAGGGGATGTATCGAGGTGCTGGCCTCGGGCACAGCGATCGGCAAAAGGGCGCGGGCAAGACTCGCGGAAAAAGCAGGATGCTCGGCGGTGATGCTGGAGCTGGCGGGTGGAAACGTCGAGGCCATCACCAGCGAGATCGTGGGACGGGCCTACACTGCAGGTGATCCGCTCGCCAAAGAAATTCTGCTGGAGACCGTTGAACTGCTGGCCATTTGGCTGGGAAACATTGTGGACCTGCTGGAACCTGGCGTCATAATCCTCGGCGGCGGAGTGGCGACCATGCTGAGCCCGTTCTTCGGGGAAATCCGCGACCGCTTGCCGGCCTGGTGCGTGAATGCGCGCTGCCGGGAGATCCCGCTGGTGCCGGCGCGCTACGGCGAGAATGCTGGAATCGCGGGGGGCGCCGCACTCTGTGCCGCGCCCATGCCATCCTAATTGGGGGCTACTGTCAACCGCACTCTTTTGGAAGGAAGAAAATTAGAATTGAAGAAATACGACTGGTTTGGTCTGTTTCATGCTTTGTTCGCCGCTCCACCTGCTTTAGAGGCCATCCAGCCTGGATTTGCGACCATTCGCTGCAAAGGAGTTGGAAAGGAATTTGAGCAACGGCTAAACTTCCGACAGTTGAAAATAATTTGCAACTGAGATAGAGCTTTTGTTTCGGGATCAGGGTAATCCATGGGCGGGTGTGCGGCCATTTATACAAACTGTTTGCAAGAAGACGGAAGGGAAACCTTCCCACGAAAATAGCGGAACGGATGTTCTCACTTCGCCGGCTGTGGTCCCTCTTGAACCTCCTGCAAAGTTGTGTTCGAGCACTCGGCGGCGTTCGTGGTCGCGACGCGTTCACGCCGTGCTGGGAATCATTTCGGCATTCAACTTGTTTGTTTTGATCACGACAGGATTTCTGCTGCAACACAGTACGCTGCTAAAGCTGGATGAGCGCAGTTTGACGCGAAAGATTCTTCCTTCGGGGTATAGGTCCCAAGATGTTGGAAGCGGAGTTCGGGCTGACATTGTTGTCGCCGATCTTCACTCCGGAAGGATGTTCGGAGTAGCGGGAGCGTTGTTCCTGGACGCGGTAACGCTGGTCTGGCTGGTGATGCTGGCGACGGGCTTGGTGATGTACCTCTCCAAGCAGCGGGCCAATGGGAAGGCGCCGGCTCGAGAAGCCTGCGAAGAATGTCCGGAAGAAAACAACTGAGGGAGTAGGCTGCGAAGGGCGGCGGCTGAAGGGGAAAGGAAATGCGCGGTTTCCAGATGCAAGTTTCTTGCATTTAGCGATGATGGTTGAGCTCTGAGTGCGCTGGCGACAGCGCAAGTGCAGGGGCAAAAGTTCGAAGGCTTTTGGAGTGGTGGCACCGGCGCGACAGCGGCGGAGGCCGGGTTCACAATCACATGGAGGGTCGGATGACCACACGCAACTGCGCTGCTACGGGGATATTCGCAGCAGAAAAGAACTATCTGTGCAAAAGAAGTTGGACAGCCGGGCTTCGCGCGCGAGCTGGCTTGGCCCTTGCGCTGACCCTACTGCCTTTGCCTTGCTTTACGAGTTCCAGCGGTACCCTGGCGGCTCAGCAAAAGACCAGCGGGGAATCGGCGCAAGAGCAGAATTCGGTTTCGAAGGAAGTTGACCAATTGCGGCAAGAGGTCGGCGAGCTGAGGGAAGATTTGAAGCGCCTGCACGCCCTGCTCGAATCGCATGCCGCGGGGTCCGAAACCGCAAGCGTGCCGGCGCCGCAGCCATCCGCGGCCGTGCAGCCGGCAATTCCGTCCAGCGGTATCGTTCCACAAGGGGAGTCCCGGACCCTAGGAGAGACGGGCGTGCCACAGTACACCGGAAGGTCCAACGACCCCCGAGTGGCTATTGCAACAAAGGCCCACGGCGGAGACTTGTCGGGTGCGGGAAATCTTTTGCGCACAGACCGGGTGACCGTTGGAGGTTACGGCGATTTCCAGTTTCGAACGCAGTCGCTATCCGAGCGCGCTGATGGCGGAGGAACGTTGACGTTTCAGAGCACGCGCTTTGTCCTCGGCATCGGAGCGGTGCTGTCGCAAAAGCAGAACATTGTGTTCAACACCGAGATCGAATATGAGCTCGGATCCCACGAAATTGATATCGAGCAGGCTTTCATCGATTGGCGAGTTCGCCCGGAGTTCAATTTCCGCGGCGGAATTATCGTGCCCGCCCTAGGGCGCTTCAATACTTATCATGATTCGAATTTGAATATCACCACGCTGCGCCCGCTGCCCAACCAATTCATCGTGCCCACTGCGTACCGGGACGCGGGCATCGGCGTTCGCGGCGTGTTCCGGCTGCCGCGGGAGATGAAGCTGTTCTACGAAGCGGACGTGCTCAACGGAATGCAGGCGAAGAATGCGGATGGCGAACCGACGCCGTTTTCGCGGCTGCTGGGACAGGCTTCGGCTGCCGAACCAGGCTTGATCGCGTTTCAAGCAAGACGCAACAGCAAAGCGATGGCTGGACGCGTGGGATTCTCGCCGTTCCTGGGGCTTGAATTTGGTGTTTCCAGCTACGCCGGGAAGTTCACCAGTGCGGGTGATCCGGAAAAGTCCGCGACGATTGTCATGTTCGACGCAGCCTATCAGCATGGCCCGTTCGTGCTGAATGGGGAATACGGCCGCTCGAACATTGTTGGCCCTGGAGTTCTCCGGCAAAGCCCGGCGCTACCCGTCGTGAATCCGAATGATCCGCAGACGATCGCGGCTCTATCCGACTACGTCGCGCAGACCACGCCGGGACAGGATGGCTTTTACGTCGAGTCGGGGTACAAGTTTTTTAGAGGCCTCTTCCGAAACCAGGAATTGTTTGATGAAGGCGCGTATGTGATGCCGGTGGTGCGCTTCGAAACCGTCCGGCGTGACCGCACGTTATCCAACTTCTACTTAAACCAAGGAAGAACGACACTTGGTTTCAACATCGCGCCTGCGCCGAGTGTGATCTTCAAACTGAACTACATTTTGAACCACACGTTCGGGCCTGTGCCGAACATTGCCGGGAGCATCGGCGGGGCGGACTTCGGAAATAATCACTTGCCGCATCTGGACTACGGAAAGAACGGGTTCACGGGTTCCGTCGCATATGTTTTCTAGAATACACTTCGCGCTGGGAGCTAGTCCCCCAGGAATCTTTCGCGCATGGTAACGACTCATTCAAGACGAGCGGCATGGCTGACGGCTTCCGCAGTGATGGCAGCAAATGCGCTGCCTGCCGCGGGAGAGGTCTACCTGAACGAAGCACAGGCGCTGGCGATGGTCCTGGGAGAAAGAGCGGTCGTGAGGAAAGAGCAAAAGACTCTCGACGAAGCGCTGAGGACCAAACTGGAGCGTTCCAGCAATCTTCGTTTCCCGGAATCCTCCTACACGTTCTTTATTGCGGCGCAAGCCGGACAAGCCGAGAAGTACGCAATCCAGATGAATGAAATCGGCAAGACCGAACCGATCACGTTCATGGTAGGAATGAGTCCGGAAGGCAAGGTCACGGAAGTCGTGATCATGATTTTCCGCGAAAACCGCGGCTGGGAAGTGAAGGAGAAGCGGTTTCTCAACCAGTTTCGCGGCAAGACTCTGCGCAATTCCATCCGTGTGGACGAGGATATCATCAACTATACGGGCGCCACGTTGAGTTCGAAAGCCGTAGCGCGCGGCGTCAAGCGAGCGCTTTTTTTGTTCGACGCTTTTTATCCCGGTGGAACTCGCTACAAATTGGCACCTGCAAGCCAGTTCGTGATGCCGCTTCCCATGTCTCCGGTCCTAACATCCGCGGATTCCCAGGGGAGTTTGGACTTGTACCGCCAAAGCCGGTATGCCATGGGAAGCATTTGCGAGGTTCGTCTTTGGTGCCGTTCCGCCGACGAAGCGCACCGCGCCTTCGCGATGGGATTCGGCGAGATCGATCGTGTTGAGCAGGTATTCAGCGCTTATCGTAACGAAAGCGAACTAGCTTTGGTCAATAGGAATGCAGGAAGAGGCCCAGTGCAAGTGAGTGACGAGTTTTTTGACCTGACGCAGTATGCAGTTCGATCCTGGCGGCAGTTTGGCGGCTCGGTCGACGTGACTGTGGGGCCGTTGATGAAAGCATGGGGATTCCGCGAAGGTGAACCTCACAGGCCTTCGCACAAAGAACTTTTGGAAGCGCAGGATATGGTGGGCTGCAACAAGTTGAGCCTGGATCGGCGCATGCGAACGGTGCGGTTTCTCAGGCAAGGGATGGAATTTGATTTTGGAGGTCTGGCGAAAGGTCATGCGGCCAAGCGGGTCGCGCGCGTATTACAGAAGCAGGGGATCACCGCGGCGCTGGCAAATTTGGGAGGGAGTTCGCTGTGCGCGTCGGAAGTTGTTTCAGCTGCGACGGTGCAGAATCGCTGCAACGAAACAGGGCTTGCGTTTGGGGAATGGCCGATCGGCATTATCCACCCGGGCGACGCGACGCAATGTCCTGTGCATCTCTTACTCAAGCCAGGATGGTCTCTCTCCACTTCCGGCACTTCCGAGCGGCAGTTCGAGGCCAGCGGGCAAATCCTGAGCCATATCCTTGACCCACGCACCGGATGGCCTATCACCGGAATTCGCTCCGCCACGGCCGTCGCACGGTCGGGCCGCCGGAGTGAGGTCCTTTCGAAGCACTTGCTTCTCCTGTCCGCTCGCGAGCAAACCGCGACGGCGAACCAGCTCAAAAATTTTGACTGGGCCTATCTCGAAGGGGCACAGAACGGCGCCGTTGCGCTAGAAGTGAATTCCATCCATACCCCGCTCTACACCGCTTCCAGCCGGCAACTGTAAATTCATCGCTACCAAGACCATTCGCTCGAGTTTGCGGTCAAGCCTTTTGATGGAGCTGAAGACCTCGCAAACTAGTTCCTGCTGTGTTCTTGGTGGACACACGTTTCTTCCTTTACTTGCAGGATCCTTAGTGCGTCTTTGGCTTGATACTTCTCTTTGGATTTCGCCCTCTTCTGGCCAATCTTGACCGAGGCTTTGAAAATGGTCCCGACGGAGAGTATTCCTCCGAGCTTGTGTGCAGCTATGGAGGCCAACCCCATGGATGCGATGCATCCGCAGGACGCGCAATCAGGGTTTCCGCCAAACTGACAGGGAGTGATCTTTGTCTGGAGGTCTGCCGACAACGTCTGGGTCGTGAGAGCAAAAACACAATCCTGGGGATTGTGTGGCGGTGAAGCGAACTGCCGGATTACGGCTTCTGGCATGTCCAGTTTCGGATATTGCTTTCGCAATTCCACGATGTCCGCAATGGCCCGCGCCCGCTCCTCGGAACTCAGGATTTCCGGCATGCGATCTCCCACCTGGGGGGTGAACAGGCTGAACCATACCTTCTTGACCTCCGGACGTCGCGTCCAGAATTCGAGGAATTCGGCCAAATATCCTGGCCCCTTCATCATTTGACCCGTGACTGTGCAATGGACCGTAATCCTTTGATCTGCGATGTTCCTAAGAATGCGATCGTAGGTTGCCGGCGCTCGCCGGAGATCGTGTTCCGGTTGCAACCCATCGATGGATACGACTACGTGCAGACGCGGCAGACTCGCCCAAGTCGGACCCATCGTTCGGAAAGCGCTGGTAACAATCTGCACGTGGATTCGGCGCGCCAAGAGCGAGGGAATCAGCAATTCCAGTTCGCGATAGCGTACCAGCGGATCGCCGCCGACGATAGACAGGTGCAAAGGCTTCAGCCGATCGACGACTTCAAGAACTCCGTCCACCAGGGATTGACCCCTTCGGTCGTTCAGGTCGCGCAAGGTCTGCCCGCCGCCAAGATGCGCGTCGTCGTACGCGTAACAGCCCGGACATTTCAAAGGGCATTCACGCGTGATTTCTATCGAAAGCGAGGGTGGTTCACCCTTGAGGATCTTGCCCCAGGCTTGAAATATTTGGGAAGTCTGCACTCGTGATGGTCCTTTTCCTATCCAGTCTTCCGCCGACAAAATGCGTTGCTTGTGGTCATTCCGGATCATAGATTCCGCTTGAGAGCAGCTTGAGTCTGATGGGCCCAGTCAACAAAGGAATTCTCCCCCCATTCTTACGATGCGTAAATCGCCATGAAAGATAGCTTGCGACGGGAACGGGCAGATGTAAACCAGGATTTCCATTTTCCCGTCCCCGGAGTCCCTCATCCTGTTCTCCCGCCCCGAGATCGAGTGGCCTCCATTCATAGCAGAGTGCCCCGGAGGATGACCAACGCAACCATGAAATAGATGCAGAGCCCTGTAACATCCACGAGGGTAGCTACGAAAGGAGCCGAGCTCGCGGCGGGGTCGAATCCGAAACGACGAAGCACGAACGGCAACATACTTCCCGCCAGCGTTCCGAACATAACCACTCCGATGAGGCTGGCCCAGACCGTAATTCCGAGCAAAACATAGTGCTGGCCATAATTCGTGAGGTGGAGATGCTGCCAGGCGACAATCCGGAAGAAGCCTATGACCCCGAGAAAGGAGCCCAGCGCGAGTCCGGAAATGAGCTCGCGCCTGAATACTCGGAACCAATCACGTAGTTTCAATTCCCGGAGCGCCAAAGCGCGGATAATCAACGAAGCCGCTTGCGAGCCAGAATTGCCACCGCTGCTGATGATCAGTGGAACGAACAACGCCAGGACCACGGCACGGGCGATCTCCTGTTCAAAGAAACTCATCGCGGTAGCCGTGAGCATCTCGCCTAGAAAGAGCGCCGATAGCCAACCGCCGCGCTTGCGAACCATGGACCAGAGTCCCACTTGCATGTAGGGGGCTTCGAGGGCTTCCGAGCCGCCCAGTTTCTGGATGTCTTCGGTGGCTTCCGATTCCGCGATATCGAGCATATCGTCGGCGGTGACGATGCCGAGCATGTTCCCGAGCGCATCGGTGACGGGGAGAGCTACGCGGTCATATTTCTCAAACAGTTCAAGAGCACGTTCCCGGTCATCCGTTGCGAGCAGTGAGACGAGGGGAGGATCGGCGATGGCCGTGACCACCGTTTGAGGGTCTGCAAGAACCAAGGAACCCAGGCGCACGTCTTCCAACAACTTTCCATTCTCATCGAGGATATAGATGACATTGAGCGTTTCCATTCCGCGTCCTACTTTGCGAATGTGCTCTAAAGCCTGCGATGCCGTCATCTCCGGGCGGATGGCCACATAGTCGGGGGTCATGTAACGCCCGACGCTGTGCTCCGGATAGCCCAGAAGCTGACGCGCGTTCTTCAGTTCTTCGGGAGAAAGCACTTCCAGCAGCTGCCGGGTCACTGTGGCGGGCAATTCCTCGAAGAAGCGCGTGCGGTCATCGGGAGGCATCCCATCCAGAACACTTTTCACCTCGTCCGTGGAGAGTGCCCGAAGTAACTCCTTCTGCCGGTCGGAGGGAAGATAAGAAAACACCTGAGCCGCGTGGTCGCGTGAGAGGAGGCGGAAGACAACCGCTTGCTCCTTCCCATGGATTTGTCCCATTGCTTCTGCGATATCGGAGGAATGGGTGGCCGTCAATCTGGCGCGCAATTCCTCCCAGCGCTGGCTGTGAATCAGATCTTCCCATAGCGATGAGGTCGCTGTTTCGATCATGTGTTTTCTCTCGAGAGAATTTGAAGGTGGCTTGATTCCCATCCGACGATTGCGGGTACGGACTCTGGGAGAGTAGCAGAATCTCCGCAACCGTTAGATCGAGGACCGCTTCTTCCACGGTGTAAGCGCGTTCGCGTTTTGCAGATCAAGTTCCGAACTATCCCAGATTGGCAGTCTAAATCATAGAGTACGCTATACTTAAAAACGGAGGAGTGGGTGAGCGGTTGAAACCGGCGGTCTTGAAAACCGTTAGACTCGAAAGGGTCTCGGGGGTTCGAATCCCTCCTCCTCCGCCAGACCTCGAGTGTACGGTCCGGAGAGATCCTTTACAGAACGTTCCGAAGACATAGTTTACACTTTTGGGCCAAAAGGGTTGTTTAAGGGTTGCAGGGTCTTCTCCTCCAAATCGTTATAACCGAGATCATAGTCCATAAAGCTGACCAGCCAGATACCGTCGTCGACCTCTTTGATACCCACAGCTTGACCTGCGAGAGAGGTACTGAGATTGATTTTCTTTTTGTAGATGCAGATTCTTCCGCAGCAGGTGACCAGAGCTGTCCGATCGTGGAAAGGATAGGAGAGTTCTCCGATGCCGCGATAAGGCCGCGTAGAAGGTATGTAGACGTCGGCGGGGTATTTCATATCGAGAGCTTCATGGGGGCGCTCGTTGTTGAATTCATGAACGAAGGCATCGAACTTAGCTTGTTGCTGAAGGAAGTTGGAACCGGCGGGCCGGGTAGCTTCGATTTTCAAGGTTCGATGCATGCGTTCATGGCGGCCGTTCTGTTGCGGATGGCCAGGCTGGATTCTCTCGATGGTAACGCCGAGCCGCAACCACCAAACAGCGAGTCTGCTCAAGTTGAAGAGACCATTGGGAGAGGCGAAGGGCACGCCATTATCGGAACGAATGGCTTGAGGCAAGCCGCGTTCCTTAAACAAGCGCTCAAAGGCAGTAAAAGCGCCCTGTTCCTTGATTGACTCCATGGCCTCGCAGAGCAAGAGGTAACGGCTGGCGTGATCGGAAACGGTCAGGGGGTAGCAATATCTTTTATCTCCGAGCATGAACTCGCCCTTGTAGTCGGTGCACCATAAGGCGTTCGGAGCGAGTCCTGCGGATAAAGGGGTACCTTCGGTTGTTGTGCGCGAGCGCCTTTGTCGAGTCACCAGCCCATGGCGGTCCATGATGGCATGGATGGTGCTGCAGGCAGGTACGCGAACATCGTTGGGCAATTTGCGCAACAAGCGTTCCCTAAGCTTGCGAGCGCCCCAAGTCGGCTTTTCCCGTCGCAGGGTGACGATCATTGCTTCGAGCTGGACTGGAAGCTTGTTGGCGTAGCGGTAAGGAGTTCGCGCCCGGTCCGTTAGGCCTTCTAGCCCGCACTCTTTGTAGCGTTCATAAATTTTGTAACCGGTCACCCGGGAGATGCCGAACTCGCGGCACAGCGAAGCCATGCTCTCTCCGTCCTTCAGCCTTAATACAAACCGCATGCGTTCTTCCACGACCGACCGTTCCTTCCATGGCATGGACACCTCCGTGCTGGACTAGTCCAGCACGGAGGTGTAAACCATGTCTCCGGAACGTTTTGTAAAGGGTGAGTCCGAACGCACAAAAAAGGCCCCCTCCAGCACGGTGAATTGCTCCACAAGAGCAGGAGGGCGGTGTTCCCCCATCACACGCGCGCCAACGAGTGCTGTCAGCTCGCCCGGTCACGCGGCTAGCAGGGTTGTCCCAGGGACGCTCCAAGACCACCGAGCGTTCCCCTGTAACGGGATTCTCCCAGACCTCGCCGACTTTTATGGGCCTGCGATCCGGCGCGCCGTTCGCGTCGGGGTGCGACATTCGAGCCCAAGTCTCGCATTGGGGACGTTTGGTCAGCAACTCTTCCCCAATCCGATAAGGGAAGAGTAGCCCGTGATACTTCCGCAGTGGGCAACGGCAAACAGAGAAAGGCAAAGAGCGCTGACAGAGAGCCGCACGACTATTGCGGGAGACCCGTTTTATAGAGAATGGCTTTGTGTCGCGGGTCAGGGCTGTAGGGGTCGTATACTGGAGCGCCTTTACATCGATCACTGCTTGCCTTTAACAGTGGAATTATTTCGTCAGCTTGCCTTTTTCATTCTGAGCTGCAAGCCCATATCGTATTGCCGCTCCAAGCGTATCGATGTTTATATCCTTTAGAGCTTTAAA
>QHYE01000104.1 GCA_003224055.1 Acidobacteriota bacterium | reverse complement strand
CGGGCCATCGGCCCTCCTTCGGCGCTGCTGACTTTGCTTATCTCTCATCTGAGAAAACTCAACTACCTTCTTTTCAGGAGCCTGTACTAGGTTATGCAACAGCTTCTAGGAGTTTTGGCAGTAATTTCAGAACATCCAAAGGAGGAAGTACGATGAAGACCATGTTCTCAGTAAAGGCAATTCCTATGCTGGCCGTGGCAGTGCTCGCCCCGCTTGCGATTCTTGCGCAAACGTCCGGCGACCAGAAAACTCTAACCGGTGTCGTGAGCGATGCGATGTGCGGCCAGACTCACATGATGAAAGACAAACCCGCCGCGGAATGCTTGCGCTACTGCGTTAAGCAAGGAACCAAGTACGCACTCGTCGCGGGCAAGACCGTCTACACACTCGAAGGTCACGAAGCAGAGCTCGACAAATACGCGGCGCAGAAAGTCACCGTGAAGGGAACGATGAAGGGCGAGACCATGACCGTGGAATCCGTAGTTCCGGCGAAGTGACTCAGTTATGGAACGGAGCATTCGTCCGAGTCCCTGCGAAAGTCCGCAGTTCCAGGACAAACGATATAGGAGCGGACATGAAAATGGCGCAGAAAGATAACGGACCAGCGTCCGACCCGCACGCTGGTCACAAGATGTCAGATGTTCACGGGAGCCACGACCGTCACGCCGGGCATTCCGTTGCCATGTTTCGCGACAAATTTTGGCTGAGTTTTGCCCTCACAATTCCCGTCGTATTCTGGTCAAGCGACGTTCAGCATTGGCTCGGTTACACCGCTCCTTCCTTCCCCGGCTCGAAGTTTATCCCTGCAATCCTCGGAACAATCGTCTTCGTTTATGGAGGACTGGTCTTTATCCGCGGGGCATGGGGCGAACTTGCCGACCGCAAACCCGGCATGATGACGCTCATCAGCCTGGCGATCGTGGTCGCGTTTGGAACTTCGCTCGCCGCGACATTTGGCCTCTTCGAGATTGATGTTTGGTGGGAAGTTGCCTCACTGATCACGATTATGGTACTCGGCCACTGGTTGGAAATGCGCGCCATTTCCCAGGCTCGTGGTGCGCTCAATGCGCTAGCCGCCCTGCTCCCGGACACCGCTGAACGCGTCAACGGCGCAGACGCTCAATCCGTTCCACTCTCGGAGCTGCGCGTTGGCGATATCGTTCTTGTTCGGCCCGGCGCACGCGTTCCGGCTGATGGCGTCGTCGCTGAGGGCTCTGCCGACGTTGACGAGTCCATGATCACCGGAGAGTCCAAGGCGGTATCGAAGGTGGCGGGTGCCAGAGTTGTGGCGGGAACAGTTGCCAGTGGTGGAAGCCTTCGCGTCAGCATTACGGCAGTTGGAGACCAGACCGCGCTCTCCGGAATCATGCGGCTCGTCGCCACCGCGCAGGCTTCGGGGTCTCGCGCGCAAGCTCTTGCCGACCGTGCGGCCGCGATCCTTTTTTACGTAGCAGTCGTATCTGGCGCGATTACCTTCACCTACTGGTGGTTTGCAGGCGACAGAGAACACGCCCTGATTAGAACGGCAACGGTCCTTATCATTGCTTGCCCGCATGCCCTCGGACTGGCAATTCCGCTGGTAATCGCAATCTCCACATCAATAGGCGCTCAAAACGGTCTCCTTGTTAAGGACAGGCTCGCACTCGAACGTGCTCGCAATTTGGATACGGTCATTTTTGATAAGACCGGAACGCTCACCCGTGGCGCCCCTGCGGTGTCGGGAGTCGCAGCTGCACCCGGCACCACCGAAGACAATTTGATTGCGCGTGCCGCCGCTGTCGAATCCAACTCCGAACACCCACTTGCTAAAGCAATCGTCACCGAAGCCAAGCGTCGAAACGTGACCCAGTTATCAGTCACGAACTTCGAGGCGCTTGCTGGTCGAGGCGCGAAGGCGCTCGTGGAAGACGAGACCATCATAGTCGGCGGACCGCGCCTCTCGATCGAGGCCAAAGTAGCGGTGCCGCCAGAAGTTGAAAAACTGACAACCGCATGGGCTACAGACGGAAAGACGGTTCTCTATGCCGTCGCTCAAGACCGGCTGCTCGGAGCTTTCGCAGTTGAAGATGAAATTCGGCCCGAATCCAGTGAAGCCGTCGATGAACTTCATCGGCTTGGTATCCAGGTCGCTATGATTACCGGAGATTCGAAAACAGTTGCCGATTCCGTCGCTCGCCGCATCGGGATCGATGAGGTCGCAGCGGAAGTTCTCCCCACTGACAAAGCTGCCGCAGTGAAAAAATTCCAAATGGGCGGCAAGAAGGTCGCAATGGTAGGTGACGGCGTGAACGATGCACCCGCTTTGGCGACCGCCGATGTGGGAATCGCAATTGGCGCGGGAACCGACGTTGCGATTGAATCCGCCGGAATCGTGCTGGTTCGCAGCGATCCGCGCGACGTCGTAGGTGCGATCAGGCTATCCCGCGCTACCTACAGAAAGATGATCCAAAATCTTGTTTGGGCGACGGCCTATAACCTTGTCGCTATCCCAGTCGCGGCAGGTATTCTCGTCCACTGGGGATTGGATCTCCCCATGAGCGTCGGCGCAGTTGCGATGAGCTTGTCCACTATCATGGTCGCGGCAAATGCGCAATTGCTTCGCAGGCTGAAATTGCAAAGCGAGACGCTCTAATCCGACCGAACGGCTTCGTCACGCTGGCCGCAAGGACCGTCAAGATCGGACTCATCCCTCAGCAATCCCACCGCAACAATCGTCGCAGGCTTTGCCCTGCACTCCTTCGATTCCTTCTTTTGCGATGATGGGGACCATGATGAGCGCCGCCACAGGGTCGGCCCACCACAGCCCGAAGACGGCGTTGAGCAGCAACCCGGCCAGCAGGATGGCCGATAGATACGTGCAAAACTCTGTCTGTTTCGCATCCGCGTGCATGGCCGCGCTGCCCAAAGCACGCCCCACCTTCCGCTTGGCACGCGAGAGTAGCGGCATTACGACCAGCGAGACACACGCCAGAACTATTCCCGCAATGCTATGTTCGGGGGCCCGCTTGGACCATAGATCCACAGCGGACTCATAGGCAATGTAGGCCGCCAGAAACAAGAAACAGATGCCGACAACTCGCAGCGCCCGTCTCTCGTTCCGTTCGCGGCGAAGCACATCCGCATCGACGGACATCCTCCACAACAAGACTGACCCGGAGGTCACTTCCATGAGGCTGTCGATTCCAAAACCAACGAGGGAAATGCTGCCGGCGATTGCCCCTGCGACGAGGGCCACTAAACCTTCTAAGCTGTTCCACGCGATGGTGAAGTATTCGAGTCTTCGCCCACGGCGCACGACAGCCATACGTTCCAAGACGGCGATATCAGCCATGTCCCGAGTCTACAATGCGCTGGGCCGAAGGCGGACTAAGACCTGCCGCCATCTCAAAATAGTGCTTGACCCCGTACCGTAGTCCGGGGTTTAGACTGCCCTTAGAAAGTGGGTAGGGACATGAAGCCACTCACAATCGGTCGTCTCGCCAAACAAGCCGGAGTCAATCTGGAGACCGTTCGTTTTTACGAGCGAAGAGGCTTGCTGCCAAGACCACCACGCAGCGCGTCGGGCTACCGTCTGTTTCCCGCCGACGCCGCGCGCCGACTCAGATTCATCCGGCGTGCTCAGGAACTTGGCTTCTCGCTTACAGAAATCGGAGAACTGTTGTCGCTCCGTGTGTCACGGCGTACAACAAGCGCTGATATCAGGGCACGCGCTGAGGCGAAGGTTGCCGATATAGAAGCGAAGATCAAAAGCCTTGAATCCATGAAGAGGACGTTGCGGAAACTTACAAAGGTTTGCGACGGATGCGCACCGACCGCGGAATGTCCCATTCTTGAGAGTCTTGATAGGGAGGACCTGTGAGTAGCAGGTGGAAGCAAGGTTTGGTGGCACTGCCGAGCATCGGGGTATCGATCCTTCCGAAACTCGCTTGTCCTGCGTGCTGGCCAGCCTACGCAGGTTTGCTCACTTCCGTTGGTCTCGGGTTTCTGATTTCAGTGGCTTACCTGTTTCCGTTGACTGCTGGGTTCTTGGTTCTTGCACTGGGAGCAATGGCATTCAAAGGGAGAGTCCGTCATGGATACGGCCCTTTCGCGCTTGGAATCGTTGCAGCAGGCGGTGTTCTGATAGGCAAGTTTGCGTGGGAGTCTAATCCCATCACCTACGGCGCAGTGGGACTGTTGGTTATCTCTTCACTCTGGAATACGTGGCCGCGTCGCGGCACACCGAACCAGCAGTCAAACTGTTCCGACTGCAATAGAAAGAAAGTTCAAAGGAGTACCTAGGAGAAGATCATGAACACGAAAAAGAAAATTGAAGTCTTCAGTGCTGGTTGTTCAACGTGCAAGGAGACAATCGAGCTCGTCAAGAAGATAGCCGGTTCTTCGCATGAGGTCGTGATTCACGACATGCAGCAGTCTGAAGTAGCATCCAAGGCGAGGCACTACGGGGTCCGCAGCGTGCCCGCGATCGTTGTTGACGGCAAACTCGCAGGGTGCTGTGCGGGTCGCGGCCCTGACGAGCATGTCCTGCGTTCCGCCCTCGCCTAGGCGCGTTATTCGGTCGAGCTCTTTATTGGTCTCGGCACCTGCTCACGAGGCAGGCGTGTTCCTCACTCAAAGCAAGGGAAATCTGGGTGCAATTAGGGTGCAATAAAACTTTCTGAGGATTCCGTAGAGCGCCAGAAGTGGCTGTCACGGCAGAGGCCGCGGGTTCGAGTCCTGTCGTCCCCGCCATTCATTCTTCTGCAGCCTAGACCGCCCAGCTGCTTTAGCCGGCGAAAGAACGCAAGCCGGGGCACACGGCCCCGACAAACTATTCCTCAAAGTCAGCTTTGGCCCTCTCTCGACCCAGCGTTTGTCCCAGAATGAAGGCAACTCCGCTTTTCGCCAGGGCCTCGAACGTACTCGTCCACTCGTTTCCGATCACGCTGTACGGATCGGCAATGGCTCGTGGAATGTGAAGCACCAGAATCGCACTTTTACGATGGGCAGCAGATCACAACGCTCGATGGCGATTTCAGATGTGGACTGCGGCTCTTGGATTCGCGCCTCCGAGCATAACGGCAACAAGCACAAGAATAGGAGTAAGCAGCGATTTCCCTTCAAGGGTTTGGCGGCATCATGCGTCGAACTGCGCATAGGCTTGTCTACCTCTCACCGTTGCCACGAGTACGTGTATTTGATCGCGAAGCGGGTTTCACGAACCTGCGGCGGGTTTGCCGGGGCGATGCTAGCGAACTGCGTCCCAACGTTGTAGATGATGTAGAGATCGCTGTCGGGCCGGTAGTTATACCTCAGGCGAAGATTGGCGCTGACTGCCTGCGTGTTTGAAGTATCCATCTGAATGAGGCTGGTGAAGGTCAGAAACCGGCTAAACGAATAGTTCCCTTGTAGGCTCGCCAGCACTACGGAGAAATTCCCGTTTGCCAGTGGCAATCGAAAACGATCCCAGGTCTCGGAAGCAGAGATCGAAAATTTGGCCGTCGGGCGGTAGTTGGCCCGCACACGAAATTCATTCAGAGTTCCTCCGTAGTACCCGCCAAATCTTTCAAAGAAGTTGTACGTAAACCGGCGCTCTTTGCCTGACCCATACGTGAGCTGATGACGTGCGAAGTGATATAGCCCGTTCGGAATGAACACGTCCTTATAGATGTGAAGAGGAGTCGTAATTCGCTGCGTAAACACGTCAGCGATGTCATCGTCGGTGTACGCCCCGTTATTGAAGTCGGCCCGAAAGGTACCCTGCCACTCTTGCGTTTGCACGACACCCTGAGTGTCGGGCGCATGGAGAACGAAACCCTCGAACTGCATCTCCCGGACTCCCCTTATCGCAGGTCTCACTTTGAAAGTCAGATCCCCGTACGTTTCATTGGAATCCATCCGTTCGATGAATCCCACTTCCGGGTTGAAGTTGGGTCCGATTTTTCTGCGTTCGAATATCCCCTCTACCCAGTTCGAGCGATACGACAGGGACGCGCCGACATCGCTATTCCCGCTGGGGCGCCCGGGTGATTGCGTTCCGGCCATATGTGCATCCACGAACCAATCCTTGAAGAAGACGAGGCGCGTATCGACTCCGCCAGTCTGATTGAAGCTGTCCTGAACACTGCCGGAGCGCTTATCGATACCCATCACGCCAACATACGAACCACCCCACAAGGATTCCTTGAGCCGGACAATCGAATAATTTGCGTAGGGATTCGGGCCACTCGACCGAGTGTCCACATCCAAGACCCCGAATTGCAAACGACCCACAGTGCCCGTCAGCTTCGCTCCGCCATTAATAGGCACCTGATTCCCCGTTACCGAATCGATCCCGATCTGTCGGCTGAAGAACAACTGATCATGGTGCCCCATATCGAAGTCGAAGATCTGCGAGTTTTCCAGGAAGAACTGGCGCTTCTCCGGAATGAAGATGGGGAAAGGAGTCAGGTTGAACTGCTGTTGATCCACGTCCGTGGCAGAAAAATCTGTGTTTCCCGTAAGATTCAATAGCAGGTGTGAGTTAATTCCATACTTCACATCCAGCCCGCCCGTAAGAGGAAATGCTGTGTTTTGCCCGGTCTGCTTGTCGTATTGCGCCAGCCCATAGGGCTTCACGACAAAGAGCCTTCCGCTCCCGATGTCGGTAATGCCGGTGAGTTCTCCAGCTTCAGAGACTTTTATGATCCCGAATGTTCGCCGGTAGGCAGCCCAAATATCTTCCTCGTTCTTCCTGCGAATAAACCGCTTGAAATTCAATCCCCATATAACATCCTTCGACTTTGTAAAATTTAGAGTCGAGAAAGGGATCTCTACCGTTGCGGTCCAGCCGCCTTGTGCGATTCGGGCTTCCGAAATCCAAACGCCGTCCCAGCCCGAATCGAAGTCGACCCCTTGCGAGCTCTTTTGCTCTCCGACGATTAATCCGTCGATTTGTGTCCCGAGGGGGTTGATCTGGAACACGTACCCGTCACGCCGATCATGGTTCGAATCGATCAGAATTTCGAAATGGTCGTCTAATTCTTGGCTTACGTCGCGACGCAGTTCCGTTGCGATAATCCGGGAGGACTCAGAGTCAAAACATTGAATCCCGAAGTACACAGCATGCCGGGTATAGAGGATACGCACTTCCGTTTTCTCGGTTGCCGCTTCGCCTTCACGAGGCTCTCGCTGCCGAAAATCCGCAATCGGTTTGGCTAATTGCCAGAGTGGGTCGTTGAGTGTGCCATCCAAGCGCGGCGCACGGTCCACCCGGACTGCTTCTGCCTTGCGGGCCCCTTCCTGCGGAAAAGGGGGACTTGGGTTAGGAACAGCTTTTGCCCAGAGTGTGCCTGAATTTAGACAAACCAAAACTAGCGCCAACAGAACGCAGCGACGCGCTTCTGGGCTTTCTGCGGCTCGGAATAATGCGATGAGCGCTGTACTTTGCGACTGGCTGGGCTGGGGCACTTGATTCATATCAACGGAAGGGCCAGCTCACGGATGCACGATTGCTTCGTAAATAACCATTCTGGCGACTGCTTTGCCGTCAGCTTCCTGCTCCGGCGCATAGACGCGGTGAGTTTCAGAGTCTATTGCCAAGCTGTGAACCTTCTTCTGAACCGTAAAGTCCTCCAGCTTGCGGTAATGGTCAGGGTCGTCCATCTGGAATACGGAGATGGCGCCGCTCGAGCAGGCGGCGTAGATTCTCTTGAGGCCAGGATCGAACTTGATGACGTCGGGCCCTCCGGCCATCGGCAGGAAGGCAGTCGGCTGGTGCTTGTCGAGATCGAACACGGTCATCAGGTCGTTCCCTTCGCAGGAAAGAAAGGCGCGGTGATGCTCCGGGTCTAGGGTCATCCCGTGGTTTCCTTTGCATCGGCCCACCGGATACCGCCCGACGACTTCGTCCGTCGCTGGATCGATGACCGCAAAAATGTTTTCGTCCTGCAGGTTCACGTACACCTTGCGTGCAACGGGATCGTATTGCGGCATCCCGGTTTTGCTGTCGAAATGCAGAGTCTTGATGATTTCGTCCTTGGTCACGTCCACGATGGCTTCGGCTTTTCCTCGCTCATCCGAGACGTAGAGCTTGTGAAACGGAGCCGCGTACGTGCTTCCATCCGGTTTTGCTTCCGTCTTCAGTTTCTTGACGACTTTCATCTGCTTCAGGTCTACGACACCGATCGTGTTGTCGCCGGCGTTTGACGTGTAGAACTTCTTAAGTTCCGGAATGTATTCGACGCCCTCCGCACCGGGTGTGTCGGTCACCGTGGCCACCACTTTGTTCGTACGAAGGTCAATCACATACGTTTGTCCCGCTGCGAGATGGGCGGAAATCAAATAGTGATCGTCCGCATCGATCGTCAGGTAGTCGAATCGCTTTCCGCCCGGACCAGGCAGGTCGAACGTGCTGATCCGCTTGAGCGCTTGGCCGAATACGCTTGCCGAAGACATGCTGCCGAATAAGAGAAATGCACAAGCAGCCGATCGCAGACAAAACAGTTTCGTTCGCATCACTTCCTCCAATGTAGTTACGAACCGCGGTGAAGTACGACACCCGCCATGCCGGCTGCAAGGATGAGAAGCGGTTCCGGCATTTTCTTGAATCCCAGCAGCACGGCGAAAGAAATCAGCGCCATAAGAACCGTAGGCACATCCACCAGAGCCCGCCTGCTAAGAATGACCGCTGCGCCGGCAATGGCGCCTACAGCCGCTGCCGTTACGCCCTGCACAAAGGCCTTCACTTGGCGGTTCTGGGCGAACCGCCGGTAGTACGGCGCGGCGAAAATCACGAGCAAATAGGGCGGCAGAAATACCGCCAAAGCCGCGGCACACGCGCCAAGTGGGCCGGCGACCAAATAACCGATGAAACCCGACGTGATGACGATCGGTCCCGGCGTAATCATGGCCACGGCCACCGCGTCCAGAAACTGGCGTTCCGTCAGCCAGTGAAACTTCCCGACTACGCCTCCGTAAAGAAACGGCACGATTGCCAAGCCGCTGCCAAACACAAAAGCACCGGCTTTGAGAAAGAACAAAAACACGGAGACCACGGTCCCGAACGAAGCGGCTCCGAGCAACCCGGTCACAAGACCGGGACCTACGATTTCCGCTTGGACGGGACGTGCTTTCAGTTTGGGCGGGGCCTTCACCAACATGGCAACGAATCCGGACAGGAGGAACAGCCACACCACCTCCGATTGCGTCCAAACGGTTGTGATCGCCAACGCACCGAATAGAACCCATAACAGGTAATCCCTGCCCAGCGTCTTCTGAATCAGCTTCCATGCGCTTCGCACGATGATGGCGCTCACCGCTGCCCCGATGCCGTAGAACAGTCCTTGGATCCACGCCAGCTGCCCGAAGTGTACGTAGAGCGAAGCCAATCCAAGGACCATCAGAAACGAAGGAAAGATGAACGCGATGCCCGTGAGCGTGGCGCCTAAAGTGCCGCTGTGCACCCATCCGAGATACTTCGCCAGC
The DNA here is from genome assembly GCA_003224055.1 of Acidobacteriota bacterium. Classification (GTDB taxonomy): domain Bacteria; phylum Acidobacteriota; class Terriglobia; order Acidiferrales; family UBA7541; genus Acidiferrum. The sequence goes on along the minus strand of QHYE01000104.1, from coordinate 22,711 downwards.
TGCGCCGCCAGTGGCCCAGGGCACAGTTGGGAAAAAGCCAAACCTTCGAAGTAGTCTTCTTTCGAAACCCACTTCCTCGTTTCCACCAAGTCCCTCTGCATGTAGCCAACGAGAGCGATCGGTCCGCCAAATCCCAGCGCTCCCAGGCGGAGAAAATAGAGCACCAGCTCGCGCAGCGTGGGCTGCGTGCTGGTGCTCTCTCTCGATTCTGAGTTCGTGGTCATCACGTGGGCTGAAGGAACTACTCTAGTGCGCACCGCCATGAGCGGGAGCGCCTTTGCCGAGTTCATCGAGAGCCGCTTTGAATCCGGCAGCCAGTTTCTCGGCCGGGCCTCTGCCCCAGTAGTGGAGGAAGATAACAATGGGCCGGTCTCCAGTCATGTGGTGGTGAATCGCGACCACGTCGAGGCCATTCTTGCGAAGGGCTTTCAGCACCGGTGTCACTTCCTCTTCGAGCATCGCGACGTCACCCGCAATCGCCGCGTCTTCTTGCGTGCCGATGAACGCGGCCCACGTATTCAGTCCCATGCGGGCGTTGATCACGGCTCCGTGCTCCTTCATGCCGAGGTCATCGCGTCCCACGGTAATTTTGTAAACGGCGCCCGCCTGCTCGCCTTCGTGCCCGACGATTTTGGCGAGTTTGGCGCTATCGAGCGCTGTGCCACCGCTGCTCGCGGGAGCAGCCGTTTCTGGTTTTACGTGTCCAATCAGGTCGAGACCAGGTTTCACCCGCCGCGCAAGGTCGGCTGCTTTCCCCATTCCATGAACGTGCATGTAAAAGACGTGCGGATCGTCCCAGAAGAAATGGTTGTGAAGTGCTGTGACGTCGATTCCGTTGTCGAGCAGCGCGGAAAGAACGGGATTCACTTCTTCCTGAAGCAACACCAAGTCACCCATCATCACGTCAGACCCATCCGTTGCTTTGGTCAACGCGATCCAGCCTCCGAAACCAAACGGCGTCGGCGTAGAAAATCCCCGGATGGCCATCTTCAAATCGTTGCGCGGAATGTTCACTTTCAAAACTCCGGCTTCGAAATCGCCCTTCCGGTCGAGTGACTTCAAGACCTCTTGATAGTCGCTAGGAATCTCCTGGGCCACGGCAGACACGCCGGAAAATGCGAGGCAGACTCCAACAAGCAAGAACAACATCCTTTTTTTCATGAAACAAAGCATCGGACATCCTCCTATTGTTTAGCAGCTGGATCTCGGTAACAGAGCATGACGCGCTCAACTCAATTCCTGGCGAACGTACTCATACAGTGCGTCGTAAACCGGGAACTCCCGTTCCAGACGCTCCTCGTCACTGATTCCAGAAAGCGCAAATCCGTGAGCAATGGCACGCAATCCAAGACTTTCAGGGGAGACGTGCTCCTGCCCTTGCACGTCAGCCCCGCGGACGATCAGCGCGAGACGATGAAGGGCTGGCTCTGCTAGTTTGTAATCCTCGAGAATCGCCTCGAAGGTACGGCGGTCTCCTCGGTGATTCAGGTTCACTTCGGGAAACCGGTTTGCGTCGAACGGAGTCGCTCCTTCGTGGTGAGCCGCTTCCAAAAGCTCGTCTTCGGGAACGAAGAGAAACTCGGCCTGTGGGTCAATGAAGCGCCGAATGAGCCAAGGGCAGGCAACCCGGTCCACTTTGACGTTGCTGCACGTGATCCACTTCATCGATGAACTCCCCATCCTATTTCGCCGTGACTTTCAGATCGTCGAAGTACGTCACCGAATCTGCTTTCGTCCACAGTCCAACCTTGCCTGCATCTTTGAACGTGTCGTCCGTCGCTTCGATCTTCTTGGCGCCGTCGTAGTAACAAATAATCTTGTTGCCGACAGCTTCCACGCGCAGCTCGTGCCATTCGCCGGAAGTCACTTTCAGATTCGCGCCAGCGAACTGGCGGCGACTGCCGTTGACGACGTGGTACAGGCGGTAGTTGTCCTCCAAAGCGTTGGCGCGGACGATGTAGTAGTTGTTCGCGTCCTTCAGCCGGAACACCAACCCTCCCGCGCGGTCCACTTCGCCAGTAACCGCTTTGAATCTCACGCTGAGGTCCAAGTCTTTGAAGCTGCCTTCATCCGCAATGAGAAGGGGAAAGCGATAGTCGGTTGTATCCGCGGAAATTTGCGCGACAATGTTGGGTTTCGAAGGCGCGCTGGGATCGACCATCACCACCCATTTGCTTTCTGCTCCTTTCCCGGTGCGCGCGCTATGAAACCTCGAAGGCGGGTTCCCCACGGCGTCGCCATCGAAGTTGTAGGTGAAGGAGGCGCCGGCAGACTGCTGAGGCGCGGGAGTCTCCGGTGGAGATGCATGGGAGGAATATCTTCCCTCCCTGGATTCAAGAATCACCCAGATCAATACTGACAGTGCGGCAACCGCTACCAGAATCCCCAATAGCCTTTTCATTGCGGGCCTCCTTTTGACTGATTCGTAGAGGAATATTTCGCGAGTGGCAGAGAAATGCGAAACGTGCTGCCACGGCCTTCTGTGCTTTCGAGAGCTACGTTCCCACCGTGCGCTTCGATGGCCCAGCGAGTGATGGACAGTCCGAGGCCGGTGCCACCCCATTCCCGGGTCCGTGCTCTGTCAACTCGGTAAAAGCGGTCGAAGACATACGGCTGATGTTCGCTGGGAATTCCAGGTCCCTGGTCGACCACGTCCAAGGACACCTGCTTGTCTCCCTCGCTTTGTACCCGGACCAGAATCCTGCTCTCCGGCGGCGAATACTTAATCGCGTTATCCAGCAGATTGACGATGGCTTGTCGGAGAATCAGGCGATCAGCGGAGACCAGAAGGTCTGCGTTGCCTTCGATATCAGTCCGTTGGCGTTTCTCCTCTGCCAACACTTCGACGAGCGAACTGGCTTCCCTTGCGACGCGCACAAGAGAAATGTCTTCACGCTGGAGCTGCACATGGCCAGCATCGGCACGAGAGAGCGCAAGCAAGCTCTCCGAGAGCCGCGTCAGGCGATCTACTTCTTCCAGCATGCTTCCGATCACGTCGCGATACTCCACCGGACTCCTCTGGTCCTGGAGCGCAACCTCACCAACGCTTCGAATCGCAGTGAGCGGAGTACGCAATTCGTGGGAGGCGTCAGCCGTGAAGCGGCGCAGCTGATCGAAGGCGGCTTGCAATCGCGCGAGCGTGTCGTTGAAAACGGCGCCGAGCTTTCCTAATTCATCTTCGGAATTTTCGATGGAAAGGCGGTCACTCAGCCGTTCGGCCGAAATCTTTGTTGCTTGCGTGGCCATGGAATCGATCGGGGCGAGTGCTTTTCGCGCGAGGGCGTAGCCCCCGAAACCTGCGAGCAACACAGCAATCGGAAAGCCAAGCAACAAGACTTCTCCAAATTCGCTGAGTTCACGCCACAATCTGTCTTCACCGTAGGCAACTCGGATAACGACGCGCCGGTCTTCTACGTGATAGATGCTGCTTGCCATCCTGACTCGGGTACCATTCGGAAGCCGGGAAGTGGACGGAGCCGGATCGTGCAGGCCCTCATCCCGGTCAGGAGAACCACCCAATGCCTGGTCCTGGAGCGCCGCACTTCGATAGAGGAGCGAGCCCTCGGGCGACCATACTTCGATGAGATGCCCGATTCTTGGTTCAGCCGCGTCTGGATGGCTGGCATGGAGAGATACGAGTCCGTTTGGCTCCTTCGCAAGCATCCCCTCTACCGTTTCAATGTCTTGAAGGAGGTTCTGATCAAAATCCTCGCGCAAGCTCAAGAACAGGAATAATGAAGCAACTCCCGCGTACAAAGCCAAAAGGCTCGCCAGCACGAGCACATACCAGAGCGTCAATCGGGAACGGACGTTTCGCGGCCTGAATCTCATTGTTCCTCTCGCAGCACGAATCCGACACCGCGAACCGTGTGAATCAACTTGCGGTCAAAGGGCTCATCCACCTTGCGGCGAAGCCGGTTGATGTGAACGTCCATTACATTATCGAGTGGCGTTGCCCGACTGGTCTCTTTCCAGACGTAGCGCGCCAGCATCTCTCTCGAAACGACCTGCTCTTTGTGCCGAAGCAGATATTCGAGCAGCTCAAACTCTCGGGCTGTCAGGTCCAGTGGTTGCCCGCTCCGTCTCGCTTTGCGAGTCAACACCTCCACTTCCAAATCAGCAAGTCTTAGGTGGTGGGATTGTTCGGTCCGCCCGCGTCGAAGTAACGCCCGGACGCGCGCCAAAAGCTCCGGGAATGCGAAGGGTTTCACAAGATAATCGTCGGCACCCTTGTCGAGTCCTTCGACTCGGTCCTCGATTGCGTCACGCGCGGTGAGTATGAGAACCGGGGTCTGCAATCCACGCTTTCTTAACGTGGATAGCACCTGGAGTCCGTCGCGACCCGGAAGCATGAGATCCAAAAGGACAAGATCGAATTCCTCCGCATTGACCAGGAAGAATCCCTCTTCTCCGGTTGGCGCAACGACAACTTCGTACTTCTCGCGCTCCAGCCCTTCTCGAAGAGCGCGAGCCACCTTCGCTTCGTCTTCCACTACAAGGATGCGCAAACCTTGAGCTCCCTTTGCGGAAATACTATGAGGATCCCCCGGCGATGCCTACTGAAGTTTTCCTGAACACATCTTCAGAGAATGCTAGGACCGTTCCACTTCAACTAGAGGAATATGGTGGCTGGCAAGGCAGCCTGGGGTCCATTTGAGGTCTAATAACAGTGTCTGGGAGAGACTTCCGGCGGTTTTGGTAACCATCCCGAGCCGTCCCATTTCAATCAATTGCCAAATGTTGTCGCTCTGTCACACCTAAGGCCACGGATTCGGTCGCGTCGCCTCACCTTTGTTACACAGGCTACGGGGCACTGCGATCCTAACAGTTGTTGCTTAAGATTTCGGGTTGTAGACTGCAAAACTCCTTCTGCAACTGGCGCACCTGCTTGGGAGGCAGCGGTTCTAGACAGACGAGTACACCCGAACGGCGTTTGGTTCGATCCCCACCGCCCCTACCAACCATCCTTTTTCCCAACAACAACTTAGCGATTTGTCGAGGCGGCAAAAGGCGGCAATAAGAGCCTCATGGGTGGCACCAATGGCTCGAATGAACGAATCACTGCGGTGTTGCACGAAAGTCGGTCGCTGGACAGTGCATCAACGCATTGCTTCATTTCCCAGAACGCCGTTTGTAAACCGCGAGGTTACAAGTCCGGTTAGTCGCCTTCCCAGGCGGCTGGTGGGCAGGGGTCCATCAACAGCCCGGCGTTTTGCAATCTTGCGCACCGGGGAGGAGAATACCCCAGTGCGCAAGAGGACGGGCATGGCGGGATTAGAGCAGCTTGATAGAAGTGACTTTCAACGTATCGCCCTGCAAGTCGCCGGTAACGTCCACGCGAAGGTGGTCTTTCTTGTCAGACGCTTTGAGAGCTTCCACGATCTTTGTGTTTCCCTCCGCATCGAACTTCAGGAATTGCTTGTCCTTCGTCACGATGCCGAAGCCACTCTCCGCACACTTTAATGCGCAAGCGCGTGGGTGGGAGTCCGGGTCGGCGGCCACCTTCTTGGAACAGTTGAAGTCCACCACTGGCACATCTTTATAGGTCTCGACACCAGCCAACGCAGGCATCGCACACAGCCCAAGCAGTAGAAAAAACGAAGCAAATTTACGCATAGTATCCTCCGATTGAGTTTTGTTTTGGATCCTATTACCGAGTTACAGCAAACTGTGAACTTGACGCTCCTTTTGCTTATGGTCTTGCCGTGGCCTGCGCTTCGCGCACCGCTGTCAGTTGCGATAACGCGAACGCACCAATAGCAATCTCCACGTCTCGCATGGCAAGGTCGTAGAACATGCCAGTTGCCAGCAAATTCACCGCAATGCCGAGCAACCAAAGCATGACGATATAACTCCCGAGCCTTGTCCAACGGCTGAGAACCATCACGCCGGCGATAATTTCGATAACGCCAACGGCGTGCATGAAGGTTGTTGCGTTGACCGGCACAACTTTTGTCACCACGGGGCTCAAATACATTCCCCAGTCGGTCAGTTTGTTGAAGTATTTGTCGATGCCGGTAATGATGGGCCCAGCTCCCAGACCGATTCTCAGCGCCCACCAGCCAGCGTTGAGGCGGTCATCGAAATCTGTCATTTTTTGCCCCCTACTTAAGGGAGCGGCGAAGGCCCAGATGGTTACAAGGATTTTCGTGGCGTGACAGAATCGCGATTCGACAACTGGCAGCCCGAAGACGAGCCATAGGGAGTAATCTGATTGTAGCGAGCCGCGTGTAACCTTTCTCCGCCTCTGCGCTCTATAGTTATGAGAGCTATGGAAGGCACTGAGATCCTGGGAAGGGCTAGGTCAGAAGGATGGACCGATGAGGAGGTTGTCGGCCGAATCCGCGCGGGAGATACCGCCCTATACGAGATCATTATGCGCCGGTACAACCAGCGGCTCTATCGTGTCGCGCGCGCGATCTTGCGCGATGATGCCGAAGCGGAAGACGTGATGCAGGATGCCTACGTCCGGGCATATCAGCACCTTGACCAGTTTGCTGGGCGAGCACCTTTCTCTGCCTGGTTGACGCGCATTGCAGTTCACGAAGCGTTGGCCCGGCTCCGCTTGCGCAACCGCAACCCGCAACTGGAAGACACCGAGCATGATGGAGAACTTTCTATGAATATGGTCGAGACTTCGCTTGATCCAGAGCAGAATGCGTCCAGAGCCGAACTCGGCCAGCTTCTGGAAGATGCAGTGCTTGGCCTTCCGGAACAGTATCGAACAGTGGTCATGCTGCGAGACGTCGAAGAGTTGAGCACTTCAGAGACAGCCGCCGCGCTCGACCTCACCGAGCAGAACGTGAAGGTTCGGCTGCATCGAGGCCGGGCGATGGTGCGCGGCTGGCTTTTTGCGCGCGTCGGACCAGAAGCAAAAAATGCATTTCCATTTATGGGCGTCCGCTGCGATCGTGTTGTCCAGGGCGTTTTCGCGCGGTTTGCAGAGTTGAGCACCCACCATCCACATCATCCTGAAATGGACAGTGCCCGATAACTCGCTACTCGCCCACTGGGCTGAACTGCAGCAAGCGACAACAGCAAGGAGTACGCTCCTATTGACTTCCCGCGACGCTGAGTATTATATGAGCGTCACGAAACTGCACTTCGACAGGTCCAGAAATCGGCCCCAATCCCGTTAGACGCTTCTCGCAATTCCATTTCAGGCAAAAGAGGCCAACAAAAATGAACACACTGCGTGAAAGAATCGTGTTTCCACTGGTTGTATTCGTTTGTGTCATCGGCCTGGGTTTCGCCACGAGGAAAGGCGCGCGCGCAGACGAGTCAAACAAGCCAGACGTGATCCAAATCCACTTGCGCGACTTCTGCGACCCACCGACGTTCAATCAAGCAGTGGGCGCCGGCACGTGTATCGGCAGCGGGTTGATGCTATTTGATACATTCATTGCGGAGCTTGGTGAGGAGAAGTCGGTGGGCGAATGGCGATTCAATCCCGATGAAATTCGGGCCAAAGAGGAAACGAAGCTGGTCCTGGTGAATCGCGGCGGCGAACTGCACACGTTCACAAGGGTCGAGGAGTTCGGCGGCGGGTTTGTGACTCTCCTGAATGCGCTGTCCGGAAACCCCGTCCTCGCGCCGGAGTGCGCGCGAGTTCTTCCTGATGGGAGCCTCGTCCCGCAGCCGCCGGGCCCGGGCAATCTCTTCTTGCTGGCGAAACCGAGCAGGGTCCGACGATTGGGGATGACGAAAAACAAAAGTTTCAGTGCTGCGTCCATCCCTGGATGCGCTTGGTTGTCAAACATGAGAAGGGGGAGCACCAGGAGCATCAAGAACATCACTGACAAGGCGCGGGTGGACCATTTTCCCCCTCCCCTCCGAGCAGGATGCCCTCTTACTCCGCTCAGAGTAAACTTCGCGAGGAATCTCTCTGCGCAAACAATTCAAGCAAAAGAGAGATTCCTCGTTGCCTTCGGATCGATCTGGGTCATTCCGACTGCTCAAGGTTCTGAGCAGCGGGCGGTAACCTAGAAGAATATGGACGAAACTCTCGATCTGAAGTGGTTGAACAGCGACAGTCTGGTATTTTATCGTCTGGCCGATGTCGTATTTTATGGGCAAGCTCGGATCTGGACCGTCGCTGTTCCGCATTGACCGCTCTAACCATATGCGCGCCAGCCTAAGCAAGAGCTAGGCCGAGCAAGCGCCGCAGTTTTGATTAAGTGACTGTCGCCTGTGAGCTTGCACGCACGGCACGCGAAGAGCGCGGGAGTTTGACGAGAAAAACTGTTCCGGCTTCGGAAGTTTGCTCGATGCTCACGGATCCGCCGTGATCGTGAATGATTTTGTTCACAATCGCGAGACCAAGGCCAGTGCCGTTCGGTTTTCCGGAGCTGACGAAGGGATCGAACAACGTGCTGCGGATCGATGCCGGTATGCCAGGGCCGTTGTCCGTGACGCGAACCTCAAACGATTCCGGGGAGGAATGGAGTTCGACACGGATCTGACCCTGCCGCTGAGCCGTAGCTTCACACGCGTTCAGCACCAGATTGAAAAATGCTCGCTCCATCTTCTTAGGGTCGAAGAACCCCTCCATTTCGCCCGACGCGGTTATCGAAATCCGGCGGCTTCGTAACTCCGGCTTGGTGAGCACGGATTCGACCGCGTGGCGGACGGTCTGATCGAGAAATGCGGACGTGGGAGATACGGCGCTGTCTTCTCGCGCTAATTCGCGCAGGGAATCCAGCAGATCGGTCATTTCAGCGGACGCAGTCTTGATCTCTTCGTAGATCTCGTCCCTGTTGAGCTTCAAGTTCTCCGCTTCGTACAAGAACTCCGCGTTCGCGACGACCGCCGCCAAGTGGTGGCGAAGATCGTGAGAGATTGAGCTTGCGGCCCTGCCCAAAGCCGCGATCCGCTCGCTTGCGATCCACCGCTGTTGGGATGCCAACAGTTCGCCGCGCATTTTTGAGAAGGCCACTCCCAATTCCGCAACTTCACTGCTCCCGCGCGGCGTGATTGAAAACATGTAGTCGCCGGCGGCGAGTGCACGGACACCGGAGACAAGATTGTCCAAGGGATGTGTGATCGTGCGGGAGACAAAGCTGAGCAGCAAAGCACTCAGGAACACAGCTGAGATTCCGAGAATAAAGATTGTGCGATTGAGTCGCTGAAGGAAACTGTTCGACCGTTGAAAGGACAAGAGCACATAGCACCGCACCGGGGTCGGCGGACCTTCGTGGATCAAGACCGATGCGACTTGGTATTGATCGGTGCCAAGAGTCAGCTCCTGCGTTCTGGTTGGGGGGCCGAGATCTTTCCGGCCAACCCATCTCCTCAATTCACTTTCCTCACGCGACGGAAGGGTGGAAGCAATTACGATGTCGCCTATCGCAAGAACAATCTGACTGCCTGAAACGAGCGCGAGTTGTTCGGCCACAGTGGAATCCACCTGGTACCCCACGGCAAGCACCCCAAGTTGTTTCCTGTCATTCTCCGGCCCGACGTTTATCGGACGTAAGAACACCCAATAGAGTTGATTGTCCGCGTACCACCACGCTGCATCTTCTCCTTGTTCCGTGGATCTCCTAAGATCGGCCTCGGCGACACGCGGACTCCACCCCTGTTTCTTGACGTGAAATCCCAGAACTTTCCCGTCGGACCTGGCCAGAAGAAACAGGTCACTGCCCGCGAGCTTCCAGAAGGGCTCTGATGCATCCTGAATCGTGAGCGCGTCCTCGGTTGTCATTAACGCCTTCAAAGTAGGAAGCTCGGCCAGCATGGCCGCCGTTTGGGACAGTTGGAACTCACGTTGCCGTTGAACACTTTGGAATGCGCGGATCGAGGTGTCGGTGCTCTGCAGCACTTCCTGGTTGAGTTCCGACCGAACGGCATGCCGGACGATGAAGAGCAGGGCGCCCGTTAACGTGGATATAATCAGCAAGGTCGCAATGAGAAGCTGCGTTCGTAGCCGCAGAAGCGCCATGGGATTCCCCGTGAACTGCCTTATTTCTCAGGGCCATTCATTACACTGTCGGGTGCGAACTTGTAACCCGAACCGTGCATGGTCAGAAAGTAGCGCGGGTTGGCAGGGTCAGCTTCGAGTTTTTGCCGAAGACGAAGGATATGGTTATCGACAGTGCGAGTGGTCGGATAATTGGTGTATCCCCACACTTCGTTCAGCAATTCTTCTCGTGAAATGACTCTGCCAGGCGAGCGCGCGAAAAACTTGAGCAGTTTGAATTCCTGAGTCGTGAGTGTGACGGGTTTGCCCGTGCGCGCCGCCTCCATGCTAGTAAAATCGATTCGTATATCGCCGAACGCCAGCAGTTCATGTTGGGGCGTCTCCGCTGCGACGGTTGTGCCATGTGGTGTGCTTGGTTCGCCGCGGCGCATCGCACGACGCACACGGGCGAGCAGCTCTTTAGGGCTAAAGGGCTTTGTAACGTAGTCGTCCGCGCCGAGTTCGAGAAGCAGAACCTTGTCCTCAACTTCCGTATTGGCGCTCAATACGACGATCGGGACCGATGCTGCATAGGCCTTGAGCGCGCGGCAGACTTCTTTGCCAGGCAGGCGCGGGAGTTTGAGGTCAAGTACCACGACGCTCGGCGTCTGTTTCTTGAAGCTCTCAAGGCCTTCAACGCCGTCGGATGCAAGCCGGACTTGCAACCCGTCCGATTCAAACAGACGCTGCAAAGTCCGCTGCATGGCGCGGCTGTCTTCAACCACCAATACGGTTTCCATTCTGTCGTCCCCGAATCTTCCAAGTTGGTCCCATATATGTAACAGTTGTCAACCTTCCGTAAGAGGGAGCGGCTCGCCATTGCACGGGTGCCGCCATCTTTTGGATTTGAAGACGCAAGATTTTAGTACTCTGGCGTCAGTACCTTGGGATCATAATCTCGCCCGAACTTGTTTTTGTGCTTCATCGAAATTTGCCTGGTCGCTGGAATCGAGACCGTCGGAAGGATGTGGCTCCCGTTGCCTATTATGATCAGACGTTCGAGGGCTCGCAGAGCCTCCGGAGTGGCGTTCTCGGACCACACGCGAAGAAGGTATCTTCCGGGAGGGACGGCAGCGATGGAAATGTGTCCAGCTTTGTCAGATATTCCATAGAATTCCGAGTCCACGGTTAATACAACCGCCACCATTTCCGGATGAATGTTGCAGAATACATAAGATGCGCCAGGGCGGTCGAATCTTACCTCTTGCCGCGATCCCGCCTCATGAAGTCCGAGGTCAAACCGTTTCCCGCGGTAAAGCGAAAACACGCTGTGAAACCATGGATCGAGGTTCGGAAAAACGACGACGCTTCCCATGGGCACGACCAACAAATTGGGTTCGAACGTCTTGTTGTGTTGCACCATACGGTAGTTCGGTCGCTCAGCGTTGAATCGAATCGGGCGGACCGTGTCCAAAGGAACGAGCCAAACCACTACCCGGGAACTGTCCATTACGGTCCCCCCCGAGTCTACCTGAATCAGCCTGACCTCACCCTTGACCGCCTGCGCCGGATGGCCAGTAAGGTCGTTTGTTTGCGCCGCCGCCGAGATGAAGAAGATCAAAAGCGACGGGACGATTCCGCGTGGACAGGTCTTCATAGCCAACTAGAAAATGAACCCCATTGCCAGGCCGACTTGACCGGCGATCGCCGGAGTTCCCGAGACCTGGTAGGTCCTCAGGCGGCGGTACTCAGTCGAAAACACAAGGTCAGACCGTGGCCGAAAGATGTAATTCACAAACCACATATCGTTACGACGCGACAGGAATTGGAGAGTCGGGTCGAGTAAAGCTGTTTGACGTGTACCACGGGCGCTGCGAGCGCCCGAGCCAGCTGCCAAGTTAAATTCGTTCCGGAAATTCAACTTGACCTTCACTTGCGACCACCCGCCAAGCATCCTGATTCCGGCTAGAGCAGGCGCCGTAACAGAATTATAGCGATTGAGGTCTGAAGGCTGAACTAATACGTAGGGCACTCCACCAAAGACGTCCAGGCCTTTGCCTGCAAAGAACTCGCCGCTCCACTCCATATGCGGAAACAACGGCAGCCGCCAATCCGTTACACCGCCCCATCCAGAGGCTGTCTCCCCTCCATAGCGCTGCGGCAAGTAAATGCCGGAAACTGCAATGGATAGGGGCCGATTTTCGCTCCTTCCGTTTGCCGATATTCTCAGCGAATAAGCCGGCTTGCGAGAGCTTTCTCCGGGGTTTGCAGTGCGCACACTCGCGCTGGAGCTGGCATACCTTGAGGGATCCATGACACCTGCTTCGATTTTGAACAGTGAAACAGATGTCGGCCATCGTTGTTCAACGCGAATCGTAGGCGTCCACGTCCAAAGGTTTCCGGCAGAGGCGAATGCCGGCACGGCCAGTGACATGTAAGAGGTGGGCGTATTTGGAGAGAAAAGGGGTACATCCAGGCCGACAACAACTGAAGTATTTTCCCAGTCGAATCGAATCCGGGCAACACGCAGGCGCATCACGCCTGAAGTTGCCGCCCCGTAGCCGCTTGGCAACCCGCCGAAGAAATCCATTTGAACGTCGCCGGACGTTCTTGCACCGTAGATACTGGGGCCAACACCTGTCAGTCCGACAATCGATTGCCTGAGTGAAGCGCCGAGGCTGCCCGATGACGCTCCGGGTGCTTGCTGGATTGCGACGGTTGGCGCGTCCAGGTTGTCCATATGACCCGTCTGGCCGAATGCGTTGAACAAGGCTATGCCCGAAAGCTTCAGCCGGTACTTTGAGCTGCTTTCCACTTTGTCTTGTTGGAGTTCCTCCAACCTTGCCTTTGCAATCTGCCAATCGTCCTCAGTAATGCGGGCCAGGTTCTGCTCATCGTTTGATTTCGTCTCTTGAGAGTTTCCAGAGGATTTTTCGGGTGCCTGTTCTCGAGGGGCCACGGCAGCGGGCGCAGGTTTGTCAGGCTCCCCCATTTTCCGCAGCACTAGTTCAAGCATTGCCCGGAGCTGCCGGATTTCCGATCGCGACTCCGAGAGCTCGACGCGCGTCTCTTCGAGCGTTTGGCACAACATTCGAACTTTGGCGTCCAGTTCGGCTTGGCTCGCTGGTGCGGAAGCGGATTGAGCAAACGCGGGCAAGCCACCCGCGAGCACTACGCACAGCAAGCGCCCACTTGCTCGCAACAGGCCTCTGGTAGAAAGGTTCATATAGTCTCTCCTCCCAAAGCATCGACGAGCTTTCAATTGTACTCCGGACAGGAATTAAGCCGCTTCGCCGTACACGAAGTAAACCCCGCTAATGATGCGCTCCCGCTGATGCAAACAAAACTTTTACATGCTGGTGACAAAATCCCGACAACTTGCTCGTCTACCCCCTTCGGCGGTGAACCCACCGTGGCGAGCTGCGCTTGCCGGTCCCACTGACGAGGCCGGGCGAATCTTGGCCGCGGGGCGTCGAATCTGGGTTAGTCCGGGAGCCGCGGCATACACACCCAATCTTGTGTCCTGCCTTTCCTTGTTGCTTTCCGTGACTGTAAGGACGACTCAACTTGGAGTTTGAAAATGCGTGTGCACTCAAATTCCGAACCCGTGAGATTCTTAGAGTCGCTGCTCCGCTTGACAATTGACTCTGCCTGGGATCAATGGCCCGGTAAGGCAAATAACTACAACAGAGAAGTCTGACCTTCGGAGCGCTTCCCCACCCGACGGACAATCTTTTGACAAATTTTTACAATTGTTGTGACAACCTTCTCGGAGAATTCTTGCTATCTCAATTCGCGGAAAGCTCGAAAACCGGCGTCAGCCCGTAGATCGTCCCCACGCTGGAGCCCGAATTTCGACACTAAACGTCATTTGGAAGGAAGGGCTTATATGAAGTGTGCCGCTAAGTTCTTGAGGTCATCCTTATTCCTTGGCCTCGCTGCGCTACTGCTCCCCGTTCTCGCACGTGCGCAACATTATAAACAAACGAACCTCGTTTCGAATCTGGCCTCGATTTCCACTCCAAATCCTCCTGACCCCAATCTGAAAAACCCTTGGGGACTGACTCGCTCCCCGGGCGGCAGCCCTTGGTGGGTTTCCAACAACAATTCCGGTACCTCCACTCTCTACAACGGCACGGGCGGCGCCATTCCCATTAACGGCACTGGCAACGTCACCGTTCCGCCGCCGAATGGTTCGCCGGCGGGAACCCAGTCAACTCCCACAGGTGTCGTTTTCAATGGCAGCCCCACGGATTTTCTGGTTGCGCCCGGCAAATCCGCTCACTTCATCTTTGCCACGGAAGACGGAACGATCGCCGGCTGGAACGGCGGACAGAACGCCGTACTCGTCGTTGACAACTCCGATAACGGCTCCGCGAACGGCGCCGTCTACAAAGGCGCAACCTCCGGCGAAATCAACGGCAACAAATTTCTCTACGTTACCAATTTCCGTTCCGCGAGAGTTGAAGTCTATGACACCAACTTCAAGCGCGTGCGCCTTGGAGAAGAGGCGTTCGAAGCCGAGGAAATCCCCCACGGCTTCGCGCCGTTCAATATTCAAAACATCGGTGGCACTCTCTTCGTCACCTACGCCAAGCAGGACGCCGCCCGGCACGATGATGTCGCCGGTGACGGTCTCGGCTTCGTTGAAATCTTCACGCCGGCCGGCAGGCACATCGGCCATCTTCAGCATGGTCCGTGGTTCAACTCACCCTGGGGAGTTGTCTGGACCACGCGCGATTTCGGCGAGTTCAGCAACGCCATCCTCGTCGGGAATTTCGGGAGTGGCAAGATTGCTGCATTCAACGGCTTCACCTACAAATTCTTGGGCTTCGTAAAGAACCCCGACGATTCCATCCTCACCATCGATGGTTTGTGGTCGCTCACCTTCGGCAATGATGGGACCGCAGGACCAGCCAACACCCTGTTCTTCACCGCTGGCATTAACGGCGAACAGGACGGTCTCTTCGGCACTATCACGCCCGTTGACGGCCTCGACGGCGACGAAGAATAAAGCGGACGACTTTCAGCCCGGTTTTTCGTCACACAGTTGAATCGGAAACTAGGAAGCGTTCCCTGAATCAACGGCTGCGGGGCGCCGATGAGGAGATACAGTTTCATCGGCGCTCCACCAATAGCA
The DNA here is from genome assembly GCA_003224055.1 of Acidobacteriota bacterium. Taxonomy (GTDB): domain Bacteria; phylum Acidobacteriota; class Terriglobia; order Acidiferrales; family UBA7541; genus Acidiferrum. Next base: position 7,673 of record QHYE01000104.1, on the reverse strand, counting down.
ATTTGAATCGCGAACGAGAGCCAGGGCTGAACGGCACAAAGCACGACTATACTTTTTCTATTCGCGTCCATAATGGGTGTTTTACTGGACGCACTGGGCGTAACTATGGTTGTGCGAGCAGTTCGTCGCTGCTATTTGTGACTTGCATCGTCTGCCGGGTCTCTGCCAGGAGTCGCCAGGTGTCCGAGCTCGTGCCTTAGCGCTTGAAAACGAATTCCAGAGTTTTTGCTTGATTGGTTTCGAGTGTGACCTTCTGAGTCAGCACGCCGTACTTTTCATGCCAGGCCTCGATCGTATACTCGCCGCGCGGGACGTTTTTCAGTTCGAACATGCCATCCTTGTTGGTGATCGCGAAGTAAGGATGCTTGAAAACAGCGATGTAGCCCTTCATCCAAGGATGTACATTGCACTTCACCGGAATAATCTCCTCGCGGGCGAAGGATTCCTCGATAGGAGATGAGCCTGGGGGTTGCGAGAGGTTCCACTCCCGATTGTTCTGCGGCACGGGGTGGATATTGTGGGTCGTGGGATCGCTGTTGATGAGCCGGAGGGTCTGTCTTGCCCGCATCCCAAGAATACGCGGATTATAAGTGCAAGCCTTCTGCTCAAACACGGCGGGTATGGTGGGCGGATCGAAGGAATGATTCCCAATCCCCTCGGAAATGTAGACGATTGCATTTTTCAGCGCGCCGTTCGGTCCCGTGACGACTTCGTCGCTCATCACCGGCGCAGGGTGCATCTTCAAACACGCGGGATCCGCAGCCATGTCGATGCGCGTGGCCACAGTTTGCGGCCCTGTCACTCTCACCGTGCCCGATACGGTCCCGTCTTCGGGCACGCCAGGCCAAGCCTCGCTGGTTCTTGTCGTCGCGCCGCTCGCTCTGGTAATCGCCATGGTCCTCCTGGCGATATCAGGTGCCGTCGAGAAAGCGAATATCGCCGCAGCGATAAGGTGAAGGCATTTGATTATCGTTCCCATGGGGCATTTCCTCCCAGAAGGCCCGGGATTGGTAAAAGGACTCCTCTCATCTTCAGCTCTTGACTTTTCCTCGAAATCGCCGGGTAACTAAAACCGGTTAGCGCGTCCCTCGAGTTCCTCACCAACTGGTTTACTCTCGCTCCTGTGCTTTTGTTCGCTGTCAGCCGTTGGCCGTTTGTGTTTCGCATTGATTTGAAGTGTCCGTAGGTAGTGCACCAGGTCCCATGCCTGGGCCGGCGTCAGACCGCTTGCATACGAAGGCATCGGCGTGCCATCCAGTCCAGTCATAAGAATGCGATAAAGGTCTTGGTTAGACTCGCCGCACTTGAAACGCGTCCCTCCCGAGAAATCGTAGGGAGGTATCGGGTAGCCTCTATTATCCACCAGCGTTTGCGCGGATGGGCCATCCCCGCGTCCTTCCTTGCCGTGACACGCCCAGCAGTTCATTTTTTGAAAAAGCTCGCTGCCGCGCTGAATGCTCTGCTGATTGGCCGCCGACTCTGAGGGCACCGGCACGGGAGCAGCGGGCTTTTCCTCGCGGAAACTTGAAGAGAAAGTCTTCACATAAGCAACCAGATCCACACGTTGCTGCTCGGTGAGCGGCAGCCATGATGGCATGTTTGAGTTGACGAATCCACGCGTCACGGACATGTAGAGGTCTTCGTCAGTCGGGAGCGCGCCCGTCGGCGTGGAGCGGCACTTGAACGTGCCCGTCACAAAATTACGCGGCTTGGGATCGATCCACACCGCGTTTTCTCCCCGACCGTCTCCCAGCGGACCGTGGCATCCGACGCAATAACGCCGGTAGAGCTGCTTTCCCCGGCTCGCTTCTCCCGTGAGGCCGCCTATGTGGGTCTCTTGGGCGAAGGTTGCCGGGCCGCCTCCCGCAAGGAGGAGAGCTAGGATACCCGCAAGATGCGCCCGCATGCGGCTGTGCTTCATTGGGAGTTCCCTCTTAAAATGCGAAATCGAGCCCAACAAACACGCTACTCGCCCGCAGATCGGGTCCAAACGGGCTCGTACTCGTAGGGAGCGGTGACGCAGACTTGTACGAGCGAACGAACGAGTACTCGGTGTGGAGGGCCAGCCCCGCGCGGCTGGACATGAACGGGTAATACCTCAGCCCGAACGAGAAAGCATCTACATCACCCAGATCGCGCGGGTCTGCGCTGAACACTTGGCGGGACATGCGCACGATTTCGTTGCGCTGCACAAAGACGAGCTGCGGAGAATAGGTGAAGTGGGTTTCGACAAATCCACCATTCCAGCTTGGCCCCCGCGCTCCCACGGGTAGCGACGCATTTGCCGCGGTTCCTGTCCCGAGGAAGACGTTGTCCCATCCGTGTACAAATACCGTGCTGAAGTCGAGCTTTTTTATGTAGAAGAGTCCTGTCAGTCCGGCACGATAAAAGGACTTGCTCCCGAGCCCTTGGCCCAAAACCGGACTCCCAAGGGACGTGTTGAAGAAGGTGGGCCGCTGTCCGAAATAGGCAAACCCTCCGAGGCGCTGCACCCCAAGCTTGCCTACCTGAAACCCTTGGTTGAAGCTCGCCCAACCATCGTAGGTTCGGTTAGGCAAACCCGGATTACCCTCATTGCTGCTCAATAATGCGACCGAATAACGCGTATAGCTATTTTCGGAGTGGCCCGACAGCTCAACACCCAATTGGTTGTCGCCGATGCCAAAGGCGTCACCGAATTGCACGATCGAAGGACCTGAAGCGCGAAACTGGGCTTCTCGGAACGGCGTGTAGTGATAAACCTGATAGAACCCGCCATTGTTGGAGAGAAACAGCATGCGCTTCTCGGAGACCAGGTTGTCGAGTTCGAATTTCCCGAACTTGACGTTTACCCAGCGTGTCCTAAATAGATTATCAAAACGAACGAACGCGTTTTCAAAATGAAAGGATCCGGAAGAATCAGATGAGGGCAGCAGAGAAAAAGAGATGTCTTTATAAAGAGTTCCGGCAGCCCAGATGTCTACGCCGCCAAAATCAAAGCCGTGAGTCGTGGCGTTCTGGAACGTCTGTCCGAGTGCAGGGTTGCCCGGAACTGTGTCCACTACTTGGTTGCTACTGCTCTCTCTGTGCCATTGCGGTGTGATTCGCATCGTGATCGGCCAGTAGCTCGGGTTCTGCCAAATCGGGGAATCTTTTTCATTTCCCAACTGATAGCCCCTGTCCCGGAACGCGATCCCGAAGTCATTCAGTTTTGGCCAAGCCTCATGACAGGCAGAGCAGGGCAAGCTGTACTTCCTCGCGAACGCGGGGATGGCATGTGCGGGCTGACGCAGAGAGAAAAGCGCCCCCAAGACGAGCACCAACAGTAATATAACTCTTAATCTGAACAGCATCATGATCCGCACTGTTCTCGGCTGGTTATTTTTGTGTGCCCAAAATTCTCGCGAACCGGTTAGATCATGCAGAGTGGCAGGAAGGAACAGTGGAGTTGTCACCCGAATGTGAATTTCTTGTGTGATGCAGATGTGAATGACTTTTTACATATGCCAGACAAACCTGTGACAATCGCAGTTCGCGAATTGCCTAACCTCACTCCTTGGAAGTCCTGGCAGCAGGCAATCGAATCAAATGGGCCGGGCTGCATCACTCATTCGGGGGCGTTCGAACATGCCACGACATATCAGCAGTCTGATACCGCGCCGTATTTCGTCTGGACTGATCTTGTTCGCGGGCCTTCTCGGCCTTGACGGCTGCGGCAGTTATAGTCCGCCTTCTCAGCCGCCACCAACACCAACTTCCGTAACCATCTCTCCGACAAGCGCCAGCGTGCCGGCTGGTACCGGAACCAAGAATTTCACGGCTACGGTCATGAACGATTACTTGAGCAGAGGGGTTACCTGGGCCCTCTCCGGCGCAGGTTGCAGCGTGGCCACTTCTTGTGGTTCGCTCACCGCCGCGACGCCGAGTTCGGTCACCTACAATGCACCTGCCAGCCCGCCCAGTCCCACCACCGTCACACTCACTGCGACCTCGGTCAACGACGCCACGAAAAGCTCCACTGCGACGATCACCGTTACGGCGGCTGCAGCTGCGGGAGCCGCGGCAGTGTCGCTCACGATGACGGACACGCCGCCAGCGGGTGTGACGCTGCTATCGTTCGAAGTAAGCGTCACTGGGGCCATGCTCAATCCGGGCAGCGTGGATCTGCTCGGCGGCAGGGGGCCAATTCAGATTGAGGTAAAGCAACTCGAAACAGAATCGGCGTTTCTCACCACGGCAACCGTAACTCCGGGGACGTTCACGAGCCTCACCCTCACGTTTGCCAATCCCGAACTTACTTTCAAGAATGATACGGGAGCCACGCTGGCCGGCTGCGCCCCTGGGGCCGGATGCGAGATCAAACCAACGGGAACGCTTACCTCAACGGTTAATTTTCCAGGGTCGGGTATTGTCATCATGGCGAATTCACCGGCCGGCATCCAGGTGGACGTCAACCCGAACACAATTCTCAGCACTACTCTGGGCGTGGATTTCAGTCTTGCCGGGGCAGTCAGCGTTCAGCAACTCACGATGAAGCCAGCCGGTGAGCTGGACGATCTGGAGGACCTGAGGGGAGCTGTTCAAGGCCTCGACACCACAAACAAGAAGTTCACGCTACATACATCGGAAGGCGACTTTCCGATCACGACAGACAACAATACGGAGTTCGACTTCGAGGCGTGCGCCGCGAATAATTTCACCTGCTTGCAGAACAATCAAGTTGTGGAGGTGGACGCAAAGCTCATGGCCGGGGGAGTGTTCCTGGCCAAGAAGATTGAATTCGAAGACGACACCGAGGACGACGAACTCGAAGGCATCGTCTTCAAAATCGACGACGCGACGCACTTCGAGATGGTTGTGCTCGACGAACTCAGAAGCGTCAACAACGTGAACGTCGGGAACCCCACCGTCGTCACTTTGAGCAATCCTGGATTCCAGGTGAAGGCTGACGGCCTATCGGTACCGAGTGCGCTACAGGGTGGGTTCGAAGGAGCAACGGATACATCGCAGCTATTGCCCGGCCAGACGGTCGAGATCCGGCTGACGGGTCCGGCGAATCCAGGTCCGCCCGTCGCGGTGACCGCCGACCGGGTGCGGCTACGGATGACCCAATTCACAGCAAACGTGAAGGCTGACTCGATCGTGCCACCCAACTTTAGCGTCGATACGCTGCCAGCGCTGTTCACCAACGTCGGCATTAGCAGCATCCACGTTCAAACATCTAGCAATTCGGACTTCGAAGGCGTTTCAGATGTTAGCGCTTTGGCTGATGGCTACACGGTGTCCCTGCGAGGGCTTCTTTTCAAAAACGGCGCGCTTTCCCCGGAGCTTGTCGTGAAGAAGGTGCGCAAGCGCTGAGGAGAGCATGAATCAGGGAAGGACGTGCGCCGCGGAGGTTCTTCTCGGGATCATCCCTCACAAGGGGGCGCGGAAGGTTGGCGAGTGACTACGACGTACCACATGGCAAGCATGATCTCTCCGGTGAGGTGCGAAACAATCCACCTCTTAGCCTGCCGCGGTTGCTGTTTGCTCGCCTTCGATGGCCGCGATCTCGCAATACACCTTGATCGATCCCTTAGACTCCGTGAGCAGGCGAATGATTTCCTCGTAGTTCTCTAATCCCTTCACGGGGTGCGTAAGAAGTTTCTTCAGCCACCCGGGGTATTGGAGTTCCGCTGTCGACAGGTCCTTTACACCCGTTTCGAAGTACTCGCGATTCGCGTTGACGCTTCCAAAGGCAACCTTATTGCCGAGCACAAAGCCGAGATTGATTTTGTCGGCGGGGACCTCAAGCTGGCGCGAGCCGCCGGTAACGCTCACCATGGCCAGAACACCATTCTTCGCGAGGACATTCATTGCTTCGAACACGAGCGGCGAATAACCGGTACCTTCGAGAATCAGATCGAACGGGCCGTACTTCGCGGAGGCATCGGTTAGTGACATTTCTTTAGTGCTGACGTAACGGACGCCAAGTTCTTCGAGAAGCCTCGAATTCAAAAACGGCGGCATCGTATTCCCGAAGGCCGTGACTTCAAGCCCGCGCAGCCGCAGGACAAGCGATGACAAGAGGCCGAGTGTACTCGCTCCGAGCACCGCTGCCCGTCTGGGACGCCATACGCGAAGGCGCTGCTGGATGCGGTAAGCCTGTTCAATCGCTTTCTGCGCCACACTCATCGGTTCCATCAGGACGCCGACCTCTTTCAGGTTTCCCGGCACGCGAATGATGTATTCCGGTTCATCAACGACGTATTCCGTTAGGAAGCCGTGGCGCAGGTTGATGCCGCGCTCGAAGTAGGTGTCGTCAGTGGTCATGTCGTAGGTGCCGATCTGATCGTAGAGACTCGAACCAGGGCGGCGCACGGTGAGAGCAACGTAGTAGCCGGGCTTAAACTCCGTAACGTTCGGGCCAACGTCTTCCACACGGCCAAAACTTTCGTGTCCGATAATCAAATAGTTGCAGCCGTCCGGCGCGGCCCCATATTCGGCGGCATTGATTTCCTTGTCCGTGCCGTCGACACCGACGCGAAGAATCTTCACCAGCACGCCGCGACCATTCGGAACGTCGGCGACGCATGGCTTGGGAACCTGCGCCAGATGTACGCTCCCTGCTTTGCCAGGTAATACCGCTATTGCTTTCATGATGTTCTCCTTATCTCGCCGCACTTTTTGATCGAAACTCAATGTTCTTCTCGCGGGCTTCGCCGCTCTGGGTCAGCAGTTTGGCGACAAGTCCGGTCCATCCAGTTTGGTGATTTGCGCCGACGCCGCTGCCGGTGTCGCCGTGGAAATACTCATGGAAGAGAATCAAGTGGTTCCAGTGCGGATCGTTCTGGAAAACCTCCAAATTTCCAGCCACGGGGCGGCGGCCGTCTTCGCTGCGGAGAAAAATCTTGTTCAGGCGGCGGGAAATCTCTGCCGCGACCTCGGCTAACGTGAACAGTTGTCCGCTGCCGGTCGGGAACTCGACTTTGAATTCGTCTCCAAAGTAGTGATGGAACTTTTGGAGAGACTCGACGAGCAGAAAATTCATGGGGAACCAGATGGGCCCGCGCCAGTTGGAGTTTCCGCCAAACAGGGAGGTCTTCGATTCCGCCGGTTGATAATCGACACGATGCTCCATGCCGTGCACATTCAGGACATAGGGATGGTCCATGTGGAACCGAGATAGCGCGCGGATGCCGTGTGGCGAGAGAAACTCGCTCTCATCCAGCATGTAACGGAGTGCATGGCGTAATTTGTCCGCATCGACGATGGAGAGGAGTCTTCGTTCGTGATTGCCTGGCGTACGCATACAGGCGATGTTGGATGTCAGGTCGCGACGGTTCTCGACAAACCAGTCGAGCCTGCGTTTGAAATTGGGAAGCCGCTCCAGAAGTTCGGGCTCCAGGGTCTGAACAGCAAAGAGCGGAATCAAACCGACCATGGAACGGACCTTCATCGGTGTGCGTTCACCGTTTGGGAGATGGAGTACGTCATAGAAGAAGCCGTCCTCTTCATTCCACATGGATTCTTCACCGTCGCCGCGGTGGCTCATGGCATTGGCGATGTAGAGGAAGTGTTCCCAGAACTTGCTGGCTACGTCTTCATAGACGGGATTCTCGCTGGCGAGTTCGAGGGCGATGGCCAGCATGTTGAGCGTATACATGGCCATCCATGCTGTGCCGTCGGACTGTTCGATGTGGCCGCCCGTCGGG
>QHYE01000008.1:16860-18994 GCA_003224055.1 Acidobacteriota bacterium | reverse complement strand
GGACCTAGACGGCGACGGGGTGACCGAAGACCCCCTGCCGGGGACGAACCGCGGGGCCTTCAGCCGCGGCGTCAGTGGATCCAGCATCAATAAGTTACTCAACAAGTACAATTCGACCGTGGCCGGAACGATTGGTCCGGCGGGCCAGGCTCTAATCCAGGCTGGTCTTTTCACACCAGCACAGTTGACTTCCCTAGGTGCGCTGCTGACAAGCATTCAGCCGGCGCCAACCGACCAGGTCAGCAACGATTCGCTCATCAACACGGATGTTCGTGTGTCGAAGGTGTTTCGGATTAAGGAGCGCCTAACGATTGAACCGATGGTCGAAGTCTTCAACCTTTTCAACATCGCCAATTACGATCCGCTCAGCAGCTCGCTCAGCGGGAACGTCGGCGATCCAAACGGTACCGGTAAAGGCCAATACCCGACTCGAATCGGCTCGGGTTCCGGATCCTTTGCCCCCGGCGTCCAGCGCGCGTTCCAGTTTGGGATCCGCGTCTCCTTCTAAACAAATCCAAACATCAAGAGGGGCAGGGTTTCTTCAAGCCTGTCCCTTTTTTTTCTCCCCGAGCAATTCCCGACTGCAACTTGACCGGAAGTGCGGCTGCCCCTACAATAGTTAATTCACAGTGACGCATTTTTTCGATTTGATGGATTCTACTTCCAGCCCGGCGGGAACCCGCTGGGCTGCGCTGTTTTATGGCGCGAAAATTCAGGCGCCCAATTTTCTGAGGTGAAGCTGGAATGACGGATGGTTCGATTCCCGAAGGTCTTACTTTTGACGACGTGCTGCTGCTGCCGGGCAAGTCGTCCGTGCTGCCGACCGAGGTAGACACGCGCACGCACTTCACGCGCAAACTGGCCTTGAACATTCCCCTGGCTTCTTCGGCCATGGACACGGTCACCGAATCACGCCTGGCCATCGCCATCGCGCGGCAGGGCGGCATCGGCATCGTGCACCGGAACATGACCATTGACCGCCAGGGCGAAGAGGTCGACCGCGTGAAGCGCTCGGAAAGCGGGATGATCGTGGACCCGGTCACTATATCCCCGGACATTACTCTGCGGCAAGCGCTGGAAATCATGACCAAGTACCGCATATCCGGACTGCCGGTGACCCGCGGTTCCCGATTGACCGGCATCCTGACCAACCGCGACCTGCGCTTCGAAAAAAATCACGCGCAACTGGTCAGCTCGGTGATGACGAAGGAAAATCTCGTGACCGTGCCGGTGGGCACGACGCTGGAAGAAGCCGAGCGCATCCTGCAAAAGCACCGCATCGAAAAACTTCTCGTGGTGGACCAGGACTTCAACCTCAAGGGCCTGATCACCGTCAAGGACATACAGAAAAAACTCGAGTATCCGCACTCGACAAAAGACGAGCAGGGACGCTTGCGAGTCGGCGCCGCCGTCGGCGCGACGGGCGATTTCCTGGAGCGCGCGGTGGAGATGGCCAAGACCAAAGCGGACGTGCTGGCAATCGATACGGCGCACGGCCACTCCGAGCGAGTTCTCGAAGCGATCAAAGCGATTCGTCACCGCTTGCCGGAAATGCGCTCGGCATTGATGGACTGAAAGTCGGGATTGGCCCGGGATCCATTTGCACCACGCGCGTGGTGACCGGCGCGGGCGTTCCGCAACTGACGGCGGTGATGGAGGCAGCGCGCGCGGCCAAAGGCACCGGCGTGCCGCTCATTGCCGACGGCGGCATCAAGTATTCCGGCGACATCACGAAAGCCATTGCGGCCGGGGCGTCCTGCGTAATGATCGGCAGCTTGTTCGCCGGGACGGAGGAATCCCCCGGCGAAACAATTCTTTACCAGGGCCGGACCTTCAAGTCGTATCGCGGGATGGGCTCGACGGGCGCGATGGATGCGGGTTCGGACCGCTATGCCACGGTTCAAGATTCGGGCGACCGCGGGAAATCCGTACCCGAAGGCGTCGAGGGACGCGTCCCTTATAAGGGGCCGCTGTCCGCGCTGACAGAGCAACTCGTTGGAGGATTGAAAAGCGGCATGGGCTACGTGGGAGCGGCAACGCTGCAGCAATTGAGCGAGAAGAGCAGCTTCGTGCGCATCACGGCCGCGGGGCTGCGCGAGAGCCATGTCCACGACGTGGTGATCACCAAGGAAGC
>QHYE01000008.1:0-16663 GCA_003224055.1 Acidobacteriota bacterium | reverse complement strand
TCTGCGATGGCTGATGCCTTCGCTGACAGAGCACCAGTTCCGCTCGATCCATTACTTCATTCGAAAGAGCGCGCACTTCAGCGAATACTTCGTGTTTTGCCTGCTGCTTTACCGCGGCGTCAGCGGCGGACGAAAAGGCTGGCGCTGGTCGTGGGGCCTGGCGGCATTGTTCTGCGCGGCGGGCTATTCGGCGATGGACGAGATTCACCAGGCATTTGTGGCGAGCCGCACGGCCTCTGCGTACGATTCCCTGCTCGACTCTGCAGGGGCGTTCGCCGCTTTTGCAGCGCTATGGCTGTGGTTCCGCTGGCGACGATCCGTGGGCGAAGTGGAGCTTGCCGCGAACAAGGCGCCCTCCGCGTGAAGATCCGTGGCAAAGAGTTAAATCACGAAAAATCTGCAGAAAGAAAAGCCCGTCCCCGGACCGAGTGCGGGGGCGGGCTGCTGAATGCTTAGGACTAAACGCCGAGGCTAGCTTTTAGCTTCGACGGGTTCTTCCTTCTTGGTTTTTTCCTTCTTTTCCTTGGCTTTGTATTCGTAGCCAACGAGCTCGAGGATGGCCACCTTGGCGTTGTCGCCGACGCGGTTGCCGGCGTGAATGATGCGGGTGTAGCCGCCGGCGCGGTCGGAAAACTTTGGCGCGATCTCGCTGAACAACTTATGCGTCGCGGCGGGCGTCATGATGTAGGAGGCCGCCTGACGCCGCGACTGCAGCGTGTCTCGCTTGCCGAGGGTGATCATCTTTTCCGCCACGGGACGCGCAGCTTTCGCACGCGTCAATGTGGTGGTGATGCGCCCGTGCTCGATGAGATTGGTGACGAGGCTGCGAAGCACGGCGCGGCGGTGGGCCGGCTGCTTCCCGAGTTTTGAACCTGAGTTGAGATGTCGCATCGTCTATTTGTCCCTTGCCGGCTTACAGTCCGACGGTGTCTTCCGAAGTCGGCGCAGCGGTCTGGCTCGGGAGGGGCGGCCAGATGATGCGGCCGTGCGCGTCAAACTTCATGCCCAGCGCGAGGCCCATCTTCACCAGTATATCTTTGATCTCATTGAGCGATTTGCGGCCGAAGTTTTTGGTCTTCAGCATCTCATTCTCGCTCTTCTGGACGAGCTCGCGAATGGTCTGGATGTTGGCGTTCTTCAGGCAGTTGTAGGAGCGCACGGAAAGCTCCAGCTCTTCGACCGAGCGATCGAGATGCTCGAGGCGCGGATCATGGCCGGTTTCCTGCGGCGCTTCGATGGTTTCCACGGGCTCTTCAAAGTTGATGAATATGCTCATGTGGTCCTTCACCAGCTTGGCGGCGAGGCCGATAGAGTCCTGCGGCGTAATCGCGCCGTTGGTCCACACTTCGATCATGAGTTTCTCGTAGTCGGTCATCTGGCCGAGACGAGCGGCTTCGACGGAGTAGTTCACTTTGCGCACCGGAGAGTGAACGCTGTCCACCGGGATGTAGCCGATCGGCAGGTCTTCATCGTAGTTGCGGTCGGCGGCAACGTAACCGCGGCCGTTCTTCACGCGCATCTCGATCTGGAGCTTCCCGCCCTCGCTGACCGTGGCGATGTATACGCTCTTATCGAGCACCGCGAAGTCCGCGTCTTCCTCGATCTGCGCGGAGGTGACCGGGCCAGGCTGCTCGACGTTGACGTAAATCGTCTTCGGCAGATCGGTGTTCAGCTTGATCGGCACCTGCTTCAGGTTGAGGATGATGTCCGTGGCATCCTCGACGACGCCGGGAATCGAAGAAAATTCGTGCAACACGCCTTCGATTTTCACGGCGGTGATGGCCGCGCCTTCGATGGAGCTCAACAGCGCGCGGCGCAGCCCGTTTCCTACGGTCGTGCCCCAGCCGCGTTCAAACGGCTGTGCGGAAAAACGCCCGTACTTCTCCGTGAGCGATTCCAGCTCGGATGCAAGACGCTTTGGTTTCTGAAAACCCTTCCACATCGTGTTCCTTCCTTCTGGGCCAGGAGAATCGGCCCCCATACTGAAAACGGTTGACCCCGGCGCCGGGCCGGAGCGAATTACTTCGAGTACAGCTCGACGATGAGCTGCTCGTTGATTGGCGGCGTTTGCACGTCATCGCGCTTGGGCATGGCCACGACTTTGGCCTTGAACTGCTCGCGTTCCTGTTCGAGCCAGGGCACGGCGCTCTGGCTTTGTGCGACGTTGCGCGCTTCAAGCACCATGGCGTTTTGATGCATCTTTTCCTTGATGGCCACTTCTTCGCCGACGCTCACGAGGTACGAAGGAATGTTGACCTTCTTGCTGTTCACGCGGACGTGGCCGTGAAGCACAAGCTGCCGCGCTTGCGAACGCGAAGACGCTAGGCCCGCGCGCCACACGACGTTATCGAGGCGGCGCTCGAGCATGATGATCAAGTTTTCGCCGGTGGGACCCTTGGCGCGCTCGGCCTTCTCAAAATAGTTGCGAAACTGCCGCTCCAGCAGCCCGTAGGTGCGCTTGACCTTCTGCTTTTCGCGCAACTGCAGGCCGTAACCCGCGACCTTGGGGCGCCGTGACTGCCCGTGCTGACCCGGAACAAAGTTGCGCTTCTCGATCGCGCACTTCTCCGTAAAGCAACGCAGGCCTTTCAAAAACAGCTTCTGCCCTTCCCGGCGGCACAGGCGGCAGACTGCATCTCGGTGTCTTGCCAACTTCTATTCTCCCTTCCCAAAACTCTCTGAAACTTTTCTGTTGCTCATAAAGATCAAACGCGGCGGCGCTTCGGCGGTCGGCAACCGTTGTGCGGAATCGGCGTGACGTCGCGGATCACCACGATGTGGAGCCCCGCGGCAGCCAGCGCGCGGACGGCGGACTCGCGGCCGGAGCCCGGCCCCTTCACCCGCACTTCCACGCTCTTCATCCCGTACTGGTCGCGCGCCACGCCCGCGGCAGCCAGCGAGGCTTGCTGCGCGGCGTACGGCGTGCCCTTGCGCGATCCCTTGAAGCCAATCGCTCCTGCAGAGGACCAGCACACGACCCGGCCATCCGTGTCCGTGATGGAGATCTGCGTATTGTTGAACGTAGCGGCGACGTACACCACTCCGTGCGGAATGATGCGGCGCTCCCGCTTCTTCTTGAACTCCTTCTTGCGCTTCGCCGCTGCCGCCGGTTTTCCCGGTGCGCCGGTGTCCGGCGTTGCTGCTGCGGCTTTTGGTTCCTTTGCCACGATTCACTCCGTTTCTTCGACTGCTTGCAAGCTCTAACAACCGCGAAAGCGGGAGCAGAGCCCCCGCACTCCCAATTAGCCCTTCTTGCCGACGACCTTTTTCTTGGCCGCCACCGCGCCGCGCCGCGGGCCCTTCCGAGTGCGCGCATTGGTGTGCGTCCGTTGGCCGCGCACCGGCAGGTTCCGGCGGTGCCGGATCCCGCGATACGCCTGAATTTCAATCAGCCGGCGGATGTTCATCTGGATCTCCTTGCGGAGATCGCCTTCCACGCGGCCTTCCTGTTCGATGGCCTGGCGAAGATGATTAATTTCATCTTCGGTCAGGTCGCGAATCTTCTTCGTGTGATCGACGCCCGCCTTGGCCGCGAGCTTCCTCGCGCGCTCCTGCCCGATGCCGTAGATCGAGGTCAACCCGACCCAAAGGCGCTTCTGCGGCGGAAGATCTACACCTGCGATACGTGCCATGCGATTCTCCTCAAGAAACCATTATCCCTGGCGCTGCTTGTGCTTCGGGTTGGAGCAAATCACCCGGACCACGCCGCGCCGGTGGATCACCTTGCACTTGTCACAAATCTTTTTTACCGATGCCCGTACTTTCATACTGCTCCTCGTGCTGCTCGATCTGCGGCTCGTCCGCCTTCGGCGGACGGGCCCTACAAAACCGTGGGCTACTTGTAGCGGTACACAATCCGGCCGCGCGTCAAATCATAGGGAGAAAGCTCCACGGCTACTTTGTCTCCCGCGAGAATCCGGATGAAGTTCTTGCGCATCTTGCCGGAAACGTGGGCCAGAACCTGGTGCTTGTTTTCCAGCTCGACGCGGAACATCGCGTTCGGCAACGGCTCGATCACCGTCGCCATGACTTCAATGGCGTCCTCCTTGGAATTTCCGGAGTCGCCTTTCTTCTTTTCCTCGCGAATGGGTCTCGCCATAGTCTCCCGTGTTACCGGCCAGCTAAAGACCGGCCATTACATTTCTTACCACGACGGTCCGGTCATTTCTTTCGGCCGCGTCAGAATCCAAGGCCCGTTGGCGGTAATCGCCACGGTGTGCTCGAAGTGCGCCGAGGGGCTGCCATCCGCGGTTTCCGCCACCCACTCGTCCCGCATCCGCACTTCCGGCCGGCCCGCGTTCACCATCGGCTCGACGGCTATGACCATGCCCTCTTGCAGCCGCGCGCCGTGACCTTCGTCGCCGTAGTTCGGCAGGTTGGGCTCGTCGTGCATCTTCGTGCCGATGCCGTGCCCGACGAACTCCCTCACCACCGAATACCCATGCTGCTCGACCCAGCTTTGCACCGCGTGGCCGACATCGCCGAGCCGGTTGCCCGCGCGCATCTTGTCAATCGCGCGGTCGAGCGATTCGCGGGTCACGTCCAGCAGCTTCTGCATCTCGCGCATCCGAACTTCCGGCCGGCCCGCGTTCACCATCGGCTCGACGGCGATGACCATGCCCTCTTGCAGCCGCGCGCCGTGACCTTCGTCGCCATAGTTCGGCAGGTTGGGCTCGTCGTGCATCTTGGTGCCGATGCCGTGCCCGACGAACTCCCGCACCACCGAATAGCCGTGCTGCTCGACCCAGCTTTGCACCGCGTGGCCGACGTCGCCGAGGCGGTTGCCCGCGCGCATCTTGTCAATCGCGCGGTCGAGCGATTCGCGGGTCACGTCCAGCAGCTTCTGCATCTCTGGACTGAACTTCCATCCCGAAGTCGATCGAGACGATATCGCCTTCGCGCAACTTGCGCTTGGGCGACGGAATCCCGTGAACAATCTCGCTGTTCACCGACATGCAAAGCACGCAAGGGTAACCGCGGTACCCCTTGAACGCCGCCTTGCCTGGCCCTCTGGCGATTTTTTCCTCGGCAAGCTTCTCGAGGTCCATCGTCGTTAGCCCGGGCTTCACTGCATCCCGCAGCGCCGCCAGGACTTCGTGCACCGCAAGCCCGGCGCGGTGCATCTTCTCCAGCTCTTCCGCGCTTCGCAGATGAATCGCCATCTTCTTTGCCGCCGTCCTCACCGCGCCGGCTAGCGAGCTCCGCGTACGCTCTGAACGCTTTGCTGCACCTGGCGGCCCACTTCTTCGACGCTCTTTGTCGCGTCGATGTCGTGAAGCAAACCCAAGCGCCGGTAATACGCGGCCAGCGGAGCCGTTTGCTTCTCGTATGCCTGCAGCCGCGGGCCGATTACTTCTTCGCGATCGTCCGGACGCTGCACGAGCTCGCCGTTGTCCTTGTCGCAAATTCCCTCGGCCTTCGGCGGGCGCTCGTAAATATTATAAATCTCGCCGCCCACCTTGCAGGTCCGCCGCCCGGTCAGCCTTCGCATCAAGACCGAAGGATCGATGACCAGGTGAATCACGAACGGCCGCTTGAAACCATGATGCTTCACCAGCTCGCCCAGATATTTCGCCTGGGCCACCGTCCGCGGAAACCCGTCAAACACAAAGCCATGCGAACAATCCGGCCGTTCAATCCGCTCCGCGACCATCTGCAACACCAGCGAATCCGGAACCAGCTCGCCGCGCTCCATGATCGGCTTGGCTTTCAGGCCAAGCGGCGTGCCCCTGGCCACGTGCTCGCGAAGCATGTCTCCGGTCGAAAGGTGCGGCACGCCGTACTTCTTTGCCAACTCACTAGCCTGCGTGCCTTTCCCCGCGCCCGGGGGCCCGAGAAAAATCACTGCGCGGTCCAGCTTATCGGGGTGCCGCGTATCCGGAGCCACCCTGCTCTTCTCCCTTACCGCCGGCCGCGCAACCGCCCCTTGCGAGCAAACCCTTCGTAGTTCCGCATGACGAGTTGTGCTTCGAGCTGCTGCACGGTATCCATCGCCACGCCAACCACGATCAGGAGAGACGTACCTCCAAAATAAAACTGCACACCCAGGCCCTTCAAAAACCAGGTCGGAAAATGCCGGTCAAACCACGAACCAATTCCCCAGCCGAGGTGATCCAGGTGAATACCGGTGATCAACCATTCCGGCAGCAAACAAACCAGGCAGAGATAGATTGCGCCGATAAAGGTCAGCCGCTTCAGAATCTTGCTGACGTGCTCGGAGGTCGTGCGGCCCGGCCGAATCCCCGGAATGAATCCGCCATTCTTGCGCATGTTGTCCGCGAGCTCCGTCGGATTGAAAACGATTCCGATGTAGAAGAACGCGAACAGAATGATCATCAAAACGTAGACCAGGTTGTAAAGCGGCTCGCCAAAGCTGATGGCTCTCACGAAGTTGTCAATAAACTGATACTTGTGAGCAAACAACAACGCAATGGTTGGCGGAAACGCCAGCAACGAGCTCGCAAAAATCGGAGGAATCACGCCCCCGGAATTGACACGGAGCGGCAAGTACGAAGATTGCCCGCCCATGACGCGACGGCCGACAACGCGCTTGGCATACTGCACCGGGATGCGCCGCTGCGCCCCTTCGACGTACACGATGAAGGCCACGACGGCGATCATCAGGACGACCAGGAAGATCAGGGCTATGGGCGTGAAAGGCCCCCAGGCCCGCGTGCTGGCTTTCTCGTACAAGTCCTGCACCGCGCGCGGCAAGCCCACCACAATGCCGGTGAAGATGATGAGCGACATTCCATTACCGATGCCGCGCTCACTGATTTGCTCGCCCAGCCACATGATGAATGCGGAGCCGGTCGTCAGCGTGAGGATGGTCATCAAGACGAACGAGTATCCCGGCCGATACACAAGCGACTGCCCGCCAAGGCTCTGCGATTGCAAGGCGGTTGCAATCGTGGACGATTGAATGACGCTCAACACGATGGTCAGGTAGCGCGTGTACTGCGTGATTTTGCGGCGCCCGAGCTCGCCTTCTTTTTGTAAGCGCTCGAGGTACGGGAACACCACGGTCATCAATTGCAAGATGATCGAGGACGTGATGTACGGCATGATGCCGAGCGCGAAAATCGTCATGCGGCGGAAGTTGCCGCCGCTGAAGAGATTGAAGATCCCCAGCATCGAGCCGGCCGCCTGATTGAACAATTGATCCAGCACGGCGGAATTGATGCCGGGGATCGGAATGTACGCACCAATGCGGTAGACCGCCAGCAGCGCCAGCGTGAACAAAACGCGGTTCCGCAGGTCTTGAATGCGGAACATGTTTTTCACGGCTTCGACGAATCGTTTCATGCGCTAATCCTGCGAATCTTCTTTCTGTGACCGCAAAGCGGTCAACCTTACGCTACAACCTCGAACGTGCCGCCCGCCTTGGTGATCTTTTCCTTGGCCGACGCGCTGAAGGCATGCGCGTGAATGGCCAGCTTGCTCGTCAACTCGCCATCGCCCAGCACCTTGATGGGATCCGTGGCGCGCCGGACAAACCCGTGGGCGCGGAGCAACTCCGGGGTCACTGTCTCGCCGGCTGGAAAAACGTTCAGTTCCTCCAGGTTCACGACCGAGTACGTCACACCGAACGGATTGTGGAAGCCGCGCTTGGGCATACGCCGGTGCAACGGCATCTGCCCGCCTTCAAATCCACGGCGGCGCGAATAGCCGCGCCGGGATTTCTGCCCCTTGTTGCCGGCGCCCGCGGTCTTGCCTAGTTTGGAGCCGATGCCGCGGCCTACGCGCACCTTTTTCTTGCGCGAGCCCGCAGGCGGCTGCAGATTCGCCAGCGTGAAGGAACGGCGCACCTTGGATGCCGGAGTCGCCGGCTTATGCTGGCCGCGCTTGCCGCTCCCGCGGGGGCCGCTTGCACTTTTTTTCGCCATCGCTCTACTCCACCACTTCCACGAGATGCCGCACTTTATGGATCATGCCTCGCGTTTCCGGCGTGTCCTGGCACTCAACTATCTGGTGCATTCGGCGCAAGCCGAGGCCGCGGATGGTCTGCCGCATGTCATCCGTGCAGCTGATGAAACTGACCACCCACTTGATCTTCACTTTGCCGCCGGACTTCTTGCCGTCGTGCTCGGTCCGGTTGTAAGGCTTGGACGAGCTTTTTTCGGTCGCCACTTTTTTGACTGCCATTAGCTACTCTCGCTTGCGGCGGCTTTTTCCTTCGGCGGCCTGCCGCTGATTTCGTCTACCGTCTTCGAACGCATTTCCGCAACGTGTCCCACATCCTTGAGGCTCAAAAGCGCCGCGAACGTGGCCTTGACCACGTTGTGCGGGTTCGAGGTGCCGAGCGATTTTGTCAGCACGTTGGTAATTCCCGCCACCTGCATGACCTTGCGGACCGGGCCACCCGCGATCACGCCGGTGCCTTCGGACGCCGGCTTCAGCAGCACTTGCGCCGAGCCATAGCGCCCCAAAACCTGGTGTGGAATGGACGTGCCCTTCAAATTCAGCTTGATCAGGTTCTTTTTCGCCTGCTCGATACCCTTCTTGATGGCCATGGGCACTTCGCGCGCTTTGCCCATGCCGAATCCCGCATGGCCGCGGCTGTCGCCGACAACCACCAGGGCGGAGAAGCTCAGGTTTTTGCCGCCCTTGACGACCTTCGTGACGCGGTTGATGGCAATCACGTCATCCTTCAAATCGGAAGGATTCACATCCAGAAGCCGCCGTACCGCTAGACTGTCTCGCAAAATTTGCTTCGACATAGGCTTAGAACTGTAACCCCGCTTCCCGCGCCGCATCTGCGAGCGCCTTGACGCGGCCGTGATACTTGTATCCGCCGCGGTCGAACACTACTTTGCTGACTCCAGCAGCCTTGGCGCGCTGGGCGATCGTCTTGCCAATCACTTTCGCGGCCGCGACGTTGCCGCCGCCCTTCAGATTCTTTTTCGATTCGCCATCGACCGAGCTGGCGGAAACCAGCGTCTTTCCCGAGCGGTCGTCGATTACCTGCGCGTAGATGTGCCCCAGCGAGCGGTACACGCACAAACGCGGCCGCTCCGGCGTGCCGTCCACCTTGGTGCGCACGCGTTCGTGAACGCGCTGGCGGTGCAAATCCCTCGATAGCTTGCGAACTCGTGTCGTTGCCACGGTCTCTTCTCCCTCAATCTCTCTAGGCGGCGCCGCCGGCCTTCGCTCCGGCCTTCCCGGCCTTCTTCTTCAGCCGCTCGCCGGTGATGCGCACGCCCTTCTGCTTGTACGGATCGGGCGGGCGCAGCGAACGCATGTCCGCGGCAACCTGGCCGACTTGTCCCTTGTCCGCGCCGCTGACAATGAGGTGCGTTTGCTTCTCCACCGCCACCTGAATGCCTTCCGGAATTGGAAACTCGATGGGATGCGACTTTCCGAGCGCGAAAGCAATCATTTTGCCCTTCAGCTCCGCGCGATAGCCGACGCCGACGATATCCAGCTCTTTCTTGAAGCCGGAGGTGACGCCATGAACGGCGTTGGCCACCAGCGCGCGCGCGAGTCCGTGCAGAGCGCGGTGCTCTTCGGTGGCGCGCTTGGCGGTCAGCACTCCGTCCTTCTGTTCAAAGGTGATCCCCAGCGGAATCGCGAAGGAAAGTTTGCCTTTTGGCCCCTGCACGTCGATCTTGCCGCCCTGCAAGGCGACTTTCACGCCCGCCGGCACTGGAATTGGTTTATTTCCGATACGTGACATCTTTTTCTTTTTCCCTTAACTCGAAATGCCTCTACCACACTTCGCAAAGAATTTCGCCGCCCAGCTTGGCTTTGCGCGCCGCGCGGCCGCTCATCAGCCCCTTCGGCGTGGTCATGATGCTGATTCCCAGTCCGCCCACCACGGGACGGATGTCCGTCGCGCCGAGATACGATCGCGCTCCCGGGCGCGAGATGCGCTTCAGCCCGGTGATCACGCTGCGGCGGTCCGGCGTGTACTTCAGGAAAACGCGCAGCATCTTCCGCGTCTTGTTCTCGTCCACCAGCTTGTAGGTCGAGATGTAGCCCTCTTCCTTCAGGATGCGCGCGATCTCGGTCTTCAGCCGGGAAACCGGAACGTCTACGCGCTGGTGCTTGGCGGCCGCCGCGTTGCGGAGGCGCGTCAGAAAATCGGCAATGGGGTCCGTCTGCATAATTCTCCTACCAGCTCGCTTTCACGACGCCGGGGATTTCGCCCTTCAGCGCCATACCGCGAAAACAGATTCTGCACATCTGGAACTTGCGGATATACCCGCGCGCGCGGCCGCAGCAGCGGCAGCGGTTGCGAACCCGCACCTTGAATTTCGGTTTCTTGAGCGACTTGGCGATTTTTGCTGTGCGTGCCATTTATTGTACGGCCCCTTTTTCGCGAAGCGGAACTCCCAGACCCTTGAGCAGCTCGCGGCCCTGCTCATCGTTTTTTGCCGTGGTGGTCAGCGTGATGTTCATGCCCTTGATCTTGTCCACGCGCGTGTAGTCAATTTCCGGGAACACCAGCTGGTCTTTCAGGCCCAGCGTGTAATTGCCGCGGCCGTCGAAGGCATTCGAAGGCAAGCCGCGGAAGTCGCGCACGCGCGGAAGCACCACGTTGCACAGGCGGTCCAGGAATTCGTACATCTTGTCGCCGCGCAGCGTCACCGCGCACCCGATGGGCATGCCTTTGCGAATCTTGAAGTTCGCAATGGATTTCTTCGCGCGCGTGATGATGGGCTTCTGCCCGGTGATCTGGCCCAGCTCCACCGCGGCGGTGTCCAGCAATTTGGCGTTCTGGCTGGCCTCGCCGAGACCGATGTTGACGGTGACCTTCTGCACCCGAGGCACCGCCATGATATTCTTCCAGCCAAAGCGCTTCATCAGCGCGGGCACAGTTTCATTCCGGTATTTTTCCTGCAATCGGCTCTTCATTGCTTTCCCTTATCTTTGTCCCTTACTTATCCAGCGTCGTGTTGCAATGCCGGCAACTGCGCACTTTCGTGCCGTCCGGCAGCACCGTGTGCCCGATCCGCGTGTGCTTCCCGCAGCTCCCGCAAATGACCAGCACATTTGAGACGTTGATCCCCGCTTCCTTCTCCACGATTCCGCCCTTGATATTTTTCTGCGGATTCGGCCGCGTGTGCCGCTTGATGATTCCGACGTGCTCCACCACGACGGTGTTCTTCTTCGCGTTGATGGAAAGTACGCGCCCGCTCTTGCCCGCGTCTTTGCCGGCGAGCACTTTTACGTTATCGCCCTTGCGAATCTGAATGGTGTGCCGCTCGGCTCTGTCGTGTCTCAGTGTCATGGCTTACCAAACCTCCGGAGCAAGCGAAACAATCTTGGTGAATTTCTTCTCGCGCAGCTCGCGCGCCACCGGGCCGAACACGCGCGTCCCCACGGGCTCGCCCGCATCATTGATCAGCACCGCGGCATTGTCGTCAAACCGGATGTACGTGCCATCCTTGCGCCGCCGCTCTTTCCGCATGCGCACCACAACGGCTTTCACTACGCTTCCTTTTTTTACCTGGCTTTCCGGGGTGGCTTCCTTCACCGCGGCGGTGATGACGTCGCCAAGGCCGGCTTTGAGCCCCGCGTCGCCGCCCACCGGCATGATGCAGGTCAGCTTGCGCGCGCCGGAATTGTCGGCCACCGTCAGCCAGGTTCGCATCTGAATCATTGGTCCGCTCCCCTGTCTTTCTTACTCGGCCGACGCGTTCCGCGTCAGCACTTCCTTCAACCGCCAGCGCTTCAACTTCGAAAGCGGCCGCGAAGCCACGATGCGCACGGTGTCGCCCGGCTTGGCCTTGCGATTTTCGTCGTGCGCGTAGAACTTTTTCGAGATGCGCACCACGCGGCGGTACTTCGGGTGCTGCACCAGCCGCTGCACTTCGACCACGATCGTTTTTTCCATCTTCGCACTGGTTACCTTGCCGGTGAGCACGGTGCGCTCGCCGCGCTCCGCAGACGCCGCGCTTTGTGTTTCGGTTGTCATTACGCCTTCCCTGCCTTTTGCGGCTGCAGAGCAGCCGACAGTTCCTGGGCGCGCAGCAACGTCTTCACCCGCGCCAGATCTTTTTTCGCTTCGCGCAGCCGCTTCAGCGCTTCCGCTTGCCCAGTGGAAAGCTGGAATCGCAGCCGGAGAATCTGCTCCGTCAATTCCTTGTGCTGTGCCTGCAGCTCGTCTTTGCCCGCTTCGCGGATCTTCTCAATTCGCCGCGGCATCGTTAAAACCCTCCCGCGCGGGCAATGAATTTCGTCGGGATCGGCAGCTTGTTCGCTGCCAACCCCATAGCCTCTCTTGCCGTCGCTTCGTCCACGCCCGCCATCTCAAACATGATGCGTCCCGGCTTCACCACCGCCACCCACTTCTCCGGAGCGCCTTTGCCCTTGCCCATGCGCGTTTCCGCGGGCTTCTTGGTGAACGGCTTGTCCGGAAAAATCCGGATCCACAATTTCCCGCCGCGCTTGATGAATCGCGTAATCGCCACGCGCGAAGCTTCAATCTGCCGGTCGGTGATCCACGCGCATTCCATGGCCTTCAAACCATAGTCGCCAAACGCGAGATCTCCGCCGCGCCAGGCCTTGCCGTTGCGCCGGCCGCGCATCTGCTTTCGGTACTTCACTTTCTTCGGCATCAACATCGTTCTGTTCTCGCTTCCCGAATCTCTGCTAAATTTCTACGCCGCGGCGACCGTTTCGCGTTCCTTTTGAATCTTCGAAGCCTTCTTGGGAACGTTTTCGCCCTGATAGACCCAGCACTTCACGCCAATCACGCCATAAGTGGTGTTGGCTTCCGCGGTGCCGTAATCAATGTCCGCGCGCAGCGTTTGCAGCGGCAGTCGTCCCTGCAGATACCACTCTTTGCGCGCGATTTCCGCGCCGTTTAACCGGCCCGCCACGCGCACCTTGATGCCTTTGCAGCCGAAGCGCAGCGCCGAATCCACTGCTTTGCGCATCGCCCGCCGGAACGCCACGCGCTTTTCGAGTTGCAGCGCGATCGATTCCGCCACGAGCTGCGCATCCAGCTCCGGACGGTGCACTTCCAGGATGTCAATGTGCACTTCGCGCTTGGTGCGCTTTTGCACGTCCTGCTTCAGCTTGTCGATCTCCGCGCCCTTGCGCCCGATGATGATGCCGGGCCGCGCGGTGTAAATGCGGACGACCAGTTTGTTGGCGGCGCGCTCGATGTCGATCGAGCTGATGCCCGCGCTCTTCAGTTTTTCCTTCAGCTCCTTGCGGAGCTTCACGTCTTCGTGAAGCAGGTCGGCGTAGTCCTTGTCCGCGTACCACCGCGACTTGTGCGGCTTGTTGTAGCCCAGCCGGAATCCGTACGGATGCGTCTTCTGTCCCATTACTTCTTTCCCTTCTTCGGGGGCGCTTGCTTCCCGGTCAACGCCTTGCGGACACGGCGCGCGGTACCGCGCACGCCCTTTTGTGCTTCGGCTTCCGCTTCGATGGCCGCCACGCGCTGCGCGGCCGCAACGTGATGCTCGGCCACGCCCACCCAGAGGTGCGCCGTGCGCTTCTGATACCGGAATGCCCGGCCCATCGGCGCCGGCCGCAGCCGCTTCCAGCGCGGCCCCTCGTTCACGAAACAGTTCGCGACGAACAGTTCATCCACGTCGAGCGGCGCGCCGGCGTCTTCCGCTTTGCGCTCGGCATTGGCGATGGCGCTGCGCAGCACTTTTTCGATGTGCTTGGCCGCGCGCTTTTGCGTGTACTTCAGCGTCTGCAGCGCGTCCTGCGCTTTCGCTCCGCGAATCAAATCCATCACCAGCCGCGCCTTCTGCGGAGACATCCGCACGTGCCTCGCCAGCGCGTGCGCTTCAATCGATCCGGTTTGTGTCCGTACGTCAGCCATAGCCTTATGCCTTCGGCGCTGCGGGTGCCGCTGCCGCTGGTGCTGCGCCGCCTCCTGGTGGTGCCACGCCCGCGGCCTTCTCGAGCGCCACCCTCACGCCGTGGCCCTTGAACGAACGCGTCGGCGAAAATTCCCCCAGCTTGTGCCCGATCATCTGCTCGGTCACATACACGGGAATGAATTTCTTCCCGTTGTGCACGGCGATAGTATGCCCGATCATTTCCGGCACGATCGTCGAGCGCCGCGACCACGTCTTGATCACTTTCTTTTCGTTACGCGTGTTCAGTCCTTCGACCTTGACGCGCAGATGGCCATCCACAAACGGCCCTTTTTTCAGTGAGCGTGCCATCGATTACCTATTCCTCCACTCGCCGCAAGCGGCTCCACTGCGCTCGCCGCATTTTCTTGAATCCCCGCACCGGCCCGGGAACACGGTGCGACTTCGGGCAGAACGGGCAAACAAACCGCGTGCCCTGCGCGTTCGCAATCCGCTCCACAATGACCGACCAGCCCGGTTTGCACAGCTTGTACAGAACCGGTTCCAGCGGAACCACAACTGCTTTTTTCACAATCGGACGCACCAGCTTCGTGCTCTTGCTGCTTGCGCGTTTCGCCGTGCGCTTCACCGGCCGGCTGCGCCGTCCTGCTGCTCGTGTTGTACGTGTTGCTCGCATTGTTTCTGCTCTCGCCGGGTTGTCTTGCATGCACCGCCCGGTTTCTCGCCTCAGTAAACTTCTGGTCCTTACTTCCTGCGCTGGACGATGTTCTTGTCCGTGCGCTTGTTGTTTCTCGTCTTCTTACCCAGTGTCGGGAACGCCCACGGGGTCTGCGGATGATTGCCCTTTACCTTGCCTTCGCCGCCGCCGTGCGGATGGTCGACGGGATTCATAGCCACGCCGCGCACCGTCGGCTTGACGCCTTGCCAACGCGTGCGTCCTGCTTTTCCATAGGTTTCATTCTCATGATCGAGGTTGCCGACTTGGCCGACCGTCGCCATGCACTCCACGGAAAACTTGCGAACTTCGCCGGAAGGCAGCTTCACGAGCGCCAAGTCGCCTTCTTTGCTCAGCAACTGCGCGGAGCCGCCGGCCGAACGCACCACCTGCCCACCGCGCCCCGGATACAGTTCCAGGTTGTGCACCATCGTGCCGGGAGGAATGTGCTTGAACTGCAGCGCATTGCCCGGAAGAATGTCCGAGCCCTCGCCGGTCGAAACCGTGGCGCCCACTTCCAATCCCACGGGATGCAGGATGTAGCGCTTGTCGCCATCCGCGTAGTGCAGCAACGCCAGATTCGCGCTGCGGTTCGGGTCGTACTCGATGGCCGCCACTTTCGCAGGCACGCCGAGCTTGTCGCGCCGGAAGTCCACCTTGCGGTACTGCTTCTTGTGACCGCCGCCGCGGTGCCAGATCACGATTTCGCCGTGATTGTTGCGCCCGCCCGAGCGCTTCTTCGGTTCCAGCAGCGCCTTTTCCGGCTCCTGCTTGGTGATGTGGCTCTTGTCCACGACGGTGATGAACCGCCGCGATGCCGTATATGGATTAAAGCTCTTCAGTCCCATCGCTGCCTCTTACCTTCTTACTGCAAATCTCTCGCGAACAGTCCCGGTCTTACAGGTTCTCCGCGTACTCAATCATCTTTTCGCCTTCGGCGAGCTTGACGTACGCTTTCTTCCAATCCCGCCGGTAGCCTTCGTTCTGGCCGCGGCGGCGCATCTTGCCCACAAAATTCGCGGTGCGCACCGCGGCTACCTTAACCTTGAAAATCTGCTGCACGGCTTCCTTGATCTCCGTCTTTGTTGCTTTCGAAGAAACTTCAAAGACTACGGTGTGCTGCGTCTCTTTCACGCCGAGGCCCTTTTCCGTGATGATCGGCCGCCGGATAATCTGATAGTGAGGGGCTGCCATCGCTCAGTCCTTCCCCTTCTTCTTTGCCGGCTTGGCGGCTTTCTTTGCCGCTGCCGGTTTCTTCGCTGCGGCTTTTGGCGCAGCTTCTTTTTTCGCCGCCTTTGGCGCGGGCGCAATCGACTCCACGTCCGGCACCACAATGGGCTTCTTCTCCGGATCGAGCGTGTGGCTTAACCGCGCCACCGCATCCTTCGAGAGCACCACCAGGTCATGCTTCAGCACGTCGTACGGCTGCAAAACGCTGGGCGTCGCCAGCTTCACGCCATCAATATTGCGGCTCGCGAGTTCCAGGTTGCGGTTCTCGCCGTGCGCCACCAGCAACGCCGACTTCGTATGATTCAGCTTGCCAAGCACTTCGACGAGCGACTGCGTCTTGTGCGTCTCGAGCGTCCAGGCATCCACGACCGTCAGCTTCTGCTCCGCAAGCTTTGCCGAAAGCGCCGAGCGCAATGCGCCCAGAAGCATCTTCTTTGGCAGTGCGTAACTGTAATCGCGCGGCCTTGGTCCGTGAACCGTGCCGCCATGACGCCAGAGCGGCGAACGGATCGAGCCGACGCGCGCGCGTCCCGTACCCTTCTGCTTCCAGAGCTTGCGGCCCGCGCCGCTCACTTCGCTCTTTTCCTTGACCTTGTGCGTGCCCCGGCGCAGTCCCCGCAGATACCACCGCGAGGCTTCGTGCAGCAGGTCCTGATTCACCTTCGCGCCAAAGATCGCGTCCGCCAGTTCGACCTGGCCGACTTTCTTGCCACTCAAATTGACTACATCCACGACCGGCATAATCTCTTTTCCTTCTTTACGCTGAGCGAAGCGAAGTGCCGCTCCGTCTTATTTCGCTTTTTTCGCCTTGCGGATGAAAATGTACGTTCCGCTTGGTCCGGGAACCGATCCCCGCACCAGCAGCAGGTTCTCGTCGGTGTCCACCTTCACTACCTTCAAATTCTTGGCCGTAACCTTAACGTTGCCCATA
>QHYE01000103.1 GCA_003224055.1 Acidobacteriota bacterium | reverse complement strand
AAAGCGCGCATTTTCCGCCGCACCTGGCAACTCGTCGGCACACTCAGCCAGCCGTGCGGAGAATTGAACGGCGCGAAGCGGACCATCTCCGACCCGGAAAGCTTTTTCACCGCCGATCTTGCCGGCGAACCCATCATGATCGTCCGCGACAAAGAAGGCGTGCTTCGCGCTTTCAGCAACGTTTGCCGTCATCGCGCGGGACCCATCGCGCTCGGCAGCGGCTGTAAGAATGTTCTCCGCTGCCAGTACCACGGCTGGACCTACACATTGGACGGCCGCCTGATTGGAACGCCGGACGTCGAGGGAGTTGAATTCTTCGACCGCAGCACCATGGGCATGGTGCCGCTCCGCTGCGAGACATGGGGCCCGTTCATCTTCGTGAATTTCGACGTGAAAGCTGAACCACTCTCCACTTATCTCGGGCAAATTCCACAACAAGTGCGAGGCTTCCAATTCGAGGGATTGCAATTTGCCGAGCGCCGCGACTACGTCATCGATTGCAACTGGAAAGTGTACGTAGATAACTACCTCGAGGGCTATCACATTCCCATCGCGCATCCCGGCTTGATGCGCGAAATCGATTACGCGCAATATCGCACGGAAATCTTCCGCTATTACTCCCAGCAATTCGCTCCCCTCCGCGCGATGAAGGCCGAGGATGCCGGCGAGCGCATGTATGCACCCGGCACGGGGCTGCAGGAAGCGCTCTATTTCTGGGTTTTTCCCAACTTGATGCTCAATATTTATCCGGACAACATTTCGACGAATCTGATCGTGCCTCTTTCCCACGAAAAAACGCTCACCATCTTCGAATGGTTTTTCCACGAAGTCGACTCGGAGAAAAATAAGGAACGCATTAGGCGCTCGGTCGCGTTCAGCGAGGAAGTGCAGCACGAAGATATTGGCCTCTGCGAAAACGTTCAGCGCGGTTTGCGTTCTTCGACCTACGACCGCGGGCGCTACTCCGTCAAGCGCGAAAACGGCGTGCATCATTTCCACATGCTGCTCGGCGAATTCCTCGGGCAGGTGTAATTGCTGAAGATGCCGCCGTGATCGTCCTCCTGATGGGTCCCGCCGGATCCGGAAAGACCACCGTAGGCGAGCTGTTGGCCGGGCAGCTTGGATGGGAATTTGCCGACGCTGACAACTTTCATTCGCCGGCCAACATCGAGAAAATGGCGCACGGCGTGCCCCTCGACGACAACGACCGCATCCCCTGGCTGAATTCCATTCGTGAGGCCATGGAACAATGGAACGCGCAACGCCGCAGCGTCGTGCTGGCGTGCTCCGCGCTTAAAAAGATCTACCGCGAGCGCCTGCAAATTAATTCCGGCGTGAAGCTGGCCTATTTGAAAGGAACGTACGATCTTCTTCGCGAGCGTTTGCACTCGCGCAGGGGACACTACGCTACGGAACAACTCCTCGCCAGCCAATTCGCCGACCTCGAAGAACCGGAGGATGCCATCACCGTCGATGTAGCTCATTCGCCGGAAGAAATCGTCGCGGAAATTCGCAGGCAACTCGCTTTGGCATAGAAGATGCCATGCAGTTTTCTTATTCCTCAATCCATCGTATCCTTAAGCGAACGGAATTTTCTCCCCGCATTCTCCCGAAAAGACTGCTTCGGTTTTCGAGGGAATCTTCGTGCGGCCAAAGGTCGATGGACATGACGGAGACAAAAACATTACGGCCTGTCTGGCATCCCGCGGGCAAAGTCGGGGGCGGCGAACAGCCCTTCAAGTATCCGCTCGGACACGCGTTCGCCGAGCCGGATTGGCGCCGCCTGCCAGGCTACAGAAATGTTACTGCCGAGGAATGGGAAACTGCGCTCTGGCAGCGCCGTCACACCGTAAAAAATCTGAAAGAACTCCAGGCCGTTTTCGGTCCGCTGCTGCCGCAAAACCTTCTGGAGAGCATGGAGCGCGACATTAAAGAGCGCGCCACCATGTCCATCCTCATCCCTCCGCAAATGCTCAACACCATGGATGAGAAAGATCTCTGGAACGATCCCGTGCGCCGCTACATGCTGCCCGCTTTCGACGATCGCAATCCGGAATGGCCGAGTCATCCGAAATCCAGCCGCGACAGCCTGCACGAAGCCGACATGTGGGCCGTCGAAGGACTTACGCATCGCTATCCCACAAAAGTACTCGCCGAAATGCTTTCCACTTGTCCGCAGTACTGCGGCCATTGCACGCGCATGGATTTGGTCGGCAACGACGTCCCGCAAGTAACCAAGCTGCGATTTCAGATTCCGCAGAAAGATCGCTACGAGCAGATGCTCGATTATTTGCGCAAGACGCCGGCGGTGCGCGACGTCGTCGTTTCCGGCGGTGATTTGGCGAATGTGCCCATCGCGCAGCTCGAATCGTTTGTGTCCGCGATCATGGACATTCCGAATATCAAAGACATTCGCCTGGCCACCAAAGGCCTGATGGGAATTCCGCAGCATTTTTTGCAGGATGAAGTGCTGCACGGACTCGAACGGCTCGCGAAGAAATCGCGCGAACGGGGCATCGACCTTGCGCTGCACACGCACGTCAACAATGCGAGGCAGGTAACGCCGCTGATTGCCAAGGCCGTCCGCAAATTGCTGGAGATGGGGTTTCGCGACGTTCGAAATCAGGGAGTGCTTCTGCGCGGCGTCAATACTACGCCGAAGGAGCTTCTCGATCTCTGCTTCACGCTGCTCGACCACGCCAAAATCATGCCGTACTACTTTTATCAGTGCGACATGATTCCCAACGCCGAGCATTGGCGCCTCTCGATCCACGAAGCGCAACAATTGCAACTCGACATCATGGGCTATCTGCCCGGCTTCGCCACGCCGCGCATTGTTTGCGACGTCCCGTTTGTCGGCAAACGCTGGGTGCAGCAACTGAAGGAATACGACCGCGAGAAGGGCATCTCTTACTGGACGAAGAATTACAAGACCGGCATCGAAGCCAACGACCCCAGCGCTCTCACCCGCCTCTACGAGTATTACGATCCGGTTTACACCTTGCCCGCCTCGGGCCAGGACTGGTGGCGTCGCCACGCCGCATAGGATTGGGTCGAAGTTAGGCCGCTGCGTCACCTGGCTGTCCCTTGGCGTGCTTTGAATGCCGTTTCGTGTCTTCGCCGGCGCTTCGCGAAATAGACGTGTGGCCGCTTTCCGCGGTTTGATCAATGGGAGTTACGGATTGCGATATGAGATTGCGGCAGCCCAGGTTAACTGCCGGGCTACAGGGTAACTTCATGGCTCATCGCACGGATAACTTCGATCTGAATCCATAAGGCGACTAGCAATACGTAATAGAGCAGCTTTTAAGTGATATTACATGCAAGCATCAAAGCCAATTCACTCCTCGCGTAGCAGTATCATGGGATCGATCGACAGGGCGCGTTTCGCCGGAATCCACGTAGCCAATAGCCCCAGCAGCAACATAGCTAGAACAACGCCAGCCAATACCAGCGGATCTCGGGGAGTTGCCTGATACACGATGAAAGCCAGCACCCGGCTGGCCAGAATTCCGAGAAGCAATCCTGCTGCTGAACCAATAGTCAGTAGTTTGAATGCCCGTCCCAACGCGGCCTGTAACACTTCTTTACGCTGCGCGCCGAGGGCCATACGAATTCCCAATTCCTTAAGCCGCTTGCTTACAGAATACGCAGCCATTCCAAAGATGCCGGTTATGGAGAGCATGGCGCCCATCACGCCCAGCACGCCCAGCGACAGCGTGGCCATACGCGAAGGAAACAAAGCGCTCTCCAATTCTTGGTTCCACGTGCGGATGGTAAAGGGCAGCCCTGCATCCAGGTCCTGTACTGTACTTTTGATGGCTGCCACCAGTTGCTGCGAATCGCCATTCGAGCGCACCACCAGGCATGCCTGACTCGAAGGCGATTGCAGAATGGGTAGAAACATCGCCGGCTGTGGATCTTCGGCCAGGCTCGCATATTTCCCGTCTTCTACAATGCCCACAACTTGTATGCGCGACCCATCCTTCGTCTTGTAATAGCTGTTCATCGCGTTGGTTGCGGAGCCAAAGATTTTGCTGGCGAACTCCCGATTGACTACGGCTACGCGCGGCGCGCCTTTGTCGTCATGCCATGTGAGAGTCCTGCCCGCCAACAAGGTCGTCCGAGCCGCATCGAGGTATTCGGGAGATATGTTGTACCTCATGGCTTCCGCGGCGGCATTCGCGGGCCTCAAATCGGTCGTTTTGTCGGTAAAGACATACGAGCTGTTCGCGCCGTAATACAACGGTAGCCGATCGACCAATCCCACAGACTGGACGCCGGGAATGGTCTCCAAAGCATTGATCATGCGCTTTTGCATGGCGGGCACTGTGTCGCCGCTGTAACCGGCCATACTGAGAGCTGTCTCCACAAGCATTGCATTCTGCGGCTCAAAACCGAAACTGCTGTGTAGCGAACGCACCAGTCCGCGCACAGCGACCAGTGAAGAAGTGACCAGCAACGCGCAGATCGCAATCTGCACTACGAGCAACAGGTCTCGGACAGTGATCCGCCGCCCCACCGTGCCGGTTGATCCCGACTTGATGACCTGATATGGATCCGTATGAAGCACCTGCCTTACCGGGACCGCGCCAAAGAGGAATCCACTCGCTAAACTCAACAGCAAAGCCACTCCATAGACATTTGCGTCTGGGTTTACAGGCACCTGGAGGGGGGCTGTTGGAAGCGGCCGCCACGCGCTCAGCCCGCGTAACAACACAACGCTGCACCATAGACCGGCAGTGCCTCCAATCAGGGAGATCAGCACGGCCTCGGTAAATAGTTGCCGCAGAATGCGTATGCGGGTTGCTCCCAGCGCGAGCCGCAGGGCCACTTCCCGGGAACGATCAGCGGCGCGAGCGGCAAACAGGCTGCCCAGGTTGGCACAGGCGGCCAGCAAGATTAATCCCGCCAGCAGCATCAATCCCATAAGGAATGCACGTAACGGACGGCCCAACCAGTCGCCCGCGAGACCTGGACGGGTCAAGGAAAAGGTCATTTGGCCATCGTCTTTTGGATAGGTCTTTTCCAGATACGAACCAATCGAGTTGAGATCGGCAACGGCCTGTGACGGTGTGACCCCCGCCTTGAGATGCCCCAACACCATCAAAATGCCGCGCTTCCCGCGAGCATTCAGCACATTCACACCCTCCACCTGTTCCTGGTTAACTATCGGGACCCAGAAATCGGGAAAGACGAACACCAGAGTCCCCCCGAACTCTGGTGGCGCCACACCCAGGATGGTAAAAGGATGTTTATTCAGCTGAACAACACGACCCACCACGCCACGATCATCCTGAAAATGGCTGTGCCAAAACGCGTAGGTGAGCACGATATACGGAGCGCTGTTCGAGCCGTGTTCATCGGAGCCGTGGAAGAAACGGCCAAGATACGGCTGAATGCCTAATGCGTCGAAGTAGTTCCCGGTCACTTCCAAGATCCAGGCGCTGGATGGATTGTTGCCCGTGTCCAGGCCTACCGCAGCGACGTTGTAGGCTGCCAGATCCTCAAAGCTGCGGTTGCGGTCGCGCAGATCGAGATAGTCGGGATACGACTGATTCACGGCCTTATCGCTTCCGCGCTCGAGTCCGTAGAGACTTTGTGCCTGAGGCACATTCAACGGGCGCAGGATCAGAGCATTCAATACACCAAAAACCACGGCGTTTGCGGCAATTGCCACAGCCAGGGTCACAACGGCCACAGCGGTAAAGCCGGGAGATTTGTGCAACATGCGGAGAGCGAAGCGCACATCCTGTTGGAGCGATTCGATGAGTGTTCCACCCGCTGCTTCGCGGCACTCCTCTTTGTAGCGGACCTGACCGCCGAACTCGATGCGTGCGCGCCGCTCAGCTTCAGCACGAGGAAGACCGGAGCGCTCGAGATCGTCAGCACGATGCTGGATATGGGAACGAAGCTCGTCCTCCATCTCCGCATTCATTTGCGAACGCCGGAAGAGAGTGGCGATGCGGAAACGAAGCGAGTCGAGGAGTCTCATACTTCCTCCGGTTGCGCAGCAAGAGCAGAACCGATGGCAGTCGCGAGCCGATTCCAGTTGTCGGTCTCTTCGCGCAGACGCTTGCGGCCCGCAGCGGTGAGTTCGTAGAACTTGGCGCGGCGATTGTTCTCCGACGTGCCCCAGCTGGCAGTGAGCAGTCCCTGACGCACCAGGCGAAACAGACCGGGATAGAGCGCACCCTGTTCGATCAGCAGTGCATTGCCGGAGATCTGTCCGATACGCAGAAGAATGCCGTACCCATGCAGTGGGCCGAGCGAAACCGCCCTTAGGATGAGGAGATCGAGAGTGCCAGGAAGAAGTTGGGCTTGGGCAGTCATGCGTACTCCTAAGATGATTAGGAGGGTAGCGCGATCACTCCTAAGCTGTCAAGGAGAGAACAAGCCAGCCATCAGCGAGAACGATGATGTTTATATATAAGATAATTATATCCATCATTACTCAGGTCTTTACCTGAGGCCAGATAAGGGGTTTACTTGCTTGAGAGGGCAGGTTTTCGATGGTATTCCATTTGAGTTTCCAGTTTAGCCAGGCGGCAGGATGGCGGAGCGCCAGGCCTTCACTGCGAGGAGAATATGATCGTGGCGAAACGAAACGAAACATCGAGAGAGACAATGACACTCAACAACCAAGCCCCGGAATTGGCGCGCAGCGAAGCGCCGTCTGAACTCCTTCGAGAACTTGTGGCACACCTCCGGCAGAATCGAACGCAATTACGCGAGGAATGGGTGGTGCGCATCTCTGAGACGCGCCTGCTCACCGCGATGACCAAAGAAGAGATCTTCGCGGAAGCAACCTCGATATACGACAGTTACGTTGAGGCTCTCGAAACCGAGGCCTTCGAGGCGCTGCAAGCTTACGCGCGAAACCTTTCCGAACGCATCATTCCACGCGGTGTCGAAACTCACGAAGTCGTCGGAATTGTGCTGTTGCTGCGCGACGTGCTGGCGCGTTCCCTATTTGCGAAATACCAGAACGATTTCAAGAAGTTGAATCGCATCCTTGACGCCTACGAGCCGGCGGCAAACCGCATTGCAAACACGGTGGCAGTCGGCTTCGTGCAGGAGCGCGAGCGCGTTATTCGCCAGCAACAGGAAGCGATCCGCGAACTCTCCACTCCAGTGCTGCAGGTTCGCGAGCGGCTGTTGATTCTTCCCATCATCGGCGTTATCGATCCGCAGCGCGCCCGCCAATTAACGGAGCAGCTCCTTCGGGGAATTCGCACCAACCGCGCGAAAGTCGTGGTAATCGATATCACGGGTGTGGCGGCTATGGACGTCACGGTGGCGAACCACCTGGTGCAAACGGTTGAGGCATCGCGGTTACTGGGCGCGACCGTCATTGTCACGGGGCTTTCGCCGGAGATTGCGCAGACGCTGGTGACCATCGGTGTGGACCTCGGCAAGATGAACACCGTTGGCGACTTGCAGGGTGGCATTGAGCAAGCGGAAAGAGTCTTGGGATACAAAGTTGCGACACTAGCGGAGCCGGAGCCGCGCTAGGCGGATCGGAGGAAGAGCCACGTGGAAGTCCCGATTCTCAAGCAGGGAGCGGTCCTCATCGCGACCTTTCAGGCCGCTCTCTCGGATGCGGACCTCAACCAACTGCGCATGGGATTAGTGCAGCAAGTCGTTAAGTTTCGCTCCCGAGCGGTTATCGTCGATGTTACAGCGATGGACGTGATGGACTCCTTTGCATCACGGACGTTGCGTGAGATCGCACACATGATTCGACTGCGCGGCGCGGATACGGTGATCGTAGGAATTCAGCCCGAAGTGGCTTTCGCGATGGT
This sequence comes from Acidobacteriota bacterium, assembly GCA_003224055.1. Classification (GTDB taxonomy): domain Bacteria; phylum Acidobacteriota; class Terriglobia; order Acidiferrales; family UBA7541; genus Acidiferrum. The sequence continues at coordinate 11,240 of QHYE01000103.1, read as the reverse complement.
GCAACTGGGCTTGACGCTGGAAGGCGTTGCGACCGCGCTGGACCTGGAAGAAGGTCTGGCCTACTTAAACGAAAAGTTCAAAACTACGAACTGAGAGTGAGCCATCGTGTCGGTTGGGGAAATCCAGGTGGCAATCAAGTCCGACCAGGATATCGTCTCAGCCCGCCAGAAGGGCCGGCTGATGGCGAGTGAGATGGGGTTTTCCTCGGGTGACGCCACACTCATTGCCACAGCAATCTCAGAACTCGCGAGAAACATCGTGTCCTACGCGCATAAGGGCCAAATCACGCTAAAGATGGTGAATGGCACGAACCGTCAAGGCATTTCGGTGATCGCCACCGATAACGGGCCTGGGATCCCTGATATTCGTCAGGCGCTGCGAGACGGGTTCTCCACGTCTGGAAGTCTGGGACTTGGATTACCTGGGGTGCGCCGCTTAATGGACGAATTTGAGATCACTTCCCAACCCGGCAGGGGAACGACAGTGGCGGTGAAGAAGTGGAGACAATAAAAGAACCGATGGTTGAATATGGTGTCGCGAAGTTCGTTCTTCCGGGCCAGGGAGAATCGGGCGATCACCACCTGGTTTGCTGCAACCGAAGCGGAATTCTGATTGCCGCGATTGACGGCATAGGGCACGGCGAAGAAGCTGCCAATGCTTCTAAGGCGGCAGCTGCGCTTCTGAGAAGCTCTGCCGACGAACCGATTATCTCTCTGGTAGAACGATGCCACGAGAAGCTCCGGGCAACTCGCGGGGTTGTATTGAGCCTTGCTTGCGTTGACCCTGAACATGGCATGATGACCTGGCTGGGTGTCGGGAACGTCCAAGGAGTGTTGATGCGCGCCGATGCGAAGAAGGGAAAGGTGAGGGAGTCACTGCTCCTCCGAGCCGGCGTCGTAGGTTCCCAGTTGCCTGCCCTTCAGGCCACCGTGCTTCCGATCGTGGGGGGAGACACACTTTTCTTCGTAACAGACGGAGTCCGAGGGGATTTTTCCGCGACCCTCTCCGCCCGGGAGAATCCGCAAAGGGCGGCAGACAGAATTCTCAATCAATATGGCAGCGGAAATGACGATGCGCTCGTTCTAGTCGCGCGGTTAACGGGAATTGATCGATGAAGATCGCAATACGACGCAAGGCGAAGCCACGCGCGGGTATTGAAGACGAGTACCGCACTTCGTTGCGTGAATATGTGGCCGGGGGAGGCGAACCCGCACTGGGCCGGGCGTATGAACTCGGCCGTCGAGCGCTTACCGAGCAAAAGAGCCTAGTGGAGATGGCTTCCCTGCATCATCAAGCTGTACTCTCTTTGGTTTGCGGAACGGAAAGTGAAAAACGGCGGGAGAAATTGCTCCGGTCAAGCGGCGAATTCTTCGCGGAGTGCTTGTCCCCTTATGAGATGGCACACCGTGGATTCCAGGATGCGGTGAAGGCCCTGCGTCAATTGAATGAAACGCTCGAGGAGGAGATCAAGCGAATCGCGTACGCCGTGCACGACGAGGCTGGGCAACTGCTCGTCGCCGTGCACCTCGCGCTGGCGGAAGTGACTCCGGAACTCCCCGAGCCCCAGCAAGTGCAGGTCGCGCGGATTAAAGAATTATTGAACCAAGTTGAAAAACACTTGCGGCGGTATTCCCACGAACTCCGGCCAACGATTTTGGATGATCTCGGCTGGATTCCCGCGATCCGTTTTCTAGCGGAGGGAATTTCGAAGCGCGCTGCCCTGCCGATCCACATTGATGCGAGTGTTTCCGAACGCCTACCTGGGGCCATCGAGACGACACTTTATCGCATCGTTCAAGAAGCTCTAACCAATGCCGTCAAACATGCAAAGGCGGGGAATGTCTGGATTCGTGCGTGGAGAGAAAATCTATTGTTGTGTTGTTCGATCCGGGACGACGGGGGAGGTTTCGACTCCTGCCAGGCTCAAGCGAGAGCGGGCCGCAAGGGCTTGGGACTTATCGCGATGCAGGAGCGGGTGACTTCTATTGGGGGAACACTTCGAATCGAATCCCGTCCGGGGCAAGGAACCGAGCTTTCCATTCGACTTCCATTGGAGGGTGATCATGCCAATTCGCATCGTACTCGCGGATGACCACGTGCTGGTTCGTCAAGGTCTGAAATCATTGCTGGAGCGAGAGAAATTTCAAGTTGTTGCGGAAGCCTCCGATGGGCAAGATGCAGTCCGCCTGACGGAGGCGCACCACCCGGATATCGTGGTCCTAGACATCAGCATGCCGACACAGAACGGCATAGATGCGGCTCGCGAACTGAGCCGTTCCTGCCCAAAGACAAAATCAATTCTCCTTACGCAGCATGAAGAAGAACAGTATATCCACGAGGCGCTCGAAGCCGGCGTGAAAGGATACGTCCTGAAGAATCAGGTCGCAAGCGACCTGGTTCATGCAATTCAACAGGTCTCTCGGGGAGAGTTCTACCTAAGCCCAGGCATATCCCGCGCGGTGGTGGAGGCATACCGCTCCAAAGCGGATCGGCCTGCAGATCCCTTGACCGTGCGCGAGCGACAGGTGCTGCAGTTGATAGCCGAAGGAAAATCCACCAAGGATACCGCTTCTCTCCTGGGTATCAGCGTGAAAACGGCCGAATCTCACCGCATGCGACTCATGCAGAAGCTGGATATTCACGAGACAGCAAGTCTTGTGCGCTACGCAGTCCGCCGAGGGTTGGTGCAACCCTAAATGGAAAGCATTTCCGTAACCAGTGCAAATAGAGCGATTTCCGGAAGATAAGAAACTGCTCCCAGATCATCTCCCGTTTCAGCCTCGCCACTGATCGGGTCTTTACCCCCAGAGGAATAGAGGAGACTACCCGATTGCCCAGGTTGGAGGGATTTCTTAACCTACCGGGGAGATGCCCACACGCGTTTTACTTGCCGATGATCATGCCCTGGTCCGCCAGGGCCTTAAGGCATTGCTGGAAAAACAAGGATTTCAAATTGTCGCCGAGGCCTCGGACGGACAAGAAGCACTGCGCTCGGTAGAGAAGACCGCACCTGACGTCGCCATCATCGACATCAGCATGCCCGTCTTGAATGGTGTCGATACTGCTCGCGAACTGAATAAATCCTCTCCGAAGACCAAGGTCGTAGTTCTCACGCAGCACGATGAGGATCAGTATGTCACCGAGTCACTGCGTGCCGGGGTCAGAGGATATGTGCTGAAGAGCCAGGCGGGAGACGAGCTCGTGCATGCGATACAAGAAGTCTGTCGAGGGTCCATTTATCTTAGTCCGAACATTTCACGCGCTGTTGTTGATGCGTATTTATCCAAAACAGATGATTCGGCCGATCCTCTTTCTGGGCGCGAGCGCCAGGTACTTCAATTAGTTGGTGAAGGGAAGTCCACGAAAGCCATCGCTGCGCACCTGGGGATTAGCGTAAAAACTGCCGAATCACACAGAGCAAGACTCATGAAGAAACTTGATATCCACGAAACAGCGAGTTTGGTGCGCTACGCCATTCGTCGCGGCTTGATCCAGGCTTAACACCACTCGCCAAAAGGGATTGCCAATAGGCAATTTTCAGTCATTTCACTCCGTCGAAATGGGTGATTCACCGGATTGAAACGATTTGGCAACCGGCTATTCTGCAGCGAAGGAGCGGGCCGCCTCCGTGGACAGGGCCCCCACCTCGATCACCCCAACTACCGAACAGCGCTGACACGGAGGCGGGCCGAACCAACGGCGTTGGAGGAATCGATGGAAAAAGGAGTTCAGCAAACGAAGCCAGCGAATGGAAATGTGGTTCTTGATGCGCAAACTGACCGTTCCGACTGGCAATCAGCGGAGTTTCATTTGCTTTGGCATCAGGTCGTTCTTCTCGCGATGAAGCATGGGCGCGCTCCGCTGCCTGTTACTCCTTCTGTTTGGAAGGGACTACAGAGGTGCGGAGTTCTGAACGATCTTTATGATCTAGGGAGTATTGCGCGCCGGCTCTCATTCTTGGGGGATGGACGCCTATTGCTGGATGAACTGAAACAGCAGAGTTCCACGAAACCACCAGTGGAACCAATTGTCTCAAAAGAAATCGAGATCACCGGGGGGGGGCATCCGTAGAACGAGGATGAACGCAGATGCCCATGGGATCAAATAGACTTCGATTAAGCGGTTGCCTACGCAAGCGGCCGGCCAGAATGGGATGCGAATCCAATCCGACTGATGTCGCAATCCTGAACATGGCCGTCGATCCCCAATCATTGTTTCGTCGCAGAGCGCCAGTCTTGTCGCCAGGCAGAGAAAATAAAACGATTGATGGCGATTTCCGGTCTCTACTTTCAGAAGCTAATCGAGACCTGGCAAAACTATTGCGAGATGTGCGCACGGGATCTGGAGGCACGGCGCTCGGCGACGCCCGGAGCCGGCAGGTCAGCGAGCTTCTGATGCGCGCAGTCCGCTGTGCCGCGAAACAGTACATGTTGCAGGCAGAACTCGGCAATCTTGCGCTCACCGACGAGCTCACTGGCCTCTATAACCGCCGTGGCTTCATGGCCATGGCAGAACGCTAAATGAGACTTGGGCGGCGAACCGGCCGAGGAATGTTGCTTTTTATGATGGACGTGAACGGCTTAAAGCAGATTAACGATTCCTTCGGCCATTTAGAAGGCGACCGCGTACTAAAGCGTACGGCAGAGGTTCTTGAAGAAACATTTCGGGATTCAGATGTTATCGCTCGCCAGGGAGGAGATGAGTTCGCTGTTCTTGCGATCGAGGCAGCCGGGCACTGCGAGCGCACAATCCAGACTCGACTCTTCGATGGCATGGACTCAATCAATGCCGAACAATCTCACTATGAAATTTCTCTCAGTCTAGGCTTTGCGCGATTCGACCCGCGCAACTGCACCTCGATTGAAAAATTGATGGCCAAGGCCGATCAGGCCATGTACGAGCAGAAACGGCACCGATCGGCGCCAGTTATGGAGATGGCGACCAGTGCTTAATCTCAACAGGCAGTTTGGATTTCAGAGAATCATCGTCGCTTGAATTCTTTTGGCTTCGGCAACTTTTTGGCACTGCCCAGCCCGGTGCCAGCCAACAAAGCCCAGATTGGAAGGTCACTTCAGAAATGCCTGCGCGGTCTGGAAGACTTGAGAAGCGGATTCCGCTGGCGGTCCCCTTGCAGATTTCCAGCGTCTTGGACCCGGCTGCGGCCGAGCGGACGACTACAGAAAACGTCTGTTCGCTGGGAATGCGCGTTCTGACCCAGCGGGCTAGAGAGCTGAACGAGCGACTCATGATTAGTTCACTCATGGGTGATCTCCGAACATTCGCTCGCGTCGTGTACTGTCAGCGGCTGCCGAACGGACACTTTGCCGTGGGATTGCAGTTCCAAAGACAGGCCGTCAATTGGGCAAGAGGCTTGGTTGGTGCCGGTGGTTGAATGGCCGGCGCGGGGATTCTTCGCGCCTTTCCAACTGGGTCAGAAATCAAGTAAGGCAGTATGAATCGGACGTCAATATTTTCTGCGAATCCCTTGCAGAACTTCACGTTCTCTCGAGCATCAAGCAGCTATCGTCACCCGTCTGTTCTAGTGGCTGCCCCAGAATAGGTCGGCGTCCCGGAAGGACCGAATTCTTTCGCATCCACTAGCGAGTAAATCAGGCGATTGCGCATGTTCGGGGTTTCGCGGTTCGCCCGTTCGGCTCGAGAAAAACCAGGCCGCACATTCGACTCCCGCGGAACTCTTTGGGGGAGCAGCTACCTCTAGGCGGATATCAAGGAAGCGCACCAAAATTGACCGTCTTGAGTTCCCTAGTCAGCTTAGTGCCCTTGCCTGCTGGGTGACATGAACTGTCGTGAAGTCCTCCAGCGCGTCATTCGATTCAAGGCCGAGCAGTTGGGCGATGCGGTATCCGATCGAGGCCGCCACGATCAAAAGCATCAGCTGCTCAGGACTCTAGGACCTTGGCGAGTATTCCGCCGTTGCCGGTGCCCCTAGAGCAGCGAGGAAACGGTAAGATTTGCCGTCAGAGTATTGCTCCCATACGAAGCGGAGATCCTGACGGAAGTTGAGATGAGAACTATGGACGTGTTGACTGTGAAGGTGGCGCTGGTGGCTCCGGCAGGGATGATAACACTGGAAGGAACCCTGGCTGCCCCCGTGTTGCTGCTGGAAAGTGCGACCTGCGCGCCGCCTGCGGGAGCCGGCCCGCTGAGCGTCACCGTGCCCGTGGAGGATTGCATACCGCCAGCAACACTCGTCGGGTTCAGCGAAAGCGAAGAGAGAGTGGGGGCAGGAGGAGCGGCGGGCGTGACGGTGAGCGAAGCAGATCTGGTCGTGCCACCGTAAGCAGCGGAAATGGTGACCGTGGTCGACGCAGTGACGGCGCTGGTGCTGACTGTAAAGGTCGCGCTCGTGGCTCCGGCTGCGACGGTCACGCTAGGAGGAACCCTGGCTGCCGTCGTGTTGTTGCTTGAGAGCGCGACTATTGCGCCGCCTGTGGGAGCTGGTCCGCTGAGCGTCACTGTGCCCGTGGAGGAATTCCCGCCCGTAACACTCGTGGGGTTCAGCGAAAGCGAAGAAAGAGTAAGGGACGCGGAAACAGAAGATAGCTCGAAGTCCCAGACGGCGGGATTGGGGTCGTTCAGTGGAACGGCCACGAACTTCGAGGGGGAGATCATATAGATGACCGCGTTGCCTCCGCTCCCCGAAGTGACCGTCATCATTCCCCGGCCATTGGTTGGCGATGAGGCTACGGAGTACGTCGCTTTGAACGCCGCGCCGGAGACCGTTCCGTTCGACGTGCTAATGTCTTCGGTACCGGTGATATTGCCTGTGGGGGTGGCGCCCTCCGCGGCGAACTCGCCGGAGAAAACAACCACTCCGAAGCCCACCGGGTTGGTCGCGTACCCTGCATACGTACCTTTCAGAGTGCTATTGGTGAACGACACTGCGGCTTGGGGTTCGCCGTACCCGAACAAAACATTGGAATCCGAGACGAAGAGGAAAATCTCATTCGCGTTCACCAGGTAGGCGACCAGGCTGTATCCTCCGATAGCGATCGGTGCGCGCCCGTTGCTGGCCACACTGTACGTTCCCGCCGCACCGGTGACGGAATTCGGCGCCCTGCAGAAGTTCTCGTCGTACGTTAAGGAAAGGGCGCCGCTGCCGTTAGTGGTGAGCAAACCTGCGACCGCTTTGGGCACGCCTGATACTGTGCCGCACGCGGAGTGCCCAATAAGGGAAATCACCAGGTTGCCGTTCAGCGAGGCGTTGGTGAAACCTCCCGCGGGAATTTGCTGCCGCACCACGGCGCCATTGAGCAGTGGCGTCGCTGTCGTGACCGGGTCGCTCTCCATCACAAACAGTTTTCCGGAATTTACGACGTAAAAAACGAAATTCAGGCTCGCGGGTGCTCCGCCAAACGTGAAGGTGAAATTCATGGTGCCGCGGCCCGTGGCGGTGTTGGACACCGTGTAGTTCGCCGCGGTAAAGGTCATCGGATAATCCGTGCCATACGCATTGAGGTCCCCCGCCGGGTTGCTGAGAGTGCCTGTCCCGTTGGAAGTAAATCGGCCCTCGATCGCGGCGCGATTATTTCCGTTATCAAAACCGGCGGCGCCAAATGCGTAGTCGCCCGTTATTCGGGCCGTGCTATAGGCGGTGGTGTCCGCCTTTTCCATGGTCCCCGAGCCGATCGTTCCTGTCCCCCCCGAGGCGTCGAACTTGATGAACTGGGCGTTGCCGTTGGCCATCATGGCGAAGGTGAGCTTCGCCGAACTGCCCGAGAAATTCAAAGTCATCACTCCGCGATTATCGCCACCGATCGAATAGGTGCCGGTAAAGGATTGCGCGGCCCCTCCGCCACCCACGGTGTTCGTGTCCAGTTGGCCGTTGGTGAGAGTGCCGGCTCCGTCCGCTGTGAACCTCCCTACGGCGGCAAAAGCGGATGAGACGGTCCCATTCCCGCTGATCCCGTTGAAGTTAAATGCGTAGTTGCCATTCAACGAGGCGTTGTTCACACCGGTATTGGTCTGGCCTTGAACTGTCGAAGCAAAAAGCAACGCGAAACACAGGATCAGGAGAGCATTTAGCTTGCGCATCTTTCCTCCAATTGCTGGCTAGGCGATTCGAATCTGTCGTGTACGTTGCGAACAAACGGTCTATGACTGAGGCGCCCGGGAGGGGAGGTCGCTAGGCCCTAAACCAGAGTCATGCTCACGCTGGGACGAGGAAAGCTCTCGCGTGAGATTCACAAGTTTTTGTTCACGCGCCCTGTATTACCTCATTCACTCTTTCCTACTCTCGGCGCCCTTCAAGCGTCTCGCCGACGCACTAGATATGCTCTAGTAGAAACAGAACGACAATCGGGTGGACACCGGAAAACTACGATGGGGAAATGCCTAGAACGTGCGTAGGTATCGACGGTCACCTTGCCGGTGGAAAAACGCCCCCCCGTCACGCGCACAAGGGGCTCAGCGAGAAGAGAGGTTGGAGGGGGTGAAGACTACTGCTCGAAGATCAAGACTGCGGGATTCGGATCGCTCAACGAAACCACGACAAACTTTGATGCGGAGATCCCGTATATGATGCCGTTCCCTCCAATGCTCCCTGCAATGGTTCCTCTTCCATTTGTCGGGGATGAGGAAATTGAGTATGTAGCATTGACCGTCGCGCCCAAAGTCGGTCCGCTCGCGGCACCGGTATCCTCGGTCCCGGTAATATTGCCGGTAGGGATGGCACCGTCCGCCGTGAACTCGCCGGAGAAGATAGCAACGCCGAGAGTCGCCGGGGTGGTCGTAGATCCACCATATGAACCCTTTACTGTGCTATTGGTGAAAGGTCCCACTGCTTGGGGCTCGGCGAACCCGAACAAAACAGAACTATCCGGGACGATGAAGAAGGCCTGGTTAGCGCTCACCATATAGGCAACCACATAAGCCCCTCCAAGCCGGAATGCCGCCCGGCCATTGCTTGTAACACTGTACGTGCCGGGCAGACCGGTTACGGACGTGGGCGCCCCGCCGCAGTTCTGGTCATAGGTCAGACTGACAGTTCCAATGCCATCGGGAGTAAGCAAACCTGCAAGAACATTGGGTGCCGGGCCTGTTCCTCCACCACATCCGGATCCGGCGCGTCCCGTAAGGTAAATCACCATGCCACCATTCAGCGAGGCGTTGGAGAAACCTAGGATGGGAGTTTGCTGCTGTAGCACCGCGCCATTGAGCAATGGCGTCAGGGGGGTGACCGCGTCCATTTCCATCGCAAACACCTTCCCGGCATTGACCAGGTAGAAGACAAAATTCAGGTTCATTGGCGTACCGCCGACCACAGGAGGCATATTCATGATGCCGCGTCCGGTCGCTCCGTCGGTTACCATGTAACTTCCTGAGAAAACGTTTAACGTCGAAAACATACCTGACAGATTGACGTCGGCGGCTCCGTTGGTGAACGTGCCCGCTCCGTTTGCAGTAAAGCGACCGGCAATCGCTGTGCGGTTGTTTGAGCCGTCCAAGCCGCCGACACCAAACGCATAGTCGCCCGTGATTTTGGCCGTGCTGTATGCAGTGGTGTCCACCTTCTCCATAGCCCCAGAGCCGACTGTCCCGTGCCCTCCTGCGGCATCGATCTCGACGAATTTGGCATTGCCGTTGGCCATCATGGCGAAGGCAAGCGTGCCTCCGCCCGGGATGTTCAGGTTCATCACACCCCTGTTGTCCGCGCCGATCGAGTAGGTCCCGGTGAACGATTGAGCGATTAATTTCTCCGGCAGACCTACACCGTTGGTGTCCAGCTCTCCGTTCGTCAGATTTCCGGCCCCGTCGGATGTGAATCTTCCCACGGCGGCGAAAGGAGTCGAGTTGTTGCCGCCTCCCGTGGTCATCCCGTCAAACGTAAATGCGTAGTCGCCCTTTAGTTCGGCGTCGTTCACTCCGGGAGCGGCCTGGGCTCGGCCTGTCGAAGCAAGAACGAACGCGAAACACATGATCCCCAGAGCATTCAGCTTCCTCATTTTACTTCTCCTTATGACAACTCCCTGTGGGAGGACACCCACGTCTTAACCTAAACTATGCTTACTGTCGGAACGAAGACTCTCTCGATTAACTCATCCACCCTTTCCTGCTCTTGGCCACCCTTCGAGCTGGCTCACCGCCCTTCTACCTATGCTTTAGTAGCGATCGGGAGGCAATCGGGTGGATGCCGGAAAACTGCGATAGGGAAATGCCTAAGTCACCACAACTAGACTTCCCTTACGAACCGCTGAAGAGGGTGGCAATCCGCCAGAATGCCCTGACAGGGTGGCTAAAGTGGACCCCATGAGCTTCTTGGACTGAAATGTTGCTTGCATACGAACGCTAGGCGGTACCCGGCGTCCCCCCCCCGATTTCTGGTCCCTTGGGCCAACCAAGGCCATGCCCCATTCTTGACCTTCTGACCAGTTGTTTCCTTGGAATCACCAGCTCAGACTCTGCCATGGGCATAAGTTTTAGTACTTATAGTACTACTGTATCTCTCTTGGTCCAGTTCGAACAACCAAGCACGGGGACGGGGAAAGCTAGGGGACATGATGGTTCGTTGGGGTTTTGTTTTGCTGGTCGCGGTATTCGCAATCGTGAATCTCGGATGTTCCGCATTTGTCGCGGCGGATCCGCTAAGTAATGGCCGCCCTTTGATAGCGGCGCAGCCGACAAGCCAGACAGTCATGGCAGGCCAGACCGCCACGTTCACTGTGGCTGCGGGGGGGCGCGGCCCGCTGAAGTATCAATGGCAGAAAAACGGCACGGCGATCACTGGTGCGACTTCGTCGAGCTATACGACACCTGCAACAGCGAGTTCCGACAACGGAGCGCAGTTCACGGTAGTGGTTAGCAACACGATCGGTACTGCGGCCAGCAGCGCGGCCACCCTCACGGTGAATGCTGCTCCGGTGGCTCCTTCGATCACGAGCCAGCCAGCAAGCCAGACCGTTACGGCGGGTCAGACCGCCTCGTTCAGCGTGGCAGCGACAGGCACCGCCCCGCTGACGTATCAGTGGCGGAAAAACGGCGTGGCGATCAGCGGTGCGACGTCGTCCGCCTATACGACGCCCGCAACAGCGAGTTCCGACAACGGGGCGCAGTTCTCAGTGGGGGTCAGCAACACGGTCGGAAGTATGACCAGCAATGCAGCCGCGCTCACGGTGAATGCCGCCCCAGTGGCTCCTTCGATCACCACGCAGCCGACAAGTCAGGTGGTCACGGCGGGTCAGACAGCCTCGTTCAACGTGGCAGCGACAGGCACCGCACC
>QHYE01000102.1 GCA_003224055.1 Acidobacteriota bacterium | reverse complement strand
CGCCCCAGTGGCTCCTTCGATCACCACGCAGCCGACAAGTCAGGTGGTCACGGCGGGTCAGACAGCCTCGTTCAACGTGGCAGCGACAGGCACCGCACCGCTGAGCTATCAGTGGCTGAAAAACAGCGTGGCGATCAGCGGCGCGACTTCGTCAACCTATACCACGCCCGCGACAACGATTGGGGACAATGGCGCGCAGTTCACCGTTGCCGTCAGCAATAGTGCCGGTAGCTCTACTAGTTCTGCCGCATCACTAACCGTCAATTCCCTGATGCCGACCGCCGCATATGCCTTCAATGAGGGAAGCGGAACTACCACGGCCGATGCTTCCGGCAACGGGAACATGGGGACCTTGACCGGTCCCACCTGGACGACCGCGGGACGCTACGGAAACGCCCTTTCCTCTAATGGAACGAGCGCCTACGTTGAGGCCACTAATTCCAACTCCTTGAATCCTGGAACGGCAGCAACCTTCTCGGCCTGGGTGAATGTGCTCGCGGCTAATGCCGACATTTCGGCGGTCATCAACAAGTGGAGCCAGACGGTCGATGATGAGTATTTATTCGGGCTGGATTCAAGCAATCGCCTCACGTTTTCTTGGCAGACCACGGGTGGAAATGTGTGGGGCAATCCGTCCTTCAACATCGTTTCGGGAAATGCCCAAATACCTTTGGGCACATGGACGTACGTTACAGTCGTTAGAAACGGCCCGGCGATCAGCTTTTACGTCAACGGGAATCTGGATGCGACGTTCAGCGCCGCGGCAGACGCCAATCCCTTCCGAAGCGGGATTAACACGCTTCGGATCGGTGGGCAGAACCGCGGGGGGACGGCACGGGTCTTGAATGGGACGGTCGACGAGGTGCGCATGTACAACCAAGCGCTAACCCCAGCCCAGATCCAGAGCGACATGAATACGCCGATCAGCACCCCGGCCGTTCCACCCTCGATCACCGCCCAGCCGGTCAGCCAGAGCGTTACGCCCGGACTGACGGCAACGTTCTCTGTTACCGCAACCGGCACCGCTCCGCTCAACTATCAGTGGCAAAAGAACGGGGCAGCTATCAGTGGCGCAACTTCGGCGAGTTACATAACCCCAGCCACAACGACTGCAGACAGCGGCTCGCAATTCGCGGTCGTGGTCACCAACTCAGCGGGCAGTGTGACCAGTAACGCAGCCACGCTTACCGTGAATACTATACTGGTGGCACCCTCAATCACCACTCAGCCAGTCAGCCAAAGCGTCAGGGCCGGACTAACGGCAACGTTCTCTGTTACCGCAACCGGCACCGCTCCACTCGGCTATCAGTGGCAAAAGAACGGGGCAGCTATCAGCGGCGCAACTTCGGCGATCTACACAACACCGGCCACAGCGACCACAGACAACGGTGCAAAGTTTACTGCCGTGGTCAGCAACCCAGCAGGCAGCGTCACTAGCAGTGCCGCAACGCTCACGGTGAATGCCGCTACCTATCTGCTCAGCGCCGGTCCAACGAGTTTGAGCTTTGGAAACATAGGCACAAGCACCAGCAAAGCTCTCCCTGTAACGCTCACGAACTCCGGCAATTCCAACGTCGCGATTTCGAACATCACCGTTTCCGGTGCGGGCTTTAATGCCAGCGGCGTGCCCGTTGGAACGACTCTGACGCCCGGACAAACCACGACTTTGAATGTGACCTTTGCTCCAGCAGCTACGGGGAGTGTGACGGGAAGCGTTACGGCCACTAGCAACGCCACGAACTCGCCGACGACCATTTCTTTGTCTGGGAGCGGCGTTCAGCAGACAAGCTCGGCGTTTCCTGTCTGGGTATCACCAGGTCTAGTCAGAGTGAGCAAGACCGACGCCCCCGGAACGGCTTCCTCCATCAGTCTATCCAGCGCACGCGGCGAGACTGTGGACACCCAAGTCGTCGTGCAGGGCCCCGCTGGGGGCTTGAGCAACGTGAACTTGAGCGCCTCCGCGCTTACCGGTCCTGGCGGTGCGACCATCCCGGCGTCCAGCGAGACCCTCTACCGCGAATACTACATAACGGTTACCGGCACCGCGAATTACGGCGGGGGCAGCAATCCACCGCTGGGTTCGGGAACGTACCCTGAACCGCTCATCCCCTTCAATGATCCGGAAACCGGTTCGCCGCTGTGCGGAACTGCAGCCACGCTCAAAGCCTGCAATGCCAGCATCAGCGCGGGGCAGAACCAACCCTACTGGATCGACATTTCTGTGCCCCGCGGAGCTACCAACAGCCCCTCGGGAACCTATACCGGCACCATCTCGATCACTACGGCTCAGAGCAATGCGACCATTCCGGTCACGCTGACGGTATGGAACTTTGAACTCCCAGCGCAGCCCTCGGAACTTTCCGAATGGACGCTTTTTAATCCCGCCACTGGCAATACTATAGCCAGTTTGGGTAAAGCCTTGATGCGCAACAAAGTCATGGGCTGGTACGATGTTGCCGCCAACGCCGCCTCGGACATGACTAGTTTTGGCCTGAATCGTTCCGGGCTGGACGGCTCCTACTTCATCGGCATTCAGTGCAACGGTTCCTTTAGCAGCATCCCTTCAACCAGCCAGATCAACGCCGCGGCAGCCAATTTTCCAGCAGGCCTCCCGCTGGACTTCTACGTCGGAGATGAATTGAATGGCTGCTCGAGCGCTTACTCGACCCTCAAGACCATGGGCACCAACGCCCATGCCGCGAATCGCAGCGTCAAAACCATAATGACGACCAACGCCCCTGATCCGAATTTGTATAACGAGGGCGATGGGCGCAGTGCCATCGATCATTGGGTGCTGCTTGATTCCGTGCAACAGTGGCCCAGTCTGCCGTTTACCGGCGGGGGCGACCTCTGGAGCTATGCGAGCTGCAACACCGGGTTCGGCAACACTCCGGCATGGATGGTGGATTATCCACCGATCAACGAGCGTATCCAGGCGGGGTTCTTGAACTGGACGCAAGGAGCGACGGGAATCCTTTATTGGCGTGCAGACGGATGGAACAATGGCAACACCATCGGCAGTTGGGACAATGTGGATACAACGGGTTGCGGCGGCGGCCTCGGAAGACCGGGTGACGGAATCTTCCTCTACCCTCCGGGTCCGATCGCTTCGACGGAGTCCGCTCCGGGGATCCGTATGAAGGCCATTCGCGACGGCATTCAAGACTACGAGTACGCCCAGATTCTCAAGAATCTGGGACAAGCCCCCCTCGTGAACTCCATCATCGTGCCGGTTGCCACGAGTTGGAGCAACTGGAATCACAACCCGAACGCGCTGGAAGCCGCGCGGCTGCAACTGGGGCAACAACTCCATCTGCTTGCCCCATAGGTGCTGGGTTTCCCCAGAGATCCGGTGCACTCCGCGCCTGCTCGCGCGGAATTGAGTCAACGCGTAATTGCTGAACTCGGGCCAAACTCGCGTCTCGGCATCGCGCAATCCACGTATTCAGCCTCCGCGTACGCCGGAATCGGATTACACCCCTCTTTGGCAGCTAATTTCGTTTGGAATTCGCTGGCAAGCTGCCCCATTGTCAAGCATCTCAAGTCTCCATTGCGCACCAGGATTCCAAGTTCTTCCAGAAAGCGGGCAGCAACGTTTTCAAGGCGCGGCCACTCTGCATAAAGATTCTCCGGGTGGAACCAGACGTGGAAAACCCCACCGCTTCGACGCACGCGTTCCAATCCTTTTCTCAGCCGCCGCAAGCGACTCGAATCCGGTATGTACTTACGCCAGCCGGCTGCCCACCGGATCAAAAGCGATCCAGGAATGGAAACGATTCCCTCTTTGAGCGAAGGTTCGATCATGCGTGGTGACAGTCCGGCGAAATCTGCCAGTACCATGCCAATGGAAGTAAGCTTGCTGCTTGCAAAGCGAAATGGTAGTGCATCAACGTCGCGAAAACATTTGAACCCTGCATCTCGAAGGTCAGCGACGTAAGCAACTGAATTCCGGGGGAAAACGAAACACGTTGCTGGGATCCTAAGTTCTCGGGCGGTCTGGGCGCAATAATGATACTCAGCGATTGCTCGTTCGCGCGTCATGCCTGGCCACCCAAAGGGGACGTGTGAAAAGGAATGAAATCCTATTTCCTGTTCAGGTCTTGCGCTCTTGATCAGTTCTACCAGGCGTGCGCCGAACCACTCGGGGTGAGTCAATTCGTCGCCTTCCTTTGGAACATAACTGAACCAAGGCTTCGAGAAGTGAGGGAAATTGACTTCTGGCAGCCCGGAGACATCGGGCAACGAGGGACGCATCATCGCACCAACCACGGCCCAAGTTGCCGATATGCCGTTGCGCGTGAGGTGATTCAGCAAACTCGGCGCGCCAATGTCGTGAGTCCACCGGCCCATTCTAACTAGGTCCTCATCAAATGAAAGATCGAAACTTCCCCAGCTGAGTTCCAAATCCAGGCTGATTACAACCGTTGACTGGGTCATTTCCTCTCCAGTATGGCTTGCGTGTGCGGAAGGCGCGCCTGGCAGTATGCTTTCTCTATCGGGCCCGAACCGCCGCTCAACACTTCAACTCTTAGCGGGACACCCTTTCGCAGCCGGGACACCGTTTCGCAGACGCTCGTATCCGTTATGAAAATACCTATACGCAAATAGGGGCAAATCCAGCAGTCCAGGCAGAGGATCGTCCGCAGCCATCAGGGCAAACTCGACCGGACTGCGCAAGGAGCGCAAGTACGCACCCAGGCTTAGGCGACCGCGAAGCATTTCGTGAATAGCGGCCGGAACATCTGTACTCATGCGGACCCAGCGAACGCCTGTGCGTCCGGTCTGTTTCGCCACAGACCTACCTACCATCATTTGCCAGAGAAGATACGGAAAGTCTATCCCCGCGCGGCCGCCCAGTGGTGACCATGTCCAAAGCCTTGGATTGATGTCCAGAAGCTTGTAGCGTCCATTTCGAGCGTCAAGCTTGTACTCAACTTCGACGATTCCAGTGTACCGGATTGCAGCCAGCAGACGCCGTGAAGGGGCTACGATCTCAGGGATGTCGAGAGTTTCGACAAAGGAACTTGAATAGCCGAAGTCGATCGGATATTGCCGCGTCCGCCGCGCGGTGAGAGAGGCAATCGGTTGTCCGCCGCAGCAAAGCGCAGCGTACGAGAATTGAGACTCGCCCCCGCCAGGGATCCGCTCCTGAACGAGAATCAAATCTGGAGGAATCAACTCCCGGGCCTGACGGTACCGCGCAAGAAGCTCCTCGCGATTTGCCACAGGCCAGGCCTTATCAGCCGTGAACCGATTGACCGTGGCGTGCGTAGCAGGCTTCAGCACGGCGGGAAAGGCACAACGGGCGGCCTCGAGATCGGCTTCGGTGGCGGGATAGATCGTTGGAGGGAAGTCGACTCGTTCTTTGGCCGCTAATCGGTAGGTAAGACGCTTGTCGTAAGCCCAGCGCAGGACGTCCCACGTAGGGGTCGACACGCGGAATCGGCGCGAGAGCGCGGTGTGAAATTTCGAAACCAAGGCGGCCGATTCGTCGCTGGTTGGAAACAGCACCCACTGGTCAAGCTGGTAGCGTTCGGCGAGTTCCAAGAGATATGCGGCTTGTGCTTCAGAGTCTCCGTCCGGCCAGGGCAAAGTCCGGAGCGTATACCGAGAGAAGCTGGCCAGCTTCATGTTGGGTGGGGTTGTCACCCAAACCGGCACGCCATGGCGGCCCAAACTCCTCGCGATCGAAAGGCCGTTGAGGTTTCCGCCTATTACCAATGCTCCTGGCGCTTCACTCATAAGAAGAAGACCTGTGCATGACAAGACGCCGGACGATTCTGAGAAGTTGTGTGCTCATGGCGAGGAAGGAATTATCCGAGTTCGGCGACGAGTGGTTCGCCGACCCGAACGCGATCGCCCGCAGCTTTCCCGGCGACGCAACGAAGTAGTGCGCGTGAAGAATAATGCGTGCCGACGACAAATTGCATCAGCGGGCCGAAACTCCAGATGGCTGGCGCCCCAAGAAAGTGCAATCTCGGTATGGACGATTCGAACCCCCCCCTGAGCCGAGGATATCCTTGGAAGCGACTTATGGACTGCGCCAGCTTCGGGGCAAGGAAATCGTACTTGGAAACGTCCACTCGATATCCCGTTCCCAGAAGAACATGGTCGATGGTTCTTTCGCTTCCGTCATTGAGCTGAACTCTTATCCGCTCGCCCACGGGAGCAGCGGAAACAATAGAACGGCCGAGGTTTATGGGCACGTTCTGGAGCCGCGCCGCTAGCCATCCCGCGCCGGCCGGCCGGATCGATCGGTTCCGGAGCCAGTCCTGAATCGACCGGGGCATCCTCCTAACAAAGTCGGGCCGCGCCACCACCTGGCTGATGCCAGCGGGACCAACGTCGGTGGGTGCATAGAGGAGCTTTGAGATCGTGCCCAATCCGTGCTGCATCGTCCTTGAGACTAATCCCCCCAGCCAACGGATCTGACGCGCCCGCGCTACGATTTCGACTTCGGTACCGCTTTCGTGCAGCAATGCAGCCGATTCCAATGCGCTCTGACCGCTTCCGATCACGAGCACTTGTTTTCCAGCAAACCTTCGGAGTTCGCGATGTTCGGATGTGTGAGACGCTAGCGAACACGGGAGGCTGGCAAATTCGGGCGGGCGCCAAGTGAACGAACCAATGCCGGCAGCGACGACTAGGCGGCCTGCAAGGACCGTCTCACCGTCTTGGAGCATAAGTCGGAAGCCCTTTGAATCAGACTCGACGCGGGCAATCTTTCGTGAATCGAGGCCGGGCACTGACTGGCGTTGATACCAGTGTCCATATTCGACGAAATGGTCGAGGGGTACTGGGCTAGAAAAGTGAGTACGGCTTGCCGCTTGGTACGCCTCCATGGTCAATGACTGGTTCGGATCGGCAATTTGCGATGCTGCCCAGCCCGAGCGGAGCAGCATGCCCTTCGGCATGTTGCGTTCCCAAAAAGACATGGGTTCGCCGAAGGTATGCACGTCCAGACCTTTGACCGTGCGCAAGTGGGCGGTAGCGGACAGTCCATAAGGGCCAGCGCCGATGATTGCTACGTCACATTTTGCCATTTTAGCTCCTGTAACTCGAAATCAGTATTTTGGTAATCAATCCCAGCCGTGATGCGAACCTCTGCGCGGGGAAAATTCTTAGATCTGAATAGGAGTGGACTCCGAAAAATCCGTTCGTCTCTATGGAGTGGAAAGCTGATGGAGCTGTTGCCCCAATTGCAACCGTGCAGTTTCCAGGGCGTTCGGGTCGTGACTCCAGTTGGTCCAGCTCGTAGCGATCGGCACGATGATGGAGTTCGTAAAGTCCTCTTGCCCTAGGTTCTTGAGAATCTGGGCGTATTCGTAGTCTTGAATGCCGTCGCGAATGGTCTTCAGACGGATCCCGGGAGCGGACTCCGTCGAGGCGATCGGACCCGGAGGGTAGAGGAAGATTCCGTCACCCGGTCTTCCGAGGCCGCCGCCGCAACCCGTTGTATCCACATTGTTCCAACTGCCAATGGTGTTCCCGGCGGTCCATCCGTCGGAGCGGTAGTAGAGGACGCCCGTCGCTCCTTGCGTCCAGTTCAAGAACCCCGCTTGGATACGCTCGTTGATCGGCGGATAGTCCACCATCCATGCCGGAGTGTTGCCGAACCCGGTGTTGCAGCTCGCATAACTCCAGAGGTCGCCCTCACCGGTAAACGGTAGAGCGGGCCACTGTTGCATGGAATCAAGCAGCACCCAATGATCGATGGCACTGCGCCCATCGCCCTCGTTATATAAATTCGGATCAGGGGCGTTGGTCGTCATTATGGTTTTGACGCTGCGATTCGCGGCATGGGCGTTGGTGCCCATGGTCTTGAGGGTCGAGTAAGCGCTCGAGCAGCCATTCAATTCATCTGCGACGTAGAAGTCCAGCGGGAGGCCTGCCGGAAAATTGGCTGCCGCGGCGTTGATCTGGCTGGTTGAAGGGATACTGCTAAAGGAACCGTTGCACTGAATACCGATGAAGTAGGAGCCGTCCAGCCCGGAACGATTCAGGCCGAAATTAATCATGTCGGAAGATGCGTTGACGGAAACCCCATACATTACCTTGTTGCGCATCAAGGCTTGCATCAAGGTGGTAACCGTATTGCCGGCCGCGGGAGGCCAAAGCGACCAGAGGGAAAGTTCCGAGGGCTGCGCTGGGAGTTCAAAGTTCCATACCGTCACTGTGACCGGAATGGTCACAGTGCCCTGATCGGCGGTAGCCGAGATAGTGCCGGTATAAGTTCCTGGCGGACTGTTCGTGGCTCCGCGGGGCACGGAAATGTCGATCCAGTAGGGTTGGTTCTGCCCCGCGCTGATGCTGGCATTGCAGGCTTTGAGCGTGGCTGCAGTTCCGCACAGCGGCGAACCGGTTTCCGGATCATTGAAGGGGATGAGCGGTTCAGGGTACGTTCCCGAACCCAGCGGTGGATTGCTGCCCCCGCCGTAATTCGCGGTGCCGGTAACCGTAATGTAGTATTCGCGGTAGAGGGTCACGCTGGACGCCGGGATGGTCGCACCGCCAGGACCGGTAAGCGCGGAGGCGCTCAAGTTCACGTTGCTCAAGCCCCCAGCGGGGCCCTGCACGACGACTTGGGTGTCCACAGTCTCGCCGCGTGCGCTGGATAGACTGATGGAGGAAGCCGTTCCGGGGGCGTCGGTCTGCCCCACTCTGATCAAACTGGATTCCACCCACAAAGGAAACGCCGCGCTTGATGTCTGGCTGGCAGCAATGAAGATCGTAAAGACGACGAACACCGCTGCAGTCAACAGCAGGCCCTTAGCGCGCCGAAAGGTCCAGCGCGTATGTTCGCCGATTCGCCTGACTGATTTGTCGTAGATGTTCATGAGCGCGCTGGCTCCCTCAGCAGTTGTTTTTCGGGCTGGGGAGCAATAAAACGGACGGGAC
Organism: Acidobacteriota bacterium; assembly: GCA_003224055.1. GTDB lineage: Bacteria > Acidobacteriota > Terriglobia > Acidiferrales > UBA7541 > Acidiferrum. The sequence goes on along the minus strand of QHYE01000102.1, from coordinate 26,324 downwards.
TCTATTTGTCTTGTTGTGATATTTCTAGAGCGCGGCTACTCGTTGGACCCAGCTACACTGCCGCTCTTCTCGGTATGCGGTATTAAGGATGGCGGCAGTTCTTTCATTTGTAAAACTGTGAAATACGCTCGATATAGCGCTTCCCAGATTCGCTCCTGTCGAAATTTGCGTTTGACTTGTTCTTGGCCTGCAAGTCCCAGTTTATTCGCCAAGCCTTTGTCGGTGATAAGCCTTGCCATCGCCTCAGCAAGCGCTGGTACATCACCTACAGGAAAGAGAAGTCCGGTCTCGCCATCCACGACGACGTCTACGATCCCAGTCGCCGACGCCCCTATCACGGGCTTGCCGGCGGCCTGTGCCTCTAGGACTACGGTAGGTAGCCCCTCCCGGTGGCTTGGTAGGACTAAGACATCGGCAATCGCGTAGTAAGGAGCTGTGTCCTGTACCGCCCCCCCGAAAATCACGTGTGGGTGTGTCTCCACACATCTCCGAGTATCGACAGGAAGGGGGTCTCCGTCTTGGAAGCATCCCACCAGAAGTAGCCGCAGATCCGGGAATCGATTACCGAGTTGCAAAAAGGCTTCCATCAGCTCGGGAATGCCTTTGTCACGGGTCAAACGCCCAACAAAAGCCACAACAGGCGCTCGGACAGGGATTCCTAACTGACGCCGCAACTCGGCCGCTCGCCTCATCATCTCTGGCGTGGCTGCGAAACGCAAAACATCCACACCATTGCAACTGCCGGATCCGAGAACGACCGTTCGCTCCCGGCTCGTGAGCCCAGAAGCAACCGCCTTTTCACGCACGCTCTGGCTGACACATATGACGCGATGGGCGAAACGGCAAGCTAGACGCTCAGCATAGATGAGGATTCGCCGCTTCAGTCCCTTAGTGGTCTCGAAACGCAAACCGTGCAGCGTGTAGAACCGGCAAGGGACTCTGTTCAGCCAAGCTGCACAGCCCCCCAAGAACCCTGCCTTGGGGGTCCCCACATTCGAGACTGTGGGGCGCAGCGCGCGCATGGCGCGCCACAAGCGCCACAGTGATGCAAGATCTCTCAGGGGAGCGATCTCTTGCTTCATGGGCACTTCGATGAACGCGATGCCCTCGGGCCGGGGCACTTCCCACTCGCCCTTGCGTCCCTTTGGAGAGAGAACGGTCACATCAAAGCCCTTATTCTGAAAATACTGCAGCTGACCTTGTAGGTAGCCAACTGCGAGCGACGAACTCACCACAAAGATCAAGTGTGGTTGTTCCGAATTCGCGCTTTTGATTTTGCCGTCTAGCATCTCTATGTTCCGACTAGTGGTATGTCTCGCCACTCACCGACTCTTTGAGCGCGGCACTGTCTTTTGTCTTGGATTGATCACGTCGATTGCATAATCCGCGCGCGTGCTGACATCGGCCGCCCTAATCAGCTGTACTGAAAGAAGTTGAAGGAGATGAATCAGGTGCGCTCAGAATCCCAAGTGGGAAACCGAACGCCCCTAAAAGGCGGGCCTAGCGAGCACAGTGCGAGAGGCTGGGAGCAGGCACACCTTGTGGTGCTCCGGCGGCCAACTGCGCGTAGATTGCCTGATATCGGTCCACGATCGCCGGCAGTGCGAAATGGTGCTGCACTCGGCGTCGAGCAGCCATTCCGAGGCGGCACCGTACTTCCGGTCCGGCCTCTATGAGCTTCCGCCACGCTTCAGCCAACGCATCCGGATCTCCAGGCGCCACGACAATACCAGTCTGATCAACGATCATTGCGGAATCCCCCACGTCGGTCACGACGCAGGGCGTTCCGCACGCCATGGCTTCACCGATTGCAATGGGAAAGGCTTCACTGCGAGAAGCAGTAGTGGCGATGTCCATCCCGGCAAAGAGGCGAGGTATATCTCGGCGTAGTCCCAAGAGATGACAGCAATCACGGACGCCCGCTGCCTCGATCCATCCCGCCAACTGCGAGTTTTGCCAGGTGATGTCAAGGCCGCAGAGCAGGAACTGAATCTCGGGTATTTGTTTGTGTAGCTGCGCGGCTGCTCGAACGAAGTTGCGATGATCCTTGTGGGGATGGAAGCGGGCTGCTATTCCAATTACAAGTGCATCCACCGGGATACCCAGCTCCTCACGTACCGACACGCGGGCAGTAGCGTCGGGTTTGACTCGCTCCAGATCGAAACCGTTGGGGATGACCTCCAGTTTTTCGGCGGCGTAGCTAAGTTTCTTATGGATGCTCAGCGACGCCTCTGAGCAACATACAATCCGGGCGGGCAATTTTCCCGATAAAAAGGCACAGGCGCGATTGACTAACATGGTGCGGCGCTTGTCAACGCGAGGGTCAAGTGCGCTATGGTGGATGCCCCAAACCACAGGAACATCACCAACTAGGCGCGCCGCGAGAGCGCCGACCAAGTTCGCATGATACATCCAGGTCTGAATAACGTCCGGTTTCGACTCGCGGATCCATTGCGCAAGGCGCATCACCAGCAAAGGGTTAGGCACACTCTTTTTCATACCGAGTGTGCGTACGCGCACACCGATTGCTTGCATTCTCTCCGCAAGGTCTAACACACCGGTAAGCGATACAACTTCGTTTTCAAACCGCGTGCCGTCCATCCCAGCAGCGACTCGGCAGAGCATGGTTTCGGCCCCGGCTGGGCCGAGGGTCGTAATGACGTGCATGACCTTGATCATATGGTTTTTCAAATTTCCTAGACCAACGCGTTCTGGATCAGTGACACACATCACTAGCAACAAGAATGTTCATCGATTTTGGCTCCCGACCACTTCTCTAGCCGGAGTGCCGGACTCTCGGAACGTGCTTTCAGTGCTCAGGCCATGCGAATGATCAACGAGGTTCTCGTACAGTTCCTCGTATGCCCGGACCATCGTTGACACGTCGAAGCTTTCTCTTGCCCGCCGCGCGGCCGCCATCCCCAAGGACTGCCTGGCTTCTCGATTTCCTAAGAGAGAAACCATGGAGTTCGAGAGACCCTGAACGTCTCCAGGCTGCACGATAAAACCTTCCCTTCCGCTTTCGAAGAGGTCCGGCACGCCCCCTGCGGCGGTGCTCACAATAGGCAGGCCTGAGGCCATAGCCTCCATCACCGAGAGCGGGTTGCCCTCGTAGTCTGAACTCAGAACGAAAACATCCATTGCGCCCAACACGTCGGGAATATCGGTCCGCAGCCCAAGGAAGTGGACTTGGTGGGTTAAGCCGAAACTCTTGGCTTGCTCTTTGAGCCGTTCCTGCAAGGCGCCCTCGCCAACCAGGACCAAGTGCGCGTTCGGATCGGAAGCGGGACCTTGCGCGAATGCCCTCAGGAGCAGCGCGTGATTTTTCTGTGCAGCAAAACGGGCTACGCAGACGAACAGAATATCCTCGTCTCTGAAGCCCTCCCTCGCCCGCCACTCTATCCGTGGAGTCTGCGGGCGCGCGTAATAGTCCGTCGGAATACCGTTCGAGATGACGGGACAGCCTTGAATTCCGTAAAGGCGTCCTAAACTGACTGCTACTTCTTCCGCGACGGCGACGGGGACAACTCCGTGGTTGAGTGCGAAACGCTGAAGCCAGCGGAGCAAAGGTTCAATCTCGCGTTCCGCCAAGTTGTGGACCGTATGCAACAGTGCGGAGCGTTTGAGAAGCAGCAGGGATGGCAACGCATAGCGAAGCACGTGCAGATGGGTGTGAACAATATCCGGTTGGCAGTCTCTGAGAACAGGATGCAATCTGGAGTACATGCGGTGATCGAATCCCGGCCGTTTGCTCAGGTACCGAACTTCTACGCCTGCTTCCTCCAGCAAACGGTCGAGGTCGCACCCCAACCGCCCCGTGAACGAAACTACTACTGGATCATATCGCTGGCGGTTCAACCCTCTCACGATATGAACCGCCACGCGCTCGGCGCCGCCGGGGCTGAGCATAGGGACGATATGGACTACTTTTACTTTGTTCATGACCTCAGTTCGCGTGTCGCGCTGAGCTACAGTAGGCACTCCAATTTCAGCACGAGAAGATGATTCTCACGGGCATGATACGTGCAGGACGGGTGCTCGATGTTTAGCAAAGCAGTGAGCATAACTCTGCGCAGGACCTCGCTTCTGGGCCATGCTGCCGCATTGCGCCATTAACAGGCCAAAGAAGAACCAGGTCGGTTTCCTCATCTCCCACGTTAAGCTGGACACTCCTACCACCCAAACAGCAAGAGATACGATCCACAGTCGCTGTTGGAAGCGGGGCATCCCTCTCAGTGACAGCGCTAGGACAGCTAACAAGGCGCAAAAAAGCACAAAACCAATTACGCCTTGCTCGACGAGGACCGACAGGAACGTATTGTGCGCGGGGGGCGCCGGGTCACGTTCATCAAGGCGAATCGGCTCAGCCAAAACACGGCTGACGATAAGGCGGAATGCGTTGGCTCCAATGCCCAGGAAAGGATGCACGCGGAAAATCTCCCAGCCTGCTTTCCAGATGATGGTGCGTCCGGTTAATGTCCCCTGCGCAAATTCGCTGGGTAGCGTCGATAAGCGTTCCCATGAACTGGAAGGTACGAAGAGAAGAGCGCCATAGACAAGCAATGATATTGTCAAGAGGACTGCGATTCTCTGGTGGACAGTCAAGCGCGCTTGAGTCAAAGGCACGATAGCAAGGGCGACAACAGTCGCCAGAGTGGCTCCTCTTGAGGCCGTCAGCAAGATGGTCGTTCCTGCCAAAATAAGTTGCACTCTGTAGATCCAAGCCATCCACCCCTTGTTCTCAATGAGCAGATAGTATGACATTGGGATGCTCAAAGCCATGATTAGCCCCAAGTCATTGGCATCTAACCTGGCGCCTGCATAGCGTTGATAAACCGACTCCTGATGAGAAAGAGATGAGTATAGTGTGTCTATCCCAGAGACAAAGGTTCCAAGAATATATGCCTGCATCAGTCGCATCTGTTCTCGCACCCGAGGGGCCAACTCCCAGATCAGCCACACCATCGCAAAGAGCTGGATGTACGAGAAAGCCTGCACTAGAGTTCCTTCGGGATAAAGACTCCACAGATAACTTAGCGCCGCCAGCAAGACAAACAGGGCCATCACGATGTGCCCTGGTGCCGGGCGTCTGAGCTTCCCTCTTTCGATGACCGCCAGGACACCAAGGCCAACAGTGACCATCCCGATCAAACGTACGCTTGTACCAAAATCAGAAATGGTGATTGCATCTTCCCATGGCATGGCGAACACCAAAAGCCAAAGGGAAGCAAACGCAAGTTTGCTGAGACCGGAAGACTCTTCTACTCCGACGATGGTGCAGGCGGCTACACTGCCATCAGGCCTCGGCGAGGCACAAGGCTGACGCAGCACCCGCCCGAACACTACTTGGTGCCCCAACCAATACCGTTGAGCGGCCTCCTTAACCATTGCCCTCCACCGACGGAGGGATGCGAGGAGGTAACATTAGGCTGTTTCCACGCGTTCGACGCATGCAGGAGTATGCATTCGCATGCCTATGATTAGAACAAGGGCGCTGCCGGCAAGCTGCACGATCGCGGCGATCAACATCGCGAAGGTCGCACCAAAGAGCCCCTGCCGTGCAACAAACCAATAGCAGGCCGCGAAAAGGCTAAGGTTTGCCAAAATATTCAGGATAACTTGTGAGTTGTAATAACCGGCGGCTGTCATCCCGAATCCCAAAAACTGGGCCATAAACAGGACGCCTCCCACCGCCATGATCCAGGGAAGAAGGTCTGCTCGCTCAGCGTATTCGGGCCGGAACAGAATGATAAGAATCTCGCGTCCTGCCAGCCTGGAAATAATCATCCCGCACACTCCCAGCATGGCCCCAAAGGCTAGAAGCTTGCCGAGGAGCAAGCCGAAGGCTACAAGGTTGCCTGTGGCATATGACCTGGCAAGGCGGGTGAACGCTGATTGGCCAAGCGACATCACTGCCATGTTTCCTACTGAAATCATGAATCCGATCGCTGAGAAAATACCCAGGTCACGTTCCCCGAGCGCATGCTTAATGAAATAGCTAGGAACGCTGGAATTCAAAGTGGTTAAGAGCACTACAATTCCGAGAGGGAGACTAAGCCACAGTAATTCGCGTTGCACCTTCAGATCGAAGCGCGGCGCCAGCGCGTCGTTTCGAGAGAACCATTTGGACTGCCCACCCAAACCGTGGGTACGCTCACAAATGTCGTAACCGAAAAGGACGATCACACGCGCCAGCACAACAGCTGTGACTCCCCATAGAAGATTTCTGCTGACATAAGTTGTGACTGCCAGTCCAAGCACGGAAAGCAGCGCCCTTGCAATCAATGACTTGGAGATCTCAGCCATTCTTTCGTGCAGTTGCAGCCGCGCATAATACACATCACTGATGGTTTCGATGGCGTATGCCACCCCCACCATCGTAACCACCGCCGTCAGGTTTCGGCGATACCCTAGGATTTGAGTAATGGCGAAGATAATCACGAGTGCCAGCGACGTGGTCAGCAGGCGGAGGCTTAGGTAATGGCCAAAATGGGTCTGCTGCCGTGCGCCCGAGGTCATAACGGCCCGCAGTTGCATGTTGGTGAGCATCATCACGGGATACACCACGGCGAGACCCAAGGCGTACTGCCCCACCAGTTCTGGCCGAACCAGCTTGGCCAACAGCATCAGCGTTGCAAACTGGCCGCCCGCGTAAAGGGCATTTCCCACGAACATCCAGCTGAAATCCGCACACAAGGAGGGACGTTTGCCGTGCTGCGCGGCGAATACGCCTGGGGCGTCAGTGCTCACGGTCAGCAATCTGCACAGTAGGAGTTAGGGGTGCGGGCGTCGATCGGGTGAGGCGGGAGGCTAGGGTGTCGTGAGTCACAACCCTCTCGGGAAGGTCCTTCGCTAGTGCTGATGTGAAAAGCACTGCGCCCTCGGGATTGAGATGCATTCCGTCCCGCTGGTAAAACTTTGCCGAAAGCGCCGCTGGATCAATTGGCACCGATACATCCACTCCAACTTTGTGCCCAGCATACGCCATTTGGTTGACCGCACTCTCCGAAGATAGAGTTGGCGGGACCAGAAGAATCAGTTTGGCTCCGTATGCTTCACATAGCTCACGCATCCTTTGCAAGCGGGGAATCGCAATCTCTTCAAACGCCCGACCCTCTGGAATAGCCGGCCTCGGATTTACGAACAAAAAAAGATCTTCAAGATGGGGAACCATATGGCTTAGAACCTGTGTTCGAATGGCGCTGCGCGTATCCCAGAAGGTGCTCGAATGTGCAAGCAAGAGATTGCTTGTTGCAGTGCGATCCAGATGTAAATCTGAAGCTAAGGCGAGGGTGTCTCGGGCATCAAAGAACAGCATGGGAGCATAATCTTGACGCACACCGTTCTTCAGAAAGTAATTCACACCGACACCGACGACGACCACCTGCGGTCTTGCCCCCTGACGGAACAGGCGCCGCAGCCCGTACAGCCAGTCATAGTAGCCGGTAGCCTCCAGGAAAATGGGATGGATACGCATGCGGGAGGAAGTCAATGCCTGCAGTCTATCCAGTTCGACTCCATGCAGGAGTAGGGAATTGCCCACCATCAGTACGGAGGGAGGCTCGCCCGGCCTAGCGGGGCGCATTTTAGCGGCTTCGTCGTATTGCCGAGAAATCCGTGCATACGTGGCCGAATCATGCTTGAGGAGATAAACGGAGGAGATCTCGACGGCAATCATGAGCATCACGCAAATTCCGACCAAGGTCTTCGCGTAGGTGAGAGCTGTGGACTTCGAATCGGAAATAGACGAAGGCATGGAGATTATTCCTTGAAACACCTACTGTCCGACATATTTCTCGTATTCGCGGTAATTTCCGTAGCCGTAACCTCGGCTGTTCTTTGGATCCCAGCTGTTTAGAACGGTGCCGAGAACGCGAGTTCCGTCTTCGGCGAAACGCTGACTGGCGAATAACGCGCTTTCAGTCGTAGTTTGCCCGGCGCGGACCACCAAAATGACGCCATCCGCGAGGCGGCCCAGCACGCGCGCATCCGCGAGATGGATGACGGGGGGTGCGTCAATCATGACCATGTCAAACTCCGACCGCAGACGCCTCAAAAGCCTCGACATGCGAGGAGAATAGAAGAGATTCGACGGGGTTATGCCGCAACTGCCCCCGGGCAACAAGGAAAGACTAGAGACCTCAGTCTCGCGAACCAGGTGTGAGATCGGAACAGTTTCAAGCGGATTGTCTGCCCACAGCAAGTCACTGAGACCCCAGGTGTTCGCCACGCCAAAAATCTTATGCAGTCTCGGGCGGCGCAGATCGCCGTCGATCAAGAGCACCTTGCGACCGATCTCCGCCATTGCGATACTGAGATTACAAGCAACTGTCGTCTTGCCATCGCCCGGGCATGCACTCGTGAGGACAATGATCCGAGGACCCTCTCCATTCTGGTTAGGCGAAAGAATCGAGATCAGCGTGGTGCGCGTGCATTCAGCGAGCAAAGAAGGCTTGCGCTTCCAGGTGGCTAGTTCGGGACAATCGCCTAGCGAAGACCTCAAGGCGCTCTCGGGAGGGCGGGAGGAGGCTGCACGATGCGGGGGCAGACGGTTAGGGATTTGCCAGGAAACTGCGGCCTGATCCAAAGGTAAAACGCCCAATTCCGGTAAATCCAAGTAGACCTGAGCGTCGCCGGGAGCACTTATCCTGCGGTCAATACGCTCCCGGAGCAGTACGAATCCAAAACCCAGGAACACGCCGCTGAACAAGCCAATCGCGGAGTTCACTGGCAAACTTGGACGGTAAGGGAGCAGCGGCGGTTTGGCGCGGTCAACGACCAGTACATTGCTGTCGCGCATAGCAGTGGCCAAGCTGGCTTCCTTGACCCTCTGCAGCATCACTTCGTAGAGCCGGCGGTTCGAATCCACGTCGCGCTTCAGGGTGTCGTAGTGGATCACCTTGTCGGATTGATCCGCCGCGATTTTCTCCTGCTCGGCCTGTGCTTTGGACAGTAGTCTTTCACGGCGGACCGCTGCTGCATATTCGTTGCCGAGGCCGCGCAAGACGTTGGCGCGTTCTTTTTGCATCTCGGAGCGCAGTTCAGTGATCTGCGCTTGCACGCGCTTCACTTTGTAATGCTCCGGGGTCAGTGTCGCACTGAGCTCGGCGTATTGCCGCTGCAATTCAGTCAACTTCTGGCGGTACTCGCGCATGGTCGGGTCTTCCAACATTTCCGGCACGGAATCCGCTGGCTTGCTGCGCGCTTCTTCGGATTTCGCTTGCTTTGCAATTCGGTCGGCCTGAGCTTTGGAGAGCTCGTCTTGTAATTCCTTGAGCCGGTTCACCACCGGGTTTTCCTTCTCGGAGGTCAACGACAGCCCGGAAGCGCGTGCGTAATCTTGGAGTTGCGCCTCCGAGGCTTCCAGCTCTCCCTTCATTTTGCCCAGGTGGCTCGTCAGCCATTCGGCAGTGCCCTGGGCGGACCTCCACCTCTCCTCCTGGCTTAGTTCGACATATTGGCTGACCAGGGTATTCGCGAAATCGGCCGCCCGCTGGGGATCCGGCGATTCATATAGCACCTCAAGCAAGCGCGAGTTGCCGGATGTCCGCACCGTCAGATTGCGTTTTATCTGCCGGATCAATTCCTCCCTTTCCGGGAGATTCGAGGCTTTGGAAAATGCGAAAATGCGCTGCACGCGCGACGCCAAGCCTCGCCAGCCGGTTCTGGGCCGCTCTTTCTGGAGCTTCAGTTTGTCGATCACGTGCTCGATTACGGATTCACTCTGCAGGATTTTGACCTGCGTCTCCACGTACGACTCTGGTGAGGCGTAACTGCCGTTGGAGTCGTTGGCGCCCTTCATTTCCGGGAAGTTGGGACCCTGGATCTCGAGGGAAGTTCTCACGCGGTAAATCGGTGTCTGCACCAAGCTGACCACGATCGCTCCGAGCAATCCAGCCACCGCAAAGCGTAGTACCGTCATCCTGTGGCGGATTAGAATGTGCCAGTAGTCGAGGAGACTGTCGTACCCCGGCGAAGCGCCAACCTCCGTCGAAGGTGACTCAACATACTTGTACACCGTGGGACGCTGCTCCGCTCCCCGGCTGAGTTCGTTCCGGCGTCGGTCAGTTTTATCAAGAGGAAATTCGGAGGGTTTCATACCATGCCTCAGAGAATGCTTCAAGGCGTGCGCCAGATTGCCAAGCCTGTTCCCGTTTGAATAGCTGCCTCGAGGGCGCGCAAGGCCGCCTTCTTGCCCGTGCTGCCGGGGATGAACAAAATGTCGTCGCCTCGAAGCGCGATGTCTGATTTCTTTCCATTGAGAACGTCCTTAACATCCACGGCCAGCTCTTCACGTTGATCGGCGTCGCGCTTCAACCGCAGGATCCTGGCATGCCGTGCGTCAGCAGTTCCGTTGAGCCCCTCAGCGAGCGAAAGCGCCTGTAGCACGGAGATGGACTGGTGTTCGCCGAGAACGAATCCACCTGAGCGCTTTACCTCTCCGATCACGTACACCATTTCGGCCTTCGGAACGGAGATAACATCATGCGGAAAAATCTGAATGTTCTCCTCCGGGTTCTTTGCCTCCATGATTTTTTTCAAATTGAGTTCGGCCACGCTGAAGCGGCCCGAGGCGTCAAGCTCCGTCTTCGGCAATGGGATGCAGCCCCACTCCAGTTGCCGGGTGATACGGACGCTGTACCCGGCGTCCGACCGGATCCCGCCGGCCAGTGCTAGCATCTCCAGCAACGTCTTGCGTCCCCGCACCTGGTGAACACCTGGCGTGTTTACTGCGCCTAGAATAGAGACCGGCTGGCTGCGCACTTCCGCGACGCTTACAACAACTTGCGGATCCCGAATGTACGTGCGCAGAAGTTTGTTGAGCTCTTGCTCAGTCTGCTGCACGGTCAGCCCGGACACATGGACGCGTCCCACCAGCGGCGCTTGTATGTCTCCATCGCCGTCAATGCGGACTGGTTTGTTTGCCAGCTCACTCAATTCAGGCCCGGAAATCTCCAACTGGTCATCAGGTCCCAGTAGGTAAGTGGAGCGAACCTGGCTGCCGCAATTCGCCTTCGGTGCTACCGACTCCGGCGACGAGGGAACTTGCGCAGCAGCACCCACGATTAGGAAGAAAGCTGCCAGTCCAACGGAAATGATTCTCAATATGCTCATTGATTAAAACAAGCGCTGCGCGTTTCTATTCAAGCCTGCAAGCTATTTCGCTCCCCGTCCCAGAAACACCACTTTCGTCGTTTGCAGAAGCGTTATCAGATCCAGTCCAAAAGACATGTTCTTGATATAAAACAAGTCGTATTTGAGCTTTTCCTTAGCGTCCTCGACTGAGCTAGCGTATTTATAATTAACCTGCGCCCAACCCGTGATACCTGGGCGAATCACGTGACGCAGATTGTAATAGGGGACTTCCTGTCTTAGCCGTTCTACAAACTCCGGACGTTCCGGCCGTGGACCGACAAGAGCCATATCACCATTCAGCACGTTCCACAATTGCGGAATCTCATCTAACCTAGTTGTGCGCAGAATTCGCCCGACGGGCGTTATCCGGGGATCATCATCTCCCGCCCATGTGGGGCCAGTGTCGGCCTCAGCATCGGGTATCATGGTACGAAACTTGTAGCAGTTGAACACCACGTCGTTGCGGCCGACGCGCCTTTGTCGATACAACACAGGACCAGGTGAGCTCGCTTTGATGGCTAAGACGACGAGTGGTATGAGCGGAAGCACCAGAGCAAGGCAAGCAAGGGATATCAGTATGGAAATGACGCGCCGGGTGGTCACAAACGCGGAGTTAGTGCGAAACCCATCCGATAAGATTAGCCAACTTGGATAAAGATCGTCGATCTCGATCTTTCCTGAGATTTTTTCGAAAAGAGTTGTCGCATCTTCTACTCTCACACCACTCAAACGAAGAGTAAGTAATTGCCGTACCGGAATGGTCCCGCGTCTATCTGACATTGCGAGAACAATTCGGTTTATCCGCCGATTGTTATTCAGAATGGCTGCAATGTTGCTCTGCAATGTTTTGCGAGTTTCGAATTCATTCGATAACGTTTTAGCCCACCCCACCACCTCCATTCCTAAGTCAGGCCGATTCTGGATCGCTTGTACCAGGTGCTGCGCGAGCTTACCATCACCGAGCACGTAAATACGTTCCGTAAGGCAAGACCGGCGAATCAGCCAGCCATAGCTGGATCGCCATGTGATGAGCGCAACCGCCAAAATAACGAGTCCGAGCAAGAAAGCGTGTTTTCCCAGCATGAAACGCGGAAAACTCAAGCCCAGTACAGCCAAAATAATCGAAAAGGTCCCCAGCACCACCATAAGCCGAAAATATATGAGACTGCCCTCAGCCAAGCGTTCTGGCTCATAGAGATCGAAATAGTGAGAACAAACTATGGCAATGGCGGTTGCCGCAAGAATCTTGTAGTAGCCGTTCTCCAAGCTCAGCACATGATGTGAGTCCGCGCCGAATTCGATTCGCGATGCGACAATGAACGAGGTACAGATGACAAATGCTTCGCCGCACAACAGCAGAAGGCTACGGAGTGGATAGTAGACGTTAAATAGGCGCACCATGTTTGGGCTCATTGCAGCTGATGAGTGGAAGTTTCGTTCATTTGGGTGCCGAAGGCACGCAAGTTGTGACAAATCGGTCGGGGGACACGGAAATCGGGAACGGGAGATTGGACTCGGTCAGCATGGCGGGCGAGGCGCACGTAACTCCTGTCCACGGCGAAGTGCGCGTCCCGCGCGCTCTTAGACCACTTTGACCGCCGAGAACGGCGGAGAAGGGCAAGTCCTGCCAAGGTCAGACCGGACCCGAACAACGCTAGTGATACGGGCTCAGGCGCCAGTACAATTGACTCACTGACTCTGCCGAACTTTCTTTGGACTGCGGTGTAATTGGAGTTGACAGCCAACGCCTGGGTCGGACGCGTAGGTTCAAATTCGTGCGTTGTCCCCTGGGCCCCAGTCGGCGCAAGATTGGCTTCCATCTGTTTCGCGTCCTCTTGCCAACCACTTTTGTGGTACGCCCCGGCGGCACTAGGATAGCAAGCGCAGGACAGCAAAATGAGACATATAGAAAGCGTCATGATCTGGCGAAGCAAACGGCTCATGGAATTCTCCTTCGACTTCTCAAGACACCGGACTGAACTCGTTCGGTCGGCAGAAACAATTCGTCCGCAGCGATGAATCCGCGTCGGTAGGTTTGTCCGGAGAACCTTGTGCGATCTCCTGATTGATTGGATCAATATGGTGAGGAGTTAATTGAACTCGTCGCTGTCTGATTTGCAGTTGGTCTGACTGGGTATGCTGCATCAATCCAGCTACGATCAATTTCGACAGCAACCGAGCGCTGCAACAAATTAACGGACAGCACGAGCTTCAATCCCGACTTGATTTTGATTACGATTCCGCTCATACCCCGCAGAGGGCCATCTTCGATCCGGGCGACATGGCCGACTTGCACGTACGGCCAAGGCATTGTCGACAGGCCGCTCTTTCCCACTCGCTGAATCGCGGCGATCTCTTCTTCCCCGACAGGAATCGGTGTCTTGCCGACCCCCACGATTTGTATGACGCCAGGTGTCATCAGCACCGGCAAGCGATTGTGCGGGTCCATCCGGCAGAAGAGATATCCAGGGAACAACGGCACTTCGATTTCCTTCATCCGATCGGACCAGCGTCGCATGTATTTACTGATGGGCAAAAAGCACTCGTAACCTGCATTTTCCAGCAGCAGGTTCGCTGTCTTCTCTCTGCTTGTTCTGACCAGGATCGCGAACCACGGCCATTGTTGATGGCGATTCCCCATAGTGACTCCCCTAGAGAAGCTACCGCCGTTGGAGTCCCAAAATTCTCAGGACCCGGAATCGGCGAAGGCCTCGGTCCCCTCGAACTCATCTGTCAGCTCAAGCCAGTTTCGCTGAAGAGGGGAAAACTTGGCCCATGCGGAACCGTAACCGATGCAGAAGACCTTCACAATCCGGTTTTAACCTTAAATATCGGAGCGGAAATTCCCGAGAACGGCAGGAATCGTAATTCATGTATTTCTGAGGAGTTGCACAGTCACAATTCGTCATCGACTTCCTGTTCGTCCTGGATTCAGGTATTCCCCTGACTCCAATTCCTAGATTCAACTGATTGCCTCTTCTACATGCGTCTGAATATCCTTGTACGCATGCGGCGATACGGAAAAACATAGGAACAATGAGTTAACTTGACGCCATGCTCTTTGACTCCCCTGTTTATTTCCTCTTCCTGATACCTGTCGTACTGTTGTACTGGCGCCTCAATCACCGCGCCCAAAATATCTTCCTTCTCCTGGCCAGCTACTTTTTCTACGGATGGTGGGATTGGCGTTTCCTGGCCCTAATGATCGGCAGCACCACGGTGGATTTTCTGATCGCACAGAAGATCGCTCCCGGGCGTTCGGACCCCCACCGGAGGAAGTGGTTCATCTTCTCGCTCGTCTTGAATTTCATGATTTTGGGGATCTTCAAATACTTTGACTTCTTTGCGGGCTCCTTCCTAGTCGCCCTCGAAAAACTTGGAATTCACAATATCCCGCTGCCCCTGATTCGTATCCTCCTTCCGCCAGGCATTTCGTTTTACACGTTTCAGGAAGTCGCCTATATCGTGGACGTCTATAAAGGGAGGATCGAGGCCTCTAAGTCCTTCTTCGATTATGGTCTTTTCATCAGTCTGTTCCCTCACCTGATTGCCGGTCCAATCCAAAGGCCTGGGCATCTCCTTCCGCAGGTCCAGAAGGAGCGCACCTTTGATGCGGATCGATTTTTCGATGGCCTGATGCTGATTTTCTCTGGCCTCATCCGGAAATGCGTGGTCGCGGATAATTGTGCCGTTCTGGCGAACGCCGTCTTTGGCGGCCAATTCGGCCCTTCAAATTTCTGGCTTGTGCTGCTCGGAACTTATGCGTTTACCTGGCAAGTCTATGGAGACTTCAGCGGTTACAGCGATATCGCGCGCGGAAGCGCTCAATTGCTGGGTTTCCATTTTATGGTCAATTTCCGCCAGCCCTTCCTCGCCAATCGTCTTCAGGATTTCTGGCGCCGCTGGCACATCAGCTTGAGCACCTGGCTTCGCGATTACTTGTACATTCCTCTCGGCGGAAGCGCGGGTGGCCAATGGAAGACCTCCCGAAATCTCTTCATTACCATGGTTCTCGCTGGTCTCTGGCATGGCGCAAATTGGACATTTGTCATCTTTGGCGCCATCCATGGTGTGGTGTTGGCCGTGGAGCGTTACTTTTTCCCGGCCAAGGAGAAGTCTCAGGGTGTTACTCTCTATGGTCTCTCCACCGGTTTCTTCTCCCTCTGGGCACAGAGAATTCTGACCTTTAACATTCTCTGTTTGAGCTTGGCGTTTTTCCGGGCGACTTCGCTCGCTTCAGCGGTGCAACTGCTGGCAGGATTGTCCCATTTCGCTTGGCGGAGTGAGTACGCTGCGGCGTTCTTAATGCTTTGCATTTTCTCTGTGCCTTTGTTCCTTGCAGACCTTCTGCTGGAAGCTAGCAATCACGAATATCCATTTGCCGCTTCTCCCTATGCCGTTCGGACCGCCCTCGCGGCTGCCGCTCTTCTTGCGCTCGCATTATTTTCAGGGAGCAATCTCAATGCTTTTGTCTATTTCCAATTCTAAGCCCGCGCCTGTTTTCTGCGCGAAGGTGCTTGCTGGAATTTGTGGCCTTTGAGCCAGGTCTTACCAGCTCGATGAACTCCATCTCAATTCTGAGGGTATCCGGCTTTTCACTTCAGCATGGGCAGCTTTCCTTCCCCAGACCGTCGATCATGAACCAATGGCTTCGCCGAATTAACGAACCGGAATGTATGGTCCGTGGATACTTCGAATACCTTGCTCACTCGGCCGAAGGGGAACGATAAGAGTGTGGATAGAGGCGTTTCACCACGGCGCGGGCCAGGACCCTCGATTTTTCGATGCGCACGGATTCTTCGCCAACGCCGCCGACACTGATGCGGACGAAGCTATTTCCTTGCAGGACATAGAGAGCGCCCGTGACCGGAGTTCCTACCCAGTATGCGTCCTCACCGAGCCCCTCAATCCGCCGCGGCTTGCGTGCCTCTTCTTCATCTTCAGACTTGGGCTTCTTCGCCCCCTTGCCTGCGGTGTGCGTTTCGTCCTCTTCCATATCGCGAGCATGGAACTGCTTCTGCCAGAATTTGCGCGGCGTGAGCGCGGAAGGCTTGGTCGAAGAGCGTGTGGCCAACGCCAAGCTAACCGATTTTGCAAGCGTGGTTGTGCGGAAGACGCATTCCGTAATCAGCATCTCGCCATTTGGTTGAGCGCTGGTTTTGGTTTCACTGACAGGCTCACCCTGGACGGCTTCTACTTCCGCGCTGGTGAGCAGGATGCACGCGTCCTTCTTGACGCTTGCAGACATTGCGGCATCGCCACTCGTTCGCTTCTGAGGCCAACGGCCATGCGCTGGTCTGTTCGGTAGTGTTATCGCACACAGCAAAAAGGCGCAAAACACAAATCGGATCGCGTACCTACAGCTCATATGTTTTCCAGTTACGAAGATGGATTTCCCCATCTGCGAGTGTGCCCGCACGATTCCCATCTCGGGGGGCTCCGTATTTATCCCCGCCCTGCACTGCGCAAGCCCTGAGTTTAGTGCCCGTCGTGTTTATTGCAGTTCGGGCCGCCGCTGACGCCACTCGCCGGATCACCATAACAAAGTTGGCCGCCACCTACGTTGTCGCCGCTCTTGGTCCCGAACTGCGTGCCGTCGAAGGCGGCAAACAGTCCTCGGCCGCCCACTTGCCGCGCGACCGTGGCCAGTGCATCCTGCGCACTGGCGGGACCAGTGGAGGCGTTCTGCGAAGGGTCGTTCACGCACGTGCCGGTGCAGCCGTCGGCGTAGCCCACTAGTACGCGTCCAAACTTGTCCACCGTGATGTCGTTGAAGTCGAGCAGATTGCGGCACGGGTTGCTGCCGCCCTGGTTCCAAATGCAACCGCGCTGAACGGGGTCGGCGGGTGTCGCGTCCGCGGTGGTCCAAGTGCGACCGCCGTTGTACGTGAAAGCGACATACAAATGCCAGATGCCTCCGAAATCGGCCGACTGGGTGTCGCCAGGTGCTGAAGTTCCCAGGAACGCATAAGCCGCGCGGTTGTCATCTCCCGCGATGACTTCGGCGAACTCTGTATTCTGAACCCCGAATGGCGTGCCCGCGTCTTTGGACTTCGCCCAGTGCTGGCCGCGGTCATGGGACACGGCGATTTTTGCGTGCCCATCAGCATTGACGTAGCCGAAATAGATGGTGTTGTTATTGCCCGCCGCGATCGACGGGTCACTGCCCGGGTCGAAGCTCTTGGCGTCGGGTACAGTTCGCACGACCCAGCTAAGGCCGTTGTCGGTGGAAACGGCCACGCCGGGCCGGCTCACATTGTTCGCGTCAAAACAGCTCTCGTTCGGGACGTAGGCCGTACCATCCGGCGAGACACGGACGTGACCGTGCAAGCCGCCGCAGGTGCCGGGAGCCACGGGGCGGTCGACGCCGTTGACGCTGGCGAAGAAGTAGATGGGAACTCCCGGCCCAAAGGTCAGGCCGCCGTCGTCGCTTCGCGAGCAGAAGGCGGTCACGATGTCCTGCGAGCAATAATAAATCGCATGTGGATACGACGTGCGAATCAGAGGCGCCGATAAGGCGTACGGGCCGCCGCCTACTGTCTGATGGTCCACGCCGGCAGGCTGGCCGGAACCTTGGGTTGGGATCCAAGTGTTGCCGTCATCATCCGTATAGGACAGCTCGCTGGTGACTCCGTTGAGCTGCGAGGAGAAGGTTCGGTTGGCGCCGCCAAAATGATTGTCGTCAGTGTACAGGATGGGATCAAGGCTCAATCGCGCAAAGGGCGAGCGCTGATCTTCCCAGGTGGCGGTGACGGGCTTGACCGTATCATTGAATGTCACTCTCAGCGTGTGGTTACCCGCTTGGACGAAGGCCTTGCCAGTGCTCCAGTTGACGCCGATGGAAGGCTCGCCAGCGCTGTGCGTGCTGGCGGTCGTAGATCCCAGCGCTGGCTGGATACAGCCTGGCGGCGTGTTGGGCGCTGTGCAGTCGTCAGGCGCGGGATAGTTCACAAAGGTTGGCGCACCCGGGGCGGGCGGTGGCGGCGGTGCTGTTGTGGGTCGCGCAGCCGTGGTAAGAGTGGCCACCGCGTGAGCAGAAGCAGGCAGTGGCGCCAACGCGGCCACCGACCGAACATGCCAGACTCCATCAACCGGATCAGTCACAGTCAGGACCTCTATTCCTGAGCCGGTCGAAGTGTCGTCCGGTGAACCTGGTCCGTGATCAGCCCCACCGGGGCTGATGGCAAAGATGTCCAGGTCGGTTGGCACCGTGCTCGTCCACGTGTAGGTGATGGTCAGCTTCGCCGTCATTGTCTGGTAGAAAGTGGCCGCTGGCGCAGGGAGCACCACTGTCAAGTCGTGATCGTCGCACATGCCGGGTGGGCAAATGTCCTGAATACCGACATTGGTCACGGTGCCGGCGACAACTGGCCCGAAATCCCACGACACCGGGCCCGAGCTGCTACTGATCGAACTGCTGGGAGGCGGACCGATTTGCGCAGAAACCGATCGCGCGTCATGCAGCAACAGCACTAGGACCGCGACGTACAACAAACTGACCAAACTAACCCATCCTGCGGATCGAACGATTCGCATTGACTGACCTCCAAGGCGGCTATTCTCCGGAAGAAGCTTCCTCATAGTCTCTCCAGGGCCTTCTTGCGGTAGACTTCGCGCCAACTTCCTCATTCCTAATGATTTCGTACGTGTAGACACACTTCACCCCGCAGGTTCCTAAGTAACTCGCAATACCGCGTTTCCAGGCATTTCTGCCGCTGCTTGGCGCGCGGGCCCAGAATCCGCTGCATTGTTAGGAGAAATTTCCATCCTGGGGAAGGGGGTGAATCCTCCAAAAAGTTCTACAGGAATCACCTGAATGACGGCTGGCCCGCTAGCCCAGCCCGAACGCCAAGGGTATTTGAATCTGACACAACACCCTCAGACGGGTAAATCCTCGAAGAGGCGATTCGTGTTGTTGCCTCATCTTCCGTGCCTCTGCTATCGTAACCACGCCTTAACTCGACTCCCCAGGGGAGAGTCACACACCATGCCAGGACTTTTGCGGCGGTTCTTGCCGCGCGAAGAGGATTTCTTTGACCTTTTTGCCAAGCAAGCCGTCAATATCAACGCCGGCGCCAACGCCCTTCTCAAAATGCTCTCGCATTACACAGGCGTGCCCGAGCAAGTGCAGATGGTCAAAGCCATCGAGCACGAAGGCGACGAAATCACCCACGCCATCTTCACCAAGCTGAACCAGACCTTCATCACCCCGTTTGACCGTGAAGATATCCACGAACTCTGCAGCCAGCTCGACGACGTCATCGACCTCATTGACGCCGCTGCCAGCCGCTTCGTGCTCTATCGTGTGGACGCCGTCCGTGCCGGAACCCTCGACCTCGTGAAGGTTCTCGTCTCCGCAACTGCCGAGGTCGAGTCTGCCGTTCGCGCTATCGAAACGCCCGAGAGCGCCCTCAAGCACTGCATCGAGATCAACCGCTACGAGAACGAAAGCGACCGCCTCTGCCGCACCCTCATCGCCCAGCTCTTTGACGAAGAAACGGACCCCGTCCAGATCATCAAGTGGAAGGAGATTTTCGAAGTCATCGAAACCGCCGTCGATAAGTGCGAGGACGTCGCCAACGTCATCGAAGGCGTCATCCTCAAGAGCGCCTGATCCGCGATGACCAGCTTCTCGCTCCTCCTTTTCGTGATCTCCCTCACCCTCGCGTTCGAATTTTCGAACGGCTGGCACGACGCCGCCAATTCCATCGCCACGGTTGTTTCCACTCGGGTTCTCACACCCTTTCGCGCCGTCGCCTGGGCTGCCTTTTGGAATTTCGTCGCGGCATTCTTCTTCGGCACCGCTGTTGCCGGCACCATCGGCAAGGGCATGGTTCACATCGAAATGGTGAACCAGCAAGTCCTCCTGTCTGGTTTGCTCGGCGCGATTATTTGGAACCTGATCACGCTAATTCTCGGCCTCCCGACCAGTTCGTCGCACGCCCTGATTGGCGGCTTCGGCGGCGCAGCGGTAGCAAAAGCCGGCCTTCGCGCGCTCATCTTTAGCGGCTGGATTAAGCCCGTCGCTTTTATTTTTCTCTCGCCGCTGATCGGCATGCTCTTGGGCATGACCGTCACCATCATCACCAGTTGGATCGTTCGCCGGCAGCGCCCGCTGAAAGTGGATAAGTGGTTCCGCCGCCTGCAGCTCGTCTCCGCCGCTGGCTACAGTTTCGGCCACGGCACCAATGACGCGCAGAAAGGCATGGGCATCATCACCACGGCGCTCGTGGCCGGAGGCCTGCTCAAGTCCTTCGTCGTTCCCTACTGGGTAATCATTTGCTGCCACTTGGCTATCGCCGGGGGAACCATGGCGGGCGGCTGGCGCATCATCAAGACCATGGGCCAGCGCATTACCAAGCTCAATCCCTTCGGCGGCTTCGCGGCCGAAACCGCTGGCGGGCTCACCCTCGTCGGCACCGCCGCCTTTGGCATCCCTGTCAGCACCACGCACACCATCACCGGCGCCATCGTTGGCGTCGGAGCTTCGCGCCGTCTTTCCGCCGTCCGCTGGGGTATCACCCGCCGCATCGTCTGGGCCTGGGTGCTGACGATTCCCGGCGCCGCTCTGCTTGGAGCCATTCTTTTTCATGCAGGCCGATTCTGGGTAAAATGATTTCATTGGGAGCACTAACTGCTCTCAGTTCCTACACTCTTTTGCAGAATCCGGGTTACCATACCGAATATTTACTCGCACTTAGCATGTGGAGCAAGGCCGCAACCCAATGCAGGGGTATCTGTTTTTCGCCCACGCCGAGTTGGCAGTAGAAAACTCGCATGTTCACCTCACCGCGCGTTTGTGTGAGCTAAGCCGTTAAGGCTGCCGTCTCGACGTAAAGAATCCTCCTCTTGTAGGCACATCAGTTCTTGTGAAGATCTACGCTTGCCCGTATTTTCTCCAAGTTCAAGGTAAGGTCTGCCGCTCTGATTCCAACTTCGGTGTCGCCGTCGCATTCGGTCAGATTGAATCACGCTACGTCTCCGTGTTAAATGCCTGCCTGCTGGAGGCGGAACAGAAACAACGTAACCGCACCGTGGATTAGTTGAGCTACGAAAGACGTTTCTCAGATGACCGCTAAAAGGTGCTATGCGAGCAAATCCAACAGAGGGACGGTACTGATATTGAAAGCTGTAGGGTAAACGCATTATAAAAGGGCGCCCGCTTGGAGTAGGTTTTGATTGTCGCATCTCAACCTACAACAAGGAGCACCCTCATGAATGACGCCAAGTATATTGGGATGGATGTCCATCAGGCAACGATCTCGGTGGCCGTTCGGGATTCGCGCGGAAATCTGGTGATGGAGGCGATTCTCGAAACGAAAGCCGAGACGATTCTCCAGTTCATTCGTGGCCTGCGTGGCAGCTTGTACGTAGCCTTTGAAGAAGGAACCTGGGCGGCCTGGTTGCACGATCTGCTCCAGCCTCACGTCGCCCGAGTGTTGGCCAGCGACCCGCGCAAGAATGCCCTGTTGAAAGCTGGGAACAAGAGTGACCGCATCGACGCGCGGAAATTGTCCGAACTGTTGTATCTGAACAAGCTAAGCCCGGTGTACCACGGCGAACAGGGTATCCGCACTTTGAAGGAACTGGCACGCAGCTACATCACGATAACTCGCGATTTGACGCGAGTGATGAGTCGGCTGAAGGCCATTTACCGAGGCTGGGGGATTCCTTGTGCCGGCCAGCAGGTATACGCGCCGCGCTACCGTGCGGAATGGCTCGCAAAGATTTCGGAAGCCGGCGTACGTCGTCGTGCCGAACTCTATTACCAACAGTTCGACGCCTTGGCGGCGTTGCGCCAGGGGACGCGACGAGAACTATTAGCGGAAGCACGGAAACATCTGGCCATGAGATTACTGCGGCAGATTCCTGCGATTGGCCCCATCCGCGCCGCTCTGTTGATCGCTCTGATACAGACGCCTAATCGCTTCCGCACCAAGCGGCAGCTGTGGGCTTACTGTGGATTGGCGCTGAGGACGTACACCAGCGGAGAATATCGTTTCGTCGGTGGCCAACTCAAACGCTCCAAGAAGGTCCTGGCTGTCCGCGGGCTCAACATCAACCATAACCACGATCTGAAAAATATCTTCAAGGGTGCAGCCACGCGAGCGGCTGCTACCGCTGGACCTTTCCAGGACTTCTACCAAGCTACCGTTGCCCGAGGACTGAAACCGCATTTGGCGCGTCTCACCTTGGCGCGCAAGATCGCGTCCATCACTTTGCTGGTTTGGAAGAAAGGAGCGCGTTTCGACGCAGAACATCTGAAACAACAAGCAGCTTAAGCGTTGGGTTGAGGACCGTACTTTGCTGGATTCATTTCTAGTGATGGCTTTTCGGTTCTTCTGACGCTTTGGTTCGAGGGTGAGTCTCCATTAGCGCGTTAGGCGGAGAGTGTGCTCCGAGCACCACGAGTCTCTTGGTAAACTATAGGCCCCCTCGGATAACCAGAAAAAGCTATAGGCCGCGAGCCTCAGATAGAACTATGGTTGACAACGTTCAGCCACGCAGCTTGTCTTGCTTCAGAATCCGAAAGCGCCGTCACGAAAACAGAATGGATCTACGAAGAGCGAACACCCCAGAGCCTCTCAACATGACTTGGGCTGGAGAGCGCGGCGAACGTTTTTGCTCCTTCCAGTCGCCGGGGTTGTTTTTTTCCTTGACTCTCCCCTTTATAGAGCGCGTTAACTAGGCAATGAGTCCCTTCGGCTAACGTGCGCGCAGTATAATCGCTGGCCGGCGAAGCCTGCGTCCCCATCCTTAAGATGAAAAACTTTCGGGACAAGTGGGTGGGGAGCAGCGAAGGAAATCTCGAGAAAATCTTCCGCCTCATCCATGCTCTCGGCCGGTGTTACGTTTTTATCGACGAAGCAGATCAGGCTCTGGGACGGCGAGATTCCGCAAGCGGCGACTCGAGCGTTGGAGGGCGAATCTACTCCATGCTCGCGGAAGAGATCGGGGGTAGCACGAATAGCGGGCGAGTGATCTGGGTGCTGGCCTCGAGCCGCCCGGATCTGATCGAGGTGGACTTAAAGCGCCCCGGGCGCGTGGACGTCAAGATTCCGCTGTCTCCGACAACTACACCGCGGGAAGGATTCGACCTGATCCGCATGCTTTGCGGGAAGCGGGGCCTGGCGATCCCCGGAAACGGCCTTCGGTTCCCTGGAATCGCGCATCCCGCCGCTTCTGCCCCCCAGCGCCGCCGAAGCATTCGCTGTCAAGATCTACCGCCAGGTACGAACCGGCACCGCGACCCTGGAGGATGTTCTGGCGGAGAGCCTAACCGAATATCAGAGTCCGATTTCTCCGGAAGTAATGGCGTTTCAAATCGAGATCGCTGCAAGCGAAGCCACTTCGCTGAAATTTGTGCCGCCCGTTTTTCGCCGCAAATCATCGAAGTAGCAGCGTTTCCGATTCATGGAGGCGAACCCATGTAGAGAGGCAAATTTTTTCGGCGCGGTCACGCCTTATTCGGCCTCCAGAATAATCGGACGACTCTTAAGATTTGTCCTGCTCGGCATGTCTTGCAATACCACGCTCGGTCGCAGCTATCAAATTAGCAGCAGGACGCCCGGCGTTGGTTTCCGTGTGACCACCCAGCGCGGCACCCGCAGGAATCGCAGCCTCCTTGAACTACCACATCGTGAATTAGGCACATTTGGCTGGGTATCTTCCCTCGGCTGAATGCCTCCTAGGTCGAAGGTAGGCAGGAGTTTCGCAGGCCATCCCCGCGCCTTCCCTTAGACGACCCCAAGGTGTACTCTCACTCTCCCGCGAGACTGTCAGCAGGAGGAAACCCATGCATTCCCGCAGTACGCCAAGAGGCGCAATTGTCACGCGCGAAGCGAGTCTGGCGCTATTGGAATTCAAGACACTGGTGGACAGTACGGCCGAGAAGATCCGTGCTGCCGAGCGCGAAGCCGTAGGTTTCGCAATCGGGCACCGGCATGGCGGCGACCCGCTTAGAGCGTTACGAGTTGTGGCAGAAGCTCTGAAGTCGCCCGATTTCGAAGCTGCCCTGTTGCAAGCACGATCAAAGACGGATACCGCCGTCGCCTGGCACTCGGGGGAGCAAGGCCAGCAAGAAGAACTCTGCTCTTGAGCAGGAGTTGCCTGGTTGCGGCCGCCCCTTCCGTGGCCGCGACCGAGTAGAAATGCGGCGGAGGTCGCTTCGCCAAGTAGCTGATTTTCCAAGAGTAAGTGGCGCGCCCGGGGAGATTCGAACTCCCGACCCTCTGCTTAGAAGGCAGACGCTCTATCCAACTGAGCTACGGGCGCTTGATTGATTCTAAAACGTTTACGGCTCGCAAAACCACCATTTGGTCCATTTTTAGGCGTTACTGTGTCAGAACTGTGCCAAAACCCTGGGGTTCTGCCACAGGCTGTGTCACCAGATCGGGCATTTCGTTTGCGTGACGGTTGAGTTTCGACAACGCTTCTCGCTGCATCTGCAGCTTCATCCTCGAATACTTCTTGAAGACTTGCGAGTCGCCCTGACGAAGTAATTGTGTGACCCACTCGTCGGCTACTCCACCTGCGCTCAGGCGTGTAGCGTAGGTCGAGCGGAGATCGTAGAGCCGGAAATAGGAAACTCCCGCGCGCTTGAGCGTGAGCCTCCAGACCGTTCTCAACGATCGTTGGTGTCCTTCTGCGTTGAGGTCGCTTGGAAAGAGGTATTCTCCCCGTCCAGCGAGACGCATTTGATTCCGAAATGCCTGGAGCGCGACCTCAGTCAGAGGCAGTTCAGCCACGCCGTTCGGTGTTTTTGAATCTGGAATCCAAACGGTTTTGTTGACGAAGTCCACTTGGTCCTTCTTCATGGAAAGAAGTTCCTTGTACACGCGCAAACCCGTTTCCGAGATTATGCGAACGATATTGCGCAGGTACTCCGGTGCATGGGTTTCAATGCGTTGTTGCTCGGACCATGAAACATAGTGAGGCCGGAACAGTCCTTTTAGCATTACGGGAAACTCGACGCCCGAGCATGGGTTCGAAGGAATCAGTTTCTTTCGAACCGCCACGTTCAGGATGCGCCGAAGTACTCGAAGCTCTTGATGAACCGTCGTTGCCTTCACCATGCGTCGTCCTTCGCGGTATCCGAGACACGTTCTGATCCGAATTCGCTGACGAAGGCGGTCCCGGAGGTACAGTTCGATTTCGTCAGTGGTTACACTCGCCAGCGTCTGATTTGCGAAAGTCCTGTTCAAGTGTTTCACCGCTCGGTCGTTGGCGATGTGGGTTTTAGTGGTTCGGAATGGCGGCTTGGAATAATTCTCCATGAAGAACTCCGTCCATTTTCCGAAGAGAAGGCTCTCGCCTTGTCGAACAACTTGCAGGATGTTTCCGTCTCTGGCCTGAAGGCGTTCACGGAGTTTCTTGTGGGCCTCCTGCCAGTCTTCGGTGAAAGTCGATTCCCTGCGGCGCGTTCCGTCGCGTTCCCGGTAACACATCCACCAGAACTTTGTACCCTCTCGCCGAAAAACAGTTCCATCATGCTCTACAGGTCTACTCATTCTCCATCTCCTGTTTGAAGGACGCGCGGAATGTTTCGAGATCCGACCTTAGGAAGCGGATGTTCCGACCCATTACGCGGAGATGGGGAATCTGCTTTCGCTCAACCCAAAGATACACAGATTGAGGACTCACGCCAAGATACTTTGCCGCTTCTCTTACTGTCAGCGGATATTCTTCTGGGTGAAGAGCGGCGCTATCATTGGGCTCAAGGAGCACGCGTTGATTCATGGTAGACCGCCCTGTTCATGATTCAGTTCACGCGTCGACGGAACACAAATGCCCCCGTCCAGAGCCTCGGCGGTACTCTTGAGGTCTAGTTTGGCTTTTGAGATAGCTCTGAGTTGAGTGCGCAAGGGAGCGATAACAGATTGTCTTCTGTACTCACGCGCAGTGATTGCCGGGTAGCTGGTATCTCGTCTTACCTCACCTGTGGCTCGTTTTATCCCTTTGGAGAGCGACAATCTGAATGCTCCTCCAGATGGTGACATCCGTTGTACTGATCGATTGTCCCTAAGCTTGCTCTGTGAGACTACGCAGGACTGGTGAAACCGCGGGCTATCAGAAAGGCGCGGGGCATACTGTCTTATTGAATCCCGCATAATATAGCGATACTTTTTCCGCTATGCTGCGTCTAACTGGATATGGGGAATCCTGCTGGAGTACCTCGCGATTTTGAT
>QHYE01000101.1 GCA_003224055.1 Acidobacteriota bacterium | reverse complement strand
CAAGCGGACGCGCAATATCCCGTGGGCGACATCGTGACCCTTTCTCCGAGAGCCGGATGCCTGAAATAGGCCTGTCCGGTTCGATGAGCGGGGTGTGAAGACGGAAGAATGGTCCAGCTATTGAGGCACCGACAGACGAAAGGGTCGGCAACGGATAGGCTGAACCTAAACCACCGCGTCACACCTCGACTCCACAAACTGACGCACTGCCGGAAAAGGACAGGGGACGAGGTTCATCTATAGAAGATCCCGCTGGCTTGCTATTTATGGCTTGCCGCGCCGCGAGCCTTCACGATGGCGGGGGCATCTGCGGAGCGGCCACCAGCCGTTCCCACGACTTGGATCGGGGCGAGCTTGGGATTCAATCGATTCGTTACGGAGGCGGCCTCCGCGCTTTGTTTCCAGAACACCAGGCGTCCCACACGCTTGTCCCAGTCGATGCACAGAGTGTCGCCCATTCTCACCTGTTCCGTGGCCAAGAGGTTAGCCAGCGGGAAAACCACGTGCCGCTCGATGGCCCGCTTCAGGTGCCGCGCGCCATAGCGCTGGTCCGTCCCTTCGTGCAAGAGAAATTGGCGGCCCGCATCGGTCACGTGGAACAAGAACTGCCGCTTTTCGGTCTCCAGAACGCGCTGTTGCAAGCGGCCCAGCTCGATTTGCAATATTTCCTCGAGTTGGTGCCGCTGCAGCGCGTGAAAAACGACGACTTTGTCGAGGCGGTTCATAAATTCCGGGGAAAACTTGCGCCTGGCCGCTTCCACGGCAGCGCGTTCCACCTTTTCGTCAAGTCCAGTTGCCGGTTTGTCCTCCGGTTGGACAAAACCCATGCCCCCTTGCATCAATTCCATGATTTCCGCGCCGCCCAGGTTCGAGGTCATGAAAATCACTGTTTGTGACAGATCGACTCGGCGATTGTCGCCCAGCGTGAGGGTGGCCTTGTCCAGCATGCCCAGAAGGAGTTGCCAGAGAGCGTCACTGGCCTTCTCGATTTCATCGAAGAGGAGGAAGCTCAGCTTGAGCTTGTCGGTGTGGGTGGCCGCCAGGGCTTCCTGGGTGATCAACGGATGTGTCTCGCGGTGGCCCAGATATCCTGGAGGAGACCCAATCAGTTTTGCGATCTCATGGGAATGCTGAAATTCTCCGCAGTCCACCTTGATCACCGCCCGCGAGTCCCCAAAGAGGATCTCCGCGGCGGCCTCGACGATCCGGGTCTTCCCGGACCCCGTCGGGCCGAGGAATAGGAGGCTCCCTACGGGACGGCCTGGGGGGTTCAGGCCGGCCGAAAAGACCTGGTATAGATTGACCATCGCCTGCAACGCTTCTTCCTGGCTGACGATTTTCTCGCGCAGCGCCTCCTCGAATTCCATAGCCCCCGAACTGCGCAGGGTCGAATCAAGAATCACTGGTTGGGTGCACATAGCGCCTTCCTAATGAACGCTTTACCCGAGAACAGTTCTGGGGAAAGAGTTCTGCTCAACTTTCAGGAGGGTGCTTCCAAAACAAGAGGGCCCAAAGGTTTGTATGGTGGGCCGCTGATCCTGCAAAGGAAGCCCTTCCTGCCCAAGGCCAAGCTAACTGCGAGAGAGGGACGAGACAATCGGGCCAACGCCGTAATCGTGTGGACGGTGAATCTTGGTATCCAGAGGTTTTGCGCACCGCAATTCCAACGCAGGTTAAGACCGGAGTGGCTCGGAAGTTAGAATTCTCAACTAAGTAAACGAAAGGATCCCGCCCCGAGTTCTTTCGAGGAGATGCAAGGCAAGAGCCTGCGAATCTCAATGTGAGCCAGGATGGGGCAGGGTGTCGCGGGTTGAGACAGATTCCGAAAGCGGCGACGGTGGAAGCAAAATGATTTTTGTTTGTTTGCAAGCGTTTACGGCACGGAGGAAGGAGAGAAATTCTTGGCATGAATTGTGCAACGTACAGAACAAGACAGACAGCGAGGTTTCCCGTAGCAGAAGATTGCACGGTGCGCGACGGTTGGCAACCAGAGGAAATGGTGCACCGGCGGCGCTGGCGAAACCACAACCGCAGCCATCAAATGACTGAAGGATGTGGCGGTCCGCGTCCGGCCGGATTATCTCTCCCAACCGCAAAGTCCACCGAGGGAAAGCCTCAAGAGTGGGCGGCAGGTCGAGATGCTGTACGAACCGCGGAAACCCGAGAAGCGACTGCAACGAGCGAAATTCCTGCCGATCCTCTTCCTGAACCTCGTACTGACAAGCTCCATCCCTAACGCAAGAGCGCAGAGCGCCGAAGCCGCGCCGCCGACCGGAACGATTTCCGGGACAGTACTTTCGCAAGGCGACAATCGAACGCTGAGCCAGGTGGGCGTGCGACTGAAATCGCATGCTGCGGGCGTATTTCATAGCATCTTGACGGACTATGACGGGCACTTCGAAGTGGGCGGACTGCCCCCGGGCATCTACGAAATCAACGTGGAAGAGTCCGGGTACGATACGGTGCGAGCGAAGGCACAGCTCGAGGGGCCGTCCTTGAAGCTGATGATTTATTTGGCACCAGCGAAATGGTCTCCAGCGCGCCAAAACAAATACACGGTGTCCGTGCGCGATTTGAGGATCCCGGACAAAGCGCGGGAAGAATATCACAAGGGAATGGTTTGCCTGGCCAAGGACGACGCCGCCGGGGGTGTAAATCACTTCACAAAGGCCGTCAAAGCATTTCCCGACTATTACGAAGCGCTGTCCCAGTTGGGAATAGCGGAAATTCATCTGGGCCGCAAGGAGGAGGCGAGAAAAGCTTTCCAGGCGGCGATCGACCTAAGCAAGGGGAGGCACGCTGCAGCAGAGTTTGGATTGGGCTATCTCCTGTACCTGGAAGGGAATCCGGGCGAGGCGGAAGCGATTCTGCGAAGGGGACTGGAGGTTGACGGGAACGCGCCGGATGGTCACGTGATCCTGGGAATGGCGCTGTTGCGTTTGGACCGCCTAGATGAGGCAGAGAGAAGCGCGCGCGAAGCGCTCCTCCGGAGGCCTGGTTACGCAGAAGCATACCTTGTGCTGGCAGACGTGTATGCGCGGAGACGGAATTATCGGGCGCAACTGCAAGATTTGGAAACTTATCTCGAGCTCGAACCTAGAGGGCCCGCGAGCGCACGCGCGCACCAAGCGCGCGAGACGGTTCTGAAAATGTTGGACGGATCCCCGCCCCAACAATGAGTTTGCCCTGAACAAAAAATCAGCGGTTTTCCCGGCACCGGACAGAAGAACCAACAGAAATCCTATCCCAGCGGTCCGTCCATGGATCAAGACGCAGTGGGCGGCTACATCAGTTCCTCAATAAAAGAGCGGGCCACGTCGAGAGGCACATGAAGGTCGCGATGGATTAGCGGGCCTTCGTTCAACACCGGCTCCGCCCCGTGAAGGGTGGGAACGTCGGTGCGCTCGAAGAATTTCCCGATGGGAATCTCTTCTCCCCAGAGCAGTGATTTTTCCATGGCGGCCATCCAGTTGGCGGGGTCATGCGCGGAGTCGTCCTCGAGCTTCTTCACACGCGGACGGAACCACTGATAGGTATTGTCGTGATTGTAAGTGACGCACGGACTGAAGACGTCCAGGAACGATAAGCCGGGATGTTCGATGCCTTGCTTGATCAGCTCGGTGAGATGCTTTTGCTCGGCGCTGTAACCGCGCGCGACGAAGGTGGCGCCTGCGGCTAGAGCCAGGGAAATGGGATTAATCGGTGCTTCGATGTTGCCGAAGGGCATACTTTTCGTCTTCATGCCGATGCGGCTGGTTGGCGACGTTTGGCCCGTGGTCAGGCCGTAGATCTGGTTGTCCATGACGATATAGAGCAGGTCCACATTGCGGCGCATGGAGTGCACGAAATGATTGCCGCCGATCCCGAAACCGTCCCCGTCGCCGCCCGTCACCAGCACGGTGAGTTCATGATTGGCGAGCTTCAGACCCGTGGCCACGGCGAGGGCACGGCCGTGCAGGGTGTGCATGCCGTAGGTATTCATGTACCCCGGGAAGTTGGAGGAACACCCGATGCCGCTGATGGTGACCACGCTATGATTCGGTATGCGCAGTTCGACGAGAGCTTTTTGAACGGCCGCGAGCACGCCGAAATCACCGCATCCGGGACACCAGTCGGGATCGACTCGGCCTTTCATATCGGCCATGGTCAGTTGCTGACTGGCACGCTGTACGCCTGTCGCCATTTACGCCTCCTCCTCAGACCATAATTTCGTGCATGGGAACGGAGAGTTTCGTTTGCCCGGCGAGTTGTTCCTTCACGGCCTCCACAATGTGGTGCGGCATGAAGGGTTCGCCGTCGTACTTGCGAATGTGGCCGTCCGGCACAAAGCTAGTCTCGCTGCGCAGGTAGCGCGCAAACTGACCGCTGTAGTTGTTCTCCACGATGATGGTGTGCCGCGAGTGTTTTAGAATTTCGAGAATTGCGTCGCCATGCAGCGGCACAAGCCAGCGAATCTGAAGCTGATTGGCAGAGATTCCTTGTTCATTGAGAATTTCGCAAGATTCCTCGATCACGCCTTTCGTTGAACCCCAGCCGATCAACGTAACATCGGCGTCGCGCGGGCCCAACAGCGCCGGCCGCGGGACGGCGGCCTCAATGCCGGCAACCTTCCGCATGCGCTTTTCCATCATGGCGCGGCGCTTGATGGGATTGGTAAATTCGTCGCTAATCAGTACGCCGTCTTCCATGTGTTCGTCCGTCGCGACGGTGTGGATGTGGCCGGGTACGCCTGGAATCGCGCGCGGTGAAATGCCGCTCTCGGTGATTTTGTAGCGTTTGTAATCGCCATTCGTGGCAGCCGCGGACGGCGCCCCGTTGCCGTTGCCATATCCGTTGGCGGAGGTGATGAGCTCGCCGCGGTCGATGGAGGGACTGAAATCCAGATCTTTCGGGTGAACGCTGAGCCTGCCTTCCGACAGCAGCAGATCGCAAAGCACGAGACCCGGACACTGGAAGCGATCGGCGATATTGAAAATCTCAGGGATGAGCTTGAAACAATCGCCGATGTCCAGCGGAGCGGCCATCACTCGCGGATAGTCACCAAAAGCGGCGCCGAGCATTTGCCAGAGGTCGCCCTGCTCGGTCTTGGTGGGAACGCCGGTGGACGGGCCGGCCCGCTGGCAATTGATGACGACGACCGGAGTCTCGATCATGGCGGACATGCCGAGGCCCTCGCTCATCAGAGCGAAGCCGCCGCCTGAGGTTGCGCACATGGCACGGACACCGGCGTGAGCCGCGCCGATGGTCATGTTGATCACGCCGATTTCGTCTTCCACTTGGCGGACCATGATGCCGACTTTGCGCGCGTGCGCGGCCATCCAGTGCAGAACGCCGGTTGAAGGGCTCATGGGGTAGGCGCAATAGAACTTCACGCCTGCTGCTGCGCCACCCATGGCCATTGCCGTATTGCCGCTCAGGATCGCGTAGCGAGTATCGGTCTTGGGAAGAGGATTCGGGAAAGCCGTAAAGTGCGCGGCGGCGTAATCATAGCCGACCCGCGCAACTCCGACGTTTTCGGCCACCATGGCCTCGCCTTTTTTCTTGAACTGTTCCCGGAGGACTTCCTCAAGGGCCGCGAAGCCGATGCCCATCATGTGAAGGCCGGCGCCGATTGCCAGTGTGTTCTGCGCGACTTTATTTCGGGTGATGTCAACCAACTCGGAAACGGGGAGCGGGCAGAGCTGCACGCCGTCAGCGACGGGGCCCGGCTTGATGGTGTCCGAATTGTAGATGCACGCGGCACCGGCCGTGAGCAGCGTCAGGTGACGATCCATAGTGTCCTGGTTGAGAGGAATGAGCAGGTCGATGCGGTCACCCATGTTGGTGACGCATTCCGGGCCCGTACGAATTGTTAGGAGAGTGTGACCGCCGCGAATGATGGATTGATAGGCGTTGTAGGCGTTCAGGTGAAGGCCACGGCGGCTGAAAATTTTCGCGAAGATGTCGCCTGGGGTGGCGACTCCCTGGCCGGCCGCGCCTCCGATACCGATAGCGAAGGTCTGCTTCATCACACCCTCTCTAACTGAGTGCCGGCCGGTCCACGAAGCCCTAGCGCTCGGCCGGGCTCAAATCCATGTGTGCATTCCTGTGCGAGGGACTCCTTGTCCCAAGGGTCCAGCTAAGGTCTGGGTAGCGGGAGTATACACCCGATTTCTCGATGTTGTCGTCGTGCAAGGAATAGGTAGTGGGTCGGTTTCCGATTTGCGCGTCAATCAGGAGTTGACCACAAATTTGAGCGGGCACTCCATGGGACGATTCTAATTGGAGGGGACTTGGTCGATGACGCATCTCGCGAAGTCTTTGACCCTCCGTAGGTCATTTCCCGCTATCTTAGCGACGACGTTTGCTCTTCGGAACTCAATTTCAAATCGTTCTCCATCCTTGTATTTGGACAGATATCCTTCATCGCCAATTTGATAAGTGCTGACTTGCCAGCCTGCGGCTACTTGCCTGTTGCGAACTGGTCCCAACCACGCCTCTGCCTTTCCATAGTTCTCGACACGGTAGACGGAGACGTTCACATCTTCTGAATGCGACTTCGGGCTTGCCCACACCGCAGTGAGAATGCGCCTTTCGCTTGGCACGAGGGGCATGCGGTTCTCGATGGAGGCAATGGGCTTCCACCCTGGTTCCTTGGTTTTGAGTGCCTCCATTATCCGTGAGGATAAGAAAACCTCTTTTTGTCCGTTCACCGCCATTGAGGAGCAAAGAGCAAGCCAAAAAGCGAAACAAAAGACTTTGATGTGCTTCATTTCTCCTCCAACGCATGTTGGGATATCGAAACTGATTGTATATCGCAGTTCAATCCTTAGTTAGTTGGATAATTGGGTGCGCCGTGAAAGGCGCTGGTCCACAGCGGGGGTAAACCCGCCCGGGAACTGGTTCGCTCCACCCGGTAGCAATCAGAGCAGCAGTGGAGGCAACGAGACTGCTGAAGCCTCTGGTGCAGAGGGTCGCTATGGCGACTCGGCGAGCATGCAGGCCGTAACGTGAGTGAACGCTGAGCAGGCCTCGAAAAGACTAATGCAGGAGCCGACCCGCCCCGATTATGGGGAAGGCCGAAGCGGAGGGAATGGTATGAGCGAAAAAAATTCCATCTGACCTGCCGGGGTATTGGCGACGGCATGCAGGCAAAGGGGACCATGCGTAACACGGGAAGTCCCAGCGGTGATCGCGGTTTTCGGATCAACTGGCAACTCGCGAGAGATAGGCCGGGCCGTTTGGG
>QHYE01000017.1 GCA_003224055.1 Acidobacteriota bacterium | reverse complement strand
AAGAAACGAGATGATCCGAGCCCTCCGCGCCGACCATACGCTCTCCTACGCCTTCCTGTCTTACATGCTTACGCGCAATATTCGGCTCGAGGAGGATTTAATCGACCAGGTTTCTCAGTGCAGCGAGAGGCGACTCGCCCGCGCTCTTCTGCTGCTAGCAGGGAACGGGAATCAGGGCAAACAGCGCAGCTTTGCCGGAATTTCGCAAGGGACCCTGGCAACGATGATCGGCACAACACGTTCGCGCGTCAACTTTTTCATGAATAAGTTCAGAACGCTCGGCTTCGTCAAATACCAAGGCCCTCTCGACGCGAACGGCGGGTTACACGTCAACACTTCCCGCTTGGCTAAGGCTTTCTGCAAATAGCTCTCCCGTCTCGGCGGCCAAATACAGACCGCCCCTTTCTCCTTCTGATTTCTGATTTCTAGTTTGCCTCTTCGCTCCCCCTAACTCCTTTCTTCTCAACCCCACAAGTAATCATTGACATACTATACCGATATGCTATAATGGTGCTGTTAAGTCGGCACGGTCTCTCTGCGCCCCGCGAGCCATGCGCGCTCGCCATGCGGTCCTTCTAATTCCTTCAAAATCTGCAGGTCCACCCCAGTTACTTTCTTATAAACAAGGCGCGCCCATAACTCCTTTAGAATCAACACTTCCAAGAAGCCTCGCAAGTGTTCATTCCAAAGCGCTTACAGAAAACTTAAGTCCTTTGGAATCCGCACTTACAAAAAGCATAGGGGGAGGGGGGGTGTTATTGTTAACCAGAAATCTACAGAAGGAGTTCTACGCCGAGAAACATCGCGACGAGGGACCTCTCATGGAATCTGATGGGGATCCCCTACTTCTTTTATCTCCTATTTTCGTTGCATTGCGCCCTTACAACTCCATGGAGTACAGTGACCCTCACACCATGAACTACGGCACGCTTCCCTCGCGCCTCCTGACCGTCATCGAGAAGCTGCCGAACCCGCGCGCACAGATGGTTCGCCGCGAGGGCCGCTGGGACCCCATCTCCTCTCAGGAATTTCTCCGCCGCGTCTCCGGTCTTTCCACTGCTTTCGTGGAACTCGGCGTCAAGCCCGGCGATCGCATCGGTCTTTTCTCCGCGAATCGGCCCGAATGGCACACTGCGGACTTTGCCATAACTGGCGCCGGGGGCGTCACCGTTCCCGTCTACTTCCACGAGTCCCCGGACCGTATGACCTACATCCTGAAGCATTGTGGCGCCAAAGTGGCCTTCGTCGCTGGCGCGGAACAATTGCAAAAGCTTCTTGCCGTTCGCAAGGAACTTCCGGAACTTGAACAAATCATCGTCGCTGATGCCGGACCGGACGTTCCCACCGAGTGCTTGCGCTACGAAACCCTCGTCGCTGGCGCGAGCGCAACGGATGTTTCCACTTACCGCCAGCGCACCTCGCGAGTTCTTACGAGTCAACTCGCCTCCATCATCTACACCTCGGGCACCACCGGCGAGCCCAAGGGCGTCATGCTTACACACAGCAATTTCTGCTCGAACGTTACCGATCTGGGCGACGACTTCCGCCTGGATCCCAAGAGTGACGTCGCGCTTTCTTTCCTGCCGCTCGCCCACGTCTATGGCCGCACCCTCGACTACATCTACATCTTCCAGGGCGCCGCTCTCGCCTACGTCGAATCGGTTGATGCCGTCGCCCAGGCGCTTCTCGAGGTTCGTCCCACGGTTACCGCCGCCGTCCCGCGCTTCTTCGAAAAAATTTACGCGCGCCTGGTCGAGCAAGGATCCCGGAACACCGGCATCAAGCGAAAGCTTTTTGATTGGGCCATGAAAGTTGCGCAGCGTGCCACGCCTTGGCGCACCACCGGAGCGCATGCCCGCGCCGCACTGAAGCTTCAGTGGAAATTGGCGGACAG
Source organism: Acidobacteriota bacterium (assembly GCA_003224055.1). Classification (GTDB taxonomy): domain Bacteria; phylum Acidobacteriota; class Terriglobia; order Acidiferrales; family UBA7541; genus Acidiferrum. The sequence goes on along the minus strand of QHYE01000017.1, from coordinate 20,510 downwards.
ATTGGTCTACAAAAAAATCCGTCTTGGAACTGGCGGCTGCTTGCGCATCATCTCTTCCGGCGGCGCGCCTCTTTCCAAAGCGCTCGCCGAATTCTTTTGGACCGTTGGCATCCCCATCTATCAAGGCTATGGTCTGACGGAAACTTCGCCAATCGTTTCGAGTAACTACCCTCACAATCGCATCGGCAGTTCCGGCAAGCCCATCGCCAACGTGCAGGTTCGCATCGCGGAAGACGGCGAGATTCTCGTCAAGGGCCCCTGCGTCATGCAGGGCTACTACAAAAATCCGGAAGCCACCGCCGAAGTGCTCAGCGACGACGGCTGGTTCCGCACCGGCGACATCGGCTACCTGGACAAGGACAACTATCTCTACATCACCGATCGCAAAAAAGATTTGCTGAAAACCGCCGCGGGCAAATTCGTTGCCCCGCAGCCCATCGAAAACGCTCTCAAAACCAGCCCGTACATTCTCAACGCCATGGTCGTCGGCGATAAACGCAAATTCATCGTGGCCCTGATCGTCCCGAATCCCGTGACCGTCTCCGCCAAGCTGGCGGAGCAGGGAATCAAGTTTGCCAGCAATCAAGAGATGGCCGCCCACCCCGCGGTGCACGCGCTGATCGACGCCGAAGTGAAGCGCCTCACCGTGCATCTCGCGCAATACGAAACCATCAAACGCTTCGCCCTGCTCCCCGAAGATTTCACCTTCGACAACGGCAGCCTCACCTTTACGCTCAAACTCAAGCGCCGCGTCGTCGAACAGCAGTACAGCGCGGTCATCGAATCCCTCTACGCCGACGTTGCCGAACCCCGCCCGATCCTTCAGGATTGACCGCGGTTCTCAACATTTCGATGAGCCATTTTGTTGCTCTCAAACATCTAACCCGGTGAATGACAATTTGGAATACACAGGAGGGAATACACTATGGCCAAGACAGCAACTGCAGCAGTTCGCATGTACAAGAGCAGCGTCGGTGAGATTGAGGCAAACCGGCAAGCCATTGTTGCGCTTCTGAATGCCCGTCTCGCGGATAGCGTCGATCTCCGCAGCCAGGTGAAGTGGGCCCATTGGAACGTCAAGGGCATGCACTTCATCCAGCTTCACGAGTTATTCGATTCCGTTGCCGCACATCTCGAAGATCAGACCGACACCATCGCTGAGCGCATTGTAACGCTAGGTGGTGTTGCTAACGGCACCGTTCGCGAGTCCGCCGCCAGGAGCGGTCTCAAGGAAGCAGACCTGAGCGCCTCGGACGGAGCTTCCCAGCTCAAATGGCTCGTCCACAACGTTGCCCACCATGCCAACGCGCTTCGCCAGGCCGTCAATGAGAGCGACGATCTCGGCGACAAAATCACCACCGATCTCTTTACCAGCGTCACGCGTGAATTGGACAAGGACCTCTGGTTCCTGGAAGCCCATTTGCAGTCCTAGCCCGGCTCGAAAAAAAGTTGAGCAAATCTGGCGGTGTCACATCCCCGGATAACCGGCGTTTCGCCGCGCCGGAAACGGAGCCTGTCCGCCTGTACAGGTTCATCAGCGGAAACCATCCGGCTGCTCCTAGTGGCCTCGGGCATCCTTTCTTCGTAGACTGCAATCGAACTATCCAACGCCCACATCAATTCCCAGACTCAGTTTCGCGTTGCCACTGGAATGATTCCAGAATCGCGCGGCTGTTGCCGCTGCCAAATCGAATAGCAAATGGGAGGGGACAATTGAAATTTAGCACGCGCTCGGCCGACAACCTTTGGAAATTTTTGGTTCTTAGATTTCTTCTCGCAGGATTTGCCTTAACGCTTGCGTTTCTGGGCCTTTGCCCCTCGATCTTTGCGCAATCTCCGGTTCCCGCCGCCACCGGTGCGGCAAAAGACAACCCGGGAGGCTTCACTCCCGGCTGGACGCTGGGAGCCAAGTTCGAAGGAAGTTACAGCGACGGCGAAGGTTCTGTCTACGATGTGGGATCGGCGCTTGGCTACAATTTTTCCCGCCATTTTGGAATTGATGCAGGCGTCCCATTTTATTTCGTGACCACACCGACTTCCATCAAGCAGAAGAATCCCGGCGCGGTATCCGGCATCGGCGTCGGAACTTTATTCGCCGACCTCCGTTGGAACTACCCAAACAAGTCTTTAAATTATAGTTCCGCCGTTCACGTTACCGCTCCCACAGCCGATACCAAGAAAGGCCTAAGCACGGGCCACGCAACTTGGAATTTGGCGAACCATTTTGATCATGCCTTTGGAGATTTCTCGCCGTTCATCGACGCCGGAGTGGGCAACAGCGTCATGGACACAAAGTTTTTCCACCGCCCGTTCATCACCTTCGGCTACAACGCGCAATTTAACGGTGGCATCGAGTATGATCCGGGCAAATTCAGTTTTTCGGCCTCGGCTTATGATGTTGCGCCGTGGGGAAATCAGACGGTGACCAGCCGCGTCTTCCGGTGCGGCTCTGCGGCGAAATGCAGCGCGAGTGGCACTACGAGCGATCGCAAGAGTTTCACTTCATCCAGCGTTTCCACGGGCGCGGCGGACCTCGTGCGCGACAATGGCTTCAACGCCGGTGTTGATTTCAAACCAGTTGATTATCTCGATCTCGAATTCGATTTCAGCCGCAGCGTTCCGCTGCGACTCAACAGCTACTCCTTCGGCATCGGCGTGGACCTGAGTTGGCTTCTGCGGCCACGCGCTCGTTAAAAGCTCGCTATTCTGTCAAGTCCCTCAGGATTGTGTGGCAGGCTGGTGGCTCTCGGGCCGCCAGCCTTGCACTGGTTAACGGACTAGCCTGTGATTTGTCCGCCAGCCTCCGAAGGTCTAAAATCCTGATGAGGTCAACCATGCCGGACAATTTGGTGATTGCGGGCCGCGCTTTCAATTCCCGACTGATCGTCGGAACCGGGAAGTACCGCAGCTTTCAGGAAATGGCCCGCGCCCACGCCGCGAGCGGCGCGGACATGGTCACCGTCGCTGTTCGCCGCGTAAACCTCACCGACCGCAGCAAGGAATCTTTGCTCGACTACATCGACCGCGAAAAGATCTTCATCTTGCCCAACACCGCGGCTTGCTACACCGCCGATGAAGCGATTCGCACCGCGCGGCTCGCGCGCGAAGTCGGGCTGTCGAATTGGGTCAAGCTCGAGGTCATCGGCGACCAGCAAACATTATTTCCAGACACCGAGCAGCTCATCGAAGCCACCCGCGTCCTTGTAAAAGAAGGTTTTGTCGTTCTCCCTTACACCAACGACGATCTCATCGCCGCGCGCAAACTGATTGACGCGGGCGCCGCTGCCGTCATGCCGCTCGCCGCGCCGATCGGCTCCGGCCTTGGCATTCAGAATCCCGCGAATCTCCGCATCCTCCGCGAACGCATCACCGAAGTTCCTATGATCGTGGACGCTGGCGTCGGCACCGCTTCCGACGCGGCCGTTGCGATGGAACTCGGCGCCGACGGCGTGCTCATGAACACCGCCATCGCCGAAGCGCAAGACGCCGTCTTGATGGCCGAAGCCATGCGCGACGCGGTCATCGCCGGCCGCAAATCCTATCTTGCCGGCCGCATGCCCAAGCGCCTCTACGCCTCAGCATCGAGTCCCATGAGTGGAGTTGTAAAGTAAGTGTTTCAGCGGAGACTTCAAGCTGCCATCGTTCCGCGGCAACGAAATTCAAACAACAGCGGGCGGAATAAATGCCCGTCAAATTGCAGTTATTACCCAGCAGCCTTCTTCGCCAGCGCGCTGTCGTAGCTTTCGCCGTAGATGGCCGGCACCTTGCCGCCCATCGGCCGCAGGTAGGTTGTTAACTGCCCGCGATGATGGATCGAATGGTTCAATCCGATCTGCAGGAAAGTTACCGCCGGCCGCTGGAACATCCCGCGGAAATCCACCATCCTGAGGAGTTGATCGCCGCTCAATTTTGTGAGCGCTTCGCAATTCTTTTCGAATCGCTCCGCGTACCACGCCGCAAAATCCGCCGGCGTTTTGGCGCTCTCGGGAAATGCCGCGGGCGCCGCGCTGAACTCTCCGTTGATGGTAGTTTCCAGAAACCGGTTCTCCGACGCCGCGATGTGACGCACCAGCTCCATCGCGGTCTTCGCATTGGAATCAGGCCGGAAGTCCGGCTTGTCCGCGGGCACGGCTTCGAGCACCGCTTTCGTCATGCGATGCTCGGCCTTCAGCATCGGCATGTACATGTCCTGCAACAAGAAAATTGCCTGCTCTGCCGTCAAACGTTTCGCCATTTTCGTCCTCCAAGGTTTTACAACCCGATTCTATACCCGAAGGATGCGGAGGCGACTTATTTAGTTATTTTTCACGTGGTCATTTTCTGGAGCCACGGCGTGGCAAAGCGCCGAGCTACTCGTAGCGCAGCGTCTGGATCGGATCGACGCAGGTCGCGCGTCTCGCGGGAATGTAACAAGCCGCCAGCGCCACACCAAACAGGATTACTGTGACGCTCGCAAACGTCGGAAGATCCGTCGCGGTTACGCCGAACAGCAAACTGGCCATCAATCGCGTGAAAACAAAGGCCAGAACAAGTCCTGACGCCACACCGATCAAGATCATTCCCGCTCCCTGCTTCATCACCAGGCCCAGCACGTCTCCGCCTTGCGCGCCGAGCACCATGCGCAATCCGAATTCTTTTGTGCGCCGCGCGACGGAATAGGACACCACGCCGTAGATGCCCACTGTCGCGATCGCGAGAGCGACGCCGGAAAAAAGGGAGAGCAGCAGCGTGAGGAATCGCGGACGCGCCTGCGCCCGCGAGAGGACATCCTCCATCAATCGCACATCCGCGACCGGCAGCGTTGGATCGATCTCGCCGAGTTGCTCGCGCACGACGCCGGCCATCGCGCGCGGGTCGCCTCCTTGCGCACGCATCACCACGTACATATCGGAACTTCCTTGACTCGAAGGCTGGCGGAAGGGCAGATAAATCTCTGTGCCTGCCGGCCGGTCGAGTCCGGCATTTTTCACATCGTCCACGATTCCCACGACGGTGCACCAGGTCTTGTTGCCGCTGGGACGCACGTGGCGTCCAAGGGCATTCTGATTCGGCCAGAAGGTCAGTGCCATGGTCTTGTTGACGATGGCAACTTCCGGCCCGTCCTGCACGTCGCGCGATTCGAACCGCCGGCCATCCATCAAGCGAATTCCCATGGTCGCAAAATAATCCTTGCTGACTGATTGGTAGAAATCGACGTTTTGAATCGGACCGCCTTCCTTCATTACGAATCCTTCGATATCCGTATCGTTCATGTTGGGCGGCCGGAGCGGCGCCAATCCGGAAGCGAGCGCGGCGGATCGGACTCCAGGAAGATTTGTCAGGCGTCCTTCGAAGCGCGTCCAGAAATCGGTGATCTTGGCGTTGTCCGTGTACGTTCCGCTCGGCAGCGACACTCGTAGGGTGAGCACATCATCGGCGTGCAGGCCGGTATGAACTTCCTGCAATTTCCAAAATGCGCGCAGCATCAGCCCGCAACCAATCAGCAGTACGAGCGCCATGGCCAATTCGCCGGCCACGAGAACGCGGCGAAAGATTTGCGCTCCAGCCGCGGCCGTGGTGCTACCCGCCGTGTCCTTTAGCGATTCGGAGATTCCGCTGAAGATGAGCGGGGCAATCGGCGCGAGTCCAAAAAGAATTCCTGTGAACACGCTCGTCCCGAGCGTGAAAAGGAGCACGCGCCAGTCCATAGAAATTTCATCGGCGCGCGGAATGCCGCCCGCATTTGTCATTTGAACCAGGCGCACTCCCGCAAACGATAACGTGACGCCGAGGGCCGCGCCGCAGAGCGCGAGTAAAATTCCCTCGGTCACAAATTGCCGGGCGAGCCGCACTAATCCGGCTCCCAACGCTCCGCGAATGGCAATTTCGCGGCGACGCGCCTCCGCACGCGCGAGAAGCAGGTTGGCAACATTTACGCTTGCGATCAGCAGGACGAACACCACCGCGCCCAGCAGCATCAATAAAGCCGGCCGCACGCTCGAAACGACTTCCGCTCGCAGTGGAAAGCTGACGATGGTGTGAGTCTTCGGATGGAAGCTATGCGTCTTCGGCACCCGCTTTTCGCCGTAACTCTGAACGAGCGAAGCGAGCTCTCCCTGCGCGGCTCCTCCGGAAACGCCCGGCTTCAGCCGGCCCAGCAAGTAGTAGTTGTGGCCGCCTCGATTTCCCGGATTGGCCGGATCCAATCGTAAAGCGGTCCAGAGTTGCGCCGGCTCTGGTTCGCCCGGAGGAAACTGAAAACCCTTCGGCATCACGCCGATGATGTTGCATTTCAGGCCGTCGAGGTACGTCTCCCGCCCCACGACATGGGGATCACCCGCAAAAACGCTTTGCCAGGTGCCGTAGGAAATATCGGCCACCACCTGCGCTCCTGGTACATCGTCCGTCTGCGATATCAGGCGTCCCTGGATTGGCGCCACGGCAAGCGTTTCCAGGAGCCCGCCGCTCACGTAGGCCGCGGTGACGCGCACGGGTTGCGTTTTTCCGGCCAGGTTTGCTCCGCCGGTGATCCACATATCGAGTGAGGCCCAGGAATGGGTATCCCGGCGAAGATCCAGAAATTCCGGCCCGGACGTCCAGAAGCGGTGGAGTCCGCCATTCGGGAACGTCGGAAATTCCGTGTAGATTCGAATGAGCTGTTCGGGATGCGAGTAAGGCAGCGGTTGCAGGAGCACGGCATTCACAACGGTGAAGATTCCAGTGGTGGCTCCAATTCCGAGCATCAGGCATAGGACCGCCGCAGTCGTGAAGCCGAGGTTCTTGCGCATCATTCGAACGGCAAACTGGACGTCTTGCCAGAGCGTTTCCATTGGATACCTCCACCGGGGAAAGGTACGTTTGCCGATAGCTGGATGTTCCTGGTAACTGCTGATGGTAGACGTGTAAAACGAACTTTGGTTTCCTGGCCAGGATTGTCCCTGACCTGCTTTGGGTTCAATAGTCTACGGCGTTGACGGAGGACTCTTACGAGAAAGTTTCTGTAACGACGGGCGGGGAGGAAAGCTGCTCGCGCGAGGCGAGCCATGCTTCCAACTGCTCCCGTCCCTTGTCATGGAACGAATGAATAAGGATTCCGGACATTCCTTCCTGATTCGTCCAGGCGACTTGTCCTCTGCCGCTCACGGTTGCCCCGAACGGCAATTCGAATTCGAAGTCAATCATCGAGGAATGCTTCAACGCTCTTGTGGCGCGAACCGCGATCCCGCCTTCGCTCAGGTTGGCCATCCTGGCCCGCTGATCCCCATCCGCGTCTTCGAGCAGCACAGGCAGGTTCAGGGGATGACGAAAATACCGCCTGTGCTCACGCTCTATCATCTCTTTCGCGATGGTGATGTGCAGAGCGATGCTCTCAGCCGTCAGAGGTTTTAAAAGCAGGAAATTGGCGCCGGCGCTCAGCGTGACCGTGGATTCTTTCGAGTTCTGGACGCAGGCGAAAATGACCGACTTCGAATTGGACGTTCCTTTGCGGATGTCCGTGATCAGTTCCAGCGCCCCCGGAGCCTCCATGTCCACGAAGACGCCGTCCAATTTGCGCCGCCTCAGGCTATCGCGCGCGGATTCGGCGCCGGGCGATAAACTCGATTTGGCTCCGTATTTCCTTACCCCGCCGGAAATGGCGGTCACAGCCGCGTAGTCGCTGGACACCAGAGCGAACTCGAGCGGCAAGAGAGGGGTCATGGCGTTCGAAATACCCACTGCTATCTAAGAGTCTTCTCGATGGGCTTACAACTTCCGACAATAAGGCGGGGACCTCTCAACTGTCGAGGCTTTTCGTCCCGCCTGCCCCCAATCGAACACTCCCAGGCCCTCTTCGGTCCGTTACCAATCGATGGATCGTGACCCAGAGGAGCTCAACATCGATGATCTGGCTCCCGGATTATGTAGTTCGGAATAAAAAATGCCACAAGACATCCACGGCGGCGTGGACCAGCGCCGAAGCGAAGATCGAGCCCGTCTTGCGCCACGTCCATCCGTAGAAAAAGCCCGCGATGGAAGCGAGCAACACGTAGCGCCAGTTGGGAAAGCCCATGTTGGTGATGTGGGAGAAACCAAAAAGAAGGGAAGCGGTCCACCAGCCCGCGAGTTCGCTTTTGGAAGCACGAGCCAGCATGTTTTGGAGCAAGCCGCGAAAAAGAAATTCTTCCGGCCAGGCGGTAAAAAAGAGAATGCCGAGCGAGAGCAACGGCAGCGATTTCCACTCGCTGAAGCGCGGGGCAAATTCGATGAAGTGGATGGCTTGGCCCAGAGGAATGGCGATGCAGCCGAAGACGATGAAGCTGGCGAGCACGAAAAAGCTCCAGTGGCGGCCCCAGCCGATGGAATAACCGATGCCGTTGAGGCGACGCAGGAGAACGAACGAGGCCAGCGCGACGTTCACGCAGAGCAGCACCGTGAAAACGTACGCAAGGCGCCCACCGGGATAGGGCCACAACCAGTGCGACGGCGAGAATTTCACGGCCACCCAAATTCCCGCTATGGTTACGAAGTCTTGCCAGCAGCCGGGTGGTTGCCGTGCTGCCGAAGCTGCGAGCGCAAGAGGGATGAAAACAAGACCGACGATCGCGGCGGCACGCGTGAATGCGAAAGTATTTGTTCCCAGGGCGTAAATCAGGTAGACAAGGAACACCGCGACGCCAAGCAAAAAGCCGCTGCCGGCGCCGAAGCGTGCGGCAAGGCTTTCCGGTACGCCGCGCGCGGCAAAAAGAAGCATCACCAGAAAGAAAATCGCGAAGGCCGTCAGCGTAGCCGCAAAGCCGCGGCCGCCATAACCGAGCCACGCGGCATAAAGCGCTCCCGTAAGCGTGAGCGCGGCCCACAGGCCGAGCATGGGAAGCGGGCCGAGTTGGCGAGTGGCAGACAAACGAGGATTGTAACGCAGAGCGATGGCAGACCAAATCCAACGGGCACCTCAACGCCTCGCTTACATCGACTGGATGCGAGGCCTGGCGTGCGTGCTGATGTTCCAGACGCATTGCTATGATTCCTGGCTGAGTCCGGAAGCGCGAAATTCCGCTTTGATGGGCTGGTCGCGGCTTGGCGGGACGCTGCCGGCGCCGCTCTTCATTTTTCTCGCGGGGATTTCCGTTGCGCTGGTGACGGAGAAAATGCGCGAAAAGGGAATCGATCGCGGCGCAATCGCGAAGCAGACGATATTGCGCGGCGCGGAAGTGTATGGACTGGGATTGCTTTTTCGTGTGCAGGAGTATGCACTCGGGTATCCGTGGTCGCCCGCGACGGACTTGCTGCGCGTGGACGTGCTGAACATTCTTGGCCTTTCCATGATGCTCTTGGGTGGGCTTTGCTGGCTCACCGGGAAAGGCGACATCACCGCCGCGAGGATTCGAACGCTCATCGCGGGCTTAGTTGCCGCCACGGTCGTCGCGATGGCCACGCCCCCGCTCTGGACCACGCATCGCCCGAGATTCCTGCCGTGGCCGCTGGAGTCCTACATCAACGGCGTGCATATTTTCAAGGAACCGCAGCCGTGGCTTTTTCCGCTGTTTCCCTGGACGGCGTTCGCTTTCGCGGGACTCGCGGTCGGTTTTTTTGTCTTCTCCGAATTTGCGCGGCGCAGAGAGGGATTGGCATTTGCAGCGCTGGGTGGCACTGGAATCATCGCCATGCTTCTTTCCATGGCATTCGATTCGTCGCGCATCCGGCTCTACGCCGTCTACGACTATTGGCACAGCGGCCCGAATTTCTTCTTGATGCGCTGCGGCATCCTGCTCGTGATTTTATTTTTCGTTTACGCGTGGTGCCGCTGGGGTTTTGGGCAGAAGGGATTCAGCCCGCTCATCCAGCTGGGGAAGACTTCGCTGCTGGTCTACTGGGTGCACATCGAATTTGTTTACGGAAGATTTTCCATCCTGCCCAAAGGCCAGTGCAGTCAACTGAAAGCCACTGGCGGGCTGATCGTGATTTTTCTGGCGATGCTTGCGCTGTCTTTGTTGCGGACGTCCTGGAAGAAACGGGCGGTCAGTGTTTCGCGGTAGGACTTTGCGGCAGTTGCTGCGACAGCGGAATCTTGATGATCACTTCGCCGGGTTTGGCAAGGCCCAGCTCGTCACGGGCGATTTTTTCGATCTTGTGCGGGTCGGTCTTCAGTTCCCGCACTTCCTGCTCAAGCTGTAAATTCTCTTTGTTCAATTGATCCAGACCGGCTTCGACTTTATGGATTTCGTTTTGCGTGCGGCGCATGGCCAGGTAGCCGTGGGTGCCGAAAACGTCGTGCACCACAAGCACCAGCACGAGCAATCCGAGGAAGACGGGCCCGTAGTGCTTCAAAAGCGACTCGAATTTTTCCCTGGCGTCCATTTCGTTCAGCTTTGCAGAACCCACTTGGTGGCCTCGCGTGTCAGCTTCGCGGAAGCTTCCGCGCTCTCTGCTTCCACGTAGAGGCGAAGCAAGGGTTCGGTCCCGGACAAACGCAACAGCATCCAGGAACCGTCATCAAACACAAATTTTGCTCCATCCGTGCGGTCGATGGATACGACTTTTCGCCCCACGAGTGTCGAAGCGTCCACCGCCACCTTCTTCACCGCATTTGCCTTTTGTTCGTCGGAGAGGTGCAAGTTTTCGCGCACGGGCCAAAATTCACGGCCCAGTTTCTTGAACATCGCGCGAACCTGTTCGCCGATGGAGGCGCCGCGCGCGGCAAGCATTTCCGCGACGAGGAGGCAGGCGAGGATGCCGTCTTTCTCCGGAATGTGGCCGCGAATGGTGAGCCCCGCACTTTCCTCACCGCCCAGCGCGATCTTGTCCTCACGAATCAACTGCCCGATGTATTTGAATCCTACCGGCGTTTGGTGGACGGTCTGCCCGTGGGATTTCGCCGCCGCATCCATCATCTGGGTGGTGGCTACGCTGCGCGCCGCCGGCATGTTCCATTTGCGGGTCTCGACCAGATAATCGTAGACAAGCGCGAGAATGAGATTAGGCTGAATCCACGTGCCGTCGCCGTCCACGATGCCGAAGCGATCCGCGTCGCCATCCGTTGCCAGGCCCGCCGTGGCTTTCGAGTCGACTACTGCTTTGCGCAGCGGCGCGAGATTTTCTTCGGAAACGTCGGGACCGGTTCCATCGAAAAGGCAATCGCGGTCGGTGCGCATGGCTTGCGCCGCCACTCCGTGGTCGGCCAGCGTGCGGTCCAGATAGCCTGCGCCGCAGCCGTGCAGCGCGTCCACGACAAACTTGGATTTTCCCTTGCGCAGCGTATCAAAGTGGACGAGCTCCTCGAGGCGCTTCAGATAATTTTCGCGCAGGTTGACCTTTTCCGTGGACGAATCCTTCTCGTGCGATTTCACGGCCGGCGATATCGGAAACGGGCCGTCTTTCTCAATTATTTTCGCCACCCGTGCTTCAATATCCTTGGTGACTTCCGGAAGGGCCGGGCCCGCGTCCGCCGAAGAAAACTTCAGCCCGTGATACTGCGCCGGATTGTGGCTTGCCGTGAAGTTGACCGCGCCGTCGAGCTTGCGGCGCATGATTTCGAACGCGACGGCCGGCGTGGGCGTGAAGGTCTCGCAAAGCAGCGTTCGAATGCCTTGGTGCTGGAGGATGTCCACGGCGAGTTGCGAAAATTCTTCGGAGAAAAAGCGTGTATCGTAGCCAACCAGAATCGTAGGCTGTTTGGCTTTTGTTTTCACGTGCTGCGCGATGGCCGTCACTGCCAGCCGCACGTTGGCGAAGGTAAACTCGTCGGCGATCACGCCGCGCCAGCCCGAGGTGCCAAACTTGATCGGTGAGGTCGTCATGGAGCGGTATTCTATTCTCACTTTGCCCAGGACAAAAGCAGTTCGCGCGGCTTGATCTCGGCCGGGGAGGGAAGCGATGAAAGCGGGGGGACGGAGTCTCGTCGTGCTGGTGACGTGCGGGACGTTGAGCGAAAGCAGAAAGATCGCACGCCGCGTGGTTCAAAAAAAGCTGGCTGCGTGTGTCAACGTCCTGCTGAGTCCGATGAACTCGTTCTACACATGGAAGGGGAAACTGGAAGTGGCGCGCGAATACCTGCTGGTGATGAAGACCACGAGGAACCGTCTCGCTGAATTGGAAAAAGAAGTGAAACGTCTCCACAGTTACGAAGCGCCGGAGTTCATCGCCCTTTTGGTCGCGGCAGGGTCAAAGGACTATCTGGCGTGGCTGGAGAGCTCGGTGCGCTGAAATCCGGAACGCATGGCTCGCGCAGGAATGTCACACATACAATAGCGCCTGGTCGAGGTCCGCGATGATGTCTTCGACGTCCTCGATGCCCACGGAGAGGCGCACGAGTCCTTCGGTGATTCCCACGCGGTCCTGCGTTTCCTTGGGCATGGACGCGTGGGTCATCATGGCGGGAAGGGAAATCAAAGTTTCGACGCCGCCAAGGCTTTCCGCGAGCGCGCAAAGTTTAACGTGATTGAGGAAACGACGCGCGGCGTCGAGCGAGCCAAGATCGAAGGCCAGCATTCCCCCGGGACCCTTCTGCTGGCGGCGCGCGATGTCGTGCTGCGGATGTGAGGGCAGGCCGGGGTAATAAACCTTGCGCACCTTGGGATGCGCATCCAGATGACGGGCAACGGTGATGCCGTTGGCGTTATGCTGCAGCATGCGAACCGCAAGCGTCTTTATACCGCGAGAGATGAGAAAGCAATCCATCGGCGCAAGGCCCGTGCCCGCGGAACGTTGGATGAAATAAATCTTCTCCGCATCCTCCGGACGCGTCAAAACCACGGCACCACCCGTGGAATCGCTATGGCCGTTGAGATACTTGGTCATGGAATGGACGACGATGTGAGCGCCCAGTTCGACGGGCCGCTGCAGATAGGGGCTGAGAAACGTGTTGTCCACAACCAGCGTCGTGTTGCGTTCGCTCGCGAGCTTGGCCATCGTGGAGATATCCGTGACGCGGAGCGTGGGGTTCGTCGGCGTCTCAACGTAAAGCATTTTGGTGTTCGGACGGAGCGCCATGCGAACGGCGTCTGGTGTCGAGGTGTCCACGAAACTGAATTCCAGGCCGAAGTGTACGAGCAGTTGCGTGGAAAGACGGAACACGCCGCCATAGACGGCCTCGGAAAGAACCACGTGGTCGCCGGGGCGGAGCAGCCGGAAGACGGCGTCAATCCCGGCCATGCCGGACGAGAAAACGTAGGCGCCGTGGCCACCCTCGAGCTTGGCTACGGTACGCTCGAGCGCTTTGCGATTGGGATGATTCGTCCGCGCATAGTCGTACCCTTTGTTCTTGCCGAGCTCTTCGTTGACGTAGGTGGAGGTCTGATAGATCGGCGCAACAATGGCGCCGGTCGCCGGATCCGGTTCCTGCCCGACATGAATGGCGTTGGTGGCAAAACCCATCTTGATCTCCTTGCTATGCCTCGCGTGACTCTGAATTAGCCGGTGCCCATTTCACGGCAGGTACCTACCGGGAGAGGCCTGTTGACTCTTCCCAGGTCCATGAATCTTTGTCACAGGGGGTGCTGTGCGCCGGCTAGGACCGAATCTCGGGCTTGAGGACAATTATTTCTAAAGCTAGTTGAGGTCCGATTCATCGTTCCTGCGTCCCGGCCTTGTCTTCCGAGCAGTTTCTTGAGAACTTACATGAGCCATTTCGTTGAGTCAATTAGCCAGCATGAAAAGTTTCCAGGGTTCCCAGGCCGCGGAGCAGCGTATCGAACCGAATTGGCATCGAATCAAGCAGGTTCTGGACTTGACCCCGCCCCATTCTTGCGGAGAGGATAGTGTTCACCGTTCCATGAGAGCCTGGAAGAATTTCACTCGTTGTCTGTGTCTTGGCGCTGCGCTCCTGGCCGCGCAAGGCCTCGTCGCCCAGGATCCGCCGCCACCGGCCCCCAATGAAAAAGTTCCACGTGTCAAGACGGACGTGCTGAGCCGCATCACCATTGAAGTGAGTGGCGGTGAAAAAGACACGCCGGTTGAAAATGCCAGCGTCTATGTGAAATACGTCGAGGAACGGAAGCTGTTGAAAGACAAGAAATTGGAATTGAATGTAAAGACCAATCGTGACGGTATTGCGCACGTGCCCAACGCGCCGCTGGGCCGCGTGCTGATTCAAGTGATCGCGGAGGGATGGAAGACTTACGGCCGATGGTACGACATCACCGATACAAAGCAAGTGTTTAAGATTCGGCTCCAGCGACCGCCGAAGTGGTACTAAACAAAGCAGTAGCGTGGAAAAGTGGAAGAGCTCGAGCGTCGAAGAAAGAATTTCCGCTGCGGCCGTCGAACGCGATGAACTCCCTGTACTGTTTTGATTCAAATTGACAGCTCTTTTGCCTTGCATTCGTTCGCGAATCTTTTTCCCAACTTGAGATGCAGACTTAGTTGCACCGATATTGTGCAAAGAGTGCAAGAACGTTGAAGAGCGAGAAGTTAGCCGTGCCCGGACGCGGGTTTTCCACACACTTATCAACAGTTGTGTTGAAAACTTCACTGTAGCGAAATATCTTTTTCGCAATACGGCACTCGCCTTGCTGTGCGGCCGCTTTGACCGGTACGAAATGCGGATGATACAGTACAAACTTGGTTGAGCCTGATGACTGAAACCTACGAAGGCCCATTTTCCCTCCTGCAAATGTTGTGGGGAAGCATTTACGCGCGGCCGCTCCGAAGTTTCTTGAGCGTGATCGCCATCGCCATTCAAGTCATTCTCGTTCTGATGATTGTCGGCATGACCTCGGGGATCATCTCCGAGTGGGGCAAACGTGTCGAAGGTGTTGGCGCGGACATCCTGGTGCAGCCGCCGAACTCTTCGATTTTTTTCGCGTTCTCCAGTGCCGTCATGCAGGAATCGCTCGGCGAACGGCTCGCCGCGTTGAGCGGAGTCGATGAGGTCGCTCCGACGGTGATCCTGACGGAACCAAAGAACTTAGTGATGGTCTATGGCATCGACTACAAGCGATTCAATGCTCTGAGCAAGGGATTCCTCTTTCGCGACGGCCGGCCCTTTGAAGGGCCCGACGAAGTGATCGCCGACGACATCATCGCGCAGACGCGTCACCTGAAAGTCGGCAGCCAGATCACCTTGTTGAATCATACGTTTACAGTCAGCGGGATCGTCGCCCACGGGAAGGGCGCCCGCTATTTCATTCCCATCCGCACGGCCCAGGAAATCGCCGGGGCGGAGAAGCGCGTCTCCATGTTTTATGTGCGAAGCAAGGGAGATACCGAAGCCACGCGCGGTCAGATTCTCAAACTGATGCCTCAAAACAAGATCCTTTCCCTGTCCGAGTACGTCTCGCTGATGACTTCCTCGAACTTGCCGCAGCTTCGTCCGTTCACGCGCACCATGGTCTCACTCGGAATCGTCGTGAGCTTCCTCGTGGTTTTGCTGAATATGCATACCATGGTCATGGAGCGCACACGGGAAATCGGCATATTGAAGGCGCTGGGATTCTCTCGTTTCGACGTCGTGCGAATGCTCCTCGGTGAGACCCTCATTCTCACTTTACTCGGAACCGGACTGGGAATCGCACTCACTTTTCTGGCGCAGGCGATTCTGAAAGAGATAAATCCAGGGCTAACAATACTGATTTCAGCGGGCTGGATTTTCTCTTCCGTTGTTCTGGCACTCTTCGGCGCCGCGATCGGGGCAGTCTACCCGGCACTACGAGCCGCGAGTTACGATCCCGTAGTAGCCCTCGCCTACGAGTAATCGGAGCGAGATTCAATTTCCGTTACCCTGGTTCTTCTCCAGAGCGCTTTTTGTGGTCAAATGGGAAGGGAAGCACCTGTAGAGGCACCATGCCCTTTCCCGGCGACAAGCATTTCCACGCGCGAATCCTCGAACGCCGCGATCTCTCCCCGGACTTGTGGCTTCTGCGCCTGGACCCGGGAGCTCCTTTCAAATTCCTCGCCGGCCAATACGCCACGCTGGGAGTCGAACAAAACGGAAAACGGACCGAAAGAGCCTATTCGATCGTCTCCTCGCCTTACGAAGACGCGCTTGAGTTTTTCCTTGAGCTCGTTCCCCACGGCGAACTTACTCCTCTTCTTTACAACTTGAAGGAAGGCGACGCCCTCCTCTGCCGCAAGATCGCCAAGGGACGCTTCACCATCGACCTGCGCAGCGGCCGCACGCAACATCTTCTGGTCTCTACGGTTACCGGCGTCGCCCCATTTGTCAGTTACATTCGCACCCTCTATCGCGATTGGAAGAGCGGCGATAGCCCGATGCCCGGGAACCACAAGTTCTACTGCCTCCAGGGTGGCAGCCGCTCGTGGGAATTCGGCTATCGTGAAGAATTGGAGCGCTACGCTGCTGAAGTTCCGTGGTTCAAGTATGTTGCGACCGTCAGCCGCCCGTGGGAGGACGAAAAATGGAAAGGCGAGACCGGTCGCGTAGATGATTTATTGCGCAAGTATGCCAATTTGTGGGATTTGCGGCCGGAATCCACCACTGCTTATCTTTGCGGTCATCCGAACATGGTGGAAAACGCCCGCGGCATCTTGCAGCGCGCCGGCTGGAAGAAAGGCGCCATGTTCGAAGAGCTTTATTTTCAACCCGGCAAGACCGGGCAATCCGAACTGGCAAATTCTGCCATTCCTTAGCGCAATTTCTCCGCCCTAAAAACGTCAGGCGCGTGGCGCGCTGTCTTCCAACTGCCTCGTGACATCCTCCAGCGTGGAAAGCGGCACGAGCAGATGCACTTGCTCGTCCGGCGCTTCTACGTCAATCTGCAATTTTCCGTTGCGCGTTCGGATTTGCACGTGTTGCTTGCCATCCACGACCTCGACCAGATCGACGTCGGGATACTTTTTCAGTTCCTTCACAATCGCATGCGCGATCGGCAGCGCTTCTCGGGAGTGCTCCACGGCCTCCCTCAACTGTTTTTGCGGCACCAGATGCATCGCCATGGGAACGGCTGCTGCCGGCACCCACACGTGTACGTGCGAGCCTCCGGCGCGATGTTCGTCCACGTCAATTCGAATCACCCCTTCATGAAACGTGTACGCGCCCGCAACAAAAAGCGTGCCCGTGACCCCAAGAGCTGCCTTCGCCAGTAGAATCATTTTGTCCTCCGCGCTTTAATCGGTAACGTTCTTCGAGTCCAACCACACCTTCACGGTGTTTTCGTTGTCCTTCACGGAAACTAGCTCGGTGTCTCCCGCTGCGGAAAGCGCGTGCAACGCCGCCACCAGGTCCAATTCATCCTTCCCGGCGGAAAAGAGCGCATCGATTACCTTCATGGGCACCTTGATTTCGACCTGCGATCTCTTGGCCTTCCCCTTATCCAGCACATGCACGATTAAGTGGTTGTCCTGCTTGGCTACGCGGACGTCGTTCTCAGTACCCTGCACCGTCACATACTCGCCGTCCTTGGCGCTTCGAATGGCGTCCACCATCACCCGCAGGTCCACGTCATTCACATGCGCGCAATCAATTTTGACCTTGCCGCCATGCAGGCGATCGTGGTTGATGGCTGGAAGTACCTTCTCCGCCAGTTCGAGAGGCACGTTGACGCGAACCGTCTCCCCCTTGGCGTCCGAGCTGATCACCCGCACGTGCAGCCAGCGGTCCTGCTTAGCGGATGTCGTTGACGGCGTGGAACTTGCCTTGGCGCTTGGCGTTTGCGCCCGGGCCAGGCCCGGGATGAGGAGCAGCGTGGTGGCGGCGGCGAGTGCAGTTCTGGTGCAGAAACCTCGTTTACAGTCGGACATTGCAGGATACCTCCATGCCGGCGCTGGGCCGGTGCTTGAAGAGAGGTACGAGGCGCAGCCGAAATAAGTTTCCTAAAAGGTGGGTTTTGCGGAGAATCTACTGCCCCTCGTGGGTCTAGTGGGGATTCAAAGTTGTGGCAAAGCTCTCTTTGGCTGCTGAATCGTAGAGGTGCAGCAGTTGCGAGGCGCGCTTCAGCAAATCGCCGGGCAGGTCGCCGGCCTGGTAATCCACCCATCCCGTCGTATACGTGAGGCTGACCTTCCTGCCCGAGCAGCTCACTTCTATGGCGCCGATGCGATTCAAGACCAATTTCACTTCACCCAGGTTGCACTCCGGCAAGACCAGCAGGAAATCGTCATTGGCCATTCGCACGGCAAAATCCGACCCGCGGCACGCTTTCTTCAAGCGCCGCGCAAACTCTTTCAACGCCTGGTCCGCGGCAGATAAGCCGTTACGCTGCGTCAGCTCCGTGAACTCTTCCAGGTGGATTGTGGCGATACTCAGGGAAGTGCTCTGCCTCCGTGCACGGGCGATCTCTTTTCCAAGCTGCTGCTCGGCTGACGCTCGCGTGTACAAGTCCGTGACGGGATCCACGCCCCCAACGCTGGCAACGCCACTAAATTCCGATCCTGCCGTGTCACCGATCGCGTCTTGCCCCGTCAGGTGTCTCCGCGCTCGCCGAAAGCTCCACTGCCGGTATACCAGCCAGCCATTGAACAGCAGCAGCAGGCTCATCGCTCCCCAGCGCGCCTGCTCGGGGCGAATCTCATAAAAATGTTCCGGGCGCGGGAAGAACGAGTGGATCGAAGAAAGCACCAGCGCTGCGGCCGAAAGCAGCGTCACGAAGAATGCAGAGAGCCAAAGCCACCACTCGCGCCGGCTAATCTTTTTCAAATCGGCTTCCGCGTATTGAGCGCGAAAGGGCCCCGATCCCTCAAGGGGAGAAGGGGTGAGCTTGCCGCCGAGTAGACCTAGCATGGGTGCATTCTTCCTGTGGAAAGACGAATACAGCACCACTCTAGGCTCCTGCTGCGGCTTGAGCAACGCCGAAATGGTACAGGCTCGTTCCCCAAGGAACCTGACCGAAGGGCCAGCCTGAAAAACGGGACTGCCGATGAGAGAACGCTGCCGGTTCATTGCGATCCGCTCGGCGCCGGCTCGAGATCCGCGGCGCTGCGCGCGAACCAACTGCGGTCGTCGAAAAGATTATTGCGGATGCGCATCCATTGATTGGGAAGCTGGCTGCGCAGCGGCTGTTCCGGCATATTTTTTTGAAGCCGTCCGCGAGCCGCGTGATTTCGTAGGCCTCGATCTCCAGGAAGTGGGAGTCCTTGGCGGCTTTCACGCGTGCCGCGAGCTCTCCGAGCTTGGTGGCCAGCAATGCGCGGCGGTCTTTATCGAACGGTTTTTCGTCGAAGACCAGCCGGTCGATATCGGTGATCTCCTGGCGGTATTCGTCCGCGTTGAGGATTACGATTTGCAGTAGTTCCTCCGGAGATTTGGCGGCCTGCTCCGGAGCGGATTTGCCGCAGCCCCACAGCGATCCGAGCGCGCCCGCGAGCGCCATGGTCAGCAAGGTTCTGAAGCACGGCATCATGGAAACTTTCTCCGCCACGAATGTGATCGGCGCGAGGACTACACTGATCGTCCCAACGTTGACTTCTCCCCATTCTAATAGGAGATTCGAGTGCAGATAGCCTCGGGAGCGCCGTAGGTGCAGCATAAATTAGCCCAGTCCGTAAGGACTGGGTCAGCTTAACACCGAAGCATACGGCACCCGCGTACAGCACTAAGAGAGTTCTCTAATCTTCGCAGCCATCTTGTATACGTCCGAACTCCATGAGTTTGCGGTGAAATTCCTCTGAATCATTCACACGCTGCAACCCATCAGCTTCTGTCATTCGCTCCTTCATAAAAGCGGCTAGAGGGTCGGAGACAAGGTAGGACAGATAGTAGGCTTCCTGGAGAGCTAAATACTCAGGGAAAATTCTGCCTTCGGGATGCAGCGAAATGTTTCCGAATGCTGAATAATCCCTGCCCGGTCCGAATGTCTTATCAATGTGCACGCTGCGAATCAGAAAATTGTGAAACTCGCGCAACACCGAGAATATCTCTGCCACGCGGTCCGCATGGATTTGCTTTCGCCAGATATCCATCTGTACGGCAGTTTCTTTGTGTTGTTCTATTCTTTCTTGTTCCTGTTTCAGCCATTCTCGGCCCTGCTTCCGGTATTCCCGCAAGTCCAGACCGAAGATTGCTACTAGGGCAATCCCCTCCAATCAAATCGCGATAAACTCATATGTAGTGCTCTTTTGGCCGGCGCTGCCAGACGAACAAACAAAGACAGCAAGCACTGCAAGAACAGATCGAAGACGCATAGAACTCTCCAATCAGGGGCGGTCCCGTCATTCAGGTGGGGAATTGACTCTAACCTTCAGAAGTTTCAACGATTTACGATTCCATTCGAATGCTAACAAAAAAGTAATTGACACGCAGTGTACTTCTATGCTATTCTAGCGCGTGTTTGTTTACACTGAGCCCCGAAGTGCTGCCACACAGCCTCGAACCGTTCTCACGTCATTGCCAACTGCTTGCACACCGCCTCGCCGATCCCATTCGCACCGTAACATTTTTAGAATCAACACTTACAAAAGTCTATCAAAACAAACAACTTTAACCGTCATCGAATCACATTCTTACAAAAAACATAGGGGGAGGGGGCTGTTATGGTTAACTAGAAATCCCAAGAGGGATTTCTATCCCGAGCGACCATCGGGAGCCGAGGGACCTCTCGTTCGCAGCCGAAGTGGATTCCTAGCCCGAGGCATTCGACGTTCCCACGTTCCAACATGCTATC
>QHYE01000007.1 GCA_003224055.1 Acidobacteriota bacterium | reverse complement strand
CGCGCGTGCCCCGGGAATCTTGCCGACCAGCTCGGACGCCACCTGTTTTGCTTTCTCATCGTCGCTGCAAACCAAGACGTCGCACTCAACCGGTCCATCTCCCGCCAGCGAGGCAGCTCCCAAATTCTGCAGCGCCGCCGCCAGACTCACCCCCGGCGGCAACAGTTCCTTAGTTTGCTGCGCCGCCGAGCCTTCCCAGACTCCAAGCGTTCGCGTCGCTGCACCGCCCACCGTCGCCGCCAGAGGCACAGTCGTATCGATCACAATCGTCCCTGGCTTCCACACACCCTTTAATTGCTTCAGCAACGCCGCCGCGCCGGAGAAGGGAACTGTCAGCACCGCAACGTCGCACGTCGCCGCTGCCGATGCATTGTCCATCCCTTCGATCTGCGCCGCTCCGCCAATTCGTTCGCGCAACTGCTTCGCCGTCTCTGCTGCCCGCCCCGCGTCACGCGACCCAATCAGCACCTGCTCACCCGCCTTCCCCCAGCGATAGGCCAGCCCGGAGCCTTCCGCCCCCGTTCCCCCCAAAATCGCGATTTTTCGCGCCATGATCCTTCGCTCCGATCTCGCCCTGCCGCTTCGCTTTCCCGCCGCTCAATATGGTATCTTCAAAAACTTCAAAGATGACAACCTCCCCGCTCACCACCCTGGAATTTCGCAAAGCACTCGGCCAGTTTTCCACCGGCGTGACCGTCGTCACCGTCGAGCGCGAGCCCGGCAAAATCCAGGGCATGACCGCCAACTCCTTCACCTCCGTTTCGCTCGACCCCCTGCTGATTCTCGTTTGCGTCGACCAGCACGCGAAAATTCTCCCTCTCCTCCAGAAGAAAAAACGCTTCGGAGTAAGCGTGCTCAAAGCCGGGCAGCAGGCCGTCTCCGAATATTTTGCTCGCGGCGTGCACAGCGCGGAAGCCGAAGAGCGCCTCTCCATCCGCTACTCCCGAACCGCGAGCGGGCTTCCGGCCCTGGAAGACACGCTGCTCCAGTTGAGCTGCAGCACCGTGGCCGCGCATCCCGCCGGCGATCATACGATTTTTGTCGCTGAAGTCCACGATGCGGAAATTCATGAGGGAGAGCCGCTGCTTTATTTCCGCGGCGAATACCGCAGCATCGCCCGCCACCGCTGACCGGACTTCCTGCGTGTTTTTCTCTGAAACGCTGCGCTAGCAGCCAATTCTCTCTCGCCTGCCACGCCACTTGTCGCAATTTCTCGTTCCCGCCGCCCTTAACTTTTCAACTTTAGACTTTTAAACTCTTTAACTCTTTAACTCTTTAACTCTTTAACTCTTTCCTTCCCCTAGTGATGCCCGCCCAGCGGATCTCGTTTCACCCCATACTCCGCACCCCACTTGTCCGTCATCTCTCCGCGAATCTCCCAAAGCTCCGGGAAAAACTTGTGTCGCATCCCCTCTTCCAGAATCTCCACCGGCCGCCCCTTTAGCGATTTCGACCCAAATCCGATCGTGCGATGGATCAACTGCAAATGCTCATACCGGAATTTCTGAAACAATTCGTCGAATTCTGCCAGCGCCTCTGCCACCACGTAGGCGTCCCCATGCGAATACTGCGTATCGTAAATTTTCTCGATCGTCAGCCCACGCTTGTCCAGATAATTCGCCTTGAATGAATTCCAGATCGGCTGGTACATCTTCAGCAGCACGCGGAATCCCGGCGACTCCTGTCCGCTTCCATTCCCCAGCCGCTTTCGAATCTCCTGGTACTCTTTCGGCGACATCGTCTCCAGCAGCGCCAACTGCTCATTCATCAGCTTTTGTGCGATGTGCACGCGCCGGAACAGCGTGATCACCCGGTTCGTATTTTCCTGCTGCAGATACTCGTCAATGTCCAGCAGCGTGTAGGCGATCAGCTTCATCCACAGCTCTTCGACCTGATGCACCAATTGAAACTGCAGCTCATCCGGATTGCACAGCTCCTCGAATTTGCTCTGGCACGAAAGCAGTGCCTTCGTGTTCAAATACAATTCGTAATCCAGCGTGCCCTCGCCGCTCATGATTTCATAAAACTGTTCGCGATTCACACACCCTCCCCAGCGTTCCTGCCGCCGCGCGTCCCAACTTCAAAATCCGCAACTTCGCGCACTTCAACCCGGCGGATCCCACCAAAATGTATTTGTTCGGAGAACGCCTTAGCGTTCGGAGCTGCCCGAAGGACGCGTGGACTCGGTTGAATCGCCCAGCTCTTTGCGATGGCTCTTCACTTCCCGCAGTGCGTAAATCGGCTTGTTTTGCGACTCATAATACGTGCGCGCTATGATCTCGCCCAGCAGCCCCATCGAAATGAACTGCACTCCGCTCACGAACAGCGCCACCGCCAGCAACATCAGCGGCCCATGCTCCGCCATGATCGCTTTGTGCAGGTAAAACTTTTCGTAGGCCAGGAAACACGCCAGCAGGGAACCGATGCCCGCGCCGCCCACGCCCAGCAACCCGAAAAACTGCAACGGCCGCGTCGAATAATCCAGCAGGAACTTCACGATGATCAAATCCAGGAACACGCGAAT
Organism: Acidobacteriota bacterium; assembly: GCA_003224055.1. Classification (GTDB taxonomy): domain Bacteria; phylum Acidobacteriota; class Terriglobia; order Acidiferrales; family UBA7541; genus Acidiferrum. Next base: position 16,741 of record QHYE01000007.1, on the reverse strand, counting down.
CGTCCGCCCAATGCCGTAATTGGACTTGCCGCTCTTCCGCTCCAGATTCGCGATTGGCACTTCCGCGATCCTCGCGCCTGTCGAGCTTGCCAGCGCCGGAATGAACCGGTGCAGCTCCCCGTACAATTGAATTTCCTGAATGATTTCCCGCCGGTAGGCCTTGAACGTCGTTCCAAAATCGTGCAGCTCGATCCCCGAAAGCTTCGCCATCATCCAGTTCGCCACGCGGCTCGGAACTTGCCGCGTCAGCCAGTGATCGTTCCGCTGGTGGCGCCACCCGCTCACCAGGTCGAAGCCTTCCTCGATTTTTTCCAGGAACTTCGGAATCTCGTCGGGATCGTGCTGCAGGTCGCCATCCATCGAGACGATGACTTCGCCCCTCGCAAAATCAAATCCCGCCTTCAGCCCCGCTGTCTGCCCAAAATTCCGGCGCAACCGCACCAGGTTCACGCGCCGGTCGTGCTCGTATATTTCCGAGAGCACCTTGAACGTATCATCCTTGCTGCCATCGTCCACAAACACCAGCTCATATGGCTCGCCAATCGAGTCCATCACTTCCGTCAGCTTCATATAGAGCGGTGGGATGTTTTCCTGTTCGTTGTAGAACGGAACGACCACTGAGTAGCGGATGAGCGTGTCGCTTGTCATTCTTTTCTGCAGCCGGTTTACGCTTCCTGGGTTACGAAGCCATAGTCTATCAGGCGAATCCCTTGCGATGCGACAAGATTTCGAACTCCTGTATCCGTCAGGATCTCCAGCTCCGCCTGCCGCGAATCCTGGAGCCGCGTCGCCGTTTTCTTCAGCGCCGCGTCCGCGTATCCTGGATGGCACATCAATTCCGTCGTGCCTTCCGGCAAACTCTTCAGGAATTTCTTCAAGCCTTCCTGCGTCAATTCTCCCGTCTGCGCAATCCCGCAAAAATAGTCCGCCGCCGCAATTCCTGCGCGCTCCGCCTGTTCGCGCGCGTCTCGAGCCAAGAGCTTCAACCCCCTTGCCTGCACGCCCTGCTTCATCACCACCCCGCTTCTCTGTTTTTTCCCGGACGCTAGCGCCGTCCGCAAACTCGATTCCTCCAGCGCAATTCGAATCGCCCCAATCGAGTGCCGCTTCGCCAGCCGCAGCGCAATTTCAAATAATCCCGGCAACATGTGCACGTGCTTGTGCCCGTCGAGATGCGTCGGCTCAATCCCCGCGTCGCGCACTTTCTGAATCTGCGCGTCCCACTCCATCTCCACTTCCCTCAGCACCAGCCCGCGTCTCACTTGCTTCAAAAACAAACTCTCCGGCCCGCCTGCAAACTCTCCCTCATCGTTCAGCAGGCTCGTGACCGTCTCCCGGTCCGCCACCGGTGCGCCATCGCTCAAGTTCAAGTGCACACCCAGCCCCAGCCCCGGCGCCTGCCGCGCGATCTCCAATCCGCCCGCAAACGCCGCCCCGTTCGCCAGCATGGATGTGCTCGTCACGATGCCGATTCGAAACGCATCCGCAATCCCGCGGTTCACCCCCTCGGTCCAGCCGAGGTCATCCGCATTCACAATCAGATTCTTCAAAGCCTGTCCTTCTCCCGCTCGGCCGCCTGTCCCTTGGTACAGCTACTCTTTCGTGCTCCAGCGCGGACTCGTACCATTGATTCTTTTTCCCCTCAACTCTAGCATGGCCTTAATGAGGGCAACATGTCGCTAAAGCTGCGCGAAAGCTGGCACGTAACTGACAAATACCGCGAGAAGCGTCGCGGTCGCCGCATGAATTCGCGCGTTCCCGTGCGCCTCGAGTGGGATGACGGCACCGGCAAGCGCGTCAGCGTCGAGGCCCACACGCGCATCGTCAATCCTTACGGCTGCATGGTCGTCCTGCAGCAGTCGCTGAATCTCGAGCATCGCCTGGCGCTCACCAATCTCGCCACTCATTCCAGCAATGCCGCCATTATTGTTTGGAAAGGCAATTCGCGCCCCGACGGCTGGGAGTACGGCGTCGAGCTGATTGCACCGGAGATGGAATTTTGGGGGCTGGAACTGTGAAGCCTGTTTCCAACGTGAAACCTTCGCCCTACGCCAAGCCCGGCGCGCTCAACGTGCCCCGCCCCGCGCTCAACCGGCAACCCACCGCCGAAGAACGCCGCCGCGCCCAGCGCGTCTTGCTGCGCATGCCCGTGGTCGCTCACCTCGCTGGCAATCCGAAACCCATCGACGGCTTCACGCACACCGTCAGTGCCACCGGCGCCATGATTATTCTTCCCGAAGGCTTGCCCCAGGGCACCAAATTCATCATCGAAAATCCCAAGACCCAGCAAAAGGTCGAGGTCAACGTCGTCCGTCCCCCGCAACTGAACCAGGAAGGCTCCCTCCTTCCCATCGAGTTCTTGACGCCCGCCCCGCTCTTCTGGAACATCGTCTTCCCCCCCAATGGCAACTGACGATCCGATGAGGATCGTCATCCTAAGCAGGCGCAGCGAGTCGAAGGATCTCTCTGCGCATCCGATGTGGATGCGTCATCCTGCTTGCCCTGAGCTTGGCGAAGGGAGCGAAGCGAAGGATCTGCTTCGTCCTTCTCCATGAAACAAATGGACTTAGGCTGGAGGATGGCGAATTTGGTTTGCGGCGCAAACTAGATTGCGGATTGCCTGATTTTGGTCTGCAACGCAAACTAGTTTGCGTTGCAGACTAGACTGGTCCTCGTGCGGCGGCGGCTTCCTGTCGCCACTTTTCGTTCTTGTCTGTGTAGGGGCACCCGCCGCGGCGGGTGACCTCTCTTCTTCTGCCTCCCTCCGCGCCCGGCGTCCACTCCGACCGGGTCGGGTCGTCTCTGCGTTAGGTTTTCTTTCCCCAAAAAGAAAGCGGCCCCGAATATTCCGGAGCCGCCCCTTCTTCGTAAATCCAGCTTGGTCTAATTGATCGTGATGCTGACCGTCGGATTCCCATTGGACGCCGCCGGCGTCGCCGAGATCACAAACGTCGTCGTCCCCGTCGAGGTCATATTCAGCGTCCCACTGCTGGACGCCAGCGTCTTCGAATCGCCCAAATAGTGTGCGCTGATCGAGTACGTTCCCGGCGTCAAGCCAGCGCTCATAATCGTCGCCGACCCGTTGACCACTGGAACTGGTCCAACCCCGTTGAGCGGGGCCGACCCGTTAAAGAGCTGCACCTGCCCGTTTGCTCCGACCGATGCCGCGACAGCGATTGCGAACCGGAAGCCAGTCAGGTCACTCGCAGGCAGCTTAGTGTTATTCACTGTCATCGTTGTGGTCGTCGCTACCGGCCCGCTGTTTCCGCTACCGCCGCCGCAACCCAGCGCGAAGCTCAGCACGCAAACCAGGCCAAGCCCCAACGCCACGCGATACTTCTTCCGCCCGGGCAGGAACAGCAGCAGCATCGCCGCCAGCCACGTCCCCGCGCTCAGCGTCCACCAACCCTTGCCGCTGCGCGGTGGCATCATCCCAGCCGCATAAAGCGTGCGTTCGGCCGGTGCCGCCGACGCCGTCAGCGTAGTCGACGGCGCCGCCACCGCCACTGTCAATTGGCTGGTTGCCGCGGCTGCACTCGTTACGTTGATCGCCAGCGGATTCGGCGAACACGTCACGCCCGCCGGCAATCCCGCCGCGGGACAAGTCACATTCACAGTGCCCGTGAACCCACCGGTTGGCGTCACCGTAACGGTCGACGTCGCGCTGCTCCCCGCCGTCACCGCTGGTATATCCGTCCCTCCGACCGTGAAGCTTCCCGTCGTCCCACCGCCAATCGTGCCCGTGAAGCTGAAGTTTAGGACGCTCTTGCCGCCAAATGCGACCGGATTGGGATCCAAAGCCCCAAACGAGCTCACCATGATGAAATAAGTCGTCCCCGCATTGAGGGTGACGCCCGTCAGTTGCGACACCGTCACGATTCCGGGATTGATGTCGTCGTTACACGCGACCGCAGTGAGCGCGGTTTGTGACGTCCCCGACCAAACGGAAAGAACGGAATCGTAGCTGCTTCCGATCGTGTCAATGTTGGCCGTTCCCGTGCCCGTTGGCACGACTTTGTACCACATCGTGTTTGACTGCCCGGACCCGGTCGGCACGCAGCCAGAGACAGAGGCGGGGACCGGGTCGTTTGTTTGCGTTGTTGCCCCCGAGCTGTCCTTCGTGTCGGCAAACCCTGTAGACGTTATGTTGATCGCACTCGCAAAGTTGTCGTTCGCGGGCGCAGGGGCAACTACCTTAAACGTCGGCAAAGTTACAGTCGCAGTAGTGACTGTCGTGCCGCCTCCCGGTGGTGGGTTCTGCACTCCCACCGAATTCGTGCTGCCAAAGTTCGCCATCATGCTGACAGGGACCGTCGCGGTCAGTTGCGTCGCGCTTACGAAATTGGTTGTGAGCGCTGTCCCTCCCACGTCGGGGTTCATGAGAACCTTCGACGTCGAGCCAAAGTTGGTGCCGGTCACCGTGATTAGGGTCGCAAGCGGACCAAGGTTTGCACTGGCCGGATTCACCGATGTGATCGTCGGCGCGGCTCCCAGCACGGAAAAAATGAGTGCGTTGCTCGTCGCTGGCCCCACCGAGACTGTGATCTGATGCGTCCCGCCACCGCTGATCAACGAAGCCGCGATCGTAGCCGTTAATTGTGTGTCGCTGCCGCCGCCTTGCGTTATACCTGTTGACGCGCCGTCCCACTGCACCGTTCCCCCCGTAAGTCCGGTTCCAATCACCGTCAATGTAAAGGCCGCGGCGCCTGACTGCGCCAATACCGGCGAAATCGACGCGATGTGTGGGCCCGCAAATGGGAAATTGCTTAGAACGAGTGACCACGCACCGCGGCCGTGCGTTGTCGCCAGCAGCGCGCGAGAAGGCTCGTGCAGCTTCAGGGAAAGCACGGCAACATTGGGCAGACCACTGTCCAGGGTCGACCACGTTGCTCCGCCGTCGATCGTCGCATAGACGCCCAGGTCCGTAGCCGCATAAAGTGCCCCAGCTACGTCGGGATCCACCACAAGGTCATTCACCGGGATATTCGGCAAGTCGCTCGCCGCGGGAGTGATGCAACTTGCAACCGAGCAGCTCACATCGGTCCACGACGTCCCGCCATTCGAAGTCTTGAAAATGTGGCCCTTTGTATCTGTTGACACTGCGAATCCGGAGAAAACGGCATACGCAGTCATACCGGTAGCATCCTTCGCGTCGGGAACGACAGCCGTCACCGTGCGTGGCGGCAGTGTTCCTGTTCCTACTTGCACAAACGATGCCGCACCCCCAGCCGTAACATTGGTCGCAACAAACACCAGTCCGCTATTCGATCCTGCGTAAACGACGCCGGCATTCTTTGGAGCGGAGGCAATCGTTGTCAGGTAAGCTCCAGCACCAGGCAATGATCCTGAAATGGCCGTCCACGTCAAACCAAAGTCATTTGTCTGGTAAACATGATCCGTCCCGAAATACGCCCGGCCTGCCGTGGAAGCATCCGCGGCAATTGGCGGAATGAAATTTACCGCGTCCGTGCCATTGGGATTAATCCCATTGATCGCGACTGCAAAAGAGTTTGGATCCTGTCCACCCGAGGGCGAGACATTGATGTTGATGTTCTGACAAGTCGCATACACCACGGTCGGTATATTTGGATCTACGGTCGTTTCTCCCCCGTCGCCGCATTGACCGTTATCAACCCACGACTGGCTTCCGTTATAGAACTGGCTGCCATTGTCCTGCGCCCCACCAAAGAGAATGTTCGGGTTCGCAGAACTGAACGAAAGGCCCGGATAAAACTGCGTTAAGCTGAGGTTTTGATTGAGATTCATCCAGGCCACAGTTGCTGCTTCGGCGTCGTCCGACCGCCATAAGCCGCCGTCGTTGCCGAGATACACGCGCACCTTCGTACTGGGAAGCTTGACGAACGCAAAGGCGTGCACGTCTACGTGCGGAAGTCCGGGACTCCCACCTACAGTCGGAATCGCAGGAGAAAACGTCGCGCCTGCCGGTGCCGTTCCGTTCGTCGAGCGTACGACCCACCTGAAGATAGGTCCCGGCGCAACTGCCGCTCCGCCGCCCAAGAAGACGATGTCTTTATTGTTCGGATCCACCTTAATAACGTTGTCATACCAGCATTGACGCTGGCAGATGTCGGGCGCACTGGTCTGCGTCCACGTCGTTCCCCCGTTTGTTGTTACCCAGACGCCCAAGTTCGTGGTCGAGCCGCCTAAGCCGCTGGCAATCGAGGCATACACGGTGCTGGCATCGAAAACTCCCAGGTCGATTCTGCCCATTGACTGACTCGTCGGCGCAGTCACAGCGCTAAATGCGATGTTGCTGCACTTCTTCGTGGTGCCGCCATCCGCATTTATGGACTTGTAGATCCCATTTGGTGTTGCGCCAGTGCTGCCTAACGGGCGCCCGATCGCTGCATAGGCGGTTGTAGCGTTTGCAAATCCAACAAACGACCCCGCGCCACCCACCAGCAGTCCACTCCAAGTCGCACCTCCGTCATCGGAGCAATAAATCCCGCCCGCGGTCTCGCTCGGGCTGCCGCCCACTCTCGGGATTTGCGCACCCGCTAGAACAAGATTCGCGTTCGCGGGATTCACAGAAACATAGCTGATGCGTGCTCCACCGTCATTGAAGAATCCGAATCCCAGGTTAGGAATGTCGAATGGTCCAATGAAGGGACACGTCGCACTAGCAACTGTACAAGTCTGTGCCCAAGTTACTCCGTGGTCCGCGGACTTGAGTACGCCTGCGCCGTAGTATATGTCAAAACCGACCGACGCCTGCTCGCCCGTCCCTGCGTAAACCGTTGCAGGCGCGCTTGCCGCAAAAGCAATCGATCCCATCGCGAGCGACGCGTTCGTATCTCCAACTGGAGTCCAGTTCACGCCCGCATCCGTCGAGCGCCAGATACCGCCCAGCGCTCCGCCAATCAGCACCGTGTTTCCGGTAGAATCGCTGGGGTCTACGGCAATGGCAGTGATTCGCCCGCTGACGGGGCTGAAGATTCCCCCCGTCGTCGGCATTGGCCCGAGAGGCGTCCAATTTGATAAACTCAGGTTGATGTTCGCATCGACGGCCTGCAGAGTCCCATCCGAGCGCCGAACCAATTTCCCTTCAGCTTCCAGCATGCGTTGCCTGTGATGGAAGGCCTTGAGCCGCGCGCCTGGGGGCAGTGTCGAGTTCGGGAACGCGCGCTGCTTGTAAAACCATTCTTCGCGCTTGCGAATCGCGTCGGGACCATCCTGATCTACTTGCCCCTTCCTCCCCTTGTCCGAGCTTTCGTCGGCATCGACTGCGGCCGCTCCGGACACCTGTTTTTTGGCAGCACGGAATTTTGCTGCAGAAGCGGCCTTGTCATTGGCGGTCGGCTTTTCTTGCGCGCCAACCGCATCTACCAGAACGCCGAGCACCACGATCGCCACAAAAATAAAAAGGGAATTGCGCACTACAGAAGGTTGGAATTTCATTGCCCGCCCACGCCACTCGATGGATTTAACCCCGGTAAATCGCCTGCGGTCTGAGGGTGCCCGCCATTTGCGATGAGGGACAACTTCCGCCAATGGCTTTTTTGGTGCTGGGGCTTGGACCGGAAACGGCTCACCTTGAATCGCCCAAGCCTATCACAAACTATATACAACCTCTCTAATACCTCTTGCTGGACCCGCCCGAACGCTTCCGCTCGCGCCAAATTACTCTCGAAATAAGTAAGACTCCCAGTCCGCCGTGGTTATTCCGGCTCGCAAACAAACACCTTCCGCTTCGTCCGCGCTTCTACCTCTGCAGGCTAACTTTTACCACCGGCGATACCCATACCGCCGATAGTAGCCCCCATAAATCCCCCCATACCCCGGATAATGGTAGCCCGGATACGCGTAGCAAGGAGAGTAGTACCCGCAAGGATAGGCCGGATACCCGACCGCCACTCGCCGTGGGCCGCGCCGTTCGAATCTCCCGCTCTCATAATCCTCCTGCGTCACCGCCAAAAACGCCTGCTGCGCTTGCCCCGTCTCCACCCGCACCGGATCCACCAGCCGGAAGCTCAGTTGCGTCTCCGGCTCCAAAATCGTGGGCCTTCCCCGCGTCAACAACACCGCCGCGATCCCCGTCGCCGCGCCGGCTCCCGCTCCAATCGCTGCGCCCCGGCCCCAGTCCGCCGCCGCTCCGATCGCCGCGCCTAGTCCCGTTGTTGTCGCAATCGCCCCAGCATCCTGACCGTGCGAAGTCCCGCCGGAACCTTTCCACAACTCTGTCAAAATCGGCAGTTGCCGCCCATCCACCACTGTCAAATCCGTCAGCTCAACTCCCAATTTCGAAACTCCCTTAACTCGCCCGGCCTTCTGCGCCGCCATCACTTGGCCGGTCACTATCTGCCCGCGTCGCGCCACCACCCACCCATTCACCACGATCGGCTGCTCGAGCTCCGCCGTGAACTGGTCCCCGGCCCGGCTCTGATCGCTCGACAAAAATTCATTAATCCGCACCAACAAAATCGTGCCTGCCGGCACCATCAGCGCCTCCGGTACTGCCTGACTCGTATGCGCCCGTTGACCTTCCTGCGCCGGTTGATCCTTCCATCTCGGCTCGTTTCTCATCTCCCTGTCCTGCGAATACGGCGGCTTGTCCGCATCCTGCGGCGTATACGGCGGCTTCGTCTTCGGCTCTTGCGCCTGCTCCTGCCCGTCCTGCTGCCCCTGCTCTTGCTCCTGGCGCGCGCGCGCCGTACCATTCAGGCACACCACGACGCTCAGCGCCACAGCCGCTCTCAGAATCCATCCCGATTTTTCTAAGTTGACTGGATAATTAGGCATGCTCATTGCTCCTCGACCCGGACTCTTTCGAATCCCATCACCCCCGCTCCCTACTTGCCCTCTTTGGATTCAACCCTTCGACTGCGGGATGCCCAGTTCCTTCCCGCCCTTGCTCCATACACCAACACCTCCGCGCCATTTATGTTTCGGCGGCTTCTCTTTATTTCTCGGCCATTTCTATGCGCGTGCGCCTGCCCCGTTTGCCTGAACCACCGGCGATGGAAGCAGAGCCAGGGGTCTGGAGTGGATGGCACATTTGTACGTTTCACATTCGGGCAATTCCGCAGGCTCTCGTCGGAAGGGCTCGTCCTTGAGCATAAGCTCGTCCACTGCCGCCGTCCTCTGCTGATTCTGGCTATCGCAGTGGATTTATGCTTTCTGTCCAATAGTGAACAGAAATGTCCCTATCATACTTTTAGACTTTTATTTGAGTTGCGAAGCGGATTTCAGATCTTGAGTGCTGGAACCGTTTCGAGAAATGAATTGCAGTCGTTTCCGCCAAGCCTTGAAACGCTGGTGAGGAAGGGATTGATCAACAGCACTCGGTGCTGTAGGCCGGCATAAGTCAACGAACCCAAGGAGGAAAAGTCGGCCGAGGTAAGCCACCATGCAACAACAAACTCCCCATTCTAGAAGGTCCAGCTCGCGTATCGGCACAACGGGAGCCGTCTATGTCTGCTGGGGCTCCGACGGGTATGACGATACTTCGCAAGTTCGCGATCTCAGCTCCGGCGGTCTGTTTGTCCTGACACAGGAGTACAAGGCTGTGGGCGCGAAAGCAAACCTGCATTTTCTTGTCGAAGAAGGACAGATCCGGGCCGAAGCCGTTGTGCGGCATGTGAAGCCCGGCCGTGGACTAGGGTTGAAATTCACTGCAGTGCGCGAGGAAGATCGCCGCCATCTCGCCGATTTGATGAAAAGGCTTCGCGGCTTCGGTTTGATTTCCAGGTTTCGAAGCGGCGAACACAACCAGCAAGCCCCTTTGCAATGACGCCTCCCCACGGGAATTATGTTCCCGCGCCGAACATCTTTCTCATGCGGTAGTCATTGAACAAACGGGTGCAACCCTTGAAGAGAATTCTTCTCATCGGCATCATTACATTCTTCGCACTGCTTTCTGCCTCTTGCAATGGCGGCAGCTATGGGATTGTGCAGCCGAATCCCGAGGATCTCTGCAAATGCCTGCCGGTTGAGCCGTACATCCTGGATTTCCGGCACATAGCGAAACACGTTCCCATTCCCGCGATCGCCGCGCAGGAAATTGGCGTGGATACCATTCTAAGTTGGACCCAAGACGCTTTCGTCGCTCCCGACGCGCCACGAACCGGGCGGGAGCTTCAAGTGTTCCATGTGGCCACCGCATTTCTCCAGGAAGCCAGCGTCAACTCCGCCGATTGCGATGTGCACTTCGAAATTTCCATGACCGCCGATAAGAACGCTCCCAGGGTGATTGTGGAAACCATCGTGGACAGCGAATTTTGCAGTGCCCGCCAGGCGGCGCAATCCCAATTGAAGAAACATGGCTTTACGCTCGACTCCAGTCACGGCGGTGAACTGCCGCAAGCCTTGCCAATCGCGGTGCTTGGCATGGCTTTTGAGGATTTTGACCACAGTCGCGGCTCCGTTGACGTGGCCACGAACTGGGAACTCCACCCCGCCATCGTCACTATCCCGTAAAACCTCCGCCCTCGAGTCCAGCCTCAAAAAACCTCGAACTAGTGCAATCTGCTCTTTCAGCCGCCTCGCGCCACCTGCGGCATTGACCGCTCTCCAAGCCTTCGCTAAGATTCCGGCTCACAGGCACCCAGGTTCCCCATCGACAAAACTTAAGGAGGCACAATGAGCAAGAAAACGAATGTCATCTTTCTGCTTGCGGTTCTCGCATTTCTTGTGACCCCTACTATCGGGCGTAACAGTGGGACCCCGCAGTCGGCCGCCCAGCAATCAACTGCCCCGATGAAAGCATCTCCTGCCGAAGGCTACAACGTTCACGTCCTGGCGCCCCATCTAGTGGACGGTAAACAGATGGGGCCGTACCACCATTACTGCAAGGTGGTCGCTCCCGACCCGCAAATTCAGTGCCTGATTTACGACTCCATCGAGCCCAACGCCAACCTTGTCCAGGTGGAGTGGATCTACGCTAAGAAACTCACCCGCGCTCAGGTCCCGCTCAAGGAATGGAACAGCAATTGGCATGACCACAAGATTGAAATCGCTGGCGGAAGGGTGCAGGTGCTGGACATGCCGCCGGATAAGGCCAAGGAAGTCGCCGACCTCGTGGCCACTACGGATGGCATGATCTATCACTTCTATTTTGGGAGCGCGCTTCCAAACGGTAAAATGAGCATCGCCCAGGCCGTCGGCCACAAGCCGATGACCTCGGCAGAATTCAAAAACTACGAATCGAAATAGCTCACTAGACCACTGGCGTGTGTTTTTTCGGTGTGGGGGGCGGACTTCTATCCTGAGCGGAATTGAAGAACCAGTCCGCCCTTAAATGTTCTTCGCCCCCGCGCCCGCCACTCGCGAGAGGACGTTCTTGTCGGCCTCCTCCGCCGCGCTCCGGTCGATCTCGATCGAACCTTTGAAGTCCGCGCCGTCTTCGATCATGATCTGGGCCGTCGTCAAATTCCCGACCACCGAACCGTCCTTTTTGATCTCGATCCGTCCCTTCGCGCGCACGTTCCCCTTCACATAGCCGTACACCACCACGTCGCGGGCGTTGATGTCCGCCGTTACCTTCGCCGTCGGTCCAACCGTCAGCCTCCGCCCATCAAGCTGGATCAGTCCTTCGGCCGAGCCGTCGATCAGCAGATCCTCGGTGCCGGAGATATCGCCTTTCACACGCAGGCTCGATCCCAGCCACCCCGTATCGCGGTCCGCGCCCGCTTCCAATGGACTCATCACATCTCGTAGATTCGTCGCATCTCTTGGACTCATCGCATCTGTGCTCTTCTTACTCCACATCGAATCCTCCTATGGACAGCACACACACTTTCCCGACGGCGCGCATCAACTCGATTGCCCGCTCCGCCTTGCAGAAATTCCCTCCGAGTTTCGGCAGCCTGCGTTGCGGGCCTTTCCTTCAACTCGTAAGGCTTGTTAGCAGCGTGCAGTCGCAGTTCCGCCGTTCAACCCGTCGCGCCGGCGGCGGCCGCTTGATCAACAATCTTTGCTGCCTTACCTGCGTCCGCGACCCCGAAGATCAGGAACGTTGCATTGGCGTCGGGCCCAGCTCCGCAGTAGCCATAGTTGATGTTGATTCCCGCTAGGCCGAGCCGCGACGCGGTACGCGCCAGCTCGCCGGGACGATTGGCAAGTCTCACCTGCGCAACTTCAGTTTCCGTGTACTCCGCGCGTCGGCCATCGAGAACCGTTCTGGCCGCTGCCGGATTGTCCAGGACGAAACGTACGGAGCTCTTGCCATTCTCGAGGGGGAATGATTGAAATGCGAGAATGTTAACTTTTTGATCGGCGAGCGCCTGGCAGAGTTGTCCAAGCGTTCCAGGCCGGTCATCTAGTCGGATGGTGAACTCCTTCATGGTGGGCATAGTAGAACCTCCTTACGGTGGGTCTCGGGGGCGGGCTGAGGGTTCCTGCGAGATTCAGCGTTACCCAGAATCCTACTCCTGCAAAGCGGGCGCAGCAAGGCCCCGCGTCCCTCGTTGGCGTTTACCCCGGCCGCGTCGGGGAACCGGTAGTGACCCATCCTTTTGGGGCCCAACGAAACTGTATTAAACTCCACCCGCGTACTTTGCCACATCGCCATGACCAAACCAATCACCCGTGAACCTCGGTGGCCCGCGTTCGTAGCGATGCTGGCTGCCGCTGGTGTGTACTGGGCCTTGCCGGAGCCGCTTTCCGTTGGTCCGGGTTGGCTACTGCCCGCAGCCATTTTCGTTTTGGTGATTCCCACGGTGGTGTCCTACCGCCGCGGCCGCCACGACTTAGCTCGGATTCTCACTTTTGCCGCCAATGGCGTGATCACTCTTGCCATGATTGCTTCGTTGGCTTTCCTGATCCAGGGGATTCCGCAGCATCGCGAGCCGCCGGCGGCCCTGCTGCGCTCGGCTTGCGCGCTCTGGATCGCCAACATTTTGGTGTTCGCCCTCTGGTACTGGAAGCTCGATGCCGGCGGTCCGCTGGGCCGCGACCGCGCTACGGGCCGCGTGAAAAGCTCGTTTCTTTTCCCCCAGATGTTGACCCAGGAAGGCGGCGATCCGTCGTGGTCGCCTCAGTTCATGGACTACCTCTTTCTGGCCTTCAACACCAGTACGGCTTTCTCCCCGACCGATACCGCAGTCCTCTCCCGGTGGGCAAAAATCGGCATGATGCTCCAGGCCTTGATCTCCCTCACCATCGTCGCTCTCCTCGCCGCCCGCGCCGTGAACATCCTCTGAGCCCCTCGCTGCCCCTTTTCCATTTTCCGATTTCTAATTTCTAGTTTCTGATTTCCAGTTTCGTAGTTGCATCGGACCGGCCTCAATGGAATAATCCTGCCATGATTATTGGCGACCGTCTTCGCGCACTCCGCGAAGAAAAGAAACTCTCCCAAGGCGACATCGAAAAGCGCACGGGCTTGCTCCGGTGCTACGTCTCTCGTGTGGAAAACGGCCATACCGTTCCCGCGATTGAAACGCTCGAGAAAATGGCTCGCGCTTTAGAGGTCCCACTCTACCAACTCTTTTACGACGGCGAAGAACCGCCAGTATTGCCGAATCTCCCTAAGCGGAAGTCCTCTGACGCAGACGCTTGGGGCAGTTTCGGCAAGGAGGCGCGGTATCTAAACAAACTTCGCCGTCTGATAGGTAAGTCAGACGACGATGACCGCAAGCTGTTGCTGCACATGGCCCAGAAAATGGCCCATCGTTAGCTCACGATTTTTCATTGCCTGCAGGTACGGCGCTCCCACGTGTGACTGCCCGGACCTGACCGAAGGACGGTATTCGCCATCCTAGGGTAGTTGCCTCTTCCACGGCGGAGCAGTGAAGAAACAACCCCACACGAACGCACAAGTCCTAATCTACTCTCCAGGGTGCGCGACGCGTGGCACCTTCTCATCGAGGGGAAAATGCATTGGCTCGAAGGCGTAATAATCATTGGAGCGGGTTTCATTCCATTTCTGATAGTCACTGGTCGATTTCCGGCCGACCCGCAAAAACGCCAGGACCTGGAAGTACGTCTTCCCTGAGTCAAGAATCGAAAACTTATGTACGGAATGGCGGGTTTCCTCTGGGTCTTTGGCGTCGCTGCCGTTCTGGGTCTTATGAAGTAGCAAGACAGAAGGCCCCGATGCCGGCCCGTACACGGGCAAGCCTAGGCTCTTCTGGCTGGCGGCGAGTGCGGGATTTCAGCTCGATTCGTCCGTTCTTACGCGGGATTTCGCATCTGGGTGACGGGGCGTCCAGTCTTTTGGCGGAAACGCCACGTGCCAGAACATAGGATTGGGTAGTGTGAACTCCACTCCCGCTTGTGGGTCCTTACGTCGGTCTATATGGGCAACTACACACTCCAGTGCAGCTTTTGTCTGGATGTTCGACAGAGTGAGCCGCTGTCCTCTGTATACCGGCGTCGACACGAGAATCAAGGCACCGTGAGCGCTGATGGCCCGTGTGTGCGTCGCTTCTTCAAAAGGCGATCCCGCGCCGGTTTTTCCCGAGACTCGTACTGGGATGGTCATCAATACTCGCTGACTCCTTCGGCGGTTGGCCGCCAGCCAGGAGGTTTCGCGGGACTCGGCAAGCCAAGTTTCCAGAATCCCAAGCTGTCCCGGCTCAATGTCGGTAAACACCAGACCCATGCCCTTGCTGGCGCGGGAGTAGACCACTCTTCCATGGGCTTCAAACAATTGTGCCCCTTTTGTGATGCGTATGTCCGTCACCGTCCCTAAAGGGAGGGCGCTGTTCGTGTCCACATAGCAGCCTTGCTGGCTCAAGTCCCGGACGCGCGTTTCAATCCGCGCGCCGGATTCAGCCGCTACTACCTCAACGGCGGCAACGAACTCGTAGCGAGGATTAGTCCTGCGGTCAGCTCCGGCTGCTGCGGCGGAAGGACCAGCAGCTTTTTCCTCTTCAACGGCGGCAGTGAACTCGTCGCGAGGAGGAGCGCTGCGGCCTGCCCCGGCCAGCGCGAAGGAATCGCCAGCAGCCTTTTCTTCTTCAACAGTGGCAATGAACTCATCGCCAAGATCAATCACGTAGTCTGTCCCGGCCAGCGCGGCCGAAGGCTCAGCAGGCTGTTCCACCTCAACAGGGGCAATGAACTCGTCGCGAGGAGGAGTCTGGCGGTCTGTCCCGGCCAGCGCGGCCGAAGGCTCAGCTGGCTTTTCCGCATCACTGGGAATCTTGGGCGTGGCAGGGTTCGCAGCTTTCGAGCTTCGCTTGCGATGACGGCGCTTCATAGCCATACGATTCTAACCCAAAGGGTACAAACAAGAACGGAGCAATGCGCCGTACCATGCACATGCTGGTAAGGAGCATGAAATATTTTCGACGCGCACGGCATGAATCTCGGGGACCTCGGACATGGAACGCCATCAAACCAGGGAAGTTACAGCCCTACCAGCTTGCCCCGCTTCTCCAATTCGTCCAACCCTCTGGATCTTGCCGCAAGGAAAAGGCTCAAAGGTCCTGGGGCGTGCTCCGCATTTCACCTGCTGGCGAATTAAAGTCTCCACCCGCTTGACAGCTTTGGGGGTCGGAGCTTCAGCTCCGACATGAGCGCAAACACAATAATTGCTTCGCTTTTCCAATTCTCAATTTTGTGTTTCTACTTCGCTCTTCCAATTTCGAGTTTCTGATTCCCATTTCTGCTTTCCAGTTTCTAATTTCTAGCTTCGCTACTCCTGCCCATGGCCCGGCTTCTGTCTTGCATTTGACGTAGCTCTAAGCGCGTTGCAGGCCGTGCGCCTGCTGCCGCGCCCTAACGATTCGCCCAGCATTCCATCCCTGTAGGTGTGCAATAGAGATCCAAAGTAGCGCAGTTTCTGTCCGACACAAGTGACCAACCGGTTGGAGAACCTGCGTTCAAGAAAAGCGGGATGGTTGGTCCCAGTAAATCCGTTTGTCCGGTAATCCGAATCTATCGGGAATTAGACCCGTTCACAGGCTGGTATAGAATCTCACTTGTGGCCTGGCGAAGGATTTAGCCAGTCGTCAAAAAGTGAATCGGTGTGCATATGCCGGACGCAACAAACCAACGCCTGCTTGAGGCTCTGCTGGATTCCTGGGACCGGAACAACACCGTCCTGGTCAACCTGCTTCGCGCGCTGCCGGAGGGCGGGCTGGAGGCCAGGGCGATGGAGGGCAGCCCATCCATCGCGGAGATGTTCACACACATCCACTTTGTACGACTTGTGTTCGTCCTCGAGGACGCCCCCGAGTTCGCCAGAAGCCTCCCCGAGGAGGAGTGGGCGGCCGAACGCGACCCAGATCGCATCGCGCAGATGCTGAATGACAGCGCCAAGGTTGTGCGAGACGCGCTAAAAAACGGGGTGGAGGCAGGCCGGGACATGAAACTTCACTACGACCATCCCATCCTCATGCTCCAGCACATGATCTGGCATGAGGGCTACCATCACGGTCAGATGAAGCTGGCCCTTAAGGTGGCGGGCCTTCCAATGACCGATCAGGAAGCCGGGCCGGTCACGTGGGACGTCTGGATGCGCAAGAAGTGAGCCATCTTAGGGCGTTCGCGGGCGCGGTCAAAGACCGCAGACTATCTCTCGCATATTCGGCAAATGCCTTCCATGAGAAGGCCGGTGAGTGTCAAGACTGTTTTTCTTTTTCCTCCCTAGGGGAGTTTTTTGCGTTCACGCCGAGCCGCCTGATAAACGCTAGTGCTCTATCGGAGGCGCGTTTTCACAAAAGCGTGAAGTCCGGGCGAGGTGCTCCGCGCGCGTTCGATAGAGCCGTTTGAAGGTGGGCGCTGGCGGTTGCGGCGGATGCGGGCTAGTGGCTGCACCGATCTAACGGCTATGGGA
>QHYE01000100.1 GCA_003224055.1 Acidobacteriota bacterium | reverse complement strand
CCCCTAACGATGATTGCCGTCGCGCTACTGCTAACCTTTGTGGCCCTCGCCGCATGTTACATCCCGGCACGCCGGGCGATGCGTGTCGATCCCCTGGTGGCCCTGAGATACGAGTAGACCGGGTAGTTATCCAATAATAACTTTCCTTCGCTTCAACTACAGCGTATGGTCCATTTGCAAACTGGCAGAGCGACTAGGTACGGCGCTGTGGGTCTTCCTACCTGGTGCTTTCCTTCACTCGGACGCCCTCGTTGACTTTGCCCTAATCTGGTGTGTTCCCCCATTGCTCTCGGAGAGGAGACAGGAAATGCGACTAGTGAAAAGATTTTCTGTACTCATACCTGGCTTAGCGATGGCCCTCGCGATGTCGTCAGTCGTACGAGCCGACGCCGTAACGGACTGGAATGCCACCGCGATACAAATCATCGCCAGAGCAACCACTCATCCCGGCGCAACCAGCTTCCTAGACAGCGCGATGGTCCAGGCCGCTGTGTACGATGCCGTCGAATCGATCACCGAGACCTTCCGGCCCTACGCCATACGCGTACCAGGAGCTTCGGGCTCGACCGCCGCGGCCGTTGCCAAGGCCACGCGTGACGTGCTGATGAACCGTTTTCCTCCAAGCCAGTTTCCCTCTCTGACCGGGACTCTCGACACCACGTATAATGACTATCTGACCTCGCACAGCATTTCCACAAGCGATCCAGGCATCGCCGTGGGCGCGGCGGCCGCGGTGGCTATCATCGCTCTGCGCGCCAATGACCACAGCTTTCCGAATTGCAGCGCAACACCGCTGCCTCCAAACTGCGATTTCGCCGGCAGCAACGCTCTTGGTCAGTGGCGGCCACTCCATCGGACATTGTGCTCCCCGGAGCCTCCGGGCCCGCGCCCCCGCCGTTTGCGCACATGCTGGCGCCGTGGCTCGCCAAGGTCACACCGTTCACCTTGACCAGCCCGTCACAGTTTCGCGCGCCGGAGCCGCCGTCTCTGACTAGCAAGCGCTATGCCACAGCGTTCAACGAGGTCAAGCGGATGGGGGCCAGGTCCAACAGCGACCGCACCGCTGAGCAAACCGATCTCGCTTTGTTCTGGTACTCCAATTATCTTGCGCTGTGGGAAAGGGCTCTGCGGGACATCGCGACCGCAAATCAGCTCAGCATCGATGACAGTGCGCGCCTGTTCGCCCTGGCCAACCTGGCGATGGGCGATGCGGTCATCACCGCCTGGGACACCAAACTCCACTACCATTTTTGGCGGCCATACACGGCCATTCACGAAGCCGATAATGACGGTAACCCAGAGACGACCAGTGACCCGAATTGGCTGCCCCTGGTCAACAATCCGAACTATCCCGACTACACCTCCGGCGCCAACAACGTCACCGGCGCCGTAACCCGTATGCTCGCCCTCTTCTTCGGGACCGACGAAATGACCTTCACGGTGGCGACGAATTACGCACTCGCTAACCCGCAAATGCCTACAATCACGTATCACCGTTTCTCGGATGCGGCCCGTGACGTAGTCAACGTCCGGATCTGGGAGGGGATCCACTTCCGCTTTGCGGACGTGCAGGCGCGGAAGCAGGGCCGCCACGTGGCCCAGTGGGTCTTCTCCCACTTCCTGCGCTCGGTCGACGACGACGATCACGACGATCTCGACGATGGCAGCGACGAGGAGTAATCGAGGCGAGCGGCTTCCCTCAGGCCGCATATAGACGATTGAACTTCGCTTGGGCAATGCCCGCCGACCGGGGCGCTACTTGCGGCTGTGGCGCTTCTTGGAGGCCGGCGCGGTCTTTCCGCGGGGGGCGGGCGCGTGGTGTTTCGCGGCCGACTTTGCGCGTGCCGGTTTTCCTTTGGCCGCATGTTTTGCGTCCGCCTTGGCTGCGGCATGCTTATGCTTGGCAGCACTGCCCATTGCTGCTGCCGCGTGTGCTTTGTCGGTGCCTTTTGCAGGCTTCTTTTCCTTCTCCTTCTTTTTGGGCTGTTCCTTGATTCCGGTGATCTTGCGCAAGATCTTTTCCCGCTCTTCCGGCGTTTTCCCGCGGCCAGTAAGCTGCATGGCAAAAACCTGCTCGACAACATTGTCGAACTTTGGCCCTCGCGGCATACCCAGCGCTTCCAGCTGCGCAGTCACACCGGGAAGACCAAGACGAACCGGCCGCCACTTGTTCAAATAGGCGCGAATCTTCGAGAGCGCGGCGGACTTATTCGACTCCGCCAGCAAATAGGCCATTTGATCCAGCGGCAGCTTTTCCAGAAACCGGTAGGCATCGATGGGAGCTTTCATTTTCTTGCCGAGAAGCTCCTTTTGCGCCTCCAACGCTACTTCCTCGAACTCCAGGACGGCCGCCGATTCCGCGGAACGGAAGCCCACTTTTGATAAGAGGCTGGCCTGTTCCCTGTCCTTCAATCGTCCAAGAATAGCTAAGAGCATCGGCGTGGCCAGGCGGGGCCGGAAACCCGCGGTGAACAAATCCTCCCGCACCTTCATCAGGCGGCCGATCGCTTCGTATCCCGGATGTTTCTTGGCGAGAACGGGGCTGATGGCCTCGAGCAAATCGTGCTCTTCCCAGGCTTTCAGAACGACCGCCGGCCGCTCTTCGCGCGCCGCAGCTTGAAGTTCAGCACCGGCATCCTCGGGGGTGATGGTGTGGTGCAGTTCACGCTCGATCGCCAAATCAAACCATTCCTGCGTCCGCTGTTCCATCTTGAATCCCATGCGCGCCGCGAAGCGCAGCACGCGCAATAACCGCACGGGCTGATTAGTGAAGCTGTGAATCGTGAGCGCCCGCACTTCGGCGCGCTCGACGTCGGACAATCCGTTCGTGGGATCGAGGAGCAAGCCACGCGAGGCCGGGTTGAGCGAGATGGCGATGGCATTGAGCGAGAAATCGCGGCGCCGCAGGTCCTCCATGATGGTGGACCAGCGAATCTCGGGACGCGTTCCCGGCCGGACATAGTGATCGTCCCGCGCCGCGGAGATGCTGCCATCACAGTCGCCGGCAAACAACAGTTCGACCTGGCGCAGCTTCTCATCTTCGACCAGAACTTTTGCGCCGCCCTTTTCCAGCTCGCGCGCAATCCTCGAGGGATTGCCCTCGACGGTGAAGTCGAGGTCGCGGAGCGACGCGCCGGTAATGAGGTCGCGGACCGTTCCGCCGGTCAGATACACGTTGAATCCGAGTGCAGAGGAAAGTTCCTGCACGCGCATCATCGCGGCGCGCTGTTCCGGCGAGAGCCGGCTTTCCAGCAAAAACATATAGTCTGGCATTGCGCTCCTTCTGCTTCAGGGTGTTTGCGCTGACCGCCGCAGAGGCACCCGCAATAGGTTCCCGTAGCCCGCCGCGCTATGCACGCGGGTGATGCGCTTTGTAAATCTGCTTCAACCGCTCCTCGACAACGTGGGTGTAGATTTGCGTTGTGGAAATGTCCGCGTGGCCAAGCATCAGCTGCACGGATCGCAGATCGGCCCCGCGCTCTAGCAAGTGCGTGGCGAAACTATGCCGCAGCATGTGCGGGGTCAGGGCCATTCGGAGTCCGGCCCTGCGTCCATACGCGGAAAGAATCTTCCAGACGCCCACGCGGCTCAGCTGGCGGCCCCGCCGGTTGAGGAACAACGTCGGGCTGCCCGCCGTCTTGCCGACGAAGTCCGGCCGCGCTTCGCGAAGATACTTTTCCACTATGCCGAGCGCCTTGCGTCCCACGGGAACAATGCGCTCTTTGTCGCCTTTGCCGATACAGCGCAAACAACCGACCTTGATATCGAGATCCGTGACTCGCAACCCAACGAGTTCCGAGACCCGCAAGCCCGTCGAATACAGAACCTCCAGCATCGCGCGATCCCGCAGTCCAATCGGGGTCTTCGCATCGGGCTGCGTCAGCAGGCGCTCGACTTCTTCCAGCCGCAGATATCCGGGCAGCGACCGCCGGATTTTCGGCGATTCGAGGTTGACCGAGGGATCCGCTGAAATCAATTCGTGGATTTGCGCGAAGCGAAAGAAGTTGCGCAGCGTCACCAAATGCCGCGCCACGGTCTTGCTTTCCAGCTTTTGCCGGTACAGCCCCGCCAGAAAATCCACCAGGTCATCGCGGCTGACGGCCTCCAGGGTCAGCTTGCGTTTCTGGGCGAAGGCATCGAATTTTACAAGATCGCGGCGATAGGCAGAGACGGTGTTCGCAGACAAGCCCTTCTCCACTCTGACGTGCGTCAAGAACGACGAAATT
This sequence comes from Acidobacteriota bacterium, assembly GCA_003224055.1. Classification (GTDB taxonomy): domain Bacteria; phylum Acidobacteriota; class Terriglobia; order Acidiferrales; family UBA7541; genus Acidiferrum. Next base: position 6,102 of record QHYE01000100.1, on the reverse strand, counting down.
ATTGCTGAGATTTCCATCAGGGCTCCGCGTAGCCGTCACCGCCGCCAATGCGGCGCCTCGTCGCTATGCCGTAAACTTCCTCGATCTCATGGCACCGGAAAACCCAGGCCAGGGCCAGATAAAGAACCGTCGCACCCACGATCAGCCCTGCAAAAACGAGAAGCTGCACGAGAAACCGCGAGTGGATCGTAAAGGTCGTGTAGTAGTTTCCGAACCAGCACGCGACTCCCATGATGCCCGCGCACAAAAAGATCTTTGAAAAAGAGCGCAGAATCTCCATCGTTCCCATGGAGCCATAACGGATTCGAAAAATGATGAAGAGCGCGAAGAAATCAAAAAAAGTAGCCAGGGCCGTGGCCAGCGCGGGGCCACCGTTCTGCACTCGCTTGTAAAAGAACTGAATGAAAACAATATTGAGGACGATGTTGATCACCAGCGAAATCGAAGCGATGATGACTGGCGTTTTCGTGTCGCGCGTGGAGTAGAACGCCGGGACAATCAACTTGACTGACGCCAGCGCCGGCAAGCCAATCGAGTAGTAAAGTAGCGCACGAGCCGTCAACCGCGTGGATTCGGCTACGAACTGTCCGTGCTGGAACAGCACGCGAATAATCGGCTCCCTCAGGATCATCAAGCCCAGAGCCGCGGGAATGGTGATGAACGCCACGATTCGAACGGAAAACGACAGCGTCTTCTTCAGCGCCTCGTAATCCTTGCCTGCTGCCTGGTGTGACATCATCGGCAAAATCGCCGTGGCCACCGCAATCGCATAACCGCCAAGGACCAGCTCCATAACCCGGTCGGCAAGATACAGCGCCGCCAGGCTTCCTTCCGGCATCATGCTGGCCGTCGCGAATCGCGTATCGATCAACAGATTGATCTGTCCGATGCCAATTCCGAAGAGTCGCGGAATCATCAGCCGCGCTACGTCACGGATCGCGGGATGTGAAAAGGAGATCCCAAAATTGAAATTCATCCCCTTTCGAACGAGGAGCGGCACCTGGATCAGAAATTGCAGCACGCCGCCTACAAGTACGCCGACGGCAATGGAGGTGGCCGCATCCCTGAAATAGTTCCGCACGATGGCGAATGTGAAAAGAATCGTGGCCAGATTCAAGAATACCGGTGTCGCCGCCGGCAAACCGAACACATTGAAGCAGTTCAAAATGCCCATGGCCAAGGCGGCCAGCGAAACAAAAAAGAGATACGGGAAAATAATCCGGTTTAACTCTACAGCCTGGATGCCCGCAATGTTTCTGCCCGCGAACAGGCGAACCACCGTGGGTGAGAAGACCATTCCGAGAACAGTTATGACCGCGGCAACAAGCGCCAGCGTCCAGAAGAGCCGGTTGGCGAACTCCCAAAGCTCCTTCCCGGACTTCTCCCTCATGTAACTCGAAAACACCGGGATGAAGGAGGCCGTCATGGACCCTTCCGCGACCAGCCTGCGGAACAGGTTGGGGATTCGATACGCCAGCACGTAGGCGTCGGCCGCGGGGGTGGTACCTAGGAGGAGGGCAATGCGCTGGTCCCGCACGTAGCCGAGGATTCGGCTGACAATCGTGACCAGGGTAATGATCGAAGCCGACTTGAGAATCTGCTTTTTTTCGGTCAACGGGCGGCGCTCCGGGGCCCTAACCCTAATGGAAACAATGAGTTGACAGGAAAACCCGCTTAACATAACATACATTTTGCCGATTGGCAAATTCTGACCATTCGCGTCCCGGAACGGCTAAATTTTGAAGAATCGCACCCCAGCCTCCACGCACAAGAAGGTCATTATTGTGCTTGCCGACAAGAAGCCCCTTCGCGGCTATCTGAATCCCGTGCGCCTGGGCCAGAACGATCCCGTCGACCTCCTGACCCCGGACGGGGAGCACATTGAAGTTCCGCTGGGAAAAGTCCGCTCGGTTTTCTTTGTTCGCGAATTCTCCGACGATTTTGAACCGGAGCGTAAGGCGTTTCTCAGCCGGCCCAAGCTCGATGGCCTGTGGGTACGCCTTCGCTACAACGACGGCGAAACGCTCGAAGGCGTCGTTCCCAACGACCTGCTTTCCTTGCTTGATAACGGGTTGCAAATCACTCATCCGGACTTAAACTCGACCACCGATCGCATCTTTGTTCCCCGTGCCGCTTTATCGGAAGTGACGGTTCTCGGCGTCGTCGGAATCGCCCGCCGCAAGCCCGCGGCGGCTGCAGCCGCCGCCTCTCAACCTCGCCTGTTCAACGAATAATCCGGACCGCCTGTACTTCCCTCTTGGCCCTGTGCGAGACTCGCAACCAGAGCCAAAACGCTTTGAGGAGCCGCGTCATGAAACTTTCCGAAGTTGCGCAGAAACTGGGCTGCCGCCTGGAACGCCCGTCCGACGATGAAATCAGCGGCGTCGCCGGGATCGAGCAAGCCGAACCCGGCCAGCTTACCTTCCTCGCGAATCGCCGCTATTTTCCGCTTCTCAAGACGACGCGCGCCTCCGCCGTCTTAGTCGAGGAAGGCATTTCCCTGGCCCGGGACCCGGCGCTTGCACCGCTCGCCGCCCTCCGCTCCGCAAATCCCTACCTGGCATTTGCCCACGCCATCGAGCTTTTCTACCAGCCCCCGCGTTATGTTCCGGGGATCCATCCGACCGCCGTCATCGCCAAAAGCGCGCGCATCGGAGAAAACGCCCACATCGGCCCGTACTGTTTCATCGACGAAGACGCTTACATCGGGCGCAACGCCGTGCTTCACAGCTCCGTCACGATTTATCGTGGCGCCCAAATCGGCGACGATTTCTTCGCTCACGCCCACGCGGTCGTGCGCGAGTCTTGCCGCATTGGCAATCGCGTCACCTTGCAAAACGGCGTCATTATCGGGGGAGACGGCTTCGGCTTCGCCAAGCAAAAAGACGGCACCTGGTACAAAATGCTGCAAACTGGCCCCGCCGTCCTCGAAGACGATGTGGAAGTTCAGGCCAACTCCTGCGTGGATCGCGCGACCATCGGCGAGACCCGCGTCGCCCGAGGGGCAAAGCTCGACGACCTTGTGCTCGTAGGTCACGCCTCGCGTGTCGGCGCTAACACCATGCTGTGTGGCCAGGTCGGCCTTGCTGGTTCGACGAAGGTCGGCGCGAATTGCATTTTCGCCGGCCAGTCCGCGAGTTCCGGCCATCTCTCCGTCGGCGACGGCAGCGTGGTCTACGGCCAGGCAGGGCTGCCGGGCGATCTGCCTCCTCGCTCCATCGTTGGAGGGTCCCCCGCGGTAGACAGCCGTTTGTGGATGAAATTCACGGCCGCGCTCAATCGGCTGCCGGACCTGCAACGGCGAGTGCGAGAATTGGAATCTGAAATCGAGAGGCTGAAGACCTAACTTTTCAATCGGCAGTTTGTTCATCACTTGCGCTCGAATCGGGAGCCGCATCGGCAGTCTCGATGGGCCGCTGCTCCGGCGGCAGTCCCGCCGCAAGCACCGCGCGAATTCGCTCATTTAGAGTTTCACGTTCTTCCAGTGAATATTTCGAGGCGTCGATCGGCTCAAGAAACTCGACGAGGATTTCTCCGGGACGTATGACCATGGAGCGCTTTCCCATAATCTTCTGCGCCCCCGAACACGCAATCGGCACGATCGGCACGCCTGCCTTGATCGCCATTACGACCGCGCCCTTCTTGAACCGCTGCAGCCGCCCGTCCGGGCTGCGCGTCCCTTCCGGGTAGATCAAGAACGATTGCCCCGCTCGCAGCGCCTCCGTAGCCTTTTCCACACTCGCCACTGCCGATTCATGCGCGCTGCGATTCACAGGAATAAAATGCGCGCTCCGGAACGCCTGGCCGACAATGGGCCACTTGAAAAGCGATTGTTTCAGCAGCACCGCGATCCTGCGGGGGATCGCGCCGACCACCGCCGGTGCGTCCGCGGAGCTGGTATGGTTCGCCGCAAACAGACAGACTCCCGGCGGAATCCGTTCAGTTCCTCGCACGCGCACCTTTACGCCCACTGCCCGCACGAAAAACATCACTCCCTTCACTCCTGCCCAATAAATCGGATCCGGATCCTTTGTGATTACGGTGTACACGAGCAGGGGCGGCCCAACGATCAGGATGTAAAGCGAAAGAAAAACGGCGATGAACAGGGTGCGAAGCATGAAGCTGGCTGAACTTTCTCGAATCTTACCGTGGCGGTCAAGCGGAACGTGGAAATGTTTTCCAGCCTAATGAACGCCGCCGCGGGTGACCCCATGGAGCAGCCCCTCGCGGATGTGCCGCGCCTTCTCGTTCGCACGCCCGTCTTCCGTGACTCCATAAAAAATTTCTTTGGTCTCTCCGAGCCGGAATTCAAGCGACATCTTTTTCCCTTCCCGGCCAACCGATAGCTTCAAGAGATCACCTGGTTTCTGTTCCCGCAGCCAGCGATCGGTCCGGCGCGGCACTTCTCCGCCGTTCCAGGCGAGGATGGTGTCTCCCGCCCGCAGATCTGCCAGTGCCGCTGGGCCATCAGCAGGAACACTTTGCACTATCAGGGTGCCGGTTGCATCGCGCGCCGCGGTGAACCCAAGCGTGGGCCGCTGATGTTCCAGAATCCGCAATTCCAATCCCGCCATCGCCAGCACGTGTTGATAAGGAAACGGCTCAATCCCTGCCACATATTTTCCAAAGAACTCTTCGAACGAACTTCCAGCAATCTTCTCCACCGTCAAGCGAACGTCCAAACTGTCTCTGTAAGTTTTCCCGCGCTTCGCGAATTCGGAGTTCATCGCTCGCAGCACATCGTCCAGGCTCTTCTCATTCTCGGTGCGGTCGCGGATCAAGATATCCAGCAGATCTCCCAGCACTTGCCCCTTCGTGTAGTAAGAAATGCTGTATTCCGGCTGGTTGTAGAGTGGATATTTCTCCAGCCAGGCATCCAGGCTCGATTGCTCCGCGCTTTGCCAGCGATTCGCAGGGCGGTTCTCCAATTCCGTGATCTGTGCGCCAAGGTCCGCGTAAAATTGCTCTTTGCTCCAGATTCCGCTGCGCACCAGCGTGTAGGCTCCATACGTGTTCGTTACACCCTCGGCAAACCACAAAGCGCGCGTATATTGTTCCTTCGCATAGTCTACCGGCTCAAGGGTCGCGGGCCGGATCCGCTTCACATTCCACAAATGAAAAAATTCGTGGGCGGCAACTCCCGGCAAGTATTCATCCGATGCCGCGCCGATCGCCGTCGAGTCCGCGTGTTCCATTCCTCCCCCGCCCGATCCTTTGCCGATGTGAAGAATGAACGTGTAGCGTTCGAATGGCGCTCCTTCCATCAACTTTAGCTCGTACTGGCAGATGCGCTTGAGGTCCTCCTCGACCTTTTTCTTTTTCCAATTGTCCCCGTGAATCACTGCCCAAATCTCCGGTTTAATCCCTGTCAATTGAAATTCCTCGAATTTCCCTGCCTCAATCGGGCCATCGGCAAGCTCGTCGTAGCTTGCAGCATCACCAAAGAAATTGCGGACCGTGCCCGTGAAATCAATGCCATGCACGGACGCACCGGCTACCCGCCATTGTTCGGGGACGTCCGGCATTCCAATGTGCACAGCTTCGGCGCGCCGATTCGCGACGTAAAGGAGAACCATCGCGGGGTTAATGAAGGCGTGCTCTGAGTTGAGTTGCGACGCACACGGACCAACCTCATCCCAATAGATGGCGTACTGAATCTTAATCGTGCCGTTCCCCTGGATGCGCCACGTTTGCTTGTCCATCTTTTCGACCGGCGCTCTTTCATATCCGGCGAAAGCCTCAACTTGTTGCACGCGTTCGCTGAAATCTCGAATCTGGTAGAGCGCATTCCACGCCGGCATCTGAACCACTACCTCACCGTTCACATCCGGTATGGTCATCGTCACGTGGAACAGATGCTGCTCCGGGTGCGCAAGCGATACTTCGTATCGGATGGTCCCGCTACTTGAGGAAGAAAATCCAAGGAGAATTACGGCAGAGAAGCATGCTTGAACACAAAATCTGTTCAGGACCGCCGGGAAAGTCACCGAGTTTTCGCCTCGCTGGCAACCGGAACAGCAGCACCGAGCTTCTTCAGAAGCTTTTCGCACAATCCATCAAAGCTGCCGTTGGACATGATGAGAAACAAATCGCCCGCCCTGG
>QHYE01000099.1 GCA_003224055.1 Acidobacteriota bacterium | reverse complement strand
CATTGCTATGTGCCAATCCATGCCAAAACCTGCTGACGTCCTATTGGTCGCATCCTTGATTATTAGTTCGCTTGCCGCGGTTCACGCGCAAGAGGGCACCACGACAGTTAGCCGCACGGGGAACCTGAAGACTCTAGTAGTGACGATCGAGGCAAAATCGGATTCGGTAATTGCAGTGCCTCCGGCGACGTCCGTGAGGATCAATCTGAGGAGCGAAAAAAGCCGACGGGCGCGGATGCCGTGGATTTGCCGAACTGGTTAAGCAAAGAGGCAGCCCTGAATGGACTGCAATCAACAGACTTGCGGCCGTGGCACATTGTGGTGTCTTACGACCAGTTTGATGAAGATGGCGACAATGAGCATAGCGGCGTGTATGAGGAATACTGGGTTGGGGCAAAGAAGTACAAGCGCATTTACAAGAGCGATAACTTCAATCAAACAGACTATGCTACCGACATGGGTTTGTATCGCCATGGGGACCAACAGTGGCCCAACCGCGCACAGTCACAGGTTCGGGCAGAGGTAATTGCCCCGTTCTCCTATGCTGATACGCTCCAGGGCTTTCATGGAAGAAATGCAGAGCGCACTTTTAGCGGTTACAAACTTCAGTGCGTCCTGATTGAAAGAGACTCGGGGATTAGCGACCCAACCCAGTATTGTTTTGAACCCGACAGTTCAATCCTTCGTTACAACCGTGGGTGGGGTTGGTTCCAGACCGTCTACAACCGAATCGTGCCGTTTCAGGGGCGTAACCTCGCGCAGGAAGTGGATGTCACGGATGGTGGCAAGCCATACCTGAAGTTGCGCGTGGAAACCGCTGAATTCATTTCTCATGTGGATGACGCGGACTTTATGCCGCCGCGGGACGCGGTTGGTCCACTCGGCGACAGGGTCTCGGGTGTAAGTCCGCAGCCAATTAATATGTCGAGCCTTCCTCAATGGCCGGCCTCGATGAGGGCACAGCATTTTACAGTGAAGATGGAAATCGTCATCGGAAAGGATGGGCATGTCGTCAGTGCCCATGCAGTCTCAGGTCCTCAGGAAGGATACAAAGCCTGCGAAAATGCAGTGCGAAAATGGGTTTTCAAGCCTTATCTCGTGCTCGACAAGCCAGTCGAGGTCGAACAGAAAGTGGAGTGCAGCAATAATTAGGCAGGGATTTCTTTTTCAAGGCGAGCGGAAGCGATCTGTGCCTGAACACGTGGGCTGGCAAGTTCAGCGCGGGACTTGCCGAGGTGCCAACCAACGAATCGCCAAAAAACGCGTGTGCTAGAATTTTATGGTCATGACCAGGCCTTCGAATGTTGTTGAACTGGAATGCTCTGCTTGCGGGAAGAAATATGACGCTTCCGTCGAGCAGCATCTTTGCACTTGCGGCAAGCCCTTACTCGCGCGCTATGACTTGCGGCGGGCTGCCGCCACACTGACGCTGGAAAATTTGAGAGTGCGCCCGCGAACTCTCTGGCGCTACGCCGAAGTGCTTCCCAATGATGATCCCATCTCCCTCGGTGAAGGAATGACGGCTCTTATTCCGGCAAAACGCCTTGGCGCGTCGATAGGGTTGCAGCGTCTTTTCATCAAAGACGAAGGGTTAAACCCCACGGGCTCCTTCAAGGCCCGCGGTATGACCGCCGCTGTCACTCGCGCCAGGCACCTTGGCGCGAAAGCTCTGGCGGCTCCCACGGCCGGTAACGCCGGCGGCGCACTAGCGGCCTACGCTGCCGCTGCGGGCCTTCCCGCGGTCATTGTCATGCCTGCAGACACTCCCGCGGCCAATGTCATGGAGTGCCAGGCCTTCGGCGCGAAGGTTGTCAAACTGAATGGCCTGATCTCCGATTGCGGCAAGTACGTCGCCGAGCACAAGGACCGCGAAGGCTGGTACGACGTTTCTACCCTTAAGGAGCCATACCGCATCGAAGGCAAGAAGACCATGGGCTACGAGTTGTGGGAGCAGTTTGGAGGAAAACTGCCCGACCTGATTCTTTATCCCACAGGAGGAGGCGTCGGCTTGATCGGCATGTGCAAAGCCTTCGACGAAATGCAGGAGATGGGTTGGATCGGGGCGGAACGTCCACGCATGGTGGCAGTTCAAGCGGAGGGCTGCGCCCCCATCGTCAAAGCCTGGGACGCGCACCAGAGTTCCGCCGCGTTTTTCCAGAACGCCACGACCATTGCCTCCGGCCTGCGCGTTCCCGGTCCCTTGGGAGATCTCCTGATCTTGAGCATGCTTCGCCAAACGAAAGGGACCGCGCTAACCGTCACCGACGAGGAGATGCTCAAAGCCGGCAGGGAACTGGCTTCTCTCGAAGGCATTTTTGCCGCGCCTGAAGGCGCCGCGACGGTGATTGCCGCCCGAAAGCTCGCAGCATCGGGCTGGATCAAGCCGCACGAGTCCGTCGTGCTTTTCAACACCGGCACCGGCTACAAATACACCGAGGCCTGGCAGCGCGCGCTGCAATCCGCGCGCACCGAATAAAATTATGACGACACGCCGCTTGTACTACGACGACGCTTTCGAACGCGAATTCGCGGCCCGGGTCTTGAGTTGCGAAGTGCTTCCGCCGGACATCAACTCAGGGATCACAACGCCTGTCTGGCGCGTGGTCCTGGACCGCACGGCCTTTTATCCCACGTCCGGCGGGCAGCCGCATGATACGGGCAAGCTCGGCGACGCAAACGTCCTCGACGTGCGCGAGGAAGGCGACGAAATTATTCATGTTGCCGACCGCCGTCCGGAAAGTCCCGACGTAAACGGCTGTATTAACTGGCCGCGCCGCTTCGACCACATGCAACAACACACCGGACAGCATCTACTCTCCGCCATGTTTCAGGAACGCTTCGGATTGCCGACGGTTTCCTTTCATCTTGGCGAGGAGATTTGCACCATTGATTTGCGCGGCCCGGAGCCATCCGAGGAATTCCTCGAAGGCGCCGAACGGGCATCCAACCAGGTTATTTTCGAAGACCGCCCGGTGAACGTTCACTATGGCACCGCGGACCAGTTGTCGGAGCTCGGCGTTCGAAAGGAAGTGGACCGCGAAGGCATTTTGCGCGCCATCGAAATCGAGTCCGCCGATTTGCAACCTTGCGGCGGCACCCACGTCAAAAGCACTGGCCAGATCGGCTTGATCCTGGTACGCCGCTGCTCGAAAGTGCGCCAGGACTGGCGCGTTGAATTCATCTGCGGAGGCCGAGCAGAGCGAATCGCACGCCGCGATTTTCAGAGGCTGCGCGAAACCGCCGAGAAATTAGGCTGCTCCTTCGATGAAACCGTGTCCGCGGCCACCCGTGCGCTTGCGGAGCGCGACGCCAACTTCAAGAATTTTCGCGCCATGCTCGAGCGCTTGGCCAAAGCGGAAGCAGCGCTCGCGCTGCAAAATGTGCCTGGCGGGCCTCAGGGACTCCGCATTGTTTCATACGTGTTCGCGGATATCCCCGCCGAGTATCTGGGATTTTTTGCCAGCGAGATCGCCAAATCCGAGCGAACCGTCGCGCTTCTTGCCTTGTCGGATGGCGGGCACTTGCTGCTTGCGCAGCATCCCTCGTCCGGCAAGGACATGAATGCTTTGCTCAAAACGATCTTCGAAAAATTTGGTGGCAAGGGTGGCGGCGCGCGCGATTTCGCCCGCGGCCGCGTGAACGACCCATCGCAGGGAGCGAATGCGCTTACCTTCGCGAAAGAATTATTGTTGGCAGGTTAGATTCTGAGCTATAAGCTTTGTTCATGACCGGCAGGATCACGCGCCGCAAAGCCCTGAAACTCGGCACCACTGCCGCCGTCTCGGCGGCCATCAGTCCGCATCTCTCATCGCAGTCCAAGCCCAGTCCCAGCGAATCGAGTCGGTCATCGGCGAACACCTTTGTGGATTCACCCCTGCCGCCTGCTTCAGATTCCGAAATCTGTTTTATGCCCGCGCGGCAAATGGCCGATCTGATCCGCCAGAAAAAACTATCTTCGCGCGAAGTGATGCAAGCGCATCTCAAACAAATCAGCCGCGTGAATTCCAAAGTGAACGCAATTGTCACTCTGGTTCCCGAAGACCAATTGATGGCCCAGGCGCTGGCTGCTGACGAGTCACTCGCAAAGGGGAAGTGGCTCGGCCCGCTGCACGGACTTCCTGTAGGAGTGAAAGACCTGCACGAAACGCAAGGAATTCGCACGACCTATGGCTCACCTTTGCATCGCGATTTCATCCCGGACTTCGACTGCCGGGTCGTGCAGCGCGAGAAAAGCGCGGGGGCCATCGTGATTGGCAAGACCAACGTTCCCGAATTTGGTTTGGGCTCACAAACGTTCAATCCCGTATTTGGGCCGACCCGCAATCCATACGATGTGACCAAAACTTGCGGCGGCAGTACGGGCGGAGGTTGTGTAGCACTCGCTTGCGGAATGGTGCCGCTTGCGGATGGCAGCGACATGGGAGGATCACTCCGCAATCCGCCGAATTTCTGCAACGTCGTCGGCATTCGTCCGTCGCCAGGGCGCGTGCCTGACGTGCCGACGAGTCTAGGATGGTTCACTCTGTCGGTTGCAGGTCCCGTAGCGCGCAACGTCTCCGACTGTGCCTACTTCCTGAGCGTACTTGCCGGCTTCGACCAGCATTCGCCGATTTCCATTGATCAGCCCGGCACTCCGTTTGCGCAGCCTCTCGGGGACCGCAGCTTCAAAGGTGTGCGGGTGGCCATGTTTAAAGACATCGGATTGCCGTGGGAGCCGGAGGTCAAGAGCGCCGTGCAGGCGCAGCGCAAAGTGTTCGAATCCCTGGGATGCATTGTCGTAGACGCTGAACCCGATTTTCGCGACGCCAATGAATGCTTCGTGGCTTGGCGCCATTGGGCGACGGAGCTGGCCTTCGGCGACATGCTTGGCACGCACGGTGAGCAGCTGAACGAGTACATCCACTGGCACGTCGGCGAGGGCCGCAAGCTCACCGGGCCCTATCTTTCACGCATCGAGGCCAAGCGCACCGCGTTGTATCGGCGCGTGTGCGGATTCAAGGGCGAGTATGACTTTTTTCTCCTACCGGTCAACCAGGTGCTTCCCTTCGACGTGAACCAGCACTACCCCACGGAAATTGCCGGCGTGAAAATGGAGAACTACATCGCCTGGATGAAATCGGCTTATTACATTTCGGTAGCGGGAAATCCTGCGGTGTCCGTGCCGTGTGCCTTTTCATCCGGCGGCCTGCCCATTGGAGTGCAGATCGTAGGCCGTCACCATGACGACTGGGGCGCGTTGCAGTTAGCGTACGCTTTCGAACAAGCAACAAATGTCGGCAAGCGCCGCCCGCCGATTGTTTGACACTCGCCGCGGAAGCCTCGCCTCGAGCTAGAATGCTTGGGTAGGGAATTGGTGGACGAGAGGGGATTCGAACCCCCGGCCTCCTCGTTGCGAACGATGTAAATTCTAAGCTAAGACGCGGTGCCGCAATCACTTAGCTTTCGCAGCGGGGTCCTTAGATGGCCTACTTGGCCTACTAGGTAAAATGGAGGTGCACCTGCTCTTTGGCCTACGATATAGCGACTAATTCCAGGCACCTAAGACTCTAAATCCATAATCTCTTCTGGTAGGTGAGGTTCGGGATTGTATCTGGATCGCGAGCCGCAGGCTGCAAGTGACGAATTCTTAGGGGATGAATTTGGTCCCGCAAGCCTAGGGAGCAGGACAAGTGGAGCATACAAACAGCGCACGATTTCCGTGGACCTCCAGTGGACTCGCGCGGAAACCGGACTCGGCAAGCGCCCTTAGGTTGTCGTCCAAGGTCAATGGTGAATCGCCTTCTTCCTCGAGGCGATGCTGATGTTCAGATGGGTCTTGTCCTTCGTCGACCTTTGTGGAGTAGATCTTTTCCTGATGGTTCCAGAATGATCGGTAGCAGGAAAACAAATCAACACTAGGCACGGCGGTCCGATCCAGGAAGAAAAAGAAGCCAGGGTGGACGAGCACGCTGCGAACCCAGGAGATGACCTTGCGTTGGTTTGCGGGAACTAGATTATGAATCGCCTGGACGGAAAATGCGACTTGGCAACGTTGGATCGGGAGCCGCAGGTCTTCGATGGAATTCAAGTCGTGTTGGAGAATGGTGAATTGCTTGTCCTTGCCGACGAGTCGCTCCTCTGCCATGGCGATCATCGCTGGCGAATAGTCGACGCCGAGCACCAACGCTTCGGGCAATCGTCGAAACAGCCTTTCCTCTACGAGTCCGGAGCCGCAGCCGACGTCCAGGATGGTTGTCCCCGGTAGGTAATGGTCTGCAATCAAGTCGAGGAGGAGGTCAAGTTGTTCCCCCCGTTGTGGGTTGTTGGAGAGTGGATCGGCATCCCATTTTGAAGCGTGAGTTGGATCAAGCCATACGTCCCGCATAGTCGTGGCGGAGAGGCGATTGCCAGTGGATTCTCCGCGAAGTATGGATGATACCAATCTTCGTTCCTCCGCGCCTCTTGAGGGGAGCACGACGAGTGCAAGAGGCCCACGGAAGCATGGCGGCACAAGACTCACGATCTACACATTTCTTAAGTGCGCTTGCTCAAGGCGAACGAATTATTTGGGCGTATGATGAACAAGAATTAATTTTGTTTTCACTCGTTCACTTCCGTTTGAGTCTATGCTGGCTGCTGTCGTTAGCCGGCGCAGCACCTTCCTTCTGGATGTTTTTTGTTAGACTCTTGCGGTCCGGTCTCAGCCAAGGAGCAACGGTTATCTCAGGATGGAGACAGGAAGGAGGAGGGGGGTCGCCAAGGTAATCGGAAACTTGTTAGCCCTGCCAAAAACATGAATTGAAACACAGCGGCCACCATTTTCTTCAAATTCCCGGGCCCACCAACGTGCCCGACCGGATCTTGCGCGCCATGGATCGTCCGGTCATCGATCATCGTGGTCCCGAATTCACCAGATTGGCTAGGGAGGTTCTCGAGGGTCTGCGCGCGGTTTTTCAGACCACTTCGCCTGTGCTGATGTATCCCGCTTCGGGGACGGGAGCCTGGGAAGCCGCCATCGTGAACACGCTTTCTTCTGGGGATCGTGTACTGATGTTCGAGACCGGACATTTTTCCCAACTGTGGCGGCAAGTGGCGGAAAGATTCGGGATCCAAGTCGAATATGTCCCCGGCAACTGGCGCACGGGCGCTCAGCCAGCGGAAGTGGAAAAGAGGCTCGACTCGGACAAGCAACATGCGTTCAAAGCGGTCATGGTCGTTCACAACGAGACCTCCACAGGCGTAGCCAGCCGCATAGCCGAGATTCGGGCCTCCATGAATCGAGCCCTTCATCCGGCCCTCCTGATCGTGGACACGATCTCGTCCTTAGCATCCATGGATTATCGCCACGACGAATGGGAAGTGGACGTCACCGTCGCGGGTTCGCAAAAGGGGCTCATGCTTCCCCCGGGGCTCAGTTTCAATGCCATTTCGGAGAAGGCCCTGTCCGTCAGCGAGAGCGCACGGTTGCCACGGTCCTATTGGGATTGGCGGGACATGCTGGGTGCTAACAAGGCGGGCTTTTTTCCCTTTACGCCCGCTACCAATCTCATTTACGGATTACGCGAAGCCCTTGCCATGCTGCAAGAGGAGGGGCTCGCAAGTGTATTTCGTCGCCATGATCGTCACGCGCGAGCGACGCGCGCCGCCGTACAAACTTGGGGGCTCGAAATCGTATGCCAGGACCCTCGCGAATACTCGAGTTCGTTGACCGGCGTCTACCTGCCTCGAGGGCATGATGCCGACCGGCTCCGGAGCATCATCCTCGATAACTTCAACATGTCGCTGGGAGCAGGCTTATCAAATCTCGCAGGCAAAGTATTTCGGATAGGACACCTCGGAAGCTTCAACGATCTCATGCTGGCCGGAACACTTAGCGGAGTCGAAATGGGGCTCCGGCTTGCGGGGGTGCCTCATCGCGATGGAGGCGTCACCGCGGCTCTCGAGTGTCTGGCACCACCCACGGAAGAAAAAGGTGTGTCTGTGTCAAAGGAGAACTGAGCAATTCGTTCTTTCGGCGAGAGTCAAATTAGTTGTTGTTGGATGACGGCTAGTCAACATGGAGGAAAATGCGTCCAAGAAGATTGTCGGCAACCACCACCGTGCTCGTTCTGCTCTGCTTGATGTACGGCATCACCTACATCGACCGCGTCAATGTGAGCACGGCAGCTTCGTCATTCCAACGCGAACTGCTTCTCAACAATACACAGGTGGGACTGGTATTCTCGGCCTTCGCCTATCCGTACTTGATCTTTCAAATCATCGGAGGATGGGTGAGTGACCGGTTCGGGGCGCGGCGGACGTTGACGGTTTCGGCAGTTATCTGGGCCGTCGCCACGTTGTTGACCGGCTTTGTAGGCAGCCTGGGGTCCATGTTGTGCGCCCGCGTGATGCTTGGGTTTGGGGAAGGCGCAACCTTTCCGACGGCTACGCGGGCGATGTCCGACTGGACCGCACAAGGAAATCGAGGTTTTGCCCAAGGGATTACACATTCAAGTGCCCGACTCGGGAACGCACTGACACCGCCTCTGGTTGTGTGGCTGATGACGCTGGTTACGTGGAGGGGGTCGTTCATCGTTTTGGGTCTTGTAAGCTTAGCCTGGGTGGTGGCTTGGGTTTCCTATTTTCGAGATGATCCGTGTGATCACCCGCGCATTACGCCCGAGGAGCTTGAAGCCTTGCCGAGCTATGCCGATAGGAAGAAAACAGAGAAGGAGCCCGTGCCTTGGCTTCTGCTGTCGCGCCGCATGCTCCCTGTAACCGTCGTGTATTTCTGTTACGGCTGGACGCTTTGGCTTTATCTCGCGTGGATTCCTTCCTTCTTCCTCCACAGCTATAGACTCGATTTGAAGAGATCCGCACTGTTCTCGGCTGGCGTCTTCTTTGGCGGTGTTCTGGGTGACGCTCTGGGCGGGGTCGTTAGCGATCGCATTTTAAGAAAGACGGGTGACCTCAACAAAGCACGGCGCAATCTGGTGGTCGCATGCTTTCTCTGTTCGCTTCTTTCCATGGTCCCGGTTCTGTTCCTACACGACGTTACCTGGGTTGCCATTTGTCTCAGCCTGGGGTTTTTCTGGGCCGAGTTTACGATCGGCCCGATGTGGGCCATACCGATGGACATCGCCCCTCGGTTTTCCGGTTCTGCAAGCGGATTGATGAATACGGGGTCAGCACTGGCCGCCATCGTCTCCCCATTGGTGTTCGGATACATAATCGACCGAACCCACAATTGGGTGGTGCCTTTTCTTGGAAGTATTGGGCTGCTGCTTGCGGGTTCGATCGTGGCGTTTTGGATGAAGCCGGGAGAAAAACTCTCGATCGCCCAATTGGGCGAGACACCAGCAGCCAACGTGGTGGCTTAGTGCTCGCCGCCAATGCCCGAACGATGGCTGAGGTGTCGAAGTAAGCCTTGGAACCAATGACTCCACTACCGCCGAGTTCACACGCCAAGCCGGTGGACTCATTTTTGCAGGCTACCGAGCTGGAAAAGGAATTGAAACGAGCAGTACGGGGTGAAGTTCGTTTCGATCGCGGAAGCCGCGCGTTGTATGCGACGGACGGATCAAACTACCGCCAGATCCCCATCGGCCTGGTGATTCCACGCGACGCGGAAGATGTGGTGGCCGCCGTGGCGGCGTGCAGGAAGTACGGAGCGCCCGTACTGCCGCGCGGAGCCGGAACCAGCCTGGCCGGGCAATGCTGCAACGTCGCGGTTGTCCTGGATTTCACGAAGTACATGAATCAGGTGATCGAAATCGATCCCCGGCAGATGTCTGCCCGGGTGCAGCCAGGGATCGTGCTGGACACCCTCCAGAGTCAGATACTGAAACATCAGCTGATGTTTGCGCCCGACCCCTCGACACACAACCGCTGCACGATCGGCGGGATGATTGGAAACAATTCATGCGGCACGCACTCATTGCTCGGTGGCAAGACCGTCGATAACGTCGAAGAGCTGCGGATCTTGCTCTACGACGGCACACAGCTAACGGTCGGTGCAACACCGGATGACGAGTTGAGCCGTATCCTTCAGAATGGAGGGCGTCTCGGTGAGATTTACGGCAACTTGCGAAGGATCCGCGATAAATACGGCGATTTGGTACGGAAACGTTTTCCACGAATTCCTCGGCGGGTTTCCGGATACAACCTCGACGAATTGTTGCCCGAAAGAGGATTTAACGTTGCTCGCGCTTTGGTGGGAACGGAGGGCACTTGCGTCATTGTCCTCGAAGCCAAGCTGAAACTGATCCCCAGCCCGCCACACAGGACCTTAGTTGCACTAGGATACGGGGACGCTTTTCTCGCCGCGGACCATGTTCCCGAAATCCTGCCGTTTCAACCGATCGGCCTCGAGGGTTTTGAAGGAAGTATCGTCGATGGTCTCAGGAGAAAAGGAGCGCCGAATCTTGAGCTCCTGCCGGAAGGACGCGGGTTCTTGCTCGTTGAATTCGGAGCGGATGACCCGCAAGACGCGAAGAACCTTGCGTTGCGACTCATCGATCGCCTGCAGAGGGCTCCGAACCCACCCGCTTTGCGGCTCTACACGGACATGGAGGCACGGGCGGTCTGGCAGATACGCGAATCAGGGCCACGCGCCGCTGCCTTTGCTCCGGGCGCGCCTGCCGAATGGGAAGGGTGGGACGATGCAGCCGTCGCGCCCGAGAAACTGGGATCTTATTTGCGGGACATTCGAAAGCTGATGGAGGAATACTGCTACCGTGGATCGTTCTACGGACACTTCGGACATGGTTGCGTTCACATGCGCGTCAGCTTCGATCTGCAGAGCGAAGGAGGCATTCGCAAATACGGCGAATTTGTCGAGAGAGCCGCGGATCTCGTCGTGGGTTACGGTGGATCGCTCTCGGGTGAGCACGGCGACGGTCAATCACGTGGCGCCTTGCTTCCAAAAATGTTCGGGCCCGAGCTGGTCAGTGCCTTCCGGGAATTCAAATCGACCTGGGATCCGAATAATAACCTGAATCCCCACAAGGTCGTTGATCCGTATCTCCCCACGGAGAATCTGCGGCTCGGGGCTGACTATAAGCCGCTCGAGCCGGAAACTCATTTCAAGTTTCCTGACGATAATGGATCTTTCACGAAGGCCGCCCTGCGATGCATCGGGCTTGGAGCATGCCGGAAGAGCGATAGCGGCTCGATGTGCCCGAGTTATATGGTGACGCTCGAGGAAGAGCACAGTACGCGTGGACGTGCACACATGCTTTTTGAACTGCTCCAGGGCGAAGTGGTACTCGAGGGCTGGCAGAGCGAATCCGTCAAGCGAGCACTTGACCTGTGCCTCGCCTGCAAGGCGTGCAAATCGGAATGTCCGGCAAACGTAGACATTGCCACGTACAAAGCAGAGTTCCTCTCGCACTACTATGAGGGAAAAGCTCGGCCGCTGTACGCCTATGGCTTTGGAATGATTGACCGGTGGGCGAGGCTGGCGTCGATGGCGCCAAGGATGGCCAATTTTTTCAGCCACGCACCAGGATTCCGCCGATTGTTCCGTAGTGCGCTGCGATTGGCTTACGAGCGGGAGTTGCCTCGTCTCGCTTCGAGCAGCTTCGGACAGTGGGCCCGAAAACACGGAATTCCCAATTGTGGGGGAGAGAACGGGCACGCGGCCGATTCTTCCCGGGACGCGGGCCGTGAAGTGATTCTGTGGGTTGACACCTTCAATAATTACTTTCACCCGGAGACGAGTCGAGCTGCGCTCGAAGTACTACGACGCGCAGGCTTCACAGTCCGAATTCCTCGAAGCCATCTCTGCTGCGGGCGGCCGCTGTACGACTTTGGCATGATCGACAGGGCGAAGAGCTACCTACGGAGGATCATGCAGATTCTTGGTAAGCAGATTGACGCCGGGTTGCCGATCGTAGTGCTGGAGCCGAGCTGCGCTTCCGTTTTTCGGGACGAGCTGCAAAACCTGTTTCCTGCGGAAGAGCGTGCCACGCGGCTGCGGCGCCAGACGTTCTTGCTCAGCGAATTCTTGGAGAGTCATGCGCCTGGGTATCATCCCCCCGAGCTCTCCGGAAAAGTTCTACTCCATGGTCATTGCCATCACAAAGCGCTGATGAAGATGAATGACGAAGAGTCGTTGCTGCGGAAAATGGGCTCTGATTTGCAATCGCTCGATTCCGGGTGCTGCGGAATGGCCGGGCCATTCGGATTTGAAAGGGACAAGTTTGCGTTATCACAGGCTGTGGGTGAGCGAGTGCTACTGCCGGCTGTGCGAAGCGCTGCGCAGGACACGCTCATAGTCTCCGATGGATTCAGCTGTCGCGAGCAGATTTATCAGGCCACTGGACGAAGGGCAGTTCACCTGGCTGAAGCCATGCGAATCGCGCTCGATCGAGAGGCTCTCTCCGGCAAAGGTCATGCAACTTTGAACTCGGATAAGGCATAACAGCGCAGGCCAGTGGTGCAGTTCGCCCTGAAGTTCATTTGGTAGGTAGTGCAATGGAATTCCAACGCCGCGTACATTCAAACAAAGGAGAGTGAAATGCGAGGCTTGAAGAAAATGAATGGGGCATTGACGCTGCTGCTGGTTTTTGGAAGCGCGCCTTTCGTTTCGGCGCAGGAAAACAAGAAGATCTATGCTGCAGAAGCTTCTGGATGAGACGCTCGTCAAACACAAAGAAGTCGTGATCATGGCCATGCACGTCACGCCGCCGGGCAAGACTGAAAATGTCATCATTACTTCGAACATCGTACGGATCGGCAAGAAGGCCGACGAGGATGACACACGCGTGATCGAAACTGGCAAGCCCAACCTCGAAGTCAACAAAAAAGGCGATCACTTCGAAGTCAAACTGGTGATGCAGGATCAACCTGGCAAGACCATCGACTCAATCGGCATGGTCTTCACGTACGAAAAGAGCAAGGAAGCGGAGTTCCAGAAAAAGGCCGAAATGGTCCGCGACGAGATGAAGCAGAAAACTCCAACCATCGCAAAGCTGTTTGAATCGACTGACTAAGGAGAGGGCGGAGCTTGGCGGCTCGCCCGCAGCCAAGTTTTATCTGGCCTTTGCATACGCAT
>QHYE01000098.1 GCA_003224055.1 Acidobacteriota bacterium | reverse complement strand
CCTCGGAGAAATTGCAGGGCCTCGCTTCCGAAGCCGAAAACCTGATCGTTCGGATTTTCAGTTTTTCCTTTCACCAGGACTTCCCGAAAGATGAATCTGGAAATGGCGGCGGGTTCGTTTTCGATGGCCGGAGCCTCCCGAATCCGGGACGCGAAGAGCGTTTCAAGACCCTCAGCGGCAAAGACGCCTCGGTGATCGACTATCTCAATCAACAGGAAAGCGTGCATCAATTTCTCGCCGGCGTCTTGTCGCTGGTGGATTCGAGCATCAGCAGCTATCAGCAGCGCGGCTTCAAAAATTTGATGGTTTCATTCGGCTGCACCGGCGGCCAGCATCGCTCCGTTTTCTTGGCCGAGCAATTAGCGAAACGTTTGCGTGCCAGGAACGGGCTGGAGGTCACGGTCCGGCATCTCGAGCTGGAGAAACTAGGCAAGCGCAGAACTCTCCAATGAACCCACCACCCAAGCCTGTCATTCCGACCGGAGGGACGGCGCTTTTTGGCCGTCCCGGAGTGGAGGAATCTCTCTGTCGCTTTGCCGTTGTAGCGGCCGCCTTCTTAGGCGGGCCGATCTGATGGAAGCCCCTGTATGAGAGCCATGATCCTCGCCGCCGGCTTGGGCACGCGCCTCCGCCCCCTCACCGACACTCGACCCAAAGCCCTCGTCGAAATCGCCGGCCGCACCCTGCTCGAAATCACCCTCACCCGCCTGCGCGCCTTCGGCATCACCGAAGTCATCATCAACGTCCACCACTTCGCCGACCTGGTCATCGACTATCTGAAATCCAACAAAAACTTCGGCATGCGCATCGAAATCTCCCGCGAAGATATCTTGCTCGACACCGGCGGCGGTCTGAAGAAAGCCACCTGGTTCTTCCTGTAAAATTCCACCTCCGCCAATCCCAACCGATCCGAGTCCACTCAAATCGACGAGTCCGTCCTCCTCCACAACGTCGACGTCCTCAGCACCATCGACTTCGCCCGCATGCTCCAATTCCACAAAGAGAATCACGCCCTAGCCACCCTCGCCGTCCAAGCCCGCGAAACTTCCCGCCCCCTCCTCTTCGACAACCACCTCCAACTGCGCGGTCGCGGCGTCGCCTTAAACCAGGACCCTGAATTGGTTAGTAATAATCCTGCAGGCGCTCCTCGTCAGGGCACGGCTTCAGCCCCTGAGGTCCCCTTGCAATCCCTCGCCTTCTCCGGCATCCACATGATCTCCCCCCGCCTCCTCCCCATGCTCACCGAAGAAGGCATCTTCTCCATCATCCCCGCCTACCTCCGCCTCGCCGCCCAAGGCCAACCCATCCTCGCCTTCCGCGCCGACACTTACTACTGGCGCGATCTAGGCCGCCCCTCAGATCTCACCCAAGCCGCCCACGACTTCCAGCGAAACGCTCTTCTTTAGTCTCTGAACCTGCGGTGGCCTGTAAAATTGCGCCGTTTTCGTGCATATTGGCGCTATGAGCTTCCGAAACAAGTCAGTACGCCAGGGCATCGAGCCGAAAAAGATCACTCAGTTGAAGTTTTTCAAGCTTGCCGAGCGCTTCCGCAAAACCACCAATCCAAAGGAAACCAAGGGCCTCGGCGATGCATTGGGCCGAATGGTCTTTGGGGGTAGAACCCAGTAGGTTTCCCTCAGTTCGTCTGCTCCCGTCCATTCCCATCCCCCAAATACCGCATCGGCGTCGTCCCAAGCTGCTTCCGGAACATCGATATGAACGCGCTCGGGCTGCTATAACCCGCCTCCAAAGCCGCTGCCGTTACTTTTTCTCCCGAAGCCATCAATTGCAATCCATGAAGCAGCCGCAACTGCTGCCGCCACCTCCCAAAATTCATCTTCGTTTCCTCCAGAAACACGCGCTGAATCGTTCTCTTGCTCGCGCCGCAGTCCACGCAAAGTTTTCCCAGGTCTCTTTGGTCTCCCGGATCCGCCAACAGCTCCTTCACCACTCGCATCGCGCGCGCGTCCGTCGGATGCGGCAACTGCAGCGGGATGGAATCCACTGCCTTCAACTGCTCCACGATGATTTCGATAATCCGCCGCTCCGGCGAAGCTCCCTTGTTCAATCTCTTGAACTTGCACGCATGCAGAATCAGTTCCCGCAAGAACGACGAAACATTCATCACAAAACACTTCCCGGGAAACTTTCGGCACAGCCTGGGCAGGAAATAGAGCGTCCTCATCGAGACCGGCCCCGACATGGCCACGGAGTGCGGCGTATTCGCCGGTATCCACACCGCTCGCAGTGGCGGCACCACCCAAACGCCCTGCTTCGTGCGCAGCGTCATCACCCCGCTCGATGCAAACAACAATTGGTCCTCCGGGTGAGAATGCTCCGGGATCACGTGGCGATTATCGAAGTCCGCCGATACGCTGGCCATCTCCCCGAGAAGCCGCCCGTTCGGGGCATGAAGTATGCTTTGGCACTTGTGCGACATTTCTTGTCACGATATCGAGAGAAATCGAACCCCGCAAGTGCTATTCCTGAGGGCCGCAAAGCACCACCAAGACGCACAGCGGGAGGCCAGCGATGCTCGCATCAGGAAAGATGGTCGGCTTCATCCCCACAAAGGACTACGACAAAGCGCGAGCCTTTTATGAAGGCAAGCTTGGATTCAAATTCATAAGCCTCGATCAATTTGCCCTGGTTATGAACGTTGGCGGCCACATGATTCGGATCGCGAAGGTCCCGAATTTCACTCCCCTACAAGGCACCATCCTCGGCTGGCAAGTCGAAAACATCGAGTCCGCCGCCACCTGGCTCAGGGACCACGGCGTTCCGCCGGAAAAATATCCCTTCGCCCAGGACCAGAATCTCGGTATCTGGACCACCCCCGACGGCAGCAAGGTAGCCTGGTTCAAGGATCCCGATGGCAATATCCTCTCCGTCAGCCAACATACGCCGTAACTGTAGCTCACCCCCCGGAACCCCCCGAGCCTACGCGCCCACGGCGGATGCCGACTGCATGGATTGCTTTGCCGGCGCGAGCACGATCAGGGTGACACCAATGACAGCAAATAAAGCCACGCCCAGCAGTTCTGTGCGCGGAATGAAATTACGGAATGCCTGCACCACCATCAGGCCGGCATGGGCAAAGCTCGACCATGCGGTGAAGGCGATCAGGCTGCGATTCGCAGACGGGTCACGGCCTGCCAGCAGCAAGAAAATGCCGAGCGTGACATAAAGGCTAAGCATCATCGCCAACGCAGGCTCTTGCCTGACAAACATCAGCAAGGGATAAACACCAGCCACAAAGAGCAATCCCACCACGACCAATACAACCTTCAGCGCCCGTTCTCCACGCATGCTGCCCTCCTGCTAAATCACCTAATAGGGAAAAGACATACAGCATACAGCCTTATGACACCCCCGGGTGCCAGACACGAGCCGCCTTTGCTCTTGGCGTAACTTTTTGAAAGCCTCCGCCGTATCTCAGGCTAAACTCCCGCAAGCGAGGACAACATGAGTTCCACCAAGAACCCAGGCAGATTCGCAGGCCTGCTGTATATCCTCACGTCCATACCTGGCTTCTTCGCCATGATGTACGTCCCCAGCAAGCTGATCGTCCACGCAAACGCAGCGGCCACCGCCAGCAACATCGCGGCCCACGAGATGCTCTTTCGCCTCGGCATCGCGGGCCAACTCATCGGCCAGGCCGGTTTTATCTTCGTGGCCCTCGCTTTGTACGACCTGCTCAAGGGGGTTAACCGGCGGTGCGCCTCGCTCATGGTGACATTGGTTGTGGTCCAGATCCCGATAGCGTTTCTGAACGAGCTGAACTCCATCGCTGCCCTCGTCCTCGTGCGCGGGGCTGACTTCCTATCCATATTCGAGAAGCCTCGGCGCGATGCTCTGGCTATGCTGTTCCTCAATCTGCATTTTCAAGGACTTGTTGTTGACGAAATATTTTGGGGTCTGTGGCTCGTTCCCCTCGCGCTGCTGGTGTACAGGTCGCGATTCCTGCCGCGGTTCCTGGGCGTTTGGCTCGCCCTCGCCGGCTTCGCTTGGGTAATCCTGAGCCTTACGGGCGTACTGTCCCCGCAATATTATGACAAGGTGTTTACCTACTCTCAGCCCGCCGCCTTCGGGGAGGTGGCCTTCATGCTGTGGCTCGTCATCAAGGGCGCCAAGCCGCCAGCGCTGGAGGCCGCAGCCTTATCGTCGTCGGCGGATGCTTAGGCGCGGGGCGGCAAATCGAATCTCAAAAACTACCAACTGTAGTGGACCTTGTAATTTACGATTTTCTCTCCGTCGGCTGGAACCTGCACTACGAACTCCACGATCTGGCTGTCGACTTTCTTAAACGGGTCGGAATTCTTGACGATGTCCCAGCTGGTCCAGCGGTATAGGTGCTCCACGATGCGCACTTCGGCGGGCACGGTCTTGTGATTCCGAACTTTGATCTCAAAGGATTCGTCGATCCACCGCCCATTGAAGTCGGCCCGGTATTCCGTCCGGCTGCGCTCCCCAGTCATGTCAAATGCGCTGCCAGTGTACAGGCGGACAGTCTCGTCCTTTGGCGTGTGGTCGATATCGTTCTCGCCGGTGAACTCGAGCTGCCCATCGTCATCACGGCGGTAGAACCGTACTCGCCCTTTTGGAAGCGGCATACCGAGATGATTCGCGGTGCTGTTTTTGAACTCCTGCATCACCCAAACCTTCGGATTAGAGAGGGTGCCGTAACTCTCCTGCTGTCGGATATTCTCGTACGTCCAATTCCGGTAATTTTGGTCGATTTTAAATCCATCGTAAACATAGACCATTTGCGACTGAATGCCTGCGGCGCGGATAAATTCCACCTGCTTCGTTTCACGGTCGTGAAGAGTCGTGGCGTGCTCTAGAGTGTAGAGATGATACTCGTCGAAGGTTTTTTCCGTGACGGGTGGACCGAATTGCCCTCCACCTCTTCCAAACGTCGAAATCGCCCCCATTGCCATCCCCATTACCGGCGGCGGCTGGACTTTGTTCACGTCACCGGCCATCAGCTTGACGTGTGCGTCACGAAACGTCCTGCCACTTTGATTGTCCAGTGTCACCCAGCCCACGAGCTCCAGAGCATTCCCTTTTGGCGGCGCGACTGCGTTGTAGCTAGCCTCCCAGTTCATACCACCCGTCACGTAGCTGAATTCCGCTGTCGTTGCTCCCGGCTTGTCCGTTTGCAGCTCCCAGGCCAACGTGGGCTTGAGCACCGCGTCGTCGGCCAGCGCCGGAAAGAGCGGTTGGCCCGGAAGGGAAAATTGCAGCTTCCCGTTTATTTCAATGACTGGCTGCTCTCCGCCGCCCTGCGCGTTCGAGGCTTGCTGCTGGTAATACTGCTGCCCATACGCTCGAAAAGCGGCGTAATGGGGCACATACCCGCTGCGGATGATTTTGCCCTGCACTAGTCGCGGGTTGGCGTCCTTGTCCGTCTGCAGGAAATCAATCGTCTTGCCTTCGTAGAGGGACAGCAGCAACTGCTGAGAGACCGGATCATTGCGGTAGTTTTGCTCCAGAATCTGGAGACGACGGCCCGTATCGAGTGGGCGCAGGATCACGGAATCCGGCTCAAGATGCGCCGTGATATCCGTGACTTGCACGTGGTTTAAGCCCAACTTCAAATCGAGCGCCATCTTTTGCCGCACCACCGCAAACTGCTGATTGTAAATCGTCAGTGCGGGAGCTTCGCCCTTCGGCTCGTCATCCGCGCCCGCGGCCCACGCTTGGTTGGTTGGATCGAGTACTCCCCAGAGAAGGACTACACACAAACTCAAACTGCCGATTCGTTGCGTGTTTTTCACGACGCCCTCCTACGCAAAAGCAATTGCCCCGGTTAGACGCCGACCGGTTCGCCGCTGTTGCCACACCACCAGAGAATAGTTTGGAGCTCATGAGATTGTGATCAGATTCCATATTTGCGTCTCAAATACGAATCACTCCGGAATCATCCCGATCGTCCCCAGCCACGTCTCCACCAACTGAGGCCATCCCGTTATCGGAAACTTTGTGCGCCGCAGCCCAAACGCATGCCCGCCCTGCGCATACAAATGCATCTCCACGGGAACCCCGGCCTTCTTCAGCGCAATGTAGTAAGCCAGCGAGTCGTATACGCTGTCCACGTGGTCATCCTCAGCCTGCAGCAAAAACGTAGGTGGCGTCTGGCGGGTGACAGGAATATCGGGATTCACCCCAAGATCTTTATCGGCAGTCGCCGGAGCACGGACCACAAACTTTTTGGTGCCCTGCTTGGCATCCCATTCCGCCGCGGCAATCGACAGATGCCCCGGATAAATAACCACCGCAAAATCCGGGCGGCAGCTTTCTTTGTCGGCGGCGTCGACAGGCGGATACAAACGCTTCGCAAAGTACGTGCTCATCGCTGCCGACAAATGCCCGCCCGCCGAAAACCCGAGCACTCCAATCTTGTGCGGATCGATATGCCACTCCGCCGCGTGAAAGCGCACCAGACCCACTGTCCTCTTAGGGCCCCGATTTCGGATACGGTGCCGATTTCGGATACAGTCCCTCGCCCGGCACACGGTACTTCAACAGCACACACGTAATCCCTTTGGGCGTCAGCCAATCGCAGACCTCCGTGCCTTCAAAATCGATGGCCAGACCCTGATAGCCCCCGCCAGGGAAGACGACGACTGCAGCGCCCGTATTGTTTCCCTGTGGCGAATAGACGGTCATCGTAGGCCGCGTCACGTTGAACACCCCCACCACCGGCCTGCCGGCAATCAGCCCATCTTTCCCCGACGACGGTGTAGTGACCTCCGGCCCCGCAACAGGCTGAGCATCAGGCACAGCTCCCGGCCATATCGGCACTTGCGTATGTCCCGCCGAGGGCTGCCAGCCAGGCGTCTGCGCGCTCAGACCGCCACACCCGAATAAAAC
>QHYE01000097.1 GCA_003224055.1 Acidobacteriota bacterium | reverse complement strand
TGAATTGCGAAGCTACGATGCCTGTGCTGAGAGCACCGCCGGCGCCGATCGAACAAGCCACCGAACTGCCGCTAGCGCTGAAATTGCCGCTGGATTGCGCGAAAGCGATGGGTGCGATCAACATTGCGGTTGCCATTGCGAATGCAAGTGTACATGCTAACTTTTTCATTTTCATAGCCTGGCTTCCTCCGTTTTTTTTGTTCGAACCTCTAGTCATGAAAACCTGAGTTCCTCATTCGAGTACGACCTGCTGCTGAATTGCGCCGTGAAGATGTAAGGTCGCAGGGCTAGGATGTGCCAAGAGTGCGCCGCTCGTGAGTCGCGGTCTACTGGTCGGAAGACCAGTCTTAGGTCAGCGGCTGCGTGGACATGGCCAAGGCGGGAGCGAAATTTGCTCCTTCTTTTTTTTCGTTGGCGTCGGGTGAGAAACATGTGAGAACTGCCAGCTCTGCATCGACTAATCCGTTGAATTTTTCTAACACTCTGTCGCGGAATTTGAGGATCGCTTCGACGTTCGCACTCGCCAACAAGCCTTGATCGGCCAAAAATTGCAGACACCGACGTTGGGCTTCGGCGTAGCCAATCGTTTCGCGCATCTCTTGGAAGTTGGCGCCCACATGTTTTGCGGAATGGAATAAACTCCAGGCTTCTTCGTCTGCATCGTCAGCGTCAAAGTGCGCCACGCGCCTGTGATCCACGAAGCTTTGGCTCTCATCGGCTACAAAGCGACGGTTACAATCGGCGCATCTCGGTTCTTGTAGTCCATGCTACAAGGATTTCTCTGAGTTGCGAAAAATCCGCGAAGTTCAACGAAACCGGACTCTGCTTGCTATAGCCGCTAGCATCCTGGTTGCAGTAGGTATTGCCAGTTGGGTCTTAATTCGAAGGCACAATGAATCTCTGGTCGCTCAAACTGCCGTTGCGGACTTGAGGAATCATTCTGTGTCACGCAGCCCGGAGCCGAATCCGAAAGAGAAACCTTTGGAACTTCGTCGCAGTTTTTCGCAGTTGAATATCTATCTGCCGCTGGGGAGTCCTGAAGGCGCCTATGAAGTCCGCATTGTGACTGCCTCCGGGGATTCACTATTGAACACGGGTGGCCTGGCACGGTTGAACGAGGGAGTTACCTCACTGCAGGTGAGAGGAGACGTAATCTTTGCGCGACCAGGCCCATACAGTCTGCAAATTCGGAAACCACCTTCCGAGTGGAGCTCTTACCCGCTAGTCTTGCGTTGAGCGACTCGAGACGCTGCCTTCCCTGTCTGCTCGTAGGAGAGCTGGATAGTGCATCTGCCTTCTAAGCGCGGCATCGAATATTTCCAACTATCAATGTCCCCAACAAATCGGGGCATCTGCTTTTCGTTCAAGCTAACCCGAATGAATAGGTTAAGGGTAGGATTCTGGCGCAGTTACAGCATAGCGATCCTAGAACTAGCCGGGAACGTCTCCCGATAACTTGGCTACGTTCGCTTGCACGATATTCGAGGCATCGGTTTTGAGGCTAAAAACGCTTTTCATGAACGAGGTCGCGGGTTCGAGTCCCGTCGCGGAGGCTTAGCCGGCCTTTTGGCGACGTGTGAAAACTAATTACGTATTAAGAGAAATTAATGCTGATTTCAGGTATCAAGCTTACTCGTAGCATAACCTCAGTTCTTACACTTTCGATGTTGCGCCGATCGCCGTGGATGCAGCCAAGCTCTTGCGCAAGAAAATAGGAGCGCGTCGGAGGAAAATGTCCACGAAATTTGAGATTCCAAGATGGTGATGCGGCGCTGCTTGATCAAGCTCCGCGGCATGTCCACTGTCCTCGCGGCGCTTTCGCTCAGTTTCACAAAGGCGCTCATCAGCAAATTGCTCGCTCTGGAGACTCTTGCGATGTCCGCGAGCTCCGGCCCGTGCCTCAAAGGAGCTGGCCCAAGCGATGCTGGTCCCGGCCTCCAACCCACCTGAAACAACTCCAACTCCGCGCGAAAGGCCTTTTTACATGGGCCTCTCGTTCCAAGTGCTGGTCGGCGTCGCCATTGCCATAATCCTCGGCTACGTGAGCCCCACTCGAGCGGTCGCCATGAAGCCGCTTGGTGACGTATTTATCCGTCTGATCACCATGATCATCACGTTGGTCATCTTCTGTACCTTGGTCACCGGAATCGCCGGCATGGAGGACATGCAGAAAGTAGGCCGTGTCGGCGGCAAGGCCCTGCTGTATTTTGAAGTCGTATCTACACTCGCGCTGCTTATCGGACTCGTCGTGGGTAACGTGGTGCATCCCGGCAGCGGTCTGAATGTCGATCCCGCCACGCTGGATCCCAAAGCCGTCGCCGAATATGCCGGCCAGGGTAAAGCCCAAAGCGTTACGGAGTTTCTTGTCCACATCATTCCGAATACGATCGTGGATGCGTTCACGCGGGGAGACATCTTGCAAGTGTTGTTTGTCAGTCTTCTGTTCGGCTTCGCTTTGTCGCTCGCCGGCCCGCGCGGCAAACCGCTCCTCGAGGTCTTGGAGGCTCTGAGCCGCGTCGTTTTCGGCGTGGTCGCCATCTTGATGCGCTTTGCCCCCATCGGAGCGTTTGGCGCCATGGCCTTCACCATTGGCAAATACGGTCTGGCTTCCTTGGGCCCTCTCGTCAAATTGATGGCCACGCTCTACATTACATCGATACTCTTCGTCATCCTGGTGCTGGGGCTCATCGCTCGCCTAGCAGGCTTCGGAATCCTGCGTTTCCTCTGGTTTCTTCGCGAAGAGATTCTCCTGGTGCTGGCCACGAGTTCCTCGGAACCCGCGTTGCCATCACTCATGGCCAAACTCGAAAAGCTCGGCTGCTCCAAAGCTCTCGTTGGCCTGGTTGTACCCACGGGTTACACCTTCAATGCCGACGGCACAAGTCTCTACATGACGCTTGCCGCCTTATTCGTGGCTCAGGCAACCCACACGCATCTAACGCTGACCCAGCAGTTCACGATCCTAGGCGTCGCGCTACTCACGTCCAAAGGCGCAAGCGGCGTGCAAGGAGCTGCCTTTATCGCGCTCGTCGCCACCATGATGGTGATCCCAACGATTCCCGTTGCCGGAATGGCGTTGATTCTCGGCATCGATCGTTTTCTCAGCATGTGCCGTGCTGCGGTCAACATGACCGGCAACGCAGTTGCCACTCTCGTCGTGGCCCGGTGGGAAAACGAGCTAGACAGAGACACTATGCTAAAGAGACTGGCAGGGGCAGAAAGTGGAGGGCGCTAAACACTAGGCGGTGAAAAAAATGGAGACTTACCCCTTCCATGGAAAATCTTCGTGAAAGCGAAAACGGAGTTATTACTCGCAATGTGTTGTTTTCCCCTGGTGATCTTCGCGCAGATGGCCACCGTTATTCCGCTGGCTTCCGAGCCTCATCATCATCTTGCATTGCATAACGATTACGTAAACGTGTACGAAGTCGAAGTCGCACCGCACGATTCCGTACAGTTGCACCGGCATGAATTTGACTCCATTAGCATCATGATGGGCAATTCGGAAGTCGTTGTCCGCGCTCCCGGAAAACCGGACGCACGACAGAAACTCGCCGAGGGTCAAGTGCGGCTTCAGTCCAGCGGCTATGTGCATTCCACATCGGTCGAGGGCGAAGCGATCTACCGGAACGTCACCGTAGAGCTTCTTTTCCCTCAGAAGGGAGGACACAATCTCTGCGCTAAGGTGAACGCCACCGAGGGGCTGAACTGTGCCCGTGAACAGGCATTACCGTCGAACTCGACGCACGTGGAAGAACCCCAATATGAAACCGACCAGACTTTTGTGGCTCTTGTTCGGGTGCTGCCTCATCAAAACGTCAGTTTAGGCAACACTGGCCGTTCGGAATTGATCGTGTCGCTCGACGATGCATTAGTTGAGACTGTAGGCGAAACAGGCCCGGGCAAACCACTGCGGCGCGGCGATTTCGAGTGGATTGCGATTGGCCAGGCGGCATCCGTATTCAAGAACATCAGCGACAAGGAAGCACGGTTGATTTCGTTTCGATTGAAACCTCAAGGGCCTGCGGAAATAACGCCAGCACCGACAAAGTGACTGCTCCTAATTGCTCACTTGCAGCGCGATAGCCGCCCCGAGATCCTTGGTCGTCGAGGTACCGCCTATATCCGGAGTACGCACTTTAGATTGCGCTAGAATCTGCGCGATCGCGTCTTCCACGGCATTCGCAGCGTCTGGAACACCCAGATGTCTTACCATCATCGCGCCAGACCAAATCTGCCCGATTGGATTCGCGATTCCCTTTCCGGCAATATCAGGTGCCGAGCCATGAACAGGCTCAAACATGGACGGAAATTGTTTTTCGGGGTTGAGATTCGCGGAAGGCGCGATGCCGATGGACCCCACGACAGCGGGGCCTAGATCGGAAAGAATGTCGCCAAAAAGATTGGAGCCCACGACAACATCAAACCAATCCGGGTGCCGCACAAAATGTGCGGTCAGGATATCGATGTGAAACTGGTCCACGCGGATTTCCGGGAATTTGGCCGCCATCGCATGAAAGCACTCGTCCCAGAAGGGCATGGTGTGAATGATGCCGTTTGATTTTGTGGCGGAGGTGAGATGCTTGTTTCTCTTGCTAGCCAATTCGAACGCGAATTGCAGCACGCGGTTCACTCCCCGTCGTGTGAAAACCGTTTGCTGAACAGCCATCTCCTCCTCAGTTCCTTCATAGAGGCGACCGCCAATGTTTGAATATTCCCCCTCGTTGTTCTCACGGACGATGCAGAAATCAATTTGGCCGGGTTTCCAGTTCTTCAGCGGAGTCTCAATCCCTTCAAAAAGCCGGACGGGGCGCAAATTTACGTATTGACGGAATCCGCGGCGGATAGGAA
The DNA here is from genome assembly GCA_003224055.1 of Acidobacteriota bacterium. Taxonomy (GTDB): domain Bacteria; phylum Acidobacteriota; class Terriglobia; order Acidiferrales; family UBA7541; genus Acidiferrum. Next base: position 38,976 of record QHYE01000097.1, on the reverse strand, counting down.
TCAACAGGCCCCAGAGCGAAACGTGATCCGGGACACTGGGATGTCCAACTGCGCCAAGGAAGACCGCGTCAAAAGGCCGGAGTTGCTGCAGGCCATTTGCCGGCATCATCTTTCCGGTCTCCATGTAGGTTTCACAACTCCAGTCGAATGCGTGCCAGTTCCATCGAAAACCAAAGCGCTGTCCCGCAGCTTCCAGCACGCGGATGCCTTCGGGCACCACCTCTTTCCCGATGCCGTCTCCTGCAATGACTGCAATATTGAAAGTTTTCATGTACGGAGCTCTTTATTCCCTCTCCGCTGACAACAACGGTGACAACGCACGTACATCCGGGGCCGAATCCAAGGCCCTTACAAAAGCGATTATTCTCTCTGTCTTGACCTTCGGCCAGTCCGCGTACCCGGCACATCCTCTGAATTTTGCCGCTGCTTCTTCAAAAGTCATGGGGTTCGCCGGGCTGCCCTTGCCAAAATCAGCCCGGCCGGCGATGGAGCTTCCGTTCTTCAAATGAATTTTCAGTAGGGAGGTCATTTTGTCGTAACCGGCGCTCTCGGCCTCCGGATCTACATAAAAGTTTACCCGGCGGATCATCTCCTGAACGTCGGCCCGCTGAACCACTTTGTCTGAGAATTCTTTCAACCCCGCTTCGTGTTCCAAGAGCAAGATCGCTATGCAGAATTCCATGCTGAATTTTGCTTCCAGTCCGGTCTTCGGCTCATGATGGAGAAGAGTTGTCGTCATATTGTGATTGGCGCCGACATCGATCTTTTCCACTTGGGCGGCTTGAATATTGTTGGCCTCGATCATCCGCGCTAGTTCAGTCATGGCGGGATGAGTGAGTGATCCTGATGGATAAGGTTTCAGCGAGATTCCCGGGGAAACGAACGTCCAAGGCCTCCCGAGACGGTCCATAATCGCCGCAGGATCGTAGGAACCTCCGAAGGCGTGGAAAAAGCCGCGGTCCGCTTCCAGAATTTGCCCGGCTGCGGTCCAACCCAAGGCAACAAGTTCCGCGGACACAAGCCCGCTTTCTGCAGCGTGACCGGCTTGATACGGTTTGGTCATGGTGCCAAAGTTTTCTCTGAGTCCCCCCGACTGACTAGCAACCAGTCCAAACGTATTCAGTATTTGCGAATGCTCAAACTGGAGCAGCTTTGCGCATGCTGCTGCGGAACCAAACGGCCCGCATGTTCCCGTGGAATGAAATCCATCTTGATAGTGGCGGGGCGAGATTGCCTCCGCGATCTTGCACTCCACTTCAACGCCCAAATGATAGGCCAGTGTCAATTGCTTGCCCGAAACGCCACCGCGTTCCGCGAGCGCGAGGAGAGCGGGAAGAACAGGCACAGTTGGGTGCACGAGCAGGCCATAAACACGGTCCTTGGCGACGGCGAGCTGCGTGTCGTCGAAATCATCCGCGTGGATCGAAACGCCGTTCACAAAGGCAGCGAAGCGTGGTGAAGTTTTCCGGGCTGATCCAATGATGGTGGATTGTCCATCGCAGACACCGATTCTCTCCAGATACCGACGGCATAGACTCCCTGTCTGCGCCTTGGAACCTGCTAATGCCAATCCCAAACCATCGAGGATCGACTTTTTCCCCAATTCAACTACTTCTCCCGGAATATCTTCGTACTTTGCCTGCGAGACAAATTTGCCGACGTAATCCGTGAGGCCGGGCGCCCGGGGAAAGTCACTCCTGGACATGAGTTTCGCACCTTCTATGGAATCTGTCAGCATGGTTGAAGCAATCACGCCTAGAGAAGCTATCCCAAAGTCACGCCTGCGCATTTTTCACCCCTGATAATTTGCAGATCTGCTTTTGGCTGCATGCATTTCCACTCGAAGAGTTCAATTCATGCGTACGATCTGTCCGCCCTTCTAGTGTCCCAACGCATCATTTGGACTAGCACGATGCCCGCCGAATAGGGGGAATCGAGGCGATATTGCACTACCGTTGATTTCTTCCGTCAAGTTCCAGCTTCCAACCTGGCCCGAGCTGGTTGAGCCTAAGCTCGCTTCTCAGCCAATCGAGAATGTTTTACTTTTTTTCGGGTGATGCCACCGATCTCTCCAATGGACCGAAATCCAGGCCGGGCAAGAGAGGCGTTTTCTCAATTCTTACGGCATCTAGGCTAAACGGATTCAGTCCCAAAGCTTTGAGGATGCTAGGAGCGATTTGTGATGTTTGTACTGGGAACTTGATTTGTTGACGGCTGAACTTAGGATGGTAAATGAGAAGCGGTACATTCCGATCCGTGTTGGCGTTGCCGCCATGCTCCGCGATGAACGTGCTTCCATTATCCACATAGATTTGGCCTGGAGTCGGCTGAATAATGATATCTGGCACGCGAGAGTCACTTTGGGGGTCATTGAATAGGAGCTTCAATGATTCACCGGAGTAAATTTCCTGAATGCCTGCCTCTTCCTGGATTTTTCGGAGCGCACTGACGACATCGGCGGTGCGCTCCTGATTCGAAAGCCACAAAAGGGCGACACTTCCATCCTGCTCCAAACCCGCCAACAACCCTTCGTGGACGGCAGTCACGGTTTTCGGAATAAGTTCCAGATTGGCATGCTTGAGCTTCGCAGGATCAATGGGGGAATCACCATGCTTTGCAGTGATAATAACGAGCGTTGAGTCAAGCAAGTTTCGCTCTTGGAGCTTGGCCATAATCTTCCCGAGGGACTGGTCCGTGTGAACCAAGGCGTCTTCTAGAGGTGGGCTCAAACGACCGCTTCCGTCGAGGTAGCCGCCGCCGGCGGTCTTCTGCGCCACGCTGACCGCCTGGAAATTCATTCCAAAAATTGCCGGTACCCCCACTTCACGCGTTCCGGTGTGGTCTTTACCGCTGATCTCATTCAGGATCGCCGCTACCTTGAGGTCATCGTACGATTCAATGTTTTTCAGGCCGCGGAAGGAACGGACTTCGGGTGTAAATAGGTCGTCCACCCCGGTGCCCGAAGGACCATTCACGAAGTCGTAGGCGGGATGCTTGTCGGACCATGCGGTACGACCGCCGCTTCTCTTTATAACTTCGAAAATCGTATTGACACGGATGAAGCCGTGAGGAAAAACAGGCGCGCAGCCCTTCTTGGGATCTCTAGGCAGTTTATTGGGATCAATGCCTCCGCCGCCATCGACTGCATCGCGATTCTTGTCAATCGAGGAATCAAAGACTACGGGAGTTCCAATACTGAAACAATCGGAGGCGGGGGGAGACAGACTACGGTCATACGAATTCTCAAAAATGACGCCCGTGACATTGGGAGAACCTCCGCTAACCATAGAAAGCAGTCCGGGCCATGAATTGGATGGAAACGAGGTGGAAGCATTGCTGTATGTGACGGCGTGCCGGCTCAATTTCGCAAGAACCGACTCTGGCCTGTCTTTGACCAGATTGGCGAGGTCGAGGCCATGCATCCCGTCGATACTAAGGAGCAGGACATGTTGAATGGAATCTCGCCGCGGCGTCGAGTCATTCCCGTCAAAGAATTGCGATTTTGCCCTGATTGGAACCAAGAACGATATCACGCATGCTAGAACTGCACTCAAGAAGAGTGCCAACATGAATCGACTGCTCCTACTCTCTGTTCTCAACTGTTTGCTCCTCAATCCGGTAGTATTCTTCCAGTCCAATCACGTCTTCCAATTCCTTGCGAACTTTCGCGAAAACGGCTTGGTCCATTCCCGTGCTGCTTGTTTCTTTGAGTCGTACAAAGAGGTCTTTCACGCTTTTGAACATTGTGGTGATCGCACTGATGGCGTCGTTCACCATCTTGTAGTCCATAGCTTCCAGTTATGCACTGGGTGCCAGTTCCTGCGTTCCGGAACCCCTTCTCAGTCTGGAGGAAGTAACTATGGCAACGCGGCGCATCAGGTTGGTTCCTGACCTGACAATTTATACCGCTTTCATAACACGATCGCATTTGCCGACTGGAGAATCGAGGCGATGAAACCGCTGACGAAAATGAAAAATCGACACGCGACTCGGCGGATGCTACGTCACTGTTCAAAGTGAGTCAACGGCTGTCCCAGTGGGTGAACGAATATGTAGAGCATACAATCATTCTAAAGCGCCTGTTTTCAGATAGGATCTCGACACCAATCGCCTTTCAGCTAAACAGAAATTAATCTTGTTTTAAGTCTCAACTGAAATGAATGAATTATGCTCTATGGTGGTGTGCTCTGGCGGAGCTTGAGCCCCCCTGTAGCGGGCTCTCATTTGCCCGACTGATTCGGAGAGGGAAATCTGGATACACACCTGAGTCTTCGAAGAAGCCGGTCAAGCCTGGCGCAAAATCATTGGTGTCTGCCACTGCAGGGGCAAGATAGTCCACCGCATGGACAGGCCGTAGCGGAATGGAGCTGCGGCTAGCAACTTAGTTTCACGTAAGAAGCATTTCATCTTAGGGAGAGAAAATGGAGAAACGGTCCTTAGTCCTTGTCGCGACCCTCATGGTCTTCGGAATCCAAGCCCGGTGTCAAATGGCTGCACCAATCAAGCTGATCCAAACTTTTGAGCTGCCTGCGGAGGTTAAAGGGAACTTCGACCATTTCGGAATTGACCTGAAAGGCGGGCGGCTGTTTGCGACTCCGGAAGGCTACCATGCTGTCGTTGTGTTTGATTTGAAGACAGGCAAACTGGTTCACAAGATAGATGGCATTGGCAAGCCGCACGCCGTGCTCTATCGGGAGGATCTGAACCGCATTTACGTTACCGACGGCGATGCGGGAGATTTGAAGATCTTCGATGGCAAAACGTACGGTCTCGTGTCCAGCGTGAAGCTCTTAGAGGACGCGGATTCCATTGGATACGATCCGGTCACCAAGTACCTCTATATCGACAACGGTGGCGGGGACGTTCATCAAACGTACTCGATGCTAAGCGTCATTGATACGACCGCAGGAAAGAAATTGGCCGACCTCAAGATTGACGGAGAAACTCTCGAGGCCATGGCGTTGGAGAAGTCCACATCGAAAATGTATCTAAATAACAGAGCTAGGAACCAGATTTCTGTTGTGGATCGGGAGAAGCGCGAACTCGTAGCGAGCTGGCCCGTAACGCAATGCAAGCCCAACGTGGCGATGGCCCTTGACGAAGCGAACCATCGCTTGTTTGTCGCTTGTCGCAGCGGAGTGATTTCAGTGCTGGATACCCAAACGGGCAAGGAAGTTACGTCTTTTCCTATCACCAAGGGAGTTGACGATATTACTTACGATCCGGCGAGCAAGCGTGTCTATGCCGCCTGTGATGGTGCGGTTGATATCTATGAGCAATCCAGCCCTGATAGTTACAAGTTGCTAGCGAACGTCTCTACAGGCCCCATGGGGAGGACAGCGCGCCTAGTGCCGGAATTGAAGCGTTATTTTGTCGCTGTGCCGCAGCACGGCACCACAAGCGCTAGGGTGCTCGTATTTGATGTTCTGTAATAGTGCGCGTGCTTCGTAATCGAACCCGGATTCTGCGGTGAGTATTGAACCAACGCAGGCTACGACGCGCCTCGTTATGAGAGAATTGAGCGGGGCTATGCGGATTCTCTTAGTCGAAGACGAACGGAAGGTCGCCAGCTTTATCGCACGCGCCTTGAGGGAAAACACGTACGCGGTGGATGTGGCGGAAACGGGCCGGAAAGCACTTGAACTAGGTGCTGACGTCCCTTACGACGCCATTCTTCTGGATGTGCGTTTGCCCGACCTTAGTGGAATCGAAGTCTGCCGCGAGTTGCGCCAGCAAGGAATAGAAGTGCCTGTCCTGATGCTCACGGCGCGAGGATTGGTCGAGCAGCGTGTCGAAGGATTGGATGCAGGCGCCGACGACTACTTGACGAAACCGTTCGTCTTGGCCGAACTCCTTGCACGTGTGCGGGCACTCGTTCGGCGGGGCTTCCACAGCGGCAACGCCAGACTCAGTTACGCAGACTTAATACTCGACCGTCATCGCCGCCGCGCTACACGGGACAAAGAGACGATCCCCCTCACGTCCAGAGAATTCGCCCTCCTTGAGCTGCTATTGCTTCGGGCACCTGAGCTCATTACCCGCAGTGAGATCGTAGAACATGTTTGGGATTGCCATTTTGACAGCGAAACTAATCTCGTTGAGGTGTACATCAATCGCCTTCGCCAGAAGATTGATCAAGACCGCTCCGTAAAGCTGATCCATACCATCCGCGGCGTAGGGTACCGCTTGGGGACACCAGGGTCATGAAAGTCGGAACACTCCGTCTCCGGATGATGCTGCTTTTCTGCACCGTTGTCGGAGTACTTCTAGCTGGGTCCTACCTGGCGTTTTGGGGCCTGCTGGCCCATACGGTCCATACCCAGCTCAATCGTCAGTTGCTTGAGACCGCACGGCCCATCATTTCTGACATGGTCACCGAACCCGACGCGAAGGACGTAAACCGGCTAGACCTTCCGGGCGAGTTCTTTGAGCTCCTGGACCAAAATGGCCACGTCCTCCAGCAGTCCAAGAATCTCGATGCACGGATGAAGCTAACTGGGCTGAACCTGGCCGATTCGCAGCCGACTTTCGGGATAGCTTCCCTCGAGAACGGAGAAACGGTGCGCGTGGCGCTCATTCCTTTTCAGCAAGGAAATCAGGCGCTTATTTTTGCCGTGGCCATCCCTACCTTTGGGACTAACCGAGTGCTCGACAGCTTTGGAAGAGTGGCCTTGCTGCTTTTTCCTTTAAGCCTCCTGCTGACCGCCGCAATATCAGCACTTTACGTCGGGAGAAGCCTTGCGCCAATCAAGGAGCTGACCAGACATGCTGCTCTGATGGCTAAACGTGTGACAAACCGACAAGGGTTTTGGACACCGCTGCCGGTGTGTTCCCCTCATGATGAGCTTGGGCGATTGGCGGTAACGTTTAATCATCTATTGAAGGGCGTTGATTCGGCCGTTCTCCAGTTACGCCAATTTGTGACAGACGCTTCGCACGAGTTGCGCACTCCACTCGCAGTACTTCACGGCGAGACAGAGCTGCTGCTCTCTAAACCACGAAGCGCGGAAGAATATCGCCAGACTCTTTGCGTATTCGACGATGAGTTCAAGAAACTGACGCGGATCGTGGAAGGTCTGTTCACTCTCTCGATGGCCGACGCCGGGCAATTACATTTGGTCCGGGAACCGCTTTACATCAACGAGGTTCTCGAAGAAGCTTGCTCGCTAGCCGCCTCGCGCGCGCGCACGAAGAATATGTCCATCGTACGGAATTTGAACGAGGAAGTGGCCTGGACTGGAGATGAGGCCTTCCTGCACCAACTGTTTTTGATTTTTCTCGACAATGCGATCAAGTATTCCCCCGATGGTACGCGCATCCGCGTGACGTTGGGGGTTCGAGACGGGGCGATTCAAGCACGTTTTCAAGATCAAGGAGTCGGGATCTCACCGGAGCACTTACCGTTTATCTTTGATCGGTTCTACCGGGCCGCACCTTTGAATAGCGGTGACGCCCAGAGCGGAGGGCTCGGTCTGGCCATTGCGCAGGCCATCGCCATCGCCCAGGGTGGCGCCATTGAGTGCGAGAGCACAGTGGGAGTCGGTTCAACCTTTACCGTGATACTGCCCATTACTCATCCACAGGAAGCCGTTCTCGAAATCACACCTAAACAGAAATTAATTTTGCGTTAAGGCATCATCCTGGGCTCTGCACTAGGCTCAACCCCAATGATGGAGGTGATCTAGTGTCCTCTCGAAAAATTTCTGTGGGATATTTGTTTTGCTGCACGATGACTGTCCTTTTCACAATAAGTATTTGTTTTTCAGTACCGGCCCGCGGCCAGGTTGCAGGGGGAACGCTCTCCGGCACGATCACTGACCCTTCGGACAAATATGTGCCTCAAGCACAGGTTTCGATCCGGAATGTGGCGACCGGAATTACTACGACGGTTACGACGAACTCGGATGGCTTTTACATAGCAGCGAACTTGCTGCCCGGAGACTACCAGGTCACAATCTCCACAAAGGGATTTGACACCGAGACTAAGTCGGGAATCAGGATCAGTGTGGGGTCGCAGCAAGTCTTTGACCTCGTCCTGCGCATCGGGACAATCTCTCATAAGGTAGAAGTCACCACCGATGCACCGGCCATACAAACTACCAGTTCAGAAATTAGTGCCACGGTCAACGCCACTACCGTCCGCGAGCTGCCTCTCAATGGCCGCAGTTGGACGGACTTGGCAGCCCTCCAGCCCGGTGTGGATACGATTCAGACTCAACCGACTTTCGCCGTCGGTGCGGACCGCGGCAATCGCGGTTTCGGGCAGCAGTTAACCATCTCCGGCGCCCGGCCGCAGCAGAACAATTATCGTCTCGATGGCGCCAGTATCAACGACTACGCGAATGGAGCACCGGGCAGCGTGCTGGGCGGAAACTTAGGCGTAGATGCCATCCAGGAATTTTCAGTCCTCACGAGCAATTATTCCGCAGAGTACGGCAAGACTTCCGGAGGCGTCGTCAATGCCATTACGCGCTCTGGAACCAATGGACTGCATGGGAGTGTCTACGAATTTCTCCGAAACAGCGCACTCGACGCCAGGAATTTTTTCGATGGCGCCAAAATCCCTTCTTTTAAGCGAAACCAATTTGGCGGCGCGATCGGCGGCCCCATCATAAAGAACCGCACTTTCTTCTTCGCGGACTATGAAGGCATCCGACAGTCGAAGGGCATAACCGCTCTGACTACAGTTCCGTCCCTCAATGCCCGCAACGGAATCCTCGACAACGGAGATCCTCCGGTGGCTTCGTGCCCCCCCGGAACAACACTAATTGTGCCTGGGCAGTCGAACGTCTGTGTAGATAATCAGGCCTTACTTTACCTCCCGTTTTACCACCTGCCCTCCCCCAACGAAAGCCCTACGGACAGCGCAGACATATCAAAATACAGATTCGCCGGTCAGCAGGTCGTCAATGAAAACTTCTTCACCACGAGGCTGGATCACAAGTTTTCCGAGAAGGACAATGCGTCCGGCACCTACCTATACGACAAGACGGCTTTCACATCCCCGGACGGCGTCAATAACGTTTTACTCGGTAGCAAGAGCTCGAGGCAGATCGCTGTCCTGGAGGAGACCCATCTCTTTAAGCCCAGCTTCGCCAATACGGTGCGTTTTGGCTACAACTACGAGGTGGTGGACAACAACCAGGGCCTGAAGGCCCTGATCCCGGAGGCGGCCGACACATCCCTGGGCACATTTTCCGGCCGAACAGCACCGCAAGTATTTATTTCTGGAATCACCCCCTTCTTGGGTGGCGTGGCCGGAGAGTCCGCGTACTTCTACCATTGGAATTCCTTCCAAGCGTATGACGACGCGTTCATCAACAAAGGTAAACACACAATCAAGTTTGGCGGCACCGTCGAGCGTATGTTGCTAAATATAAGGGCTCTTTCCGATCCCAATGGAATCTTCAAGTTTGGCAGCTTGCAGAATTTCTACGCGAACAATCCGAGCAAGTTCCAAGGCGGAATCGCTAGCACGCTCTCACCGCGAAACCTTCGCCAAACCCTCTTCGGTCTGTATCTGCAGGATGACTGGCGCTGGAAGTCCAACCTCACACTGAATCTGGGGCTGCGTTACGAGATGACCAGTGTGCCCACCGAGACCAACGGAAAAATCGCGGTCCTGAGAAACCTCAGGGACGAACAACCCGTATGTGGAGTGGCTGTCGCGGGCTGTGCCGGGACCGGCTCCTTCTTCAACAATCCCACGACGAAGAATTTCGAGCCACGCTTGGGTTTTGCATGGGACCCCTTGCGCAATGGGAAGATGGCGATCCGTGGCGGAGCCGGGCTGTTTGATGTGCTCCCCCTGCCTTATCAGTTCACACTTCTGACGACATTGGCAGCACCCTTCTTTCAGTACACATCTATAAACAATCCGGGTTCGGGAACGTTTTTCAACACCCTTCCACCCCTTCCGTCGAACAAATTGCGTGCCACATATATCGATCCCAGCCCCAAACGCAACTACGTGACGCAATGGAACCTCAACGTCCAGTACCAGCTAATGCCGAATCTGACGGCCATGGTTGCCTACGTGGGCTCGCGCGGGGTACATCAGCCCTACCGCTTGGATGATGCTAGCCTGGTCATCCCGACGCTCAAGCCGGCTGGGTATCTCTGGCCGAAAGTGGATATCCAGGGCAACGTCTTCACGTCCACGCCACCATGCAATGCGACTGATCCCAATGCGCCTCCGGACGACCCCAACCTTTGCGCCCCACCCTCACGCAACAATGAGGGTTTTGGCTCGGTGCGCGGAATGTTTTATCAAGGGCGCTCCTACTATAATGCGCTCGAAACACAGTTGGCCAAGCGCATGAGCCACGGTTTTCAAATGCAAGGCACTTTTACGTGGGGCAAGAGTATTGATACTAGTTCGGCGACAGTGGCAGGCGATGCGTTTGGAAATTCAATTTCGAGCCTGCAGTTTGCGTTTGACCCGAAGTTGAGCCGCGCTCTCTCCGATTTCAGCATCGGGCGCACACTGGTCCTAAATGGCACCTGGGAGGTTCCGTCGCCCAAATCTTTCAGCGGCCCTGCGCATTGGCTGAGCGATGGCTGGCAACTCGGGGTGATCTTTACAGCCAGCGATGGAGTGCCGTTCACGCCCACGTGGGGCACGGGTGATGATCCGACCGGAACGCTCAGCTCGGACGACTGGGCTTTCCCGAACCGGCTCGGCGGTGCTGGTTGCAAGAGCCTCACGAATCCCGGTAACGCCAACAATTACGTCAAGACGGAGTGCTTCGCAGTTCCCACCGCACCCGATATGGCTTTCTGGACGGCGAATTGCGACCCTGCACCTCCCACTTTCGGGGGGCCACTACCTGCAGGAGATCTAAGATGCTTCAACCTCCGCGGCAACGCAGGTCGCAACATCATGATCGGCCCAGGCATAACATCCCTGGATTTCTCGGTGTTCAAAAACAACCACATTAGGAGAATCTCGGAAAATTTCAACGTACAGTTCCGGGTTGAGATTTTCAACATTCTCAACCACGCCAACTTTGCTCCGCCCACCACGCCCGACAACTCCGACATCTTCGATTCGTCGGGAGCAGATACTGGAGTGGCGGGTTTGCTGTCGAGAACGACCACGACGGCGCGAGAGATTCAATTTGCCATCAAGATTATCTTTTAGCTTTCGTTACGCACTAGCTGCTATCGCATTCCCGGCCTTCACCGGACGGGAATGCGAAGTGGCAGTGCAAACCCAAACTCTCTAGCTCGATTCTACCGCCATCCGAACAAGTGGGCCGTGAAACTGCCCGCCGTAAACATCTGTATCCTGCACATCCCCAGAGAAAACTCGCCTGGGTATTGAAATTTTGACTGTCAGCAGCTGCTTAATCGCAAAGAACTGCACTTGACCCAGCTCTATTTTATAAAGTTCCGCGATTGCCTCTGCGGAGAGCTTGCCGCTCTTCATGACCTGATCGAAGCAATCGGCGTCCTTGAACATGATGTCGAAGGTAAGCTCGAATGGCCCTGCATTCTTGCTTCGAATGAGCTTCGTAAATTCCCAGAGTTCCTTCATTTTGCCGTCCAAATTCACAGATCTTCAATCGTTGTCCGAAATGGCTCGCAAGGATTATTCAGCTGCCACACGTGGTTGACGCAGAACTGATAAACGGGACCGACATCAATCCCGGGCGGCGAAAATGGAAATGCAAAATTGCTGATCAATCCTTCTTGTTCCGGAATCGGGTGATGAAGTCCGGTGTGCCACACAAGCGGCAAGATATCCGCGGCCATCGATTGTGAGGATGCGACCACATCAATGATCAATCCAACCTCATGACCCTCGAATCCCGAAACAGGTTCAAGGTGACCCAGCGAGCCATTGCGCCCGTACACTCGAAAACTGAGCGTATAGGCATCGCCAGGTAACTTCAAGCTGTCCTCTATTTTTCGCTCAACGACAGTCCGCAGACTCCTCAAGAATTCGTCAAGTTGGCGCAAGATCAAGGGATCTCGTATCCCCGCCACCACAATCGAACGATACCCTGCCAAAGCCGCTCCTTCGATGCGAACGGTGTATTTTTCGGACGCCACAAACCGGCTCCCGCTCACGCGCACGGCGCGGTCGCTTATTGCCTCATATTGCGCAGCGGTCGTATCAAGCGCGCCCCCTGACTCTACGAGGTAGTACGGGTCCGCATTTTCATACAAAGTGTGAGCAGCAACACTTTGCGGGGTGCAGCGCAGGGCCGGATTAGGGGGCTCCACAGTGAACCCCTCTTGGTCCAACTCCGCTGCCATACAGTCCGCGTACAGACGCTGTGCAACGGTCGCCGCCCCGCATTCCAGGATTTTCCCGGCATGAAACGCCACATGCCTTGGAATTCCTTTGAGAACTGGCAACGCTGCATAAATTGCGACGTCGCTGCAACGGCCCGCAATGACGACCTGGGCGCCTGCCTTTAGCGCGGCCTGGATCGGCTCGATTCCCATCATCGCTACGAATCGCTCAGCCCGCTGAAGAGTGCCCTCATTTAGATCAGGAGCCGGACGCAGGGGGGTGAGTTCACCTCTACGAAATGCATGAAGCAAGTCCTCTTTGTTTATCTCGCTGTCGATGGCGGCAAGCTTGAAGCGCCACTGGTTCTCCCGCGCCAGTTCCTTGACAATCTCGACAGTCCATTCGAGATGCGGCCTGCCGCCGGCGTGTCCGGCTGAGCCAACGATGACGGGGATGCCGGCTCGCAGGGCTTCACGAAGCATGATGCGAAGGTTTCGCTTCGTGCCTTCACGAGGTCCTCGCGGATTTCCCGAGCCGAGGTAATACGGGCCCGAGTCCGTGGTACCAGCGTCACAGCCCACGAAATTGGCACCCTCCTGCACCGCGCGAACAAGGCTCTCCTCTTGAAATCCTGTGCTTAAGTTGCCCGTGGCGGCAAGGGCCTTTAGCTTTTGTTTCAAGATCGCACCCGATTCCATTTGCCGCGTGCGAGCGGAAGGAATCAACCCGCTCCTATTCAATTGTTCGATCGGCGTCTATAAAAAACCAAGCCAAACCACTAATCGCAGTGACCAAAACTGCGAAATCCAACGCGCGCGTCCAACCCATTCTTGTCGCGACCGCGGCTGTCACCACCGGCGACGCCAACCCTCCAAGACTGCCAAACGTGGTCATGATGCCGGAGATCGATCCTGACGATTTGGTCGAGATGTCGTTGCACGTAGTCCACAAAACGGCTGATGCAGCAAAATTGAATCCGGCGGCAAGCGTCAGCTGTAAGAGAGCCAAAGGATTACTTACAGTATGGCTACCGGACCACAGCAATAACGCGGAGCACGCTATGCCTGTCCACGCTGTCGCCCTGCGCCCGCGGCGCTTGCCGAGTTTTTCTGCTGCGCGATCAGAAAGCCAGCCCCAGAGGGGTACCAAACAGACATTTGCGACGAACGGAGCAGAACCCCAAAAGCCTGCTTTTGACACTGTGACGCCACGGACCTTCACCAGGTAGATGAAAAACCATGTAAAGAAAATGTAGGCCGGGTATACCAGGCAGAAATGGCTGATCATCAGCCCCCAAATGGATGGGGCAGAGAGAACCCTGAGCCACGGCACTCTCGTTCGTAGCGGACCTGATAAGGAACTCGATTCCGGTTTGCGGTCACCGGATATAATAGCGAGTTCAGCAGCGTTGACCCGAGGGTTCCCTTGCGGCTGGTCGGTAACGTAGTGGTAGCAGGCCAACGCCGCAAACACGCCAATGAACCCTAAGGCAAGAAAGGGAGTTCTCCAACCCCATTCTTTGCCCATCCACGTTATTAAGAGTGGAGCAATGACTCCGCCGCCTCCAACCCCAGCCAAAAAGATGCTGGTTCCGAAGGCGCGCTCCTTGGAGCCGAGCCAATAACCCATCATTTTGTTCCCGACTGGTATCGCTGCGGACTCTCCGATGCCCATCAGAAATCTAACAATCGCAAGTCCCCAAGCCACGCCAAGCCATTTTACGAGCAAGAAAGTCGGGGCCATCGCCGTCGCTGCGGTAAACGCTGAAAACCAGAGAATTGCCGCCGCCAGAATTCTACGTGGCCCGAAACGGTCAGCCAACCATCCGCCGGGAAGGTGGAACCACGCGTAACCCAGGCTGAAGGCGCCCAATATCCAGCCCATTGTCTGCGTCGGCAACTGGAATTCCTCTTGGATATACTTCGCGAGAATACCCAGGTTCAAGCGGTCGATATATGTGAGACCCGCGACAAAAGCCAGCAGAGTAACGATACGCCACCGCATGCGAGTCGGAGCCGTGGCAGGTTCCCGGATTCGTCCCGCTTCGAGCTGTGAAGAAGCTAAACCCAACCGACGGACCTCCTCGTTAGACGAATCGAGAAATGGTCGCCGCCTAAAGCATGCGAATAATGACACTTTTGATAGAGACTGGCCCGGACAAAACTCCAGGTAAATGGAAATTAATTTTGAGTTAAGGTGACTCCTGAGCCGTTCAATTATTCTCTACATCACATGTTGTCAAGACATCGACAACACAGGCGCGGAGCCTAATTCGCGATCAAGTTCGCAAGGAGATGGATAGTGAGACAATCCGTTGGCTTTTCCCTCTTGACGGTTCTCTTTCTGGCGCTCGCCACGAGTGCGCAAGAGAAGCCGCCGCTGAAATTAATTGCCACGACTCCGTTGCCGGGCTTCTCGGGCGATTTCGACCATTTCGCGCTGGATCTGAAGGGCAAGCGGCTGTTTCTCACCGCCGAGGATCACAAGACCGTGGAGGTCTTCGACCTCGAAGGTAAGCGCATCCACAGCATCACCGGATTCGGCCAGCCGCACGCCGCACTCTTTCTCCCCGAATCCAACAAGCTGATCGTCACCGACGGCGATGACGATTTCGGGAGAGTCGAATTGGTGAGCGGGAAGAACTATAAGATTCTCAGCAGCATCAAGCTTCCCCCTGGCGTGGACGGCGCGGTATTTAATCCTGTAAATCAATACTACTATGTCGAAAGCGGCAGCGATGAACCTGGCGCCAAAACTCACGCCCTCAATATCATTGACACGAAGACGTTCAAGCACATTGGCGACATCATGCTTCCCGGAAGTCACTCCGAAGCGATGGCCATCGATAAAGCCGGCAAAAAAATGTACGTCAATCTTACAGGCACAAATGAGGTCGCCGTGGTGGACCTCGAGGCGCGCAAAGTTATTGCCAGATGGCTGATACCCGGCGCCCAAACAGCTAATGCATTGGCTTTCGATGAACCGAATCATCGAGTCTTTATCGCCACGCGAAAACCGCCAACATTTTTTGTGTTCGATACCGACACGGGCAAGGTCGTCACTACGCTTCCATGTGCGGCCCAAAACGACGACATGTGGATGGATGTCCCCCGCAAGCGTATCTATGTGACCGGGACCGAAACAACCTCGGTCTTCGAGCAGAAGGACGCTGATCATTACACTCACCTCGCGGACGTTCCGACAGGATTCCGCGCCAGGACTTCTATCCTCGTCCCGGAGTTGAACCGGCTGTATATCGCAGTCTCCGGCAAGGGCAAACCGGATGCGAAACTCGCGTTGCAGATTTACGAAATACAACCTTGAACCGAACCGGCGCTTAGTTTGGAATATCCTTGGGAGCGGCCTGCAAGTGCAATGCCAGATGAAATTCGCACAATGCTGCCGTCCGCACACGATTAGGTTCTTGGTTCGAGCAAGGATTTCTGCGGAGGTTTCCGATGAAGTTTCCTGAATTACATCACCTCGGAGTGTGCGCTGCCGTCCTGCTGCTCGGCAGTCTTGCCCTCGCAAATCCCCCGCAGGGCGGCTACCACTTGCTGAAGAAATACGAGCTCGGCGCTCCGCCCGGTGGCAAGGAATACTGGGACTACATCACATTCGATGCTTCCACGCGCCGTCTCTACATCTCGCACAACACGGAAGTGAAGGTCGTGGATGCTGATAGCGGCACGATCATCGGAGATATTCCAGATTTGAAAAGAGTTCATGGGATCGCCCTCGTCCCAGATCTTGGCCGCGGATTCATCAGCGACGGTGGCGCGGACGAGGCAGTTGTTTTCGACGTAAAAACCTTGAAAGTTACGGGGCACATCAAGACGGGCGGCAATCCGGATTGCATCCTTTACGAGCCAACCTCAAAACACATCTTCACGATGAACGGGAAAAGCAATGACGCCACTGTGATAGACCCGGTCACGGAGACCGTTGTAGCCACAATTCCAATGGGCGGCCGCCCCGAGTACGCCGTGGCTGATGGCAAGGGGATGATCTACGACAATATCGAGGATAGAGATGAGGTCGTCGCCCTGGATTCCCACACGAATACTGTCAAGGCCCACTGGCCCATTGCCCCGTCCGGAGGGGCCACGGCCATGGAAATGGATGTCCAACATCGCCGCCTCTTCATCGGCGGGCGCAACAAGGTGCTTGCCATTATGGATGCTGACACCGGCAAGGTTCTCCAAACGTTTCCCATCGGTGATGGAGTGGACACGAACATTTACGAGCCTGAGACGGCTTTGCTCTTCACTGCAACGCGCGAAGGTACTTTACACATCTTCCATGAAGACACGCCTGATAAATTCAGCCTAGTTGAGACCATCAAAACAGAATTTGGGGCTCGCAACATGGCGCTCGATTCCAAGACACACAAACTTTTCATTGACACTGCGGATTTTGCTCCTGCAGCCGCGCCTACTACGGAGCAGCCCAAACCGCAACCAACTCCTGTTTCGGGGACGTTTCGATTGTCGGTCTACGGTCGCTAAGCTGGCAGCCACTTTCGTTTTTCTGGATCAAGAATGTGACATCGCAACACAAAAGTGTTCGGAGCTTGATTGTACTAGCTGCCTTGGGAATCTCTGGGGTGCATGCCGGCGTTACGGGTCCGACTGCATCGCGGTCGCTCTTAGGTTTAATTCCGGTTCAAGAGTTGCAATCGAATTCAGAACATTTGGCCGCAGGAGCACAAACGCAATCTTCTCTCGACTATGAGGAGTACCGCACTCGCGTCGAGCCGATTTTTCTCAAGAAGCGTGAAGGAAGAGTGCGTTGTTACGACTGTCATTCCACACTAACCACGCTCTTTCGCCTGCAGCCCTTCCTGCCTGGAGATTCTTCCTGGACGGAAGAGCAATCGCGGCAAAATTTTGAATTCGCTTCACAATTGGTTGCACCGGGCGATCCTCTAAAAAGTCGTCTGCTACTCCACGCTCTGGCACAAGAAGCTGGTGGCGACCCCACACACACAGGAGGCAAATTCTGGAAGTCACAGGCCGACCCGGAATGGCAAATCCTCGCTGCCTGGGTTCGCCGCTCTTCTTCTGGCACGTCGGCGCAACCGGCTTCTCCATCAGCGAATGCTCTTGATTTTCATGTCTTCAAGGCGAAAGTCGAGCCGATCTTTTTGAAATCTCGGCCGGGGCATGCCCGTTGCTACGGATGTCATTCCGAATACAATAGAAGTTTTCGCCTCGAGAAGCTGGCGCCAGATACCGCAAATTGGACAGAAGACCAATCTCAACGCAATTTTCAAAACATTCTCCAGCACGTTGTCTCTGGAGATCCCAGTTCAAGCAGGTTGCTGATCCATCCGCTTGCGCCCGAAGCTGGTGGCGATCCGTTCCATTCCGGGGGTTACCAGTTTCAGTCCCAGAATGATCCCGACTGGCTGACAATTGCCGAATGGGTGCGGGGTGCACGAACAGAAGCCAGCGCTGATTCTTCGCTCAAAGCTGTGGCTTTCATCTATGTCACCAATAGCGCGGGAGACACAATTGACGTCATCGATCCCACGGCTAACACAGTAGTGCAAGTGATCCATGGCATCGAGCTGCCGCATGGAATCACTTTCTCGCCCGATGGAGCGCGAGTCTACGTAAGCAACGAATCAGAGAGCCTGCTCGACGTCGTGGATCGGAAGAGCGGTGAGATTCTGCGAAAGGTCCCTCTGAGTGGCCGGCCGAACAACATTGCCATCACCAAAGATGGCCGCCGCGTTCTCGTAGGGATCCGCACGCCGCAGGGCGCGATCGATGTGATCGACACAGTTTCACTGAACCGAGTCAAAAGCATTCGCGTCGATAGCGTCCACAATGTCTATGTCACGCCTGACAGCAGATATTCAGTCAGTGGTTCCTTGGAAGGCAAGTCGGCCACAGTGGTTGATCTTCAGACCGATCAAATCGTCTGGAAACTCAATTTCGACCACCCCGTGCGCCCCATGGCATTCGAGGCAGACCTTGACGGATCGACGCGCCGTATTTTCGTCCAGCTTTCCAACTTCAACGGCTTTGCGGTCGTGGATTTTGCAAAGCGCAGCGAGGTAGCCAGGATTACGCTGCCGGATGAGCCCGGCGGCTTCGGGATTGCCGAAGGGCGTTTGAACACTCCGGCTCATGGCATAGGCGTTGCGCCGGATGGTAAATCATTGTGGGTCAACAGCACCTTTGCGAACGCCGTTTTCGAATACTCGCTGCCGGATCTGGAGTTAGTTGGGCACACCGCGCTGCCGCTCGTTCATCCGCTGGGACACGCAGCCACCGGTTCCGTTCCCGAGTGGATCACCTTCACGCCAGACAGTAAGCACGTCTATGTCTCGAACTCCGGCGGGCGCTCGGTGTCCGCCATCGACACGAAAACTTTGAAGATAGTGGCTGTAATCCCGGTAGGAGAAGTGCCCAAGCGCATCAACACCTTGGTCGTTCACTGAACTTGGCGGTCCCAGATTCTGCTCGACCCCGCCTGCGATTACCAAATGATTTTCAGTGCCAGCTGAATCTGCCTCGACGGCGTCTGTGTGGACGTGATCAGCCCCGCGTTAGCAATGGCGGCCCCCGTCGCGTCAAAAA
Organism: Acidobacteriota bacterium; assembly: GCA_003224055.1. Lineage (GTDB taxonomy): Bacteria > Acidobacteriota > Terriglobia > Acidiferrales > UBA7541 > Acidiferrum. The sequence continues at coordinate 20,142 of QHYE01000097.1, read as the reverse complement.
TGTTCCTGTTGTCAAGGGGCGGCGCAAAATTCGCGCGATTCAACACATTGAAAAACTCCGTCCGGAACTGCACATTAAAGGCATCCGAGACCCTCTTCACGTAATTGTTTTTCACCACTGATAGATCAAAATTCAACAGTCCGGGCCCGGTAAGCGTGTTGCGGCCCAGATTGCCGCGCAACGTAATTGGATTGGGCACCTCGAAGCACTGGGTTCTAACGTAGTGGTTGGGATTGCCCGGGTTGACGTACGAATCGCAACCGGGACCGTTCAGCACATTCGGCACATCAATATTGGGTTCCGTACTCCCCACCCCGAGTGAATCCCCAGCAAAGCCCGGAGTAAAGGGGACGCCTGTACTGGCTTGAAATACTCCGCCCAATTGCCATCCTCCCAGGGCCCATACGCCGAACTCTGTTTTCCACTTCGGGATGCCCAACACCCAGGTGTAACTCACATTCAGGTTGTGGCCTACATTGAAGTCCGCTGGCCCTCGATTCAGTCTCAGATTGAAGAACAGCGGACTCGAGATTGAATTCGTGTATTCATCCCCGACCATACTTCCCGACCCCGTGTCGATCGTTTTGCTCCAGGTGTAGGAACCTGCCAACTGAGAAGCACTGCCGATCTTCTTCTTGATCTGGATTTGGAGCGCGTCGTAATAGGAGCGGCCATCCCAGAATCCGGCCGTAATCCGGCCAGCATTTGGGTTTAGACGCGTTCCGCTGCCCACCGGCGAAGGCCACAGATAGCCTTGTGGAGTCAGGGTTGGAAGAACGATGTCGGCATCTTCCGAGCGGAAGGGCTGGTGGACGGCGCGGGAGCCCACATACCCAATTCGCAGGCTTAAGCCTGCATGAATTTCACGCTGAATCGTAAGATTCCATTGCATCACGTAGTTCCGGGCAGGATTCGGCTCGAAGTAAGCCTGGCGAAGCGTGTTAGTCGATGCGGTGAGCGCTGCGTATGCGGCAACCGGGTAGGTCCCCGCAGGCAAGCTTCTTGCGCTCGCGGATTCGAAGAACGGCGCCGAAAAGAGTTCGTTCATTTGGAACAAGTAAGGTAACGGCAGTACATCGAAGATCCCGAAACCTCCGCTCACCGCGGTCTTGCCATTCCGCATCGGGTCCCAGGAAAAGCCTATGCGCGGCTCAAAGTTGTGAAGCGTCGGGTTCGAAATCAACGGATCCCCAAGGTGAGGGGTTGCGTCGGTGAGGTGCCGGAGAACTGTCAGTTTGCCGTGCACTTCCGTCATCACGGTGGCCATCTCATAACGAAGTCCCAGGTTAATCGTCAGATTTGGCCGCCAGCGCCAGTCGTCCTGAAAGTAGGCCCCCACGATAGTCTGCCGGAATCCGCGCGGGCTGACGGCGCTTGGAAGCGCCGCAGCCAGCGAGAAAGGTTTGTTCGTCAGAAAATCTGAAATTGAGTTGAAAAGAAATTGGCCTCCTGGCGTCGACACTCCCAGTTTATTGTCTCGGATCCGTTCGATTCCAAGCCCAAATCTGAGCGCATGGTTTCCCCTCACCCAGGAAATGTCGTCATAAGCCTGAATTGAGGTCCAATGGAAATGGAATTCCGTAGTCGTGCCCAGGCCGCCTGTAAAGGCAGTGACACCCGGCACTGTAACTTCCGCGGCATTATGTCCGGGGACGGTACCGAACGACGGGTCGCCAGCCGACTGATTTATGCCCGCGAAAGTGAGTCCCGTTGTAGCAACTACGCGGTAGATGCCGAGCCGAATAGAATTGAGCATCCGCGGACTGAAGGTATGTGTTTCGCTCACAGTGAAGAACTGCCGTCGCGAATCGTATCCTGTCAGCTTGTTGTTCAGCTCGTCGGGCTGCCGGACGGTTCCGCTGTCAAACATGTAAGTTCCCGAGAGTGCTTCCCTTTCCAAGAATCTGTGATCGATCCTCGTCGTGAAATAATTTTCGGGTGTGATCTGCTGTCCAGAAAACGTATAGATACCGGTATCCCCCGATCCCAGAAGACTCCCGTTGGGAAGGGGAAAGAACGCATCCACAAACCGCAGCACCGCCGGATCAACCGCAACGGACCCGCTAGACAAATTTCCGGCCCGAGCTGCTGCTGACGGAACCGTATCCACTTGTGTCACCCCAAGAGATTGCCGCAGCCCTTCATAGTCGCCGAAAATGTATGCACGGTTTTTCCAGATGGGCCCGCCAGCGGACGCTCCAAATTGATTGCGGCGGAAGAGCGGCTTCGCAGTATCAAAAAAATTCCGTGCATCCAGCGAACTATTTCGCAGAAACTCGAAGACATCCCCATGGAAATTATTCGTACCCCCGCGAGTTGACGCACCGACCACTCCACCCGAAGATCGGCCCACCTGCGCCGGATAGTTGCTCGTCAGAACCGTAAACTGCTCCACGGCGTCGACTCCAAGATTCACTCCCAACGCGCTTCCAGGCGAACCGTTGGCGTAATCATTCACGCTAATGCCATCAAGACGCGCGTCGTTTTGCCGTGGCCTGCCTCCCGAGATCGTCATTTGCGTCCCGAAACCATATCTGCCCTGCCCCGAAGATTGCGTACGGGCGGTCGCGACGCCGGGCTCAAGGGCGGCCAAATCGGAAGCTGAGCGTCCATTTAAGGGCAACTCCTGTACATTCTGTGAATTGACCACGCCGCTGACGGTAGACGAGGCCGCTTGCCCATTGCCCGGGTGCAGCACGAAGTTAGCTACTTGGTCGGTGGCAGTTCGAAGCGCCACGGACGCGCGTGCCGCGACGAAACCCGAAGCAGTGGCGGTAACCTCATAGTCCCCTGGCGCCAGGTTTGACACGCTGTAGGAGCCGTCTTCTTTCCCGTTGGTGAGGACAGTCTTTCCATTCCTCGTATTCCGTATGGAAAGATGCGCATTCGGAATGCGAGAGCCGGATTCGCTCGTAACTATGCCCGAAAGGGTTCCCGCGGGCACCTGTGAGAAAACTGGAAATGTCACCAGCACGGTGAGCAAGAATGCGATCGAGGCTACGAAAGGAACCAGTTTCTTTCTTACCAAATCCAGATGCGATGGACGTGCTTCGCGAATGTCGCTGTGCTTCCAGCCCTTCCCAACCTCAGAGCCGCAAACGCCGCCGGGCGGATTGATCGCTGTGCCAGACATGAAAATCCCGGTAAGTTCTAGAAAGCCCGCTCCTACTCCGCATCCCTGCCAGCAAACAGCCAAATGTTTCTTCCGCGAAGGGCGGACCATCTATGGAACAACATCGTAAACCAGTATCTTGGCGTCTTCGATGGTTGCTTCTTTAGATTGGGGAATGGGAGGGACCAGGATGACTAGCTTCGGGATCGCGGCGTAAAACCGCTTCAGTTCCGGCACCAACAACGTGGTCTTGGCAATCGGCCCGGTCGCAACTTTTCCCAGACGCTCATAGTGGTCCGCGTCAACCTGTTTGAAGACTTCCACGAAGCCAGTTGTCCCGGTGTAGTAAATGCGTTTGCTAGGAGCGTCAAATTCGACCTCGTCTACGCCCCCCTCGGTGTCGATCGCATCAATTACTCTTCCGCTGTCCGAATCCATCACCACCAGTTTCCCGGGTTTATAAATGTGTGAGCGTTTGACCCGGCTGCCAACAAACAGGCGATGATGGGCTACATCCAGCGCCACGGCATGGGGCTCCGGGCCACCGGTGATAGGCCACGTGGCGATCACCGCCCGCTTTTCACGGTCGATGACCACGACTTGGCTTGTGTCACCCATAACTACGAACATTCTTGGCGACGCCGGATCCAGAACAAGGCCCGCGGGATTCAGGCCGTTAACTTCAATACTTCCGACAAGTTTGCCGTTTTTTAGGTCGACGATTTCAATCGAGCCTTTGATACCCTCTTTCTTTAGGCCATCGGCCCTGTCACCCAGATAAAATAGATGGGTAATCGGGTCATAGACGCCGTTATCTGGCACCCTCCTTGAATCTTTATCGAGCTCGTGACCGGTCAATGGAATGTTCTTGACGAGCTCGTACGTATCCCCACTGAAGGATTTGCACGTCGCATCTCCGTCGTCCACCCAAATTTCGTTGGTCTCGGGGAGATAGATAGTTTTGCGAGGATCTCCTCCGAACCCTGTGATCGTGTGGATCACCTTGCCCGCGCGCAGATCGATCACTTCAATCGTCCTTTGATGCTCTCCAGGAACAAACAGGCGCTGGCCTTTGATGTCCACTGCCATATGGTCGAAGTAGCCTTCAACATTCGGCAATGGAATGCTCTGGATCAGCTTCAGCGGGGCGCTATTCTGACACTCCGCCCTTGGAATCAAGACCACGCACAAAGTCCAGAGAACCGCCAGGTACTTTTTCATTCTTTCGCTCCTCAGTTGGCTTTCTCGATCTTCACGTCCACTTCCTAAGCGGCTTCAGGTGGTTTCAGGCTAAGCTCTGCACCCCGTCAGCTCCGTTGAAGCACCGGCCGCAGCTCTCGGATATCTTTCACGCCCTCCAGAGCCAACACCTTATCGAGCAGGGCCAAGCAAGCCGCACTTCCCATGACTGGCGCGATAAGGTCACGCGCTTTTGCAACGACCTCCTCCCGCGTCATGGGATTGTCCGCCGTTCCGCGCACGTCGCGAACCCACTCGCTCAGTTGCGTGCCGTCCGAGAGCGTCAATTCGACAATCGCCTCGCGCCTCGGACGGCGCGCGTCGATGCGCGAATCGGCGAGAACTTCTACTTTGGCGCGCTGGAGAAGCACAGCGGGATCCTTCATACGTGCTTTGTCATGCGCTGATCGGAACGTGGCTGTCTTGTCCAGCAGCATGATTGCAACCATGTGCTGCAGGCAGATGTCTGGCATGTCGCGATTACTGACCGTGTTGGCTTCATCGCTGGCGATCCGCACTACCACCTTCCGTACATCGTCGGCGTTAAACGTCCGCTGTTTGAAGAAACCCACGAGTGCGTCGAGTGGAGCCTGGATGGGCGAGCCTACTGTCCATTTTTTGATGTTTGTCCGCGTTATCTCGTAGCGCTCCCCGAGTTTGTCGACGAGTTGCGTTGGATCGGCCTTGACGACACCATTTTCCCTGGGCGCCAGCGCTTCAAAGAAATTGTCGGAGCCAGAAAAAATGTCATCAACACCTGTCCACCCCGAGCGGATCATCATCGCGGCGGTGACTCCGCCGGCCGCGGGCTTCCCACCAAAGAGGAAAGCTTTCTCCATGTGCTCGGCATCACGGCTCCAAGCTCCAATTCCCGATGTTTGTTGAGCGCTGTAATCCAGCAGGAAGCGCATCTGCTGCACCCCAAGGCCCGCGGCACAGCCGGCGGCCGCACCAGCCGCGAAGGCCGCTACGGTCCCGTGTGTGCTCCTATGCGTGGCCGCCTGGTAGCCCGGTCCCCCCATGCTCATCGTCACGCGCGTCCCGACATCATAGCCAAGTGTCACGGCGCGCAAGAAATGCTGCCCGCTGATTCCAAATTGTTCACCGGCAGCCAACGCTGCAGGAACCACGGAGACACCGGGATGCGACCGGGACGGGCCGTGCGAATCGTCAGTCTCGTCAGCGTGAGCCAGCACCCCGTTCGCCAGCGCGGCTTCGATGGGTCCACACACAATGTTTGAGGAAACTACGGTCGCAACTTCCTTACCCCCATAGGCGCGGACAAATTCGATGGCTGCGCGTCCGGGGCGTATCTCGGAACCAGAAATCATCGCGGCCAGCGTGTCCAAAATATGATGTTTCGCCTTCTCGACCACTTCGTCTGGCAGCACGCGTTCACGGGCTTCGCTCATGTACCTGCTGAGCTTATCCATAACTGGACTCACGTGTTGCGCCGTCTCACCTTGGCTGTCCGCCGCTTTAGCTATGATGCCTCCGCGCGGAATGGCCGTGGTTGCCAACGCCAAGCCGGCAAATTCAAGCAGGTTGCGCCGGGTCAGAATTGCTCCGCCACTCCCTGCGTGTTTATCTTTGCCACCGCCGTGTAACATGTGCGTTCTTGATCCTCCGGGCACTTCGCGCTGGACGGAATGGACTCAACTCCACAACTGAAGTTATGTCATTCAGGGATTCAAATACCTGAATGCAGTATTAATATCCTTTTAGCTCAATAGAATACGTCCGTTCTATTCCCATGAAGGGCACCTAGGCATCCGTCAATGGCTTCATAACACGGAACAACTCGTCCTTCGCCTCGAACCCGACACCGGGAATCTCCGGCAGCTTGACGTAGCTGTCTTCGACCGGGATCCCATCGGCAAATCCGCCAAACGGCTGAAAGATTCCCGGATAGGATTCGTTGCCTCCCAACCCAAGACCGGCGGCGATGTTCAACGACATCTGATGCCCTCCGTGCGGAATACAGCGATTTGGAGACCATCCATGTTCCTTCAACATGCCCAGGATTCGAAGATATTCGACGAGTCCGTAGCTCAATGCGCAGTCGAACTGCAAGATGTCGCGATCCGGCCGCAGTTGCGCGTAACGTATAAGATTTCGTGCGTCTGGCAATGAAAAGAGATTCTCTCCCGTCGCCATTGGACCTGGATAGTGACTCGCGAGCTTGGCCTGCAGCTGAAAGTCCAGCGGATCGCCTGGTTCCTCATACCAACGCAGTCCGTAGGGAGCCAGTGCGTGCGCGTAGGCGATGGCGGTCTCCAAGTCAAAGCGGCCATTTGCATCCACCGCCAATTGATCCGAATTCTCCAAGATCTTGAGTACGGCTTCGATGCGCCGCAGGTCTTCCGATAGTGGCGCCCCTCCGATTTTCATCTTTACCGTGGAATACCCGAGATCGAGATACCCTTGCATCTCATTTTGCAGGACCGACAAGTCTTTGTCCGGATAGTAATAACCACCCGCAGCATAGACGAAGACTCTGTCGTCGAAGAGTCCTCCCCGATAACGGTCTGCGAGTAGCCGGAAAAGCGGCAGGCCGGCGATCTTTGCCACAGCATCCCACACCGCCATATCCAGTACACCTACCGCCACTGATCTTTCACCGTGTCCTCCGGGTTTCTCATTCCGCATGACAACGTCCCAGATTCGAACCGGATCTAAGTTTTCGCCGCTTTCGTCGACCAGCGTTCCGGGCTCCGCGGCTCTAAGCCGAGGAATAAAACGATCACGCAGAAGTCCGCTAGGCGCGTATCGTCCATTCGAATTGAATCCGAAACCGACCACTGGCTTGCCCTGACGCGTCACATCTGTGACTATCGCCAGGACACTCACGGTCATTTGACTGAAATCAATGTATGCGTTGCGAATCTTCGATTTGATGGGCACTACGGTTTCGCGGATGTCTACAATTCTCACTACCTTATTCCCCCGGAAAACCTATCTCGCTTAGGCTGGCTGCAGTAGCGGTCGCAGTTCTCGGATATCCCTTACTCTATCCAGACCGAGCACTCTCTCAATGAGGTTTGCACATTGAGACGCGCCGAGGATCGGCGCCATCAGATCGCGGGCTTTTACAACAATTTCGTCACGGGTCATGGGGTTTTTGGGAGTACCCCGAACATTGTCAACTCGCTGTGCAAGATGCGTTCCATCCATGAGTTGCAGCTCCACAATTGCCACACGCAAAGGCATCAGGCGCTCCAACTGCTCATCCGGAATTAGTTTCACCTTTTCGCGCACCCGGAGCGTCGCCGGATCTTTCATGCGCGCTTTGTCGTGGGCGGAACTGAACGTAACCGCCTTGTCCATAGCCATCACTGCGACCATGTGCTGCAAGCAGATGTCAGGGATCTCGCGGTTGTTCACGATCGCCGCCTCATCCGTCGCCAGCTGCACCGAGACCTTCTGCACTTCATTCGCATTAAAGGGATGCTGCTTCATCAGGATCTCGAGGGCATCGAGAGCCGCCTGAATCGGCGAACCTACAGGCCATTTCTTGATGTTCGTTCGCGTGATCTCGTAGCGCTCGCCGAGCTTCTCGGTTAGACCGGCAGGATCGGCATGAGGGTTGTAAGCCTCAAAAAAGTTATCCTTCCCCGAGAAGATGTCTTCGACACCGGTCCATCCGGACTGCACGATCAAGGCAGAAGTGACGCCGCTGCGCGCCGTCATGCCGCCAAAGTGGAATGCTTTCTGGATGTGCTCGGTGTCGCGATTCCATGCACCGAGGCCGGAGGATTGATGAGCGGTGTAGCCCAATAGAAATCGCATTTGCACAGCGTTCAACCTCGCCGCGCATCCGGCGGCCGCAGCCGCGCCAAAGAGTGGAGAGATGCTGTGCGTGCTCCAGTGACTCTCCGCTTCAAACTGCTGCCCACCAAGGGTCATTGTGAACCGCGGTCCGATGTCGTAGCCAAGCGTCACTGCGCGCAGGAAGTGCGCCCCGCTGATACCAAACCGTTCCCCCGCCGCAAGGGCGGCAGGCACTACCGCGCAACCTGGATGCGACTGCGACGGAGCGTGCGAATCGTCGGTTTCGTCGGCATGAGCCAACACGCCATTCGTCATTGCCGCCTCGATCGGGCCACATACAATTTTCGAGGCAAGCACCGTCGAGACCTCTTTGCCACCGTAGGCGCCGGCAAATTGCAGCGCTGCGCGCCCGGGTACTAACTGCGCCCCCGAAATCATCGCCGCCACCGTGTCCAGAATGTGTTGTTTCGCTTTCTCAGTCACCTCGTCGGGCAGCTCGCGGCCGCTGGCTTCGCTCATGTATGTGCTGAGCTTGTCCATGACTGGGCTCACCCCTTGCCCGGTCTTGTCCATACTGGGGAATGGGTTGGCGATCACCGCCCTGGGTGGAAGCGCCGCAGTTGCAGCAGCTATGCCCGCGAGTTCGAGCAGCTTGCGCCGGGAAAGAGTTGTGGGGCCATCCTCTTCCGGCCCGCATTTGCTTCGATCATTCCTCATTCTTTCCCCCTCCTAAGGGCACTTGGTTATGGCTTGATCTTGCAGTCGGGCACAACGGACATATCCGCTTCTTTGAAATTATGTCACCAACAACGGCGAATGCCTGAAAACAGACCTAATTTCTTCGCTGCAGGTAGTAGTGAATCGTCGGGGTGAAAACCAGAGATAGCACCATGGAGCTGAGTACCCCGCCGACCACAGCGATAGCAAGTGGCTTTAACATTTCTGATCCGGCTCCAATACCGAACGCAAGCGGAAGCATTCCAGCGATAGTCGCGAGGGCAGTCATGGCGATGGGGCGTAGTCGGCGGCGGCCCGCTTGGATCATGGCCTCCTCAGCGGAATAGCCGAGAACGCGGAAACGATGCTCGGCATCGAGCAGAAGGATGCCGTTCTTCGCCACGATGCCGATGACCATGATCATGCCCATGCGGGAGGCAACATTAAACGTAGTCTTCGTAAGAAGCAGCGCCAGAAATCCGCCGAAGCTGGATAGCAACGCTGATGCAAGAATAGCAGTCGGTGCGGAGAAGGTCCGAAACTCGAAAAGCAGCACGGCGAATAGAAGTAAGAGCGCCAAGAAGAGAACCACCAACAAATCGCCCGACGCTTTCTGTTCTTCTGCATACAAACCGCCATATTCCACGCGGATCGACGAGGGCAAGTGCAGATCCGTCACCGCCTTCTGAACGGCGGCAATGCCGGTGCCAAGGTCCACGCCTTCGAAACGTCCGGTAACTTGAACCAGGCGCTGCAAATTCTCACGACGAATTTCTGTCTTACCAGGGTCGGCGATGACTGTTGCCAAGGACCCGAGAGTAGCGGTGCGCCCGGTCGCACTTGTAAGAAGCGCATTGCTCATATTATCGAGCGAAGCGCGGCTCTGCTCGGGGAAGCGGACTCGTATGATATACGCGCGGTCGTTCACTATGACCGGAGTGGCCGCCGGCTCACCCTCCAGGACGGCCGCCGCGTTCAATGCCACCTCCTCGGGAGTGAAGCCCGCGCGCGCAGCAACCGCAGGATTCACCTGATACGTTACCGTTGGGCCGCTGATGGTATTTTCGATACCGTTGAGCACATCCACGACACCGTGCACCTTGCCAATTGCGTCCGCAACGCGCGGAGCCGTGTCATTGAGAAGTTTGCCGTCCGGCGAAAACAGTTTGATCACAATTGGCTCGGGCTGGCTGGTCAAGTCGCCAATCATATCCTGTAGAAGCTGAATGAATTCAACTTTCGTGGCGGGTTCTGTTGCCTCAATTTCCGACCTGATGTCGGCAATGATGTCGTCGATGTCGCGTTTACGATCTTTCTTCAGCTTGACTGTAAAGTCCCCATTATTGGCCTCGGTGACGGCAGCAAGTCCCAATTGCATCCCGGTGCGGCGGGACGTGTTTTCCACTTCCGGCGTGGACTTCAGGATTTCCTCGATATGCAGCAGAATGCGGTTGGTCTCGGCCAGAGAACTGCCGGGGGGAGTGAAGTAGTCCAAGATGAAACCGCCTTCGTCCATCGCTGGAAGAAATTCCCTGCCAAGAAAGTTGTAACACACCACGGAAAGTGCAACGATCGCGACCGAGCTGCCGGCGAGTACCCAGGGTCGCTTCATCAAGGCCTTCATCATGCGCACATAGAATTCGACGATCTTGCCAAAGAAACCAGAAAGGTGCGCCTCTTCCGCGGCAAGCAACCTAGCCATGTCCGGCCCTTCGGACAACGTCGGTTCAGTGCCCGTCGCATCCGCTCCACCTTCGGGCGCGGACTTGACTGCGCGACGCACGAAATATTGGCTGAGCGTCGGAGTCCAGGTAAGTGCGAGCAGCAAGGACGTGAACAAAGCTACGGTCATGGTCACCGCAAGTGCCCGGAAGAAACTTCCCGTGACTCCTGTGATGGCAACAAGCGGAACGAATACGACGATAGGTGTAATCGTCGAACCAATGAGCGGGACAGTTAGTTCCCGCAAGGCACTCTCGATGGCCTGGAAGCGGCTTTGTCCGGCGTCACGGTGCAACACAATGTTTTCGAGGACGACGATGGCATCGTCAATGACCAGACCCACAGCAGCGGCGAGGCCGCCGAGCGTCATCAGGTTGAAAGATTGTCCGGTGAACTTTAGGACAATGAACGTAATGAGGAGCGTCACCGGGATCACCATACCGGCCACGAAGGAAGTTCCCCAGTCTCGCAAGAAGAGAACGAGGATAATGGACGAGAGTAGAATCCCGAGTAACACCGCATCGCGCACACTGGAAATGGAATCGTGGACGATGGTCGATTGGTCGTAGAACGGCTCGAGGTGCACGCCGGGGGGCAGCGTTGGTGCAAGCTCCTGAATCAGAGTGTGAACTTCATTGGCAACCTGCAATGTATTGCTTTCTGGTTGGCGATCCACATTGAGGAGAACCGCGGGTTTGCCGTTAGCAGTGACGATGGTGTACGTCGGCGCGACGGATGGCGTTATCGCAGCAATATCCCCCAGCCGTATGGGTACGCCCGCGGCCGAATGCTTGACGACTATTTGGCCGATTTGCTCCGGAGTGCGGACCTGTCCGCTGACCAATCCAAGCACGAGTTGATGTTCGTGTTCAATGAGACCCGGCGAATCAATCAAATTTGTGCGGCGAATTGAATCGAGAATGTCGGAGACGGTAACCCCAGCAGCAAGCAGCCGTGCGGGATTGGGCGTGACCTGAAATTCGGGGACTCGTCCACCTTGGATGATGACCGTCGCGACGCCATCCAGCCGGTTGAGTCGTGGCTTCAAGTCGTAGGTGGCAATTTCCCAGAGCTTGTTCGGCGGCACGGTGTCCGAAGTCAAGCTGTATCCGATGATCGGAAATACGGCAAAAGTCAGCCGGTGAGTCTCAACCTTCGCGGTCGTTGGAAGCTCGGCTTGCATACGAGCGGCGACGGCGTCCACACGCTGCAGCGTCAAAATCATATCGGAATTCCAATCGAAGAACATATCCACTTCGGCCGAACCTCGACTGGTGATGGAAGTGACTTTCTTTAAGCCGGGGACACTGTTGACGGCTTCTTCGATTGGGCGCGTGATGGTCACGAGCATCTGGTCGATAGGCATGACGCCGTTGTCGACCCCGATCACGATGCGTGGAAAATCCGTATTGGGAAAAACCGCGACCGGAATGCTGAATGCAAGATACCCGCCGACGAGTGCCACGCTGATGATCAAAAACAATATTGGGCGAGAAAGTCGCTGAAACCAGGGAGCGGCTTGCTTCCCGGGGGCCGCCGCGAAACTCGAAGAGCCAGGCCGGAGGTCCATATAGGCCTACTCCTTTTCCTTTGCGTCTGGCTTTGCGGCCTCTCCAGATTTGTTTCCGCCTTCTTTCTCCGCTGGAGTCGGTGCCTCCACTTTGATTTTCGTTTTGTCTGGGAGCGCGTAGCCGCCGGAAGTGATCACTGGGTCGCCGGCGTTGATGCCGCTCACGATCTGAGCGAATTCTGCGTTGCGCACACCGACCTGCACGGTCTTCTGGTGCGCTTGCCCGTCCGAACCTGCGAGCACGACATAGTCCGGGCTTTCTGGGCTTTTGAAAACTGCCGCCGTCGGCACGATGAGCGCATCATTTACAGTTTTTGCGGTCATAGAAACTTCCACGGACATGCCCGGTCTTAGCGCCGGGTCCGGCTTCTTGGCTTCGACCCAAACCTCGATCGTCGTGCTGCCGGGATCCAGCGCGGGACTTACGAGGCTTACACGGCCCTCCACAGGCTCGTCGAGGCCGGGAATTTTCAGTTCCGCGAGATTGCCAACTTTCAGCACCGCAGCTTCCGATTGCGGAATGTGTGACTTGGCGATCAGTCGGGAGGTATTCATTACGGTAAGGATTGGCTGATTGGCGTTTGCCAAGTCCCCTTGAAAGAGTGGACGATCCGTCACTACACCATCTATGGGGCTGACAATCCTTGAGTAGCTGAGCTGCGCCTCCGCGTTAAGCATCCGGCCCCGCGCGGACTCCTTCGTACCTTCGGCAGCTTTAAGACCCTGCTCTTTGCCCACGCGTTGTAGATCATCGAACTGCTTTTGCGCCTGTTCATACTGGCTGCGCGCCTGCAGGAAAGCGACCTCGGCCGCGTCCAGGTCACGCCTGGGTAGTGCACCTTGCTGAAAAAGTTCCTTGCGGCTTTCATAGACCTTCTGTTGCGCTTCAAACGCTACTTTGGCGTTCGCTGCGTCAAGTTCGGCCTTTTGGATCTGTTGCGGGAGGCCGGAAGCCACCGTGGTGATGTAAGTGGCCTCGGCCTGTTTGTAATCGCCTTTGCTCGCTAGTGCGACACCTGAGAGGTCTCCGTTCTCCAGTTCAGCGAGCAATTGCCCTTTCTTTACTCGCGCGCCTCGCTGCACGTGAAAACTTTTTATGGTCGACGTGATTTTCGGCGCGATGGTGGCTTGCTCTAGCGGAAACACCACGGCTTCGGCGGAGATGACCAGCGAGATGGGGCCGCGCTTCGCCGGCGTGGTCTGCACCGTGACCACGGGCTCCTTTTCTTTCTCAGCATTGCCACACCCGCAGAGAGAGAATAAGCCGAGCGCAGCGCAGGCCAGGGCAATCGAGGCACGCCGCATTGGTTGGGGATGATTCATCTTCGGATTCATGGAGTTGTCAGCACTCCCGTCAGAGTTTGCAAATTGGCTAGCGCCACGCGATACCTCACCGCTCCGTCCTGATATGCAAAATTCGCCAGTGCGGCAGTTGTTTGGGCATCTACAGCTTCCAGCACGGTGGCTTCGCCATTCTTGTAGCGCAGCGTCGTCAGACGCAGGCTTTCGGCGGCAAGTTCGGCCGAGCGGCTGAGACCTCCGAGTTCGTTGAGCGCGGTATCCGCTTCTGCGTACAAAGACTTGATTTCGGCAAGCAGTTTGCGTTGCGCGAGCGAAAGCTCGCGCCGCGCCTGGGAACGGCGCAGCTCGGCTTGTTTGACGCGGCTTTGCGTGGTGCCCCAGTTCCAAATGGGAATATTCAAAGTCGCCGCAGCCGAGGAACCTAGATTCGAGACCTTTTGGCCGTTGATAACCGTATTCGTGGCAAATTGTGGAGCATCAATGCCGTACCAGTAGTCGACAGTTAATGAGGGTAGGTAGCCTGCGCGCGCGCCTGTGACGTCCCATCCCGCTTCTCTGACCACAGCCAGTGCCGCACGGATATCAGGATTATCGCGCGCGGCCTGTTGCTGAACTTCCCCAAGAGTTGGCAGCGTCGCAACGGCATGAAGATCGTCCGCTACTTCGTAGTTATCGTTGAAGTCCGGAAAAATCAGCACGGCCAGATTGAGTCTCGCATTGAGCAGCGCGAGTTGTGCCTCCTGCAATTGACGGCGGCGTTCCTGCGCTTGCAATTCTGCTTTGATGGCATCCGAATGGGCCACTTCCCCGCCGTGTTCGAGATCTTGCGTGAGTTTCAAGAATCGGTCGCCTTCACCGGCTGCCTTTTGCGCAGCCTCGAGCTTCTGCTGACCCGCAGCTACGGCGTAGTAGCTCTGAACAACTGTTACAACCAAACCGCGCGAAGCGATTTCCGCGCGCGCTCGTGCGGCGGCGGCGGCAAACGAGGCGCGTCGAAAACTGGCAACCCCGGCAAGATCTAGAGCTTCATGGACGTCGCCCTGGCTGATGTATTCGTGAGCGGCGTTATTTGCGATGAACACGACGTTGCCACTCCTATTGAGCTGCGTGTAGAGCGCCTGATTGTTATAGTTCACGCTCGGAAGTAACGCGGTAGCAGCTTGATAACGGTCTTGGCGAGCAAGGGCAGCGTCGGTCTGCGCAGCTTGAAACTGTACGCTATTTTTTCGGGCCAAAGCCAACGCGTCCTGCAGCGTCAGACGCAGCACCTGCGAACTTTTCACCGCTTCCTGTTGCGAAGCTTTGGCGGGGGTCGGGATTGCGGGGGGGGTAGACTCCTGCGCGACGGCAACTCCTGCCCAAGGCCAAAAGAAGCCTAAGGCCATGATGGAACAAATCGCTGAGACTCGATGCCATTTCATAAACCATTGCTCCTGAGCAAGGCACACCCCGTGCCAGGGTTGGAGAATTCACACTAGCGAGCGGAAGATGAACGGACGATTAACGGGCGGGCTGGTCAGTTTTGGAGGGGATCGGCAGAACAACTGTAAAGGTGCTCCCCTTGGGTCCTGAATGCGTGAGCTCCAGACGACCGTGATGAGCCTCGGCAATCCAACGGCCGATCGAAAGGCCAAGTCCCGCGCCGCCCCCATCACTCTCCGAGCGCGACCTCACTTTATCCGCGCGAAAGAAGCGCTCGAAAATGCGCGGCTGGAGTTCTGTGGGAATGCCCTGCCCCGTGTCGCTAATCCTCAAAGTGTATTGAGAATCTCCGTATCCGCAGACGATCGAAACGGACCCGCCACGCGCCGTATATTTGATTGCGTTGTCCAAGAGATTCATGATCAGGCGGCGAAGCAATGCTTCATCGGCGCGAATTGGCATTTCCTTGGGCGCTTCGCAATGAAGCGTGATTTGTCTTGCAAGCGCGAGTGTCCGAACGCTGTGCGAGCAATCCGCAGCGAGCTCGTCGAGATAGAACTCCGTCGTTGTCAGCGAATATTGGCCGGCATCCGCGCGCGCCAACGTGAAGAGATCTTCGACGATGTGCTTAAGCCGGTTCGCCTCCGCGCGAAGAATGTCCAGGGACTCGCGGTAGTCTTCGGGAGATCGAGCCTGTTGTGAAAGCGCGACTTCCGCCTCGCCGCAAAGAATGGCGATCGGTGTACGCAGTTCATGCGACGCGTCTGCTACGAAACGCCGCTGGCGTTCGAAGGATTGATCAAGCCTGTCGAGTAGATCATTGAAGGAGTGCGCAAGATGGCCAAGTTCATCCTCCTTGTTTTGCACAGACAAACGGTCATGCAAGTTCGCTTCCCCGATGCGCCCGGCTTGCGTGCTCATGGCCACGACGGGCGACAAGCTTCTTCGGGCAAGAAAGTAGCCTCCCACGCTGGCGAGCAAAACCGCCAACGGAATCACCAACGCGAAAGTTTGGATCACAGAGTCAAGAAACTCTTCTTGCCTATGAAGAGACTGCAAGACCACCAGAAAGTAGTTTCCGTCCGGGACCGAAAATCGCCGTGCATAACCACGGTACTTGTTGCCACCCAGCTGAACGTTGCGAAAGGGGCGTGCAGGTTGGGACGAGCCGTTGATCAGTTTGCGAAAAACGTCTGGAGAATCGTTCTCTGAGTCTTTGGGTGAGGGAAGGTTTTGAAAAGGGATGATCGTCCGGCCTTCTGTGTCAAAAATAGAAAAGGCGAAATCGCGGAAATTGTGTTCAGAAATCGCTTCCTGCGCAGCTTTCCTGAGCGTAATGGAGCCAGATTCGTCCGCAAGCTCAGCATTTACAGTCGTAAGGAAGGATTCGGCGAGTTCAGACAGCGTGCTATCAGTCCGGCGCATTGCGTTCTGGCGAAGAATCACGTACGTCGCGATGGCAAGCACAATGAGCACGCACGTTAGCGCGGCCGTGTACCATAGCGTCAGGCGGACGCGCACGGAATTAAGCATCGCCGCGATTCCTGGAACTGTTGGATTTGCGAGCAGTGGTCTCGGTGCCACCGCAGAGCACGTATCCCGAACCGCGCCGCGTCTGAAGCAGCGGCTTCGCGGAACCCGCGTCGATTTTTCGGCGAACCCGATTCACATACACCTCTATAAGATTTGAGAAAGGGTCGAATTCTTCATCCCAAACGTGTTCCGCGATTTCTGCCCGGCCCACCACGCGGCCGGCGTTACGCGCAAGAAATTCGACCAAAGCATACTCTTTTGCTGTAAGCGATATCGCCCGGCCCCCCCGCGAAACATTTTGTCCAACCGTATCCACTACCAAGTCTGCCACGACGATTTCTGCCGGTTGTAGCCCTCCGGGACGGCGCAGGAGAGCCCGCAAGCGGGCCAGCAATTCGCGGAATTCGAATGGCTTTGTCAGGTAGTCATCCGCCCCTTGGTCTAGACCCGTAATCCGGTCTTCCAGCGCGTCCCGTGCCGTCAGCATCAGAATCGGCATGCGCTGACCGGATTTCCGCAGGTCGCGGCACACCGCGAAACCGTCAGGAGCAGGAATCATCACGTCCAGGATTGCCAGATCGTAGGTATTTATCGCCGCCTGGTAAAGCGCCTCTTCTCCTGAGCCGACGACGTCGACGGCGTACGCCTGTTCTCGTAGCCCCTTCGCCACGAACCGCGCGATCCTCGGATCGTCTTCCACCAACAAGAGTCGCATGGGAACATCATAATGCCATTCTCGGAATTACCAACGGGCTGGTTAAGTTGGGCTAAATTTCTCTCCCGGATGAATTTAACGCCTGTTTATCTTCCAAGTGGTAGAACTTCATTGTTCCATGCTCGTGTGATGAGGCCTCGAACATTGCGAAGCGCACCATGGGGTGCAACTCAATTAAGGAGTTTCAACGACGCTATGCGCAAAAAGACTGGCATTATGGCCCTTCGGATCTTACTGATTTTCATCGTTGCGCTGTTTGCGGTTTCCGCCATGCGAGCAACGGCCTCTCCAGCCGGTGAGTCCGGTTATCGGGTAACCAAAACTATCCCTGTGGGCGGCGATGAGGGGTGGGACTACGTCACTGTGGACAGCGCTGCCCGACGTGTCTATGTGTCGCACGGCAGCCACGTCGTCGTCCTCGACGCAGACTCAGGAGCGGTTGTGGGAGATGTCCCAGACACGCCGGGTGTCCATGGAATCGCCATCGCTGCCGATCTTGGCCGTGGCTTCACCAGCAATGGCCGCGTCAACACAGCGACAATTTTTGATCTCAAGACTCTCAAGACGATTGGCATTGTCAAGACCGGAACAAATCCTGACGCGATCATCTATGACCCTCGCACCAAACGGGTCTTCGTTCTGAACGGCCGCAGCAAGGACGCGACGGCGATCAACGCAGCCGATGGGACAGTTGCTGGAACTCTTGCGCTGGGTGGTAAACCCGAATTCGCCGTCGTTGATGGCAAGGGCAGTATATTCGTGAATATCGAGGACAGTGCGGAGGTGGTTCAATTTGACCCGCAGAAGCTCACAATAATCCGTCGCTGGCACATTGCTCCGTGCGAGGAACCTTCAGGCTTGGCTATGGACCTCAAAACTCGCCGTTTGTTCGCGGGTTGTGGTAACAAGATGGTGGCGGTCGTAAACGCGGACACGGGAAAAGTTATTGCGACGCCCGCCATCGGCGACGGAGTGGATGCAAACGCATTCGATCCGGAAACCGACTATGTATTTTCATCCAACGGAGAGGGCACACTTACAGTCATACACGAAGACTCGCCGGGCAAGTTCACTGTGGTTGACAATATATCGACCAAAAAAAGTGCCCGCACCATGGGCTTCGACGTCAAGACGCACAACATTTTTCTTCCCGCGGCTGATTTTGATGCTCCTACTGCAGGGGAACGCCGCGGCAAGATAAGACCCGGGTCATTCGTGGTTCTCGTTGTCAGCAATCAATAGATTTCGAACATTTCGTCCGCCGACGCGCGGGTCAATGAAACGGTCGATTTTGAAGTTCTTGAGGAAGTTAGGTCCATGATGTTCGTTCTAATTTCCCATGGAGGTACGGCCTGGGGGACGGGAGATTCTGGATCTGAACGCTAATCTGTCCGTCGCTCCAACTGATGATTGTCAACTCTGTCCGAATGTCTTCTCGGTACGCTATCTTTCCGATTTGCTCCATATTCGGCGCGACAACTACGGCTTCACAGTTGCCGGGAGGCGGGTTTCGAGCAAAACATTCTGGGGTGTGGCCAAGAGCGTTGCTAGGAGGCCGCATACGGCTGCGAAGGACAACCACAACCCAGGAACCGCGCGATTTCCAGTTACGTGAATCAGAAATGTGCTAAGGGCGGGAGTAAAGCCGCCGAAGATGGCTGTGGCTAGACTATAGGCGAGGGCGAATCCCGTCGTCCGCACATCCACCGGCATGATCTCCGTTAGAAATACAACCATGGCGCCATTGTAGCTGCCATAGATGAAAGACAGCCAGAGTTCGACCGTCAACAATCTCGCAAAAGAAGGATCACGGACCAGCCATAACATGGCAGGATAGGCGGTGAGCAGCATTAATATTGTGCATGCGAACAGCAAGGGGCGACGCCCGATCCGGTCGGAGAGCGCGCCCATAACAGGGAGCCAAAATAGATTGGATGCTCCCACGCATAGCGTGACGATCAGACTCTCAATGCTTGCCAAACGTAGGACCGAGTTTCCGAATGTCGGCGTGTAAGCCGTAATCATGTAGAACGACACCGTGGTCATCGTAACCATCATGACTCCGATGACCACGATCCTCCAATTGGCCATGAGCGAGCGGAGAATATCAGACGTGCTCGGCCTATGCTTGCGGGCGACGAACTCATCCGTCTCTTGGAGGGACCGCCTGAGCCTGAAGAGGAACGGAATGATCGCGCAGCCCAAGAGCAGAGGAACACGCCACCCCCAAAGCGCCATCTTTTCCGGTGGGATGGCAGAACTCAGCACAACCCCAACCAATGCAGCGAACATCACGGCCACCTGTTGGCTCCCCGATTGCCAACTGACATAGAAGCCCTTGTGGCCGGGCGTTGCGATCTCCGATAAATAGACCGACACGCCGCCCAATTCCATGCCCGCGGAGAATCCCTGAAGCAGACGGCCAACCAGGACTAGTAGCGGGGCCAAAAGGCCGATCGTTGCGTATCCGGGCATGCATCCGATGGAAAAGATTCCGACGGACATCAGGCTCAACGTCAGAAGGAGTCCGGCACGCCGTCCGTGTTTGTCGGTGTACGCCCCGAGCACAATGGCTCCCAGCGGTCGCATCAGAAAACCTGCCCCGAAGGTCATCAGCGACAACATCAACGACAAGTAGGCATTGCCGCTTGGGAAGAAGGCCCTGCCGATCGCGGAAGCGTAGTACCCAAACACCATGAAGTCATACATCTCCAGAAAATTTCCACTGGAGACGCGAATCACAGACCAGAGCTTCGATTTACGATCAGAAGGCGGGATCATCGGACCTCATTGTTGTCAGAAATCGCGCTTTTCTCCGCCAGCTTCCAATAGCCGGCGACAGTACAAACGGGTCGACCTTCCAAATCGATGCGTATGCAAAGGCCAGATAAAACTTGGCTGCGGGCGAGCCGCCAAGCTCCGCCCTCTCCTTAGTCAGTCGATTCAAACAGCTTTGCGATGGTTGGAGTTTTCTGCTTCATCTCGTCGCGGACCATTTCGGCCTTTTTCTGGAACCCCGCTTCCTTGCTCTTTTCGTAC
>QHYE01000018.1:1992-31697 GCA_003224055.1 Acidobacteriota bacterium | reverse complement strand
ATGCAAGAAATTGGCGCCCTCACGACTTTCGCGGATTTTGGACGCTGGACGCCCTCCTGGCTGGGCCTGGCCACCAATCAGCGCATGGAAAAATATCTGGCGCGCTTTTCCCCCGCAAAAACGTTTGAAGAATTGAAAACGCCGTTCTCTGTCGCCACGACTGATATCAACGCGGGAGTATCCGTCTACTATTCCCACGGGCCGCTCGCGCCAGTGATTCGCGCTTCCTGCGCCTACCCCGGCCTGTTCGTGCCCATCCAGTACGATGGACGGACACTCGTCGATGGATTCTTGACCGCGCCGGTGCCCATCGAAGGCACTCTGCTTCTTGGCGCGGACCTGGTTATCGCCGTTTATCTCGAAGCAGGAACCGTGGAGCAGCCTCGCACGTTTACCGACGTCCTCAGCCGCGCGTTCAACATCTTGCAGCGGCATTCGGATCTGGCGTGGCGGACGCAGGCGGACATTATCATTGAGCCGGATGTGAAGCAGTTCGTGTGGGACGATTTCACGAAGACTCCGGAGATGGTTGCGGCAGGCGAAGCCGCGGCGCTGGCCGCGTTGCCCCAGATCCGCGCAGCGCTCCGCGGCGAGAAACGCGACTCCGCGGCGTAGAAGAATTTATTTCTTTTCGGCGAAGATTCCTTTGTACCTAACTTCGAAGGACTCCAGAAAAACGAGACGGTGAACTCTTCCTCAAAAAGCAGCTTCGCAAAATTTGGAGAAAATTATTCGCGAGTGACTTGCACGAGGACCGGCTGGCCTTCGCCTTTGCCGCGCTGCGTGAGCCACGCCCCCAGGCCTTCGGCGAAGCGCTCCGGAGTGAGGCGGTAGCTGGCTTCGACTTTGCCGGCAGCGACGGGGAGCGTGTCATCAAAATCGGCGGAGTTGGTGAAATTGCGCATGCAGAATTGATCGAGCCATTCGAGCGGACAGGCGCGGGATTCGCCGCAGATGATCACGTTGACGTTGAATTTTTGCGCGTACATGCAAGAAAAATAATCAGAGCCGCAGCGATCCGCCCGGCCGATTACGAAGTGCGGGGGCGCTTCACGGAATGGGCGAGGCCGACGGCTTCGAGCATCCAAATGAAATACCAGCCGATGTCCGTCTGATACCAGCGCAGGCCGAGGCGCGCGGAGCCGGCGTGCGTGTGATGATTCTTGTGCCAGTTCTCGCCCCAGGCCGTCAATTGGAAGGGCCCGAGCCACCAGACGTTCATGCTGGAGTCGCCCTCTTCGACTTTGTTGAGGTGCGTGAGGCTGTTCACCAGGCATTGCATGTGCAGCGAGTAGACGAGGCGGATGGCGCCCATCCAGAAGAAACCCATCCAGCCGAAGCCAAGAATCAGGCCAACAAAGATGGAAAAAACAATAACCGGCGTTTCGGCCCAGCCCCAGATCTTGTAGATGCCGGTGTTGAGTTCAGGAGCCCAGCGCTGCTTGTCGGCGGGATGCGTTTGATAGAGCCAGCGAAGATGCGCCCACCAAAAGCCGCCTTGCTTCGGACTGGAAATGTCTTCGGGCGTATCCGTGACGGAGTGGTGCAGGCGATGATACGCAACCCAGCTCGCAGGGTGGCCGGAGCCGTTGAAGATGGCCCAGAAGATCAGGAATTGCTCGACGAACTTGTTGGTCTTGACGGTCTTGTGGGCGAGCATGCGGTGGTAGCAGACGGTGGTGCCGAGGCCGCCGAGGGCGATGCTCAGTACCGTCATGCCGACGACTTTGAGGCTGGGAATCGGGAATAGGATCAGACCGATGACCGCAAGAACGTGGATCAGGACCAGATAGGTGAAGACCCCTTCTTTGCCGTGGACGGGTTTCCAAAAGGGGCGGTCCCAAGGGCGCTCTTGTTGCGTTGCGGTCAGTTCCATGTGTTCTCCGGCGATCTGCTTTGTTGATTGCGCGAGTGCTGATTTGCGCGAGTGCCCGGTGCGCTGAGCTCGATAGGCAACCATAACCATACCATTTTCTGGCGCGGCGCGCCGGAAAACTGTTCCAAAGTGAACAGAATTGCGTGAGGGTTACTTGGCCATCCGAACAGGGTGCCCTCCTCGAATCGGAGCGCCGAAGTCAGCGGCGCCAAAGCGGCCGGATGACCTTGGAGCAGGCCTCGAGAAGCGCCTGCATGTCTTTAGGGAATGCATTTGGTTTTTCGCTTTCGACGTCAATCGTGCCCACCACGTTCTCGCCCGCCCGGTCGAACACAGGAACAATGATCTCCGACTTCGTCGTACCAAAAGCCGTGAGATACCTTGGATCGGCCGCGACGTCCCCGATATTCACTGTTTTTCGCGTGGAAATGACGGCGCCCGTCAGCCCCTTGGTGATAGGAAACGCCGGATACTCCGGTGGGCCCGGCCCGCTCCAGGCGATATTCGTCACGGTTCCCGCGGCGCGGTCCACATCGTAAAGCCCCACCCAGCGATATCTGCCGCTGCTCCTGAGAAGCTCCGCGACGCTTTGAAGAGCGGCAACCCGATCCTTCGCAGCCGAAACGAGGATGCGGAGGTCCCTTATCAATATGTCGCGATCCACTCGCATATCGCTCATTATTGCGCCAACACAGTGCTGCGATACGAGTAGTGCAATTGGTCCGTGCTACTCAAGCCTCATTTCGCCGCCGCGCTCACGTTCTCGCCCAGCAGAAACTGCCGCACGAACATGACCGTGGCGTAGAACAGGAAGTCCTGGTTTTTCTTTTTGTTGTAACCGTGGCCTTCGTCGTTAGCCATCAGGAACCAGGTGGTGATGCCGTTGCCTTTCAGCTTGTCCAGCATCTGACGGGACTCGGTCCAGGGAACACGCGGATCGTTCTTGCCGACCGCGGCAAAAACCGGTTTCTGGATCTTCCCCGAGTTGTTCAACGGCGCAGTCTTCTCCAGGTACTCGCGGATCTTGGGATCGCGCTCATCGCCGTATTCCACGCGGCGCAGGTCGCGGCGATAGGCCTCCGTGTGCTCCAGCAGCGTCACCAGATTCGACGGGCCAACGATGGGCAGCGAGCAGCAAATCTTACCGTTATATTCGTAAGCGACGGCCCACGTCATGTAACCGCCGTAACTGCCGCCGGTGATCATGATCTTGCCGCTATCGAGATTGGGGCTCTGCTTGATCCAATCAAGAAGCGCGCCGATGTCCTTGTGCGTGTGGTCCCGGTTCATGCCGTTGTCGAGCTTGAGGAAGCTTTTGCCGTAACCCGTAGAGCCGCGCACGTTGGGAAACACCAGGGCCACGCCTAGTTCGTTGAGATAGTAATTGTTCCTTCCCAAAAACCCGGGACGGAACTGCCCTTCTGGCCCGCCGTGGATGTTCACGATTACCGGGCGCTTGCCGGGAAACTTTTTGGGATCGGGCGCATAGAGGTAGCCGGAGATGGTCTTGCCGTCAAAAGTCTGCCATTTGATGAGCTGCGGCGTGGAGAACGTGGCAGTGTTCAGACCTCCGGTCTCGCTGAAGGTCCAGCGCTCAACCTTGCCGGTGGGAACATGGAGCGAATAAACGTCTGAAGGCGAGGTGGCGGAGTTGACCACGAATCCCAATTCCAGGTTGTTCTTGTGGAAGCTCAGATCGAACACCTGTCCCGCTGGCAGGCCGGAAACAGAGTGATACTTGCGAGTCGAGGTATCCATCAAATAGAGTTTGCCGACACCATCCTCGTTCGCAACGAAGGCCAAGGTCCTGCCGTCATCGCTGAGATCAAACTCATCTACGTCCCACTTGATGTCGGAGGTGAGATAGGCCGGCTTCATGGTCGCCAAGTCAAAATAGGCGAGCCGCTGAAACTCCGAATCGCGATCGGTGGTGGTGTAGAAACCTTTGCTGTCTTTGCTGAAAGTCCCGCCGCTGTAAGCGACTTCTTCCGCCCCGGCTTTCGGCGTCAGCAGCTTCTTTTCACTGCTGGCGGCATCTACCAGCCAGAGGTAAGACTGATTGGCGGAGATCTCCTGCAGCACGAGCAGTTTCTGGTTGTCCGGCGACCAATCCGTCGCGCCCCAGCCGCCGCCTTCCAACTGCAGCAGCATGTGGTCGGTCTTGGGATTGGTGGCGTCCATGATCCAAATGTCTGTGTCCTGACCGGTGCGGCGCGTGGAACTGTAAGCCAAGCGATTGTCATTATGGGCAAACGCTCTGCCGGTGTTGCGCGACTTGCCGTCGGTAAGCAGGGTCACGTTGCCGTCGGCCAGGTCATAGCGATAAAACTGGAACCACTCGCCTCCGCCCACGTCCTTGACAAATGTAAAGTAGTTGCTCCCCTTGGGACCGTAGTGCGCTCCGGCCACACGATCGGGGAAGAAAGTCAGCTGGGTGCGCGCCCCGCCCGGCATCTTGACCACGTGCACCTGCGGCACGTCGGCGAAGCGGGTGGTAATGAGCATCTCGCGGCGCGAACGATCCCAGTCCTGAAGCGCCGCGGCGCGTACTTCCCCGTACTGAAACGCCTTCTCGGCAATGGCAGCCGGTATCGCCGGGATGTTTTCCAGTACCAAATTATCTCCCGGACGTATGGTGTTGGCTTGCGCCGCAGCATTGTTCTGAGCTAGTGCCGGCAGGCTCGACAAGAGCAAAGCGAAGATGGCCAATAGCTGTTTCACCGGAGTCTCCTCTTCGAGTTCAAAAACAGCCGCCATTCTACACGCAGTTCGACAATTCGCACCCTCGAGGAAGTTGGGAGAGGTCCCTCGGCTTCTCCGCCGCGGCGGACTCGGGACAGACATGCTTCATGGCATGTCTGGTTAACCATAATACCCCCCCACTCCCCTGCTTTTTGTAAGTCTATCATTCTGAATATGGTTAAAGTCCTTTGTTTTGATAGACTTCTGCAAGTGTTGATTCTTCGCGACTTAGGCGCGCGAAGGGAAAGGGGTCTAAATAGCTTAGGGGGGAATGGAAAATCGAAAAGTGAAAGTGGAAAATGGGGAGAGAGGGACGGTCGGCGGAGATTTTGATTGGCAAACACGCGAAAGAATAGCACAGAAGTACACTACGTGTCAATTACTTTCTTGCTAGCATTCGAACGCAACGGTAAGACGTTGAAATGTCTGAAGGTTAGAGTCAAATTCCCCACCCTTGCGTGAAACAAAAGGCGCAAGGATGGGGCACCCGGCAACGCGCCCGTTTGAATCGTAACGATAGTCCGCTCAGACCGGAACGCCCTCACTGTTATTGTTTGTGTCATTTGCAGTTGGAACACTCGATGCGGCACCTACAGTACCGTTGAACGTAGAGCCGCTTGTAGCGGTCCCGACTATTGTACTGTTGGTCGCGAGGAACTGCTTCACGAGCGGATTAGAATCCAATGCCTTTTCGATTTCCTCTATCCCGCGGTACAAATAGTTCGAATCGCCTTCCTCACTGAGTGCCTTGTTGAGACCTTCGCAGATTATCATTCCGAGGTCCCCAGGTAGGCGCACACGCGACCATCGGGGGAGGTCCTTAAATAGGTGGTCATGGTTTTTTCGCAAGTGATCCACAAGCAGAGCGGCTCGAAGAGCTCCGCCCAGGTCACCCAGTCTGGCGAGTTGACCTCCGATGCACTCCGCGCCCTCGGCAGTTGTCAAAATCCCACGATCGAGAAACTCTGCCTCCGGTGCCGCATATCCAATCTCGCCGACGAAGCCGTCCGGCCGTTGATTTACCCTGTAGGATGGTGGCATCCGGAATCTGAGAAGACCCTGACGGGCCAAGTCGCAGTTTTCGCGATCAATTTGCACCCAAAATTTGAAGACCTTTTCGAGTGCATCTAGTTTCTCAGCACTAATCAGGTCTGCGATTGTTGCTTGGATTATAGGAGCCGAAAGGGAAAATTCCTCTCCGTTTTGCCACTCAATGAATTTTCCGTCAATTTCCTGTCCCGGCTTGAGCACCAGTCGATTCGGCAACTTGCCCATGGCACGAACGTAGAATCTTGGGGTGACGTGGTAGACACGAAGAATTGCGTTCTTCTTGTCGACACAGGCGAGAAACAAGGGAGTGGGATATTTGACCAGCCACTCAACGGCCGTTTTGTCACCAAGAGTCCAAGGGTCGGTGGTACTCTTAACCTGGACCACAAAATAGTCGCTGACGACGGCTCGGTGACCGACTCGGTCCGACAGAGTACAATACAAATCAACTCCATAATCGTCCTGCAGGCGCACGGGGTCACCGTGCCCCACGTCGAGAATAGGTAATCCGCAAGGATTTCAGAACGGCTGCCTTCGTGCAAGTTTGCTGCGAACGCTCCCGGCATATCTGGCCCTCCTTTGTATCAATGATACCGCCTCCGTATTCCATTTTGCGAAGAAGACACAACACGAAACAGGAGTTATGGGTGGCGAATGACGCGAAAGGTAACTAGAAGGCAGAAACAGAAACTAGAAGGCAGAAACTAGAAGGGGAAAGCGCGGCGCTACAGGGTCCAGAGGAGGTCGAGTTTTTTCTCGACGCTGGCGAAATCTTTGTCGCTGGTGGCGAGGGAGGCTTTGCGGTGGGGAAAGCTAGAAACTAGAAGGCAGAAGGCAGAAAAACGGAAACTAGAAACTAGAAAGCAGAAAGGGAAGGTTCGGGGTTACGTCGTCCAGAATTCAGCGTTGCGTGTTCAATTTCCTGGATTTGTGGTCGGCTGAGTTGATTCGATCGTTATGTTCTTGAGGGCGTGAGCGACCGCATCCTTGACGACGACCTCATTCCGGCCGTGGTCCGTGATGGCGTCGTAGAGCAGTTGCGTCGGTCCTGGATTCAATTCCTTGTTGTATTCATCGGTGATATCAGTGGCTATTTGTTGGAGCATCTTGTTGGACTCGGCGCCCAGATCCGTGCCGGTGATCTCGACTTGTTTGCCCATGTATGGCGCGGCGATTCGCTCGGCGAGTTTGCCGGCGGTCTGGTAGTAATATTCCGAGATTTGGCGATGGCCGTCCTCATGTTCGATCACATGCTGGGTTACCCCGGTTGGCACCCAGATGTTGATGTTGAGTTGCAGCGTGACCTTGATCCGCGTGATGGTGACGGTCGCGTGTGTAGTATCCGTTTGTCGAGACTCCCCGCGAACACTGGCGCTGGACAGGAAATGGGAATCGCACTCCGCGCTTTCCCCCGAGGCCAAGGGTGGCATATCGGCCGGCGGCGTGTCTGGGTCAAACGTGCGGCTCGCGAAAGCAACCGGCTGCTTGTCAATTGCCGGCACGGGAGCTTCCCCAAGCGGCCGTCGCGATGAGAAGCCGCGCCACGCGAGCCAGCCGAGGATAAGCGCTCCTAGCAACGCGCAAAATACAATTAAGCCACGTGAGGGCAATACCGCCTCCGCATTCCATTTTGCGAAGAAGACACAACCCGAAACAGGAGTTTATGGGTGGCGAATGACGCGAAAGGTACTCTCATCGAGCCTCCGGACCAACTCACGATGAACGCGCTTGCCGGGAGACAAAAACGCGATTGAACCAAGATCTGATGAGCGTCCAAGACGCTTGGTTGAATCGGAGGTTTCTCCGGCGCGCTGGTTTGAGAGTGGGGCGTCTGTGCGAATAGGAACAGGTCTACTTGTTTGCTCAACGCGCAGGGTGGTTGTCAGAGCGGGATTTCCAGAGGATTTGGCGAAGGATGCCGAGAAGGAGATCGGCGTCGGAGGTGGTGAGGTGGAGACGGCGGACGAGGCGGCGAATTTTTTCGTCGGTGGGGGCGGCAGTGCGGCGCTTCTGGGAGGCGGCGGGAGGCGATTTGAGGTAGCCGCTGGCGATCAGCGCGTCGAGGAGAGCTGAAGTGATGCGCTCGAGCTCGGCGGCGGAGGCTGCGGTGCGTTTCGCCGGTGAAGGCGCAGCGTGGGGATCGCGAGCGAGTTCGTAGAGGCAGACGGCCACGGCCTGGCCGAGGTTCATGGAGCGATGGTCTTCGCGGGTGGGGATGCGCAGGAGCCAGTGACAATGGCTGAGGTCTTCGTTGGAGAGGCCGCGTTTCTCGGAGCCGAATAAGAGAGCCACGCCGCTGTTAGCGAGGCGCTTTCGAATCAGAGGCGCGCCTTGCTCGGGGCGTTTGACGGTGTGCTGCGGGTCGCGGCGGCCCACGGCGGTGGTGCCGACGATGAGAGTGCAGTCCGCGACAGCTTCGGCGAGACTCTTGAACTCTTCGGCGCGGGCGAGAAGAGGCGAGGCACCCACGGCAGAGCGTGCTTCACGAAAAGCCAATTCGTAGGGATTGACGACACGAAGATGGAAGAAGCCGAAGTTGCTCATGGCGCGGGCGGCGGCGCCGATGTTGAGAGGATTGCGCGGGTTGACGAGGACGACGCGCAGGTTGTCGAGTTGGGATAGGGAGGACAAGGAACAGACTCTATTCTCCGCCGCGGCCGAGAGAAAGGCGAGTACAACTCGGTCGAACAGTGGCAGAATGAACGGCGCTGGAGGGGCGGTGCGCGGTGAAACGGCGGTCGAGGGAGAGGGAGCGATGGACGCAAGGACACAAACGGGACGCGGTCATGGTTTTGGGGGGCTTGGCATGATCCTAGGCAACGGCTGGCTGGACTTTGGAGTGATTGGTGTCGCCGGGATGCTTGCCAGTTTTGCGCTGGCAACCGTGTGGGGACCGGCGGAGGCGCAGATGAACAAAAAAGCGGGCGTGGAGCGCGGGGTGTTTGGGAAGCTGGACGACAGTACGGCAATCGAGGTCTTCACGCTGAGGAATTCAAAGGGAGCGGCGGCGAAGATCATTACGTACGGAGGGACGCTGACGGAACTGTGGGTGCCGGACCGCACGGGAAAAACAGGAGACGTGGTGCTGGGATTCGACGACCTAAAGGGGTATCTGGGCGATCATCCGCATTTCGGGGGAGTTATAGGAAGGTATGCGAATCGCATCGCAAAGGGGAAATTCAGCATTGACGGGCAGGAATACACGCTCGCGACGAACAATGGGCCGAACACGCTACACGGTGGAACCGTGGGATTTGACCACAGAGTTTGGAAAGGCGAGCCGATTTCCGGCGCGAAGGGGGCGGCGGTGCGGCTGACCTACGTGAGCCCGGATGGCGAAGAGCATTTTCCAGGCACACTGACGGCGCGCGTGGTGTACACGCTGACGGAAGACAACGCGTTGAAAATTGAGTACACCGGGACAACGGACAAGCCGACCGCGGTCAACTTGACGAATCACAGCTACTTTAATTTGTCGGGCGGAGGAGACGTTCTGGGGTACACGGTAACGCTGAATGCGAGTCGATACACGCCTGTGGATTCCACGCTGATCCCGACGGGAGAACTGGCGGCGGTGAAAGGCACGGCGTATGACTTTACGAAACCGATGACCATCGGGTCGCGGATCGCGGAGCTTGCCAAGGTGAAGGAATTGGGCGGATACGACATCAACTACATCGTGGATGGAGAAAGCGGAAAACTGCGGATGGCGGCAAATGTGGTGGACCCGGCTTCCGGGCGCGAGATGGAAGTGTGGACGACGGAGCCGGGAGTGCAGATGTACACCGCGAACTGGCTGGATGGGAGCATTCACGGGAAGCGCGGCGTGGCGTATGGAAGATACGGCGCGGTGTGCCTGGAGACGCAGCACTATCCGGATTCCGTGAACCACGCGAATTTCCCGAGTGCGATCCTGCGGCCGGGCGCGACGTATCACACTGAGACGATCTACAAGTTCTCGGCGAAATAAGCATCCAGGCAACTGGGTCCGCCAAGAGTGTGGTGGGTTGGGTCAGTTTGGAAGGCCAACCTAGGATCACTTCCGGATTTGCCGACAACTCGCCCTTCGCGGAGACGAAGCCGCTAGAACACTAATGCTAGCGCGCAATCAGTCTCCTGTGGACGATTGCAGAAGCGCGCACTTGCGCCGATATTCCCTAGGTGCTACGCCCATCTCTCGCCTAAAGACTCGGCTGAAAGAACTTTCCGATCCGTATCCAATCGCTGACGCCACCTCAGAGAGGGACATATTGTTCGAGCAAATCATGGCGCCTGCTCGGTACATCCGCCACTGCGTAAGGTATTCGAGAGGCGTCTGGCCCAAAACGGTCCTAAATTTTAAGGCAAAGGCAGACCTCGACATGCGCGCTTCGCGAGCGAGTGACGCAACAGACCAGCTCCCATCGAGGCCCGAATGCATCGCCTGTATGGCTTTGCTGAGATGCTTGTCTGACATCGCAGCCAACCACCCCTTTGGTGGAGCCGCGGAGCTATTTGCGTAAGCCCGAATTGCGTAGACAAACAGTGATTCATAAAGACAACTGATCAAGCTCGATGAAGCTATACCGGGTTGAGCCGTTTCGACCGCCAAAAGATCTAGTACGGATTGGAAGGCGTGACTTCGATTTTGGTCAAGCCGCAGGTGCAGATAACGAGGCAGAATCGTGGAAATAAGCGGGTCCTCGAATGCACTCATACGAAACGACCCACTTACCAAAGTTGTGGGCGCGCCGCCTCCTCCGTGATGAATCACGCAATCCACTTCCAATTTTCTTAATTCGCGGTAATCGGCGACAGGGGAACGCGGATGATCCACCAGTGTTAAGGCCTCATCGCTAAGAATGAAAATGAAAACATCGCCGGCGGAGAGGGAGATGGCTTGCCGCTGGTTCTTGAATTTCAGAAGCCCCGATCCACGAACCATTAACCCGAAACGTATCCGCGGAACTGTATCCCCCGAGTAGCGAAAACCCCACGGTGCTGTCGCCTCCAGACGCGTATAAACCGCTTCCTGAATTCTCATCGATCCAAAGGCCTCAGACAGCGGGTCCATTCGGTGTTCAAATGCAGGACGATCGGTCACGTTTTTTGGACGGATGACACTCATAAGTCCGAATTTTATCGCATCTACCTCTCGGGCCACCAAAACATTTCAATTGGAGAAAAAATGATCGTAAGAACATATCGTTCTAAGCATTTCATTCGCGTGACTGTAATCGCGCTATGCATTATGGGTGCGTATTCGCCGGTTGTTGCTTCACAGGAAACGAAAAAGGAAGCGGATCTCTGTCGCAGTTCTTCCGATGCGAAGTTGCCTTGTTCTTCGGCGGCGGCTACGAAAGAAATTCCGGAAACACCGAGCCAACAAGCAGCCAGCCTTCCTTACGCGCCGCAACCTCAAGGGCAAAGCAATCTGCCAAGCTCATCATCCCATCCGCAAGAGGAAAACAGCGCCGTGCTGTTCCTGCCGGTCAAGAGTCCTCGTGCTCTGTCCTTCAGCGACAAATTTACAATCTACACCCATCAAACCTTTGGGCCGCCTGCGCTTATCCTCCCGGCGTTCAAAGCCGGTATGGGCATGGCGAATCCAACAAAGCATTATCCTCGCGAATGGAAGGACGGGGCTGGGGCGTTCGGGAGACTCTATGGAGATTCCATCGCCACGGTCACTTCACAGCGAACCGCGCGCTTTCTGACGGGCGTTGCCCTGCATGAAGATCCGCGGTACGTGCGGTCCACTAGTAAAAATCCTCTGCTGCGAACCACGCACGCGCTTGCGTTTACGCTCATTGATAAGACCGACTCCGGGAGAAACACGATTGCCTTCTCCAATTTTGCTGGAGCGGCCGCGGGCGGTTTTGTCGGAAGGGCTTATCTGCCGCATGGATACAGCGACCTCACGCACGCAGAACAACGAATGGCCTTCCAGTTCATGAGCATTGCGATTCAAAATATAGCCGCTGAGTTTCAACCACAGTGGGGGCCTCTTGTGCGAAAGCTACGCATCAACAAAATCATTCCCGAGTGGTGGGTGCCGCGGCACGAAAAGTAAGCCGCGGGGCAATTCTTTCCAGGTACGGTCGTTGCGAAATGCTTCGTCGCATGGTGCCCAATTATGGTTTGGTCGCCTTGTCGCTCGTGGTTAGTGCCCCAGAAGCTGGAGTTTAGAAAGGTAGCTGCCAGATTATGCTAAAGTCTCGGGCCACTCGGAAACAACCCCTTGCCACTGCGGCTCTTCTCTCCCAAACTCACCCAGCGCCGGTGGGCGCCGCGGCTTGCGCGGGCTGCGAGGGGTAACATAGACTGTGGCCGGATACTAGGAAAACACCTACCGGGCTGGCCGGAAGTTCCCGCCTTTGCATGGGTCAGCCGGCAAGGTAAGTCCGTTCGTTCCACAGCCTCGACCCGGTTGGGGACTTCATCCAGAGTGTTACCGCCGTCGGAAGCGGCCGGGCGGTCGCGCTTTGGAGTTTGTGGCAGCGAATGCATGGAATCGCGGAGGAAGCAGAGTGGCAACTCCACTGGAAAGCTGGGTGAATGAAGCGGCGGCGCTGGCGAAGCCGGACCGCCTGGTGTATTGCGATGGGTCCGAGGCGGAATACCAGCGGATGGTTGCGGAGATGCTGCGCGGCGGCGAAACAGTGCAGCTCAACAAGAAAACTTACCCGAATTGCCAGTTGCACCGGAGCAGCCCGAACGACGTGGCGCGGACGGAGCACCTGACGTTTATCTGCTCGCGGGACAAGGATGACGCCGGGCCGACGAACAATTGGATGGACCCGGGCGCGGCGAAACACAAAGTGGGTGCGCTGCTGGACGGGGCGATGCGCGGGCGGACGATGTACGTGGTGCCGTACATTTTGGGACCGGTGGATTCGCCAATCAGCAAGGTGGGCGTGGAAGTGACGGACAGCCCGTACGTGGTCGCGAGCATGCGCATCATGTCGCGAATGGGCAAAGTGGCGATGGAGCGGCTGGGGGCGTCGAGCGACTTCGTGCCGGGGCTGCATTCGCTGGGAGACTTAGATCCCATGCGGCGGTACATCGTGCACTTTCCGGAAGAGAAATTGATCTGGAGCGTAGGGTCGGGTTACGGCGGAAACGCGCTGCTAGGGAAGAAATGCTTCGCGCTGCGAATCGCAAGCGTGATGGCGCGCGAACAGAGCTGGATGGCGGAGCACATGCTGATCCTGGGACTGGAGTCGCCGGGCGGCAAAGTGACGTACATGGGAGCGGCTTTCCCGAGCGCGTGCGGAAAAACGAACCTGGCGATGATGGTATCCGCACTGGAGAGCCAGGGCTACCGCGTGTGGACGGTGGGCGACGACCTCGCGTGGATGAAGATTGGCGACGACGGATATTTGCACGCGATCAATCCGGAAGCGGGATTTTTTGGCGTGGCACCGGGCACGGGGATGAAGACGAACCCGAACGTGATGGGCGCTTTGCGGAAGAACACGGTTTTCACGAATGTGGCGATGACACCGGAGCGCGAGCCGTGGTGGGAAGGGATCGGCTTTGAGCCGCCGGCGGGGCTGATTAATTGGAAAGGCGAGAAGTGGGATTCGTCGAAGGGCGCGGCAGCGCATCCGAACGCGCGGTACACCGTGCCGGCGGCGCAGTCACCGAGTATTTCGCCGAAGTGGGAGGCGCCGGAAGGCGTGCCGATCTCGGCGTTTATTTTTGGCGGCCGGAGAGCGCGTGTGGCACCGCTGGTTTACGAGTCGTTTGACTGGCAACACGGCGTGTTTGTTGGGGCGATGATGGCGTCGGAAACGACGGCCGCGGCGACAGGCGACGTGGGAGTTACGCGGCGCGATCCGATGGCGATGCTGCCCTTCTGCGGATACAACATGGCGGATTATTTTGGACACTGGCTGGCGATGGGAAAGAAAATCCCGAAGCCGCCGAAAATCTTCCATGTGAACTGGTTCCGGAGGGGCGCGGATGGGAAGTTTCTGTGGCCGGGATTCGGCGAGAACGTGCGCGTGCTGAAATGGATTCTGGAGCGTGTGGAAGGCCGCGGCGCGGCGCAGGAGACACCCATTGGCTATGTTCCGGCGAAGAATGGACTGACGCTTGATGGTTTGAAAATTTCAGATGAGGCGCTGACAGAACTGCTCCGCGTGAGTCCCGAGGACTGGGAACTAGATCTGGGAGATTCGAAACAATTTTTTGGGAAATTCGGGGAGCGGCTGCCGGGGGAAATTCGCGAAGAGCATGAAAAGCTGGCGCGGCGATTCCAGCGCGTGGTTACGGCGTAGAAACCAGCTACAAGTTCAGTGATGACTGCCAAGGCGGCGCGTGGGCGTGCTGACGGGCGGGGAATCCTCGGCGTCGAAGGACGCAGGGCCGCGATCAAAATGAAAATCGGGGCGGCTTTCGAGGAGCCGGACGCAACGGTTCCAGCGGAGAATACTGTCGTCGTTGCCGGCGGGGCGGATTTTTTCCGCTTCGGCGAAGCAGCGCATGGCTTCTTCGATGAGCGGCAGGAGGATGTGCGCGGCATAGCCGACGAGGAGCTGGGCCTTGGCGCGGCGCTCGTAGAGCAAACCAGTGTAATAGAGACGCTCGTAGGGATCGCGCAAACTTTGAAAAATGGATAAGACTTCCGGATAGCGGTCGGCGGCCGCGCCGATAAATTGATCGGTGATGGCGAGGCCGAGCATGCGGCGTGCGAGCTGCTGCTCGGGCTCGATGGCGAGGATGTCGCGGCAGATGGATTCGGCTTCTTCCGGCTCGTTGATGTAGCGATAGAGCTCGACTTTGGCGATGGCCTCGGCGATGCCGGCTTTGGAGATGGATTTCAGCTGGTATGCCATGGAACCTCCTCATGCAATTGCAAAAGCGGCGAGTCATTGCTACTTGCCGCGAATCTTTCGAAACAACATCGTCAGCGGATCGTAAAATTCGTCCACCACGCGCTCCTTGAGCGGGATGATGGCGTTATCCGTGATGTGAATTTCCTCCGGGCAAACCTCCGTGCAGCATTTCGTGATGTTGCAAAGTCCGAGGCCGAGTTCGTTCTTGAGCAGCGCGGCGCGGTTGCGGCCGTCGAGCGGATGCATATCGAGGCCGGCGACGCGGACGAAGAAGCGTGGACCGGCGAACTGTTCCTTCATGTCGTGCTCGCGAAGGACGTGACACACGTTTTGACATAGAAAGCATTCGATGCACTTGCGGAATTCCTGCACGCGATCGACGTCAAGCTGGGAGATTTTCCAGTTGGTGCCGGGGCGCGGTTCGAACGCAGGGATTTTCCGGTTGACACGGTAATTCCAGGAAACGTCGGTGACAAGGTCTTTGATGCGAGGAAAAGATTTCATGGGGAGGACAGTGATGGGCTGGTCCTGCGGGAGATCGTCCATGCGCGTTTTGCAAGTGAGGCGGGGACGGCCGTTGACTTCGGCGGAGCAGGAACCGCACTTCCCTGCTTTGCAATTCCAGCGGACGGCGAGATCGGGAACGAGGTGGCCCTGAACGTAGTGGAGGGCGTCGAGTACGACCATGCCGGGAGCGACGGGGACGGGATAGTCCACGGTTTGCCCGCTGTTCGAATCGCCGCGGAAAACGCGCAGAGTTGCTTCGCTCATGAGGGGGCTCCCGCTTGCGATCGCTGCATGGCTTCGTTCCAGCTTAGAGGCAAAGAGGACCCGGCCACTTTCCATTGTGTGAATTTTGTCGGGCCCATATGGGGGGTCATGGCCTTCATGACTTCCCCGTGCGGAATTCTGGCGACAAATTCCGTCAGTGTTTTCTGATCCTCCCAGACGGAGAGGGTCCAAAAATTGCGGCTTAAGATTTTGGCACGGAGGGAGTATCCGATGATGCCGGGAGTACTGCGCAATTGCTTTTGGATTTGAAACAAGAACCGAAAGAAGCCGGGGACTGCCGAGTATTTGTTTAGAGGCAAATAGGACAAGAGCGCGAGGTACTCGCGATTGGCGTCAGCGGGGGCGAAAGTGATCCAGGGCGAATCCATGGCGATGGGTCTCCCAGTCATACAGCGGAACAATGTACGATGCGAATCATGATTTGTCCTCGGCAAGAACCTGTTTGAGCTCCGCGGGCATTTCTTCGACGGGATTTTCGCGGCGCTGCATTGCGCCGTTTTCCCGGACGATGATGTTTTGCTTTTTCTCCCAGAGCGAGTCGAGATTTGGAAAGTCAATGCGGCTGTGCGCGCCGCGGCTTTCCTTGCGCGCCAGGGCGCTGTGGGTGACCGCTTCGGAAATGGTGAGCATGGACTTCAAGTCATAGGAGAGGTGCCAGCCAGGATTGAAGAGGCGGGAGCCTTCGACGCCAGCTTTCGCCGCGCGCGCCTTTAGTTTCCCCAGTTCGACGAGAGCTTTTTTCAAATCTTCCTCAGCGCGAAAGATTCCGACGAGATTTTGCATGACTTCCTGCAAGTCGCGATGAACGGCGTAAGGGCTTTCGACGCCGGTGTTGGAAAACGGGGCGAGCAGTTCCCTTTCGGATTGTTCGATTTGCGCGGTGTCGATCGAAGGAGCGGAGACTTGTTTGGCGTGCTGGGCGGCGGCGAGCCCGGCGCGACGGCCAAAGACGAGGAGGTCGGAGAGCGAGTTGCCGCCAAGGCGATTCGCGCCGTGAAGGCCGGCGGCAGCTTCGCCCGCGGCGAAAAGTCCGGGAACGGTAGATTCGGCGGTTTCAGCACCGACGCGGATGCCACCCATCACGTAATGGCACGTGGGGCCGACTTCCATCGGGCCTTTGGTGATGTCCACGTCGGCGAGTTCCTTGAACTGGTGATACATGCTGGGGAGTTTTTTCTTCACGTACTCGGCAGGCTTTTGAGAGATGTCGAGATAGGCGCCGCCATGTTCGGTGCCGCGTCCTTCCTTGACTTCGGTATAGATGGAGCGGGCGACGACGTCGCGGGTGGAGAGCTCCATGCGCTTGGGATCGTATTTTTCCATGAAGCGCTCGCCGAGTTTGTTGCGGAGGATGCCGCCTTCGCCGCGGACGGCTTCGGTGACGAGGATGCCCTGCACGCCGGGAGGCCAGACCATTCCGGTGGGATGGAACTGCACGAATTCCATGTCCATCAGCTCGGCGCCTGCCTCGTAGGCGAGGGCCATGCCGTCGCCGGTGTACTCCCAGGAATTAGAAGTGACGCGCCAGGCTTTGCCGATGCCGCCGGTGGCGATGACGATGGACTTGGCTTTGAAAACGATGAGGCGTCCGGACTCGCGCCAATAGGCAAAGGCGCCGGCGACGCGGCCACCGTCGGTGAGAAGGCGCGTGACGGTGCACTCCATGTAGACGTCAATGCCCTGCTGGACGCCGCGGTCCTGCAGGGTTCGAATCATTTCGAGGCCGGTGCGGTCGCCGACGTGGCAAAGGCGCTTGAAGGTGTGGCCGCCGAAGGCGCGCTGGAGAATATCACCGGTCTCCGTGCGGTCGAAGAGCGCGCCCCACTGTTCTAGTTCGCGGACGCGGTCGGGGGATTCCTGGGCGTGAAGCTGGGCCATGCGCCAGTTGTTTAGAAGTTTTCCGCCGCGCATGGTGTCGCGAAAATGAGTTTTCCAGTTGTCGGCCGTGTCTACGTTGGCCATCGCGGCGGCGATGCCGCCTTCGGCCATGACGGTGTGTGCCTTTCCAAGGAGCGATTTGCAGACCACGCCGACAGAAGCGCCTTGCGCGAGGGCTTCGAGGGACGCGCGCAATCCCGCGCCGCCGGCGCCGATGATGAGAACGTCGTGCTCGCGGGTCTCGTAGTTTGCGGTCACAAGAGCCTCAGGTCACGGATGGCACCGCAGGAGACCATGCGAATGTAGAAGTCCGCAAAGCCGACGGAGAAGAGACTGCACCAGGCGAAGAGCATGTGGCGCTCGTTCAGAAAGGTGGAGAGGCGCCAGGCTTCGAAGCGGGAGCGGCCGAATGTGCCGCAAGAGAAGCAGTCGAGCTTGCCTCCGGCGAGGTGGCGAAGCGAATGGCAGGAAAACGTGTAGAGCGAGAGCAGAGAGACGTTGAGGGTGAGGATGAGCGTGCCGACACCGATGCCGAAGTGGCCGCTGAAAAAGAAGGAGCGAATGGCGTCGTACCAGAGAAAAACGATGAACAGAACCGCCAAGTAAAAGAAATAGCGATGGACATTCTGGAGGATAAAAGGAAAAGCGGTTTCGCCGCGATAGTTGCGGCGAGGGGATTCGCCGACGGCGCAGGCGGGCGGGTCCAGGAAAAACGCGCGGTAGTAGGCTTTGCGGTAGTAGTAGCACGTGGCCCGAAAGCCCAGCGGGCCAACAAGAATGAGGAGAGCCGGAGAGAATGGCCACCAGTGATGCAGGGGATCGATGAGCGGCGAATAGAAAGGCGAGAGGTACGGGCCCCACTCGTAATACTTGCCTTCGAAGGCGCGCAGCGTGGCATAAACGCCGAAACCACCTAGTACAAGCACCACTGGTAGAATTTCGATCCACCAAGGGTCGCGGCGCAAGGTGCTCCCAAGGCGCGATTTGGGCATAAGGGTCGGCGAGCCAGCCATTCAGCGACCTCCGGCGTGCGTGTAGGGTATGCAAAAACGCGACTTTTTCAAACGAAATTTATGGGGGACAG
This sequence comes from Acidobacteriota bacterium, assembly GCA_003224055.1. GTDB lineage: Bacteria > Acidobacteriota > Terriglobia > Acidiferrales > UBA7541 > Acidiferrum. Next base: position 13,453 of record QHYE01000018.1, on the reverse strand, counting down.
GAAGGAAAATCAATAAGCTCTGTCACATTTTTGCGTTGGCAGACGTTTAACCAGTAGGAATAGGGAGGCCGTCCTTGCTTCATGATGTGGTACAAGGGTTTACTGCGCCAACGGCGAAAACTCGCGAGCAAAACGTGACCGCCAGTAGCACCACGCGCAAAGGCTTCGAGGAGCTTTTCCTCGCTCACTACGTTCGTATCGCCGCGATTCTTCGCCGCATGTTAGGGGACAGCGCGCGTGCGGAAGATTTGGCGAACGAAGTATTCCTTAAGCTCTACGGCCAGCCATTTCCGCGGAATGACGGCGACAACTTGCCGGGTTGGCTGTATCGCACCGCAATGAATCTGGGGATTGATGCTCTTCGTTCCTCGGCCCGCAGAAGCCGCTACGAGCAGGCCGCGGCACGAGAGGAAATCAAGAAGCAGGCCGCCGAAAACGGCTTCGATCAGGCACTGCGAGCGGAAAGACAACAGCGTGTACGTGCCGTGCTCGCAGAACTGAAGCCTGCCCAGGGCCAATTGCTGCTCTTACGGGCTTCTGGCCACTCCTACAAGGAGTTGGCAGATTGCTTGGGGGTCGAGCCGGGGTCGGTGGGAACGCTTTTGATTCGTGCAGAGGCTGCGTTCGAACAACGCTATCTGGAGCTCTATGGTCGAGAGGAGGGGCTATGAATTGTTTGTGTGAAAGTACGTTGCGCGCATATCGCGATGGTGAATTGGATCCGGTCGAGCGTTCGAAAGTCGAAAATCATATGGCGGATTGTCCGCAATGCCGGAGACACCTCGAGGAAATCGCCGCGGCCGCTGGGCGCGTTGAGGAACGCTTACTGTCCCTTGACGCCACTGCGCTTGAAGCGCCTGTTGATCCGCAGATTGCCCTGGCACGGTTCAAAGGCCAACACGGCGCCGGAGAGGAGCGCATCCCCTTCTTTGGGCGACTCTTTGCGAGACGGTGGCGCCCTGCCTGGGTAACCGGCGTCGCGGCTGTGTTCGTTCTTTGCGGCCTCGCGTTCCCCTCCGGACGTAGCTTGGCGCAGCGGTTTCTTGCGACCTTGCGGGTAGAAAAAGTGCAGCCTGTACGCTTGGATCTTTCCACTCTGGACGGTAACCGACCACTGCAGGAGATGCTCGGGAAGATGATTTCCGACAAGATCGTTGTGACCGCGGATGAAAAGCCGCAGCATCCTGCGACTGTGACGGAGGCCAGTCAGTTGGCTGGATTCACGGTTCATCTATTCGGGGAACGAAGGGACACGCCGCAATTCGTGGTCGAAGGCGAGCACGCCTTTCACATGGCCATTGATCGCGCCCGGCTGCAGGATATCTTCGACCAGTCCGGAAGACCGGACCTTCTCTTGCCGGCAACGCTGGACGGCGCCGTCGTCTCCGTGCAGATCCCACGTTCCGTGCGCATGCAGTATGGCGATTGCCCGCACGAGAACAGAGAGGGAGAGCGCGCGACGCGAAACACGGTTCAACACAGCAACTGCACGGTCCTCGTCGAAGCACCCAGCCCGGTGGTGAACGTTCCATCCGATCTCAATCTCCAGCAGCTCGCGGAAATCGGCCTGCAGCTTGCTGGAATGAGCGCGACGCAGGCCCGGGAGTTTTGCCAGACGATCGACTGGAAATCAACCCTTGTCCTTCCAATTCCACGCTTCGTCGACTCTTACAGTGTGGTGGAAGTGAATGGAGCGCAGGGCACGCTGATCAACGAATCGGGCCGCCGCGGACCGGGTTACGTGTTGATCTGGGTGAAAAATGGCATGATCTATTGTCTCGCTGGTCGTGGAGACTCGAGCGCAGCCTTGACGCTGGCGAATTCGCTCGATTGACGCCCGGAGGCGCACCTGGATCAACCAGAAAGCTTTGCGATTCAAACGCACAACCTGCGCAAAGTATTTGGAAATAAGGTTGCCGTACGCAACCTTTCGCTGAGCGTCCGCCGGGGCCAAATCTTTGGCTTTCTAGGTCCGAACGGAGCCGGGAAAAGTACTTCGATCAAGATGTTCCTCGGGCTGGTGAAACCCAGCGATGGCCAGGCGCTTGTTCTCGGCGTGCCCACGGGCGATGTAGAAATCCGCCGGAAGATCGGGTTCCTTCCCGAGGACTTCAGGTTCTACACTTGGCTGACCGCCTCCGAGCTGCTTAATCTCCATGGACGCTTATGCGGGATGACTACCGCCCGCCTCCGCGAACGCGTCCCCGCTCTTCTCGATCTTGTTGGTCTCACCCCGCACCGGGAGAAGAGACTTCGCGAATTTTCCAAGGGAATGCTGCAGCGCATTGGTTTGGCGCAAGCCCTGATTCACGAGCCGGAGTTGATTTTCCTCGATGAACCCACTTCGGGCCTTGACCCCATGGGCCGGCGGCTCGTGCGCGATGTGATTCGCGCGCAGCGGGACCGCGGCGCTACCGTCTTTCTGAATTCCCACCTGCTCAGCGAAGTTGAAATCACGTGCGACCACGTGGTTTTCATGAAGGAAGGCGAAGTCGTCGCCAGCCGCGACCTCCGAGCGCTTCCCCACGGCGAAATCCGCGTCAGCGCGCGTGTGCGCAACTTCCCGCCGAAGGCAGTGGCGGAACTCGCTCGGTGGAGTACAAATGCGCAGTTGGATGGCGAGCGACTCACCCTGGCAACGGGTTCGACCGAGGTGCTTCCTGACATCCTCCGTCATTTGGTCGCTGCGGGAGCCGACGTCTTCGAATTCGCGCCGGAAAAGCTCTCCCTCGAAGATCTGTTCCTGAAAATCATGGGCGAGGACCGGGGGCTTTGATGGGCGCCTGGATCATGGCGGGCGTTACCTTTCGGGAGGCCGCACGCAGAAAGATTCTTTGGACCGCATTTCTCGCGGGCCTCGCATTTCTTGCCCTCTTCGGCACTGGGATGCACTTCCAAGCCGAACACTTCACCCGGGCGTCCTTGCCGCCTTTCGTTCGCTATCAAGTTCTTTCCACAATGCTCCAGGTCGGATTCTACGCCGTCGATCTGCTCGCCGTGGTTATGACCATCTTGACCTCGGTGGATGTGCTCTCAGGCGAGATAGCTTCCGGCACGATTCAGGCTATCGCTACAAAACCGATCTCCCGCTGGCAAGTTTTGATTGGCAAATGGGTGGGCTTCGCCGGCATGGTCGCTGCGTACGTGGCGGCTATGTTCGGCGGTGTGACCGCGGTAGGCTATTTCATCGGCGGTGTGCTTCCGCGCCATGCGCTCGTCAGCGCCCTTCTGGTTCTCTTGGAGTGCCTCCTTGTCCTAACGATCACATTCATGTTCGGCACCTGGTTCTCAACTCTCGCGAACGGCGTGATTGTTCTGGGACTACACGGCTTGGCCTTCATTGGCGGCTGGATCGAACAGATCGGCGCCGCAACGGATACCCCGCGTCTCGTTACCGTCGGCGTGGTGTCTAGCCTTATCATGCCTAGCGAGGCGATTTGGCGACGGGCTTCCTTCGAAATGCAGTCCTCTTTCGCTCGCTCTTTCCGATTCTCTCCATTTTCGGAAGCTTCCGCGCCAAGCCTCGCAATGGTGGAATATGCCATAGCCTACTTGCTCGTCGCATTGATCATCGCCGTCTATCATTTCGACCAGCGAGATCTGTAAAACACAGCTATGCGCGGCCGGATGCCGAGCGTTACTCAATAACGGCGTGAAGGCAAATTCTAAAGGATGGTTTCGATTTCTCCATCAAGGGAGACGTGGGTGGCGGGGATGCCGTTGATGGAGAATTTTTCGCCCGTGGAATCGGTGAAATGGAAAAAGCGGCTGATGTGGTAGTCCTCGTCGTAGCCGGAGAAGACGCGTTCGGTCTCTGGGACTGAGAGGCCAAAGACGGAGAGAACGACCAGTTCGCCGAAATTGTTGGCGTGGGAGCGGTACAACCGGACGAGTTCGCGCAAGGGCATGAGAGGAGCGCGGCGCGCGGCTTCGGCGCTCATGGGGTTCTCCTGAGTGAAGTGTACTTTGGTGGAAGGAAGAAGAAAAGAACCTGACTCGGAGACGCAGAGGGCGCAGAGGAGGAAGGAGTGTGAGCGTTTGGCGCTTCACGCTGAGATTGGTAAGATTCTTGGTTAGATTCAAATTCGATGGGAGGAACGGTTATGAGCATTGCTGTGGGACAAGCGGCGCCGGATTTCATGCTGCTGAATCAAGATAGGAAGGAAGTGAAGCTTTCGGACTATGCGGGGAAGAAAAACGTGGTGCTGGTCTGGTATCCGCTGGACTGGAGCCCGACGTGCACGAACGAGCATGCGTGCATCGTCAATGAAATGAAGCCGTTTGAGGCGCTGGACGCAGAGGTGCTGGGCGTGAGCGTGGACAGCGTGTGGTCGCACAAAGCGTACGCCGACAAGATGGGGATCAAATATTCGCTGCTGGCGGATTTTCATCCGCGCGGGGCGATGAGCGAGAAATACGGAGTGTACCTGGCGGACAAGGGCATCACGGGCCGCGCGATCGCCATTGTGAATAAGGCGGGCAAGGTGGCGTGGTTCAAGAATTATGACATTCCGGTGGTGCCGGATTTGAAGGAAGTGGCGGCTGCGCTATCGCAAGTGAAGGCGGCAACGGCGTAAAGGGATCGTCAGCTACAGCGGGACAGAGTCACAGAGAAACAAAAAAGGTCCTCGATCCGATCGGGACCTTTTTTTGTTTGCCGAGGTGTTTGGGGAACACTCAGGAAACTGCTTCGAGTGCGGCGCGAAGCGGAGGGGAGACCAGCCAAAGCAGGAGTATCAGAACACCGGCAGCGATCAGCGGGACACGCAGGAAATTTGGACGAAGCAGCGAGTAGGCCGCGCTGAAACCGGGAACCACGACCAGGAACCAGGTCAGGGCCAACCAGGCCCAATCGGATGCGTCCTGCGGAATGACCGTCGGTATGGAGCTGAGCGCAAGACTTCGCGGTACTCCTGGAATCTGGACGGCATAGCTAGCGGTGACGCAAATGAGAAGCACCATCGCCACGGGATCGCGGGGGGTTTCTTCGTCTTCGCTGCTGTGAGCATAGATGGACCAACGGCGCGCGGGAGCGCGATGAATTTGAAAAGGAGGCGCTTCCTCGGGAAGAAGGCGCACCCAACCGAAAGCAAGAGGAACAGCCGTGCCGAGATGAAGGGCGGCCAGGAAGAGAACCGCGAGGCGATAATCGAGAAGTAGCGCGGCGAGCATTCTGGGATGTCAGAAGGAAAGATAGTAAGGGGAGCGGCGGAAAATGTGCCGCTCCCCCACCCAATTATTTCGCGGAGAGGTCATTGCGAACAACGGCCCCGCCCTTCATGACGAATTTGACGGATTCGAGGACGCGCGCGTCGGACAGCGGGTCACCGCTGACAGCGACGAGATCGGCGTAGTGGCCTGCTTCGAGCGTGCCGATTTTGTCGGCCCAGCCAAGGAGATCCGCGGCATTGACGGTGGCAGCCTGGATGGCGTCGAGCGGCTTCATGCCCCATTCGGCCATTTTGCCGAACTGTCTCGCGTTGTCACCGTGAGGGTAGACGCCGGAATCCGTGCCGAAGGCAATCTTTGCGCCGGACTGGAAAGCGTGGCGGAAATTTTCACGTTGCAAGCGGCCGATTTTCTTTTCCTTTTCGATGGATTCGGGAAGCATTCCCGCTTTCGCGCCTTCCTGCAGAATGAAGTCATCGTTGTAAATGTCGAAGACGAGGTAGGTGGGGTGCTGCTTGGCGAGGGCTATACCTTCGTCGTCGATCATGCTGGAATGTTCAATGGAGTCGATGCCGGCGCGGATGGCGTCCTTGATGGATTGCGTGCCGTGCGCGTGCGCGGCGACTTTGCGGCCGAGCTTGTGGGCTTCTTCGGCGATGGCCTGCATTTCTTCGAGGGTGTATTGCGGCGTCCCGGGTTGGTCGCCTTTGCTGAGAACGCCGCCGGAGGCGCAGATCTTGATCACGTCGGCGCCGTACTTGACGGTTTCGCGGACTTTGGCGCGAGCGGCCCAGGGACCGTCGGCGACGCCTTCCGCCTTGTAATGATATTCGGAAGGCAGCAGATTATTGTCGCAATGGCCGCCAGTGATGCCAAGCGGCGGGCCGGAAGCGCGCATGCGCGGACCTTCGACGTCGCCGGCGTTGATGGCATCGCGCAGCGCGATGTCCGTGTAACCGCTCGCTCCGACGTTTCGAACCGTGGTGAAGCCGGCACGCAGCGTAAGCCGTGCGTTCTTGACCCCGGTAACGGCTTCGCGCGGAACCGAAATGCCGAGACCGGCATACCCGCTGGCAATGGGATCCGAAGTGAGATGGGTGTGAACGTCAATCAAACCGGGGAGGCAGGTGGCGTTCGAAAGATCAATGGCCACGACGCCGCCCGGGAATTTCGCGGAAGAAAAGGAGCTGACGGAGATAATCGTTCCGCCGTCATCGAACACAACGGCCTGATCGGTCAGAATTTTTCCGGAGCGAACGTCGAGCAGCTTCCCGCAGCGAACGGCTCCCGGCGCAGCTTGAGTGACAGCGGGCAAGAGGAATACGCAAATGAAAGCGGCTAGAAAATGGCGCATGAGTCTCCTTGGATTGAAACGCGGAACGAAATGAGGATATATCCGAAGCCGCGAGTTTGGGAAGCGGAGGGCCGTACGCCGGCTCGCGATGGTGAGTCCACCAAAGATTATTTGTTCGAAGAGGCTGCCGCGCCGGGCTTCTTCTCTGGAGAGACGAGTGGCTGTGCAAAAGAGCGGACGAGCAGAACGAGCTGCCAGCGCTGGTCTTCGGTCATGCGCCTCTTGAAAGCGGGCATAGGCTTTCTGCCCTGGCTGATTTGGTAGAAGAGCGCGCCGTCGGTGACGGTGTTCATGTGCTGGGCGTCTGTGAAATCAGCTGGTTTGGGATCGTAGCGCATGGCTTCGGAGCCGTCGCCCTTGCCGCTGTCGCCATGACAATTGGCGCAGTTTTCCGCGTATAGAGCCTTGGCCGACTTGAGCGCCGCTTCGGACGGCTGCAGGGGATTCTTGCGGGCCTTGGCTTCTTCGGGGATAACCCACGGTTTGTTCTCTTGAAAGTATGTGTAAGCGACGGCGACGAGAACGAGAGCTAGAAGCAGAACGAAAAGGGTTTTTCGCGTTCCGGACTTCCGGGGTTCGTTTGCGGGCATGGCAGCTAGTAAAATTTTCGCACAACTGGCGGGGCAGCGAAAGGAAACGAATAGCAATTATGCAGAGTGGAAAATGAGCCAGAGGAGCTCGGCGTTAAAGAACAGGATCGCGGCAGCCATAACCCAGGCGATGACGATGGTAGGACGTGAGTTGACGAATTCTCCCATCTTGGCGCGACTGCTTGTGAACTGGATCAGCGGGATCACCGCGAACGGCAACTGAAAGCTGAGAACCACCTGGCTGAGGATGAGCAGCGGTGTGACTTTATTCTCTCCGGCGATGCCGATAACGAGAGCGGCAGGAATGATGGCAATGCCGCGCGTAATGAGCCGCCGCAGCCAAGGCTTGAGGCGAATGTCGAGAAAACCTTCCATGACGATCTGGCCGGCGAGTGTGCCGGTGAGAGTCGAATTTTGTCCGGAGGCAAGCAGGGCGCAGGCGAAGAGCGTGCTGGCAAGGCTTGCGCCGAGGACGGGACTAAGAAGTTTGTAGGCGTCGGCAATCTCGGCGACGTCGTGGAGGCCGCGGGTGTGAAATGCAGCAGCGCCCAGGACGAGGATGGCGGCGTTGATAAAAAGTGCGAAGCCGAGAGCGAGCGTGGAATCGAAGACGGCATAACGCAAAGCTTCCTTGCGATCGCGTACGGAAGTGCCGAACGCGCGCGTCTGCACGATGCTCGAATGCAGATAGAGATTGTGGGGCATCACAGTGGCGCCCAGGATGCCGATGGCGATGTACAGCATCTCCTTATTGCGCAGGATTTCCGCGCGCGGAATGAAACCGGCGACGGCTTCGCGCCATAGCGGCTGCGCGAAGAAAATTTCGTACGCGAAGCAGGCGGCAATCGAAGCGATCAGCGTTACAACGAAGGCTTCGATCAGGCGGAAGCCCCGGCCCTGGAGCGCGAGAACGATCAGAACATCCATCGCGGTAATGAGAACGCCGGCAAGAAGCGGCAAGCCGAAGAGCAGTTTCAGAGCGACGGCGGAGCCAAGGACTTCGGCGAGATCGCACGCAGCGATGGCAATTTCGCAGACGACCCAAAGGAAGAAACCGGTGCGGCGCGAATAGTGTTCGCGGCAAGCCTGCGCGAGGTCGCGCCCTGAGGCGATGCCGAGCTTCGCCGAGAGACCCTGGAGAAACATCGCCATCAGGTTGCTGATGAGGATGACGCTGAGTAGCGTGTAGCCAAATTTCGAGCCGCCACCGAGGTCCGTTGCCCAGTTGCCCGGGTCCATGTAACCGACGGCGACGAGGTAGCCTGGGCCGGCGAAAGCCAGAACCTTGCGGATCCAGGAAGCGCCCGAGGAGAAAGGAATAGTGCGATGGGATTCGGGCAAGGAAGGCGAAAGAACGCGAGCGAGGAATGCCGAAGATGCATGAGGCGCAGAGGGAGATTCGGTCGTGACCGGCGATTCGGTTTCGAGTTGTGGCGGGACCGTGGGTGTCATGATTCGAGTTAACTATGCTAAATACGAATACTAAACTACAATTAATAGGTCCGGCTGTCAATAGGACTCCGATGAGTTTTTGCTAACAATGGCAACGAGCGCGGTCAGGCGGGGCGAGCGCATCGCAGAGGCTTGTGGTAAGTTCAGAACGGCATTCCGGGAGAGGAACGAGATGGACCAACAGCAGCCGGTGCAGGGCCAGGTGCAAATCAAGGCCGACGAAAAGGAACTGCAGGGGCAGTACAGCAACCTGGTAATGATTCACCACAATCTGGAAGAGTTCACGTTGAATTTCATTTACATTTTTCCCAACGGCGCGCAGGGCAAGCTGCTCAGCAGCACGATTGTGAGTCCGGGCCACGCCAAGCGCATCTGGCGCGCGCTGGGAGAGAATCTGGCCCGATACGAGGCGCAATTTGGGACAATTAAGGAAGCTCCGGAAGGCAATCTCCCCACACCCAACGTGGGCTTTGTGCAGTAGAAGCGGCGGCCACCAACCCGCGAAGGAACCGCAAGGAGGGAGTTGTACGAGGGCTCCCGCGCCTGCTAGAATTTCAACGTCACCTCTCATTCGGGCCTGTAGCTCAAGAGTCTGTTGTTGATTCTGCGTTGCTTAGGTCCATTTTTAGGCCCTTCAAACCCGCCTTCTTGTACACAAGTTGTACACAAATTGCCGCGAGGAACTTGCCACATTACTTCTGGTTGCCCGTTAATCGGGGCTTACGTTGCGGAGGAGCCTTGCAACCAGCTTGTTCGCCCGAACTTCGCCCGTGTCGAAACGATGGGAGAATGGTTTCTAAAACCTACTTGAGCTGACGTACTGCCTCGGCCATCAGGAGCCTAGCGAAATGATCCTGTCTCTGCTGTTCCAACCCCGTGTCCTCTTCCATCTTTGACTTCGCTGCGGGTTTAGCCCTTGGTTTGCGGAGATCCCTTTCGAAACGTGCTGCGATATCAGATTTTAGCTGTTCGAGATAGCCCGATTTCATGGTCTCCCCCCTAACTAAATCGGCGCCTTAATCTTTGCATATGGACACTTGCAGCATCGATTTCCCAAACGGACGGATGTGCCCGATGCGGTACCGGACTTTAGTTCAGGTCTTCGGTACGTCCTGCTTCTGAGACAGTCAACCGAAGGGCACGCAACGCGCGCATGACCGTCCACTGAATCTCGAGGTTCTCGGGCCCCTGGTTTTATGGTCGCCTGGTATGAGGGCTCTCGATTAGGGGTTTAATCTTACGTCACCTGGGAAGTACCGATTCGCTGGACCGTTGGTTTGGGGATTGTGCCCGTCCAGCTAATGACTCTACACTTGATCGCTGTTCCGTAAAGCGTTGCAAATGATGCGGTTACAAGCAGACTCAGAGGTCTTACGGGGAAGCATCGCGCGTCCTGTGTATTCCCATGATTTGATATTCTCATGCGGTTAACATGTTGGCAGACGGGAACGCTACGAAAGGTCCATTTTGTCAGGCGAAAGCAACCCTTATAAGTAGAAGTCATTAGGGAGCTTGCTTGAGTCGTGGTCGCGAGAAAGCCGTTGAGGCTGGTTGCGAGGAAACTTTCATGAGTCCGCCGCAGAGCCGCCTGCTGATTGTGGATGACAATGAAATGAACCGGGACATGCTTGCGCGTCGGTTGTCACGCAGCGGCTATCTGGTTGATGTTGCGGAAAACGCGCGGCAGCTCGTACAACACGTCAAAGAAAACGAATTGGATTTAGTGCTCCTGGATATCGAGATGCCGGAGGTCAGCGGCTTTGATGCCCTGAAGATGCTGCGCAAGGATTATTCGCCCAGCCAGCTGCCCATCATAATGGTGACTGCCAGGAACCAGAGGGAGGACATTGTCAGGGCCTTGAACCTCGGTGCCAACGACTATCTGACCAAACCGATCGACTTTACCGTGGCTCTCGCGCGCATCGGGACTCAACTGTCGCGCAAACGAGAAGAGGTCGATCAGCCCGCTACAGAGTCTCGCCTTCGTGACCGCGTGTATAGGCCTAGGTATCCCTTTGCAGCCGATGCAGATATTGTCGATCTAAAATCTGGTACTCGCCTTTCCGGAGTGACTTCGGACGTTTCCCTGGATGGATGCTTTGTCCGTACACGTGGGTGGCTGGAGATTGGAGCGCGTGTCCGCCTTACGCTGAAGCACAAAAACCAAAATGTGCTGATGCTCGCGATAGTTCGCGTGTTGAAGCCGAAAATAGGAATGGGCCTTCAGGCTCTAGAGGTCGATTCGATCTCTAATGCAACCTTTTTGCAATGGCTCGATGCTCTACGTGAATCTCGCGGAACGCCCGCTACATGATGGGAGCGACAGTAATTCAAAGGCAATGTCCACAGCGAATTTAACAATTGAGGCAAAGGCGACAAGGATGGCCTTTCTCTATGGCAGTCGTGCGTTCCTCCACAGGTAGATGCCCTGGTCGCGGAAGAAGGTCGTGAGCGATTTGGAGTTGGCCCTCATCGTTAGAACGTTTGTAGGGGATCCCCACTATTCGGCATCTCGCGTTCGGCTGTGACTTCTCCGACCACGTGACATCTTATTGTGACGATTCCCAATAGGCAACTCGCATCTGTGTGGAGCCGATCCGACGGTTTTGGGTGAGCGGTCAACACGGAAGTAATCGGAGTGCTCCTACTGTCCACTGCTCGCTTTTGTTAAAAATGCGACGGTCCATGGAAAGGCCGGCAGAAGATGGCCTGCAGGAAAGGCGTGAGCGACGCTGGCAGTAGGATTCTTTAAGCCCTGTGCAATGGCAAGAAAACGGCTGGGACAGATTTGGGACAAAGTCTTGGCTGCGGTCTAGGGGCTAAGTGGCGCAGAATCAGCGAACCTAGATGACTAACTCCGTTCTGATAACCCGAAGGTCGTCAGTTCAAATCTAAC
>QHYE01000018.1:0-1948 GCA_003224055.1 Acidobacteriota bacterium | reverse complement strand
GCTTGAACTACAAAGCTACGCAAAGGGTGTGCTGAGTCAGTCCAGTTAGGACATACAAGCTCTGGCCGCCAACCCACTCTATTGCCAACACTTGCCCCGTCGGCGCATGTATCTTGTAAACTCCCGCTAGATGACTAACTCCGTTCTGATAACCCGAAGGTCGTCAGTTCAAATCTAACCCCGCAACCAATCTCATTTTCCATTATTTCCAAGGCGTTCCGAGAATCGCAAAAATGCCGCCAAGCCAGAGTTTTTTGAATTAGATTGCACGCCTCCGAAGCTTCGAACGTGGGTTCGATCCAGGGAACAAAGAAAACAAGGAAAAAGGGTAGGGTAGATAGGTGGCGACCGGGCCGTGCCTAAAAATGCTCAAAACCTTCACCAACCTACCTACTCTCACGTTCTTCCTGAGCTCGATGCGGAACCGCTGTGTGGATTGTTCCGGCGTTGACTATGATACCCATAATGGGTATCATAGACCCCAGAATGGGTATTAGACACGCTTCAAATGCGATCGGTGAAGCGCTATATGGACGCACCCGACAGGCGGTGCTGCGGTTGTTCTTTGGGCAGCCGGATCGCCGATTCCTGCAAAAGGAGGTCATTCAGCGCATCGGATTGGGATCCGGGGCCGTGCAGCGTGAGTTAGAGCGGCTTTCAAGAGCCGAGCTACTCGTCCGAACTGTCGAAGGGCGACAAACTTATTTTCAGGCAAATCCTCGCAGTCCGATCTTTGAAGAACTCCGAGGGTTGGTGCGAAAGACATTCGGGCTGACTTACGTATTACACCTAAATAATGCACATAAATCGGCCTTGTGGCGGTGCAGTGATCTTGGCTGCCACGATCTTTTTTTAGTTTTCACTTGATGGATTCGATCTGCGGAACACCAACTAGGGCGCGAGGTGAACCCCTCGTTGTATAAGAGGGATGAATTCCGTAGCAGAGTTGCTGAGGGTCACCACTTCTTGGCGAACGTACTCAGAGGACGTAAACTCTTCCTGATTGGGGACGAGGATGAGCTTGGAAGACTGGCAGAAGTTCGGATGGTGCAAGGCGCACAAGACGAACCGAAACGAGATCGCAGAACTTCTGGCCGTCGCCGATCGTGATTTGGGAGCGTCGAAGACCCCGGGCCTTCACAACGATTGGGGCTTCAACATTGCCTACAACGCAGCGCTGCAGATTGCGACAGCCGCGCTTGCGGCCAGCGGTTATCAGGCAGAGCGCGCAAACCACCACTACCGTGTGATCGCCTCATTGAGCCTAACGCTGGGCACAGATGCGGGGAGCATTAAGAAGTTCGACATCTTTCGAAAAAAACGCAACATATCGGACTACGAACGAGCCGATACCATCTCCGCGTCCGACGTCGAAGAGATGCGGTCGCTGGCCAAAAGCTTCGGGTGGACTTCGAAGCGTGGAGACAGAAAAACCACCGCCAATTAAAACCGTGATTTTGCGCTTTGGTGATCGAAGCTGGTCGGCAGGGCTCAGGTGGAGAAGTTTCCAGGCACAACAGCTGCGTCGCCCTTATGAGAGTGAAGCGGGCGTTCCGTGTGCTATTTCTTAGATAATTAAAGTATTTCTTTGATAAATAAGGAATCGTTGGGATCGCCTCCCTTTGCTATGGCGGCTTTGTTTGGGCTACAGGAGGGCTACAGGCAGTTAAGCACCATGCTCGAAGCCAAGGCCAGTAAACTCAAGAGCTTGCGAAAGGAATCAGACAAAGCTAAAATCATTTTGCTATCTTTCTTCCATCTGGTGCGCGATCAGATTCCGTTGTGCACTCGAGGAAAAGAGGGAGTGTGGTCGGAGGCGGAGGTGTTGCGATCGCCGTCCGGTACAGAACGGCATCGCTCCGAACACGTCGGGCATTCCGTGTGGAAGTTGGGCAACGCGCCGCCGAAACCGAGAGAGAACGATGAAAGTTTGATGAAACTCTCTCAA
>QHYE01000096.1 GCA_003224055.1 Acidobacteriota bacterium | reverse complement strand
CAGATGGATACGGTCGCCGTGCCGGCGACCGGGCCGACGGACGTGCTGGTGCGGGTGAAGACGGCTTCGATTTGCGGGACGGACCTGCATATTTACGGCTGGGACCGCTGGTCGCAGGGGCGCATCAAGCCGCCATTGACGCTGGGGCACGAATTCTGCGGAGTTGTGGAGCGCGTGGGAGACGAGGTGCGCGCCGTCAAGCCGGGCGATTTCGTCAGCGCGGAGATGCACGTCAACTGCGGGCATTGCCACCAGTGCCGGCTGGGCCAGGCACATATCTGTAAGAACTTGCGCATCATCGGGATCGACCAGGACGGGGCGTTCGCGGAATTCGTGAAAATTCCAGCGTCGAATATCTGGAAGCTGGATGCGGCGATTCCAGAGCACTATGGGGCGATTCTCGATCCGCTGGGGAATGCGGTGCACACCGTGCTGGCGGGGCCGATCGCGGGGCAAACGGTTTTGGTTACGGGATGCGGACCGATCGGGCTGATGTCCATTGCGGTGGCGAAGGCGTGCGGGAGCTCGACGGTGTTTGCGACGGAAACGAACGAGCAGCGGCGCGCGATGGCGAAGAAAATGGGCGCGGACGTGGTGCTGAATCCCGCGAAGGAAGACGCAGTGGGGAAAATTGCGACGGAAACGAACGAGCAGCGCCGCGCGATGGCGAAGAAAATGGGCGCGGACGTGGTGCTGAATCCCGCGAAGGAAGACGCAGTGGGGAAAATCCTTGCGGAAACGAATGGCACGGGGGTGGATGCGCTGCTGGAGATGAGCGGGAATCCCACGGCGATTCAGCAGGGCTTCAAGGCGCTGAGAGCGGGAGGACGAGCTTCGCTGCTGGGGATTCCGACGGAGACGGTGCCGCTGGATCTAGTGAACGACGTGATCTTCAAGGGCGCGACGGTGCAGGGCATTTATGGGCGGCGAATGTATGAGACGTGGGTGCAGATGACTTCGTTGCTGAAGGCCGGGCGGTTGAATCTGGAGCCGCTGTTTGGAGAGCGGACTTCGCTGGATAAATTTGAGAATGCGTTTTCGCTCTTGCAAGGAGGGCTTGCGGGGAAGATTTTGATGTATCCGAATGGAATGCCGCGGTAACGGCGAGACAAAAGAAGTAACACAGAGAATACAGAGGCCGAAGCACAGGGGGCACGGAAAATTGGGAGCCAGGTCATGAGCGATGTTGGGGCGCAGACAACGAAGCAGAATCCTTTGCAGTACATCACCGAGCAGTTGAAGGAATTGCGCGAAGGAGGAGTGGCGCCGAAGCTGCGCGTGCTCGAAGGCGAGCAGAAACCGGTTTGTATTTTCGACGGGCGGGAAGTGATCAATCTCGCTTCGAACAATTATTTGGGACTGACGACGCACAAAGCACTGCGCAAAGCCGCGCTGGACGCGGTGAAACGTTACGGGGCGGGAGCGGGAGCGGTTCGAACGATTGCCGGCACCATGAAATTGCACGTGGAGCTGGAGGAGCAGATCGCGGCGTTCAAGAACGTGGAAGCGTGCGTGGTGTTTCAGTCGGGGTTCACGGCGAACGCGGGAACGGTTTCGGCGGTGCTCGGCAAGGAAGACTTGATTGTTTCCGATGAATTGAATCATGCGTCGATCATCGATGGCGCTCGGCTTTCGCGCGCGACGATCAAGGTGTTCAAGCACAAGGACGTGAAGGACTGCGAACGCATCTTGCAAGAAAACGCGAGCTTCCCGGGGAAGAAGCTGATTATCACGGACGGCGTTTTCTCGATGGACGGCGACATCGCGCCGCTGCCGGAGTTGTGCGACCTGGCGGAAAAGTACAACTGCATCATGATGGTGGATGATGCGCATGCTTCCGGTGTGCTGGGCCGCGGCGGGCGCGGGACGATCGATCATTTCGCGTGCCACGGGCGCGTGCACATCCAGGTGGGGACGCTGAGCAAAGCGATCGGCGCGATGGGCGGGTATGTTTGCGGCTCGCGCGATCTGATCGACTTTCTGTACCTGCGGGCGCGGCCGTTTCTTTTTTCGACTTCGCATCCGCCGGCCACGGCGGCGGCCTGCCAGGCTGCATTCGCGCTGCTGAATTCGCCGGAAGGCGAAAAACTGGTGAAGAAGCTGTGGGCCAACACGAAATTTTTCAAGCGCGAATTGAAGAAGCGCGGGTTTCAATTCAAGGTGAGCGAGACGCCCATTATTCCGATTCACGTGGGCGATGCGGCGAAGGCGTTCGAATTTTCGAAGAAACTTTTTGAGGCGGGCGTCTTTGCGCCAGCGGTGGGCTATCCGACCGTGGCGGAAGGAAGGGCGCGGCTGCGGGCGATTGTGAGTGCGACGCACAAACGCGATCAATTGCTGAAGGCTGCTGATCTCCTTGCTGAAGTGGCGAAGCCTCTAGGCATTATCTAAAGTGTTCGCTTAGGGTCAAAACCGGCTGCCGACGCCCTGTAAAAGCTGCGTACCATAGGTCATTTTTGGAGATACCGGTAGCCCCGATCGCACTGTTAACTTACTGAAAATACTATCTTTACTATGCGGCATGCTCTTTGCCACTATCAAATGGTTGGGTGGATACCCTTATGTCCAGGCGTAAACCCAGCTCCTAATCGGAATGCCATTTTGAGGAGGAACTAGAACCATGAAATGCGCAGGGATGGCAATTGCAGTGGGGACTCTTTTCTGCCTCAGCGCTGCGGCACAGTCGCAGACAGGCGCACAGGCGGGAGCGCAGACCAGCGGGCAGGCTTCGGTGCAGGCGGGGCAGACGCAGGCGCAAGCCTCGGGCAATGCGTCGGCGGCATCCGCGGCATCGGCGCAAAACGGGCAGGCGAATGCTTCGTTGGCCAGCGGTACGGCATTTAATGCGACGCTGAGTTCGCCGATCGATTCAAAAAAGTGCAAGCCGGGCGATCCGGTGAACGCACGCACGACCGAAGCGGCGAAGTCCGAGGGGAAGACAGTAATCCCCAAGGGCTCGAAGCTGGTCGGCCACGTGACGCAGGCTTCGGCGCGCGCCAAAGGCGAATCCGAATCGTCACTTGGCATCATGTTTGACAAAGCGATCCTGAAGAACGGGCAGGAAATTCCGTTAAACAACGTCACGATCCAGGCGATTGCTTCGGCGGAGAGCGGCGCATCAGCGGCTGGAGCGGACATGGACACCATGGGTGGTATGGGCGCGTCGGCGGCGGGCTCCGGCACGGCCAGCGGACGCGGCGCGTTGGGCGGCGTAACGTCCACGGCTGGCGGCGCTGTGGGCGCGGTGACGAACACTGCGGCTAACGCCGGTGGAGTTGCGGGCGGAACTTTGAACTCGGCCGCAAACGCTGGCGGGAGCATCGCCGGTGCTTCGAAGGGAGCGGTCGGCGGCTTGAACGCGGCCGGACAGCTTACCTCGAACAGCCAGGGCGCGTTCGGATTGAATGGCTTGAACCTGAACGCGGCCGGCTCGAATGCGACGCAGGGCTCGTTGATTACTTCCGCTGGGAAGAACGTCCATCTCGACAGCGGGACACGGATGCTGCTGGTTTCGCAGGCGAATGCAGGCGAACAAGGCGGATCGAAACCGCCTGCAGCCAACAAGCCGGAGGCAAGGCCCGAGTCGAAGCCGGGTGCCAACAAACCCAACAAGCAATAAGCACGTACTGTTTTACAAAAGGCCGCGCGGGATCAAATCCCGTGCGGCCTTTTTTCATAGGATGCGCCGAAGAATGGCTAGGAAGAATCGGACGTCCCTTTGTCCTTTGCTATACTCGCGCGCATGCCTTCCGGGCCGAAAAAACTGTTTCTCGTGGATGCAATGGCGCACGTGTACCGGGCTTTTTTTGCGCCGATGCCGCAGCGGCTCACAGGACCGAGCGGCATTCCGACCAATGTTCCATTCCTTTTTGGAAATATTCTCAAGCGCCTGATCAACGATTATCAGCCGAAATATATCGGAATCGTGTTTGATCCTCCGGGCGCAACATTCCGCGACAAACTTTTTGAAAAATACAAAGCGCAGCGCCAGCCCATGCCCGACGAAATGCGCGTGCAGCTTCCCTACGTTCGCGCGCTGTGCGAAGCGATGCGCCTGCCTATCCTGGAGGAAAAGGGCTACGAAGCGGACGATGTGATCGGAACCATCGCCAAGCAGGCGGCCAAGCAAGACTTCGAAGTGCTGATCGTGAGCAATGACAAGGACATGATGCAGCTCGTGGGGAAAAATATCCGCACGCTAAAGACCAGCTCCGGCGGCGCCAAAGGTGACGTAATCGTTGACGAAGCAAAAGTGCAGGAGCTGCTCGGAGTGCCGGCGGAAAAAGTCGTCGACTATATGGCGCTGCTGGGCGACAGCGTAGACAACATTCCGGGCGCAAAAGGAATTGGCGAGAAAGGCGCGGCTGAGCTGATTCAGAAGTACGGGAAAGTGGAAACGGCGCTGGATCACGCCGATGAAGTTCCGAACAAGCGCTACCGCGAAGCGCTCCAGCAGCAGCGCGAGCAGGTGATGATGTCCAAGCAATTGGCGACGATTGCGACGGACGTGCCGCTGGAACTGGATCTGAACGCGCTGCAACGCCGTGAGCCGGACGTGGCGGCACTAGCTGCCCTCTATCGCGAGCTGGGTTTCAGTTCTCTGCTCAAGGAACTGGGTTCGGAGGCGGCGGCTTCGTCTGCCCCTGCGGATGCGGATTCAACAGCAAAGGGCGAATATGTACAGTTCGCCGCCGTCACGGAATTTCGAGAATACCTTGCAAAACTGCCGGCGAAACAGCCGCTGGCCGTTTGGCTGAATCTCGAGACGGGCGAGCGAGAGGCCGAAGGCTTCGGGACGCGCATCGCTTCGATCGAGGTTTCTTCGAAGGCGGGCGAAGGCCGCTCGGTGTGGCTCGACGAAAAGGGGGAAGCGCTGAAGGCGCTTGAGCCGCTGCTGGCAGACTCGAAACGACCGAAGATCGTGCACGACCCAAAGGTCTTTCAGCTGCTTACCGGTCGAGCCGCGAACATTCAGGATGCGACGCAGCTCTACTCGTATTTGCTGAGGCCGACGACGGCGAATCACAATTTTGCGGACGCCGTGATGCGGCAATTCAGCGCCATGCTGGGCGGCGGGCCCGGCGAGCGCGCGGACTATCTGCAACGGCTCGCACCGGCTCTCGAGGCACAAGTCAGAGAACAGAAACTTGAAAGCGTTTACGAAAAGATTGATCTGCCGCTGGCGGCGGTGCTGGCGAACATCGAGCGCGCGGGGATCCGCGTCAATCCCAAAGAACTCGACAAGATGTCGCAGTCGATGGAAAAGGAAGTCCGCCGGCTAGAAAAGGAGATCTGGAAGCTCGCGGGCTCGGAGTTCAACGTCAATTCGCCGACGCAGCTCGCGGAAATCCTCTTCGACAAACTGAATCTTCAGGCGAACCCGCGCCGCGGGAAAGCCAAAGCACGGTCTACTGCAGTGGATGTGCTCGAAGACCTCGCGGCGCAGCATCCGCTGCCTGCGAAAATCATCGAGTACCGAGAAATCGCCAAACTCAAATCAACCTATGTGGACGCGTTGCCGAAACTGATTCATCCGGAGACGGGTCGGCTGCACACGAGTTTTTCGCAAACCGGGACGGCCACGGGCCGGCTGAGCTCCAGCGATCCGAATCTGCAGAATATTCCCATTCGAACGGAGCTGGGCCGCGAAATTCGCGCTGCTTTTGTGGCAGAAAAGGGTAACGTACTGCTCTCCGCCGACTACTCGCAGATCGAATTGCGCATCATGGCGCACTTTTCGAAAGATCCCGTGCTGGTCGACGCGTTCCGGAATGGCGAAGACATCCATGCGCGCACGGCACAGGAGGTTTTCGGCATCGGACCGCTCGCGCAAACGGCGGAACACCGCCGCGCCGCGAAGGCCATTAATTTCGGCATCATTTATGGCCTGTCTCCGTTCGGACTCGCGCAGCAACTGGGCATCGAGCAAAAAGAGGCGGCCAAATTCATCAATGCGTATTTCACGCGTTATCGCGGCGTGAAGGAGTACCTTGACCACATTCTTGCCGAGACGCGCAAGACCGGCGTGGCGAAGACCTTGTTTGGAAGAATCCGCCCGATTCCGGAAATCAACTCGCCGCAGATGCAACTACGCAATTTTGCGGAACGCACCGCGCTCAATTCGCCGTTGCAGGGCACAGCCGCCGATCTCATCAAGCTCGCGATGATCAACATTGATGCCCGCCTTGCCGAGGAGAAATTCGAAGCGAAAATGATCCTGCAGGTCCATGACGAGCTACTCTTCGAAGCTCCGACGAAGGAACGCAGCAAGCTGGAGAAACTAGTTAAGGAAGAGATGGAAGGCGTTCACAAATTGGCTGTGCCCATCGTCGTGGAAATCGGCTTCGGTCCCAACTGGCGCGACCTGGAGTAAGCAAACACGAAGCTGCAGACGATCCTGAAAAGCGAAGAAAAGCCCAAGCATCCCTTCTGGCCGTTCGGGCAGTCAAACTTTCGTGACTTGGTTTTGAATTCGTGACGCCAGACAGATTCCGTGTGCTAGCGTAAAAGGCCCCCCTCCAATGAGGCTCCTGATGCGCCGTTTCTATTTCCTGCTGTTTGAGCTTGCCGTTCTACCGCTCGTGGTTTCCTGCGGGAGCGGGACCGCCGGCACGGTGTCGCCTGTAATCAGCGTGCGCGTCTCTACAAGTGCAACGAGCGTTGCGGCAGGCCAGCAAGCACAATTTACCGCGACGGTCACCGGCACCACGAACACTTCCGTCACTTGGCTTGTCGTTGGCGGTGCCGCCGACGGCACAATCTCCGCTTCAGGGCTCTACACTGCTCCCGCTGTAGTTCCGAACCCGGCGCTAGTCACGGTAACTGCTACTTCGCAGGCGGATCCGACAAAATCGGGTTCCGGCTCAATCACTGTTACGGGAACTTCTTCGAATATAACCGTCGTGGTTTCCCCAAGTTCACCAACGGTTCCCAATTTTGGTAGGCAGCAATTCAACGCGGCAGTAAGCGGCACCTCGAACACGGCTGTCAATTGGTCCGTGAATGGTACGCCCGGTGGAAGCCTGCAATTCGGATTCATCTCGAGCAGCGGACTCTATTTTGGACCCGGCGGTGTCCCGACCAAGTCCAACGGCTCCGGAGGCGTCTCGACGACGACACTCACGGTGACGGCAGTTTCACAAGCGAGTGCCTCCGCGAGTGGTTCGACCACGGTTACGCTGATGCCCGCCAATCGGAGTGCTCAGCCGGTTCCTGTGAACCTCGGGACAAGCGGTGGAAACGCCAACGATTCTTCGACCAGCGGCAACACCATCACGTGCTGCGGCGGCACGCTTGGCTCGCTCGTTGTGCGTGGCGGCACACAATACATCCTGAGCAATACGCACATCCTCGCGCGATCGGATCTCGCCACAATCGGCGAGCCCATAATTCAACCCGGCTTGGTCGACGCAAACTGCAGCAAGACGCAGGCCACCACCGTTGCCAATCTTTCCCAGTTTTACAACCTTGAAACAGGCCCGGTACCGAAGATTGACGCCGCGATCGCGCAGGTCGTTTCCGGCGACGTCTCGACGACTGGGGCCATTGAGTATCTAGGAGCGACGACGGACGCGAACGGCGTTCCTATTCCTGACGCGCCAAATGGAGGGCCCGGCGTTGCTGCGACCATCAATATGGCCGTGGCAAAGAGTGGCCGCTCGACCGGCCTCACGTGTTCGACTGTTTTTTCCACCAGTATAACGACTTCAGTCCAGTACCAAAAGGGTTGCGGAACGGGGACGACTTTTCCCGTGACCTATACGAACCAGGTGGCCGTCGCAGGAGGCAGCTTCAGCGCTGAAGGCGACTCTGGTTCGCTGATCGTCACGCAGAGCACGGCCGATCCCGTTGCTTTGCTCTATGCGGGCTCCGACGCCGATACTGTGGGCAATCCGGTATCCGCCGTGTTGAATTTCTTCAAAAGTGGCGCCAATAGCGTTACGTTCGTGGGCGGCGCAGCGCATCCGGTGATCGGTTGCACGCTGCCGCTAAAACCTGCTTCCGCCACGCTGACTGTACAAGCTTCTGCAACCTCGCCCGAAGGGCTGCAAAACGCCATCGGCGTGCGTGATGCTTACGCACCTGAACTGCTTGCACATCCTGAAGTCCAGGCGGTGGGAGTAGGCGGGAGCTACGACAATCCAAATGAGCCCGCGATTCTCTTCTTTGTTACGAGAGGGCAGCCGCGCACGAATATTCCCCAACAAGTGGAAGGTATCCGCACACGCATCATCGAGGGGGACCTGTTTCCGAGCCGCGGAGCACTGACGGCCGCGGAGAGCGCGACGCTGGAAAAATCCGTGCCGGCGCCTCATATGGTTTACGCGATTTCCGATAGCGAATTTTCCCGCGCAAAGATAGTGCATACCGCGCGCGTGGAGGAGTTGATGAAGCAATCTGGCGTGCAGGGCGTGGGCATCGGTTCCAGTGTGGATGCTCCAGGCGAGGCGGCGCTGGTCATCTTTCTGATCCGTGGTGCACCGCACGATCCGATTCCGCCGGTGGTCGACGGATTGCGAACGCGCATTCGAGAATCGAGCCGATTCCGCGCGGGTTTCGGTGACACCCATCCGCAGCGCGGTTGCTCCCTATCGGCCGCCAGAAAAACGCAGCCGAAGCCGGCGAGAGCATCGCTGCCAAAGCCTTAACAATACGATCTAGCTGGAAAGTTCCCGCCATCCTGTTCTGCTTGTTTTGAGCCTTTCCTTCCACTCCCGGCGGGCGTAGAATCCGTTCAAAATCAAGCCGAATCTGCTCCTTCGGCCTGCCCGTACTGTCAGGAGGAAGACATGCGCATGACTCTCCCCGTTATGGGTGCGATTCTGCTCGCAAGTTTTGGGCTGTCGTCCGCGAAGCCGTATGCAGCGCAAGAAAAACCGGGTTCCACAGAACCCAAGATGACGCCCGAAGACACCGCGAAGAAGAATCCAATCCCGCCGACGCCGGAGGGGTTGGCGGAAGTGCGCAAACTCTATGGCTACAACTGCGCCATGTGTCATGGCAAAACCGGCGACGGCAAAGGCGACCTCGCCGCGGACATGAAGCTCGAGCTGCGCGACTGGCGCGACGCTTCTTCCCTCGAAAAAGTGACGGACGGCGAGCTCTTCTGGATCATTAGCAACGGCAAAGGAAAAATGCCGGGTGAAGGCGATCGAACGAAGGAAAGAGTGCGCTGGAACTTCGTGAACCTGGTGCGTTCGTTTGCCAAGAAAGAAGTCGCCGACAAACCCTAATCCGAGATCCTGTGAGTTAGAAGTCGATGCTGGCAGAAACTTCACCGCCCGAGCTTGAACCGCCGCGATTGAGGGCACGCTGAACGCCAGGCTCGCTGTGCTATTCTCGGTTCAAATTCATTCTTGAGGAGGAGTCTTCCATGGCCCACGCGCCGCAGTTTCTAAAACTCGTCAACGAGGCGAAAAAGAAAGTGAAGGAAACCAACGTTGGCGACGTGAAACGACGAATCGAAGCGGGAGAGAAATTTCTTTTGGTGGATGTGCGCGAGGACAACGAATGGGCCAAGGGCCACCTTCCCGGCGCGGTGCATCTGGGCAAAGGCATCATCGAGCGCGACATCGAGCAGCGCGTGCCGGATACTAACGCCAAAGTCATCCTTTACTGCGGCGGAGGTTTTCGTTCCGCGCTGGTGGCGGACAACCTGCAGAAAATGGGCTACACCAACGTCGAATCCATGGACGGCGGCTGGAAAGGCTGGCTGGACGCGGGTTTGCCGACGGCGAAGGACTAGCGCGGCGGATTCTCCGCGTCGGCGGAAGAAAATTGGCTGGGGCGGAAGGATTCGAACCTTCACCGTCCTCATTAACAGTGAGGTGTCCTACCAGTTGGACCACGCCCCAGCAGGCGTTGCCGGCCCCGGCGTAGCCGGGGGCGCGCAAGTGCAGATTGAATAGGCTCCGCCGCAACGAGTGCGGCCGAGGGTGTTTATAAGATACCACGCCGGTATCACGCAGGCCGCCTAAGAAAAATTTATGCCCAACAAACGAAAAGCCTTACATGGCTGCGTGCCTTTTTCACCTGTTCGAACGCATCCTGCGTCTCTCGAGTCGAATCTTTCGGACAATTCGCAGAATTGAACGGATTTGTTGCACCCAAATGGGCAGAAGTTTCATCGATGCTTGTGTGGGTGAGGTTGCATTCCGGAATGTTTTGGTGGAAACTAACGCGTTCATAACGGCCCGGGCCCGCACTTCCCGGTTAAAAACGTGGGAGGCCCTGACATCGGTACCCTTTTGTTTTGCTCCCCCGACCTAGTGCGACGCTGACATGGCCCAGATTTTTCATCGAAGCACGAACTTCATCGCACGGTTTAGTGTGTTTTCGGCGCTTTTTCTGATCGGACTGGCGCTGATTGCCGTACTTGCAGTGGCACGTTCCCCCTACATGACGCGCCAGAACTTCACGCGTGAGCAGCCCGTGCAGTTCAGCCACAAACATCATGTCGGCGATGACGGCATTGACTGCCGCTATTGCCACACGAGCGTGGAAACTTCCGCAGTTGCGGGAATCCCTCCGACCAAAACGTGCATGAACTGCCATTCCGTACTTTACAACAACGCCAGCTACCTCGAGCCGGTCCGCGAGAGCTATCGCACCCACAAATCCATTGAGTGGGTGAAGGTGCACCGTCTGGCCGATTTCGTTTATTTCAATCACAGCATTCACGTCAACAAAGGCGTGGGGTGCTCGACGTGCCATGGACAGGTCAACCAGATGCCGCTCGTCTTTCAAGCGAACACTTTGCTGATGCAATGGTGCCTGGACTGCCATCGGGCCCCCGAGCACGTGCTGCGTCCGAAAGATCAGGTTTTCAATATGGATTGGAAAGCCCCCGGCAATCAGGCGGAATTGGGAGCCAAGTTGAGGGTTGAATACAAGATTCGGACCACGGAAGAACTGGTTAGTTGCTCGACCTGTCATCGGTAAGAAAGAACATGAGCGAGCCAGAACAACACGAACACATGCACGACGGCAACGATCACGCTGAGCGCAGGAAGCCGCACGAAGGGCCGATGGAATTGAACGCGGTGCGCGCCAAGCTGCAGTCGAATACCGGCAAGCAGTACTGGCGCACGCTCGAGGAGCTCGCCCAGAATCCGGAATTTGAGGAGCTGCTGCACCGCGAATTCCCGCGCCTGGCGCCTTCCGAATGGGACGAGGGCGTGGACCGCCGGGATTTCCTGAAGCTCATGGCGGCCTCGCTCGCCTTGGCCGGGCTTTCCGGTTGCGGCCGCACTCCCGAGCAGCACATCGTGCCGTACGTGAAGCAGCCGGACGGCTTGATTCTTGGCAAGCCGCAATTTTATGCCACGGTGATGCCTTTCGGAGCGGACGCCATCGGGCTTCTCGTGGAAAGCCACGAAGGCCGGCCGACCAAGATCGAAGGCAATCCGGACCACCCGTCAAGCCTGGGCGCGACGAATGCTTTTGCGCAAGCTTCCGTTCTGAATCTTTACGATCCGGATCGCGCGCAGACGCCGACAAAATTTGGTGAGATTCACACCTGGGCAGAATTTCAAGCGAGCGCGCAGGCCATCGCCTCCGCAGTGAGGCTCGCGGATGGCGCAGGTTTCCGCATTCTGACCGGCATTGTCACTTCGCCGACGCTGGCGGCGCAGATCCAATCGGTGCTTGCCCTGTATCCGAAGGCCAAATGGCATCAGTGGGAGCCGGCGGTCGGCGACGGCACGCGCGAAGGCGCGAAGCTGGCGTTTGGAAATTACGTCAACACGGTTTATCGTCCGGAAAAAGCGGACGTTATCCTCTCGCTGGATTCCGATTTCCTAGGCAGTGGGCCGGGACACATCCGGTACGCGAGAGAATTTTCGCACCGCCGCAAGCTGAACGGCGTTACGGACAAGATGAACCGGCTGTACGTGGTGGAGCCGACGCCGAGCGTCACCGGCGCGACGGCGGACCATCGCTTGCCGCTGCGGGCTTCGGAGGTGGAGCTTTTCGCGCGCGCGCTGGCGGGAAAACTTGGGCTCGGCACATCCGCGGCCCTTCCTCCGGAGACACAAAAATGGCTCGACGTCGTCGCGAAAGATTTGCAGGCGCATAAAGGTGCATCGCTGGTAGTTGCTGGGGAGCAGCAGTCCGCGGAAGTTCACGCGCTGGCTCACGCCATCAATGCGGCGCTCGGCAACGTGGGAACGACGCTCTACTACACGGAGCCCGTGGAGGCACAGCCCGTCAATCATCTCGAATCGCTGCGCGAGCTTTGCGCCGATATCGAAGCGGGCAAGGTAGAGACGCTGGTGATTCTCGGCGCCAACCCGGTATACACAGCGCCGCACGATTTCGATTTTGAGTCCAAGATTGGCTTCGACAAGAAAACGAAAAGCAAGAAGGTCAAGAATACCATCTGCGTCAGCTCGCATTTTGACGAGACCGCCGAAGTTTGCGATTGGCACGTGGCGGAATCGCATTTCCTGGAGACGTGGGGAGATGCGCGCGCCTTCGACGGTACGGTTAGCGTGATTCAGCCGCTGATAGCGCCGCTGTACCGCACGCATTCGGCGCGCGAGGTGCTTGCGGCATTTAGCGACAAATCGGGCGTCACGGATTACGATGCACTTCGCGAGCGCCTGAAAGCGGCGTATCCCTTGGGTGAATTCGAGAAGTTCTGGCGCAAGACGCTGAATGACGGTCTCGTCGCGGGTTCGGCGTTTCCGCCCAGCACGGTTTCCGCGAAGTTCAATCTCGGGAGCCTCCCAGCCGTTAAGACCGCGTCCCCCGATGAACTTGAGTTCATCTTTCGGCCAGACCCCTGCGTTTACGATGGCCGCTTCGCAAACAACGGCTGGCTGCAGGAATTGCCGAAACCCGTGACGAAACTGACCTGGGACAACGCTGCTCTGGTTAGCCCAAAGACAGCTGAAAAGTACAAGATCACGCACGAGGTCGGAGCGCGAGGCGGCGAGCACGGCAAGATCTATTCGAACGTGATCGACATCGACCTTTCGAACAGTAAGGTTACCGCCGCAGCGTGGAGACTGCCCGGGCAGGCGGACGGCGTTGTGGTGCTCCCGCTCGGCTACGGCCGCAAGCGCGCCGGTTACACGGGCACCAACAAAGGCTTCAATGCTTATATGGTTCGCACTTCGACCGCTTTGTGGACTGCAAGGGGCGGCAAAATCACCAAAAGCGGCGACGATTATCCTCTCGCTTGCACGCAATATCACTTCAACATGGAAGGCCGCCAGATCCTGGCGACTGGAACGCTCGAGGAATACAAGAAGAATCCAGGATTCGCGCACGACGAGGAAGAAAACAAGGGGAAGACGAAGCAGGAGCTTTCTCTCTACAAGGAATACGCCTACCCCGGTTACGCCTGGGGAATGGCGATTGATCTAAATAGCTGTAACGGCTGCAACGCTTGCGTGATCGCTTGCCAATCCGAAAACAACATTGCCGTGGTCGGCAAGGAACAAGTGATGCGCGGCCGCGAAATGCACTGGATCCGCATCGACCGGTATTACGAGAAAGCTCATTCCGCCACGAACGATCCTTCCACGTACGACGACTCGCTCTACAATCCGGAGACGTTCTTCCAGCCGGTTCCCTGCCAGCAGTGCGAGAACGCTCCCTGCGAGCAGGTTTGCCCCGTCGAAGCCACGGCGCACAGCGCCGAAGGCCTGAACGACATGACCTACAACCGCTGCGTGGGCACGCGCTACTGCTCGAACAACTGCCCCTACAAAGTGCGCCGCTTCAATTTCCTGCGTTTCCAGGATTGGGAGACGCCGCAGCTCAAGCTGCTGCGCAACCCGGAAGTCACGGTTCGCAGCCGCGGCGTGATGGAAAAGTGCACCTACTGCGTCCAGCGCATCAACAACGTGCGCATAGAATCGGAAAAGCAGAACCGCCCGATTCTCGACGGCGAAATCGTGACCGCTTGCGAAGCTGCGTGCCCGACGGAAGCCATCGTTTTCGGCAACGCCAACGATCCCAACAGCCGCGTCGCGAAATTGAAGGCGCAGCAGCGGAACTATTCGCTTCTTGGCGAACTGAATACGCGCCCGCGCACCACGTATCTTGCGGCGGTTCGCAATCCGAATCCTGAACTGGAGAAGGCATGAGCGACGAGAAACCGCCGCGCGACTCTCCAGAGATAAAGCGTCTCTCACTCGTGCTTGGGCCGGGGCATACCTACGGCTCGGTCACGGACAAGATCAGCGCCATCGTTCTGACGCGGCCGACTTCCCTGGGCTGGTTTATCGGCTTTGCGATTTCCTTCAGCATTGTCGGCATGCTGACCGTCGCCCTGGGCTGGCTCATCACCAAGGGCACCGGCATCTGGGGAATCAACATCCCCATCGGCTGGGGCTTTGCCATCGTGAATTTCATTTGGTGGATTGGCATCGGCCACGCCGGCACGCTGATCTCCGCCATTTTGTTCCTGTTGAATCAGAAGTGGCGCACGTCCATCAACCGATTTGCGGAGGCGATGACGCTTTTCGCGGTGGCCTGCGCCGGCATTTTCCCGCTGATCCATACCGGCCGGCCGTGGATGGCGTTCTACATGTTCCCCTATCCCAGCACTATGGGCCTTTGGCCACAGTTCCGCAGCCCTTTGATTTGGGACGTTTTTGCGGTTTCAACCTACGGCACGGTTTCGTTGCTTTTCTGGTACGTGGGCCTGATCCCAGACCTGGCCACGCTTCGCGATCGGGCCATCAAGATGCCCATGAAAGTTATTTACGGCATGCTTTCGATGGGCTGGCGTGGCTCGGCGCGTCACTGGCATCGCTACCAGTCGGCGTACTTGCTTCTCGCCGGATTGGCGACGCCGCTGGTTCTTTCGGTGCACACGATCGTGAGCTTCGACTTCGCGATCGGCATAGTTCCCGGCTGGCACACCACGATTTTCCCGCCGTACTTCGTCGCCGGTGCCATTTATTCCGGATTTGCGATGGTCTTGACGATCGCGATCCCGTTGCGCAAAGCGTATGGCCTCGAGGACTTCATCACCATGCGCCACCTGGACAACATGGCCAAGGTCATGCTGGCCACGGGGCTCATCGTTGCCTACGGCTACTTCATTGAATTCTTTATGGCGCTTTACAGCGGAAACAAATTTGATGTCTTCCTGGTGCAGCAGCGTCTCCACGGGCCGTACGCGCCGTTCTATTACGCCCTGCTCTTGTGCAATATCCTGACGCCGCAGTTGCTCTGGTTTTACAAGATGCGCCACAACGTCGCGGTTCTTTTCATCATGTCCATCGTCGTCAACATCGGCATGTGGCTGGAGCGCTTCGTCATCGTGGTAATTAGCCTCACGCGCGATTTCGTGCCTTCCGCCTGGGGCCGCTACAGCCCGACGTTCTGGGATTGGGCTACCTTCATCGGCACCATGGGCCTGTTCGTCATGTTGATTTTCCTGTTTGTCCGCGTCCTCCCCGCTATCTCCATCGCGGAGATGCGCGAACTCGTCGCGGAAACATCTGAGGAAGAAAAGTAATGCTGCACCGCTCGCACATCTACGGCGTGATGGGAGAGTTCAGCACTCCCGAAGAACTCATTCATGCCGTGGAGAAAATCCGGGAAGCCGGTTACCGCCGCCTGGACGCTTACGCGCCATTTCCCGTGGAAGGCCTTTCGAAGGCGCTCGGACTGAAACGCAACATGGTACCGGCGATTTGTTTGATAGGCGGCCTGACGGGTGGCCTCGGCGGTTTCTTTTTCCAGTATTGGGTCAACGTCATCGCCTATCCGCTCAACATCGGCGGCCGCCCGCTCAATAGCTGGCCGGCTTTTATTCCCGTCACTTTTGAACTGACGATTCTTGGCGCGGCGCTCTCCGCGGTGTTTGGCATGCTCGCCCTGAACCGGCTGCCGCAGCCGCATCATCCGGTTTTCAACGTCCATCGGTTCACGCACGCCTCGACGGACCGCTTCTTTCTCTGCATCGAGTCCCGCGACCCGAAGTTTCATTTGGCGGACACCGCGCGCATCCTTCAGGAAGTGCATGCGCATCACGTCAGCGAGGTGTCCGATGATTAGCACCTCGCGCATTTTCGCCATCGCTTGTGCTGCCGCGGCCCTGTGCTTCAGCGA
>QHYE01000095.1 GCA_003224055.1 Acidobacteriota bacterium | reverse complement strand
TACAATCTGAAAAGGATGCGGAACATTCTCGGCGGGCGCAAGTTAACGGCAGTCCTGCAAACCGCCTGAAACCGTTCCCATCCACCGTCACGCGGCTACCGCGACGGTCCAGCTCCTCCAAAAGACAAAAAGCGATGCTCCGGAACCCGGAACATCGCTTTCATCTGCCTATCGCCTCTTGTTTCGTAACAGTCTGTCAAGCCCGGCCTCTACAAATCACTTCGCGCGAATGGCTGTGTGGAGAGCGACCGTGCCGAGGGTCCAGACGATATAGTCGACAGATTGGTAGCCGACGGTGGTCATGAGGGATGCGAGCTCGGGTGGACGGAAGAAACGGGCAACGGATTTGGGCAAATAAGAATAGGCAGCGGATTCACCGGAAATGAGGCCGCCGATTTTCGGCAGGACTTTGCAGAAATACCAGCGATAGAGATCCCCCAACAATCCATCGGGTGGTTCCGTGAATTCGAGGATGGTGATGGTGCCGCCCGGTTTCAGTACGCGCTGAATTTCGCACAGGCCGGCTTCGTAATTGGAGAGGTTGCGGAAGCCAAAGGCCGTGGTGACGAGGTCGAAGGATGCGTCCGCGAAAGGCAGCCGCATGGCGTCGGCTTCGAGAAACGGAACGGGAGCCGCAATGGGTTCGGTTGCGCCCGCGGCGAGCGCGGCACTCTTCTCTTTCGCGCGGACGAGCATGGTGTGGGCAAAATCCGCGCCGACGATGCGGGCGCTTCCGGCACGGGCAAGGGAAAAGGCGAGATCTCCCGTACCGCAACAGAGATCAAGAACAAGCGCATCGGCGCGGCTGAGAATGGGCCGGAGACGTTTTGCTGCGCGCGCGCGCCAAAGGCGATCGAGCTGCAGCGACAGAAGATGATTCAGCAAGTCGTAACGCGGAGCGATGCGCGTGAACATCTCGCGTACTTTCGTGGAGGCGCCCGTTTCCGTGACGGCACCGTCGGGCCGAGTTCCCTTCACCGGCGCGGCAAGTTCAGGCATTGGGGCTTCCCAAGAGACGGCTGCTGGCTGCAATGAGATGCGGTGTGAAATGAAGAACGCGCTCGACGACGTTCGAGGAAATGGAGTCGTAAGAGCGAGCTTCACCGATGCGCGGCGAGAGGACGAAACGAACCACACCGCCACGCGCTTTCTTGTCGGAGCGCATGGCTTTGAGCAAGGTTGCAGTGGGGACGCGGGGCCAGGCCGGCAGGGGGCCGAGGCGGCGGATGAGCGCGACGATGCGGGAAACATCGTCGGCGCGCGTCAGGCCAAGTTCATGGCCGAGGAATGACGCGGCGATCATGCCCCAGGCGACGGCTTCCCCGTGCTGGTAGCGGCGGAAGCGCGTGACGCTTTCGAGAGCGTGCGCGAAGGTATGGCCGAAATTCAGGATTTCGCGGAGGCCGGACTCGCGTTCATCGCGGCTGACAACCCGCGCTTTGATCTGTATGTTGCGCGGGATGAGCTCGCCGAGCGCCGCGCGATCACGACGCAGGACACGTTCCAGGTTTTTTTCGAGCATTGCAAACATCGCGGCATCGGCAATGACGGCGTGCTTGACGATTTCGGCGAGGCCGCCGCGGAATTCGCGGTCCGGGAGGGTGCGCAGCAATTCTGGATCGGTCAACACGAGGCGCGGCGGATAGAACGCGCCGAAGAGATTTTTTCCCTCGGGGAGATTCACGCCGCTCTTGCCGCCGATAGAACTGTCCACCTGCGCGACGACGGTTGTCGGCACGTGCACCAGAGCGACGCCGCGAAGCAGAGACGCCGCGACAAAGCCAGCGACGTCGCCGACGACTCCGCCTCCTACCGCAACAATCACAGACTTGCGGTCGGTGCCGGATTTCACCAACGACCTGGAGAGCGACTCCACCGTTTGCAGGTTCTTTGCGGATTCGCTGTCATTCATCAGATGGACGGCGTTGCTGCCGGACAGACGCAACCCTCGCCGGACCGAATTGCCGACGGCGCGCCAGACTTTGGGGGATGAAACGACGCGAACGTTCGAAAAACGGCCGACCTTTGCGAGTTCGCGGGCCGCAAGACGTAGCACGCCTGCGCCGGCGACGACGGAGTAATTTCCGGCCGCTGACTTCACAGGAATGCGTTTGATTTTCATTTTGCGGACATTTGCAATGTAACACACGAGTTTAGACGATTCCTACGTGAGCCGAGTTCGGCGGGAGTTCTCAATTGCGGAGTGCGGCGGCCCGCCCTACAGGGCATGAGGATTCGAAAAACGCCAGCAGGATGCTGCCGCTACAGGTACTCGAGATACGCGGCTATTTGGATTGCAGTTGTTTTACGGATTCGAGGAAGACGTGGCCCACGATGGCCAGGTTTTTGGCGCTGATTTTGTCGAGGGTGTCCTGCGGCGTATGCCAGTAAGGCACTTCGTTCGGTATGAGGTCAATCACGTCAACCGCGGGAACACCGCGTTGGGTAAAAGAGTGGTGGTCATCGCCGCCGATTCCGGTAAGCTCGTTCAGGAAGAGGCCTGCGTAACCCAGCCTTGCGGCCACTTCCCAGACCAAGTCGGTCAGCCACTCGGTTGAGCTGTCATCACGGCGGAAGCGGGAGTTCCGGCCGCCGACGATATCGGCGAGGAGAAAGGCGCGGATCTTCTTGATGTCGCCGCTATTGGCAAAGCGCGCCGCCATCTGGCGGCTGCCATAACGATTGTCCGGATCCTCCCACTGGAGGCGAACGGCCTCTTCACCGTCAAAAAAGGCGATCCACACGGCGTACTTGCCGTGCTGCTTGCAGAGCAGACGTGCCAGCTCGAGCATCACCGCCGTGGAGGAGCCGCCGTCATCAGCACCGACGAAGTTGTCGAGGCGCTTGGTGTCGTAGTGGGTGCCCAAGAGGATCACGCCAGGTTTTTCACCGGGAATTTTCACCAGGATATTTTCCATCGGGAGGCGGCCCACGGGAGTGTCTGCGCCAAAGGCGTCCGTCTCGACGTTGCAGCCATAGCTTTTCAATTCCGAGAGAAGGTAATCCTGTACTTGCGCAATAGCAGGTGAGCCAGATGGGTGAGGGCCGAAGCTGACTTGCTTGGCAACGTGGGCAAAGGCACGTTTGCCATCGAAGCCGCCGGATTTCTCCGGGAGAGGCGCCTCGTCGGCGGCTTGTGGCGGCGCGGAGGCTGCGGTGCTCGTGAGAGGCGGCTGCGTCGTGCTGGGGGAATCATGGCCGCTGGCTTTGCAGCCGGTTAGCGCGATGGAGACCAAGCAGGCCATTATTGCGATCCGGAAAATGCTTTTCGACAGCGATGCCATCTAGCGAGCCTCCGCGGGAGCCGCCAGCCGCTTTTCGCGGCGTCGCACCACGAGCCAGGACACTCCGACACCGAGGAAGTACAAACCCACCAGTACCGCCATGAAGACCAGCATGGTCATGGCATCCGGCGTGGGCGTAAGGATGGCGGCGAGAATGGCGATGACCAGAATGGCATAGCGGAAATTGTCCATCAGGAACTTGGGAGTGACGATCCCAAACAGCGAAAGAATGAAAATGAGGACGGGCAATTCGAACACGAGTCCAAGACCCAGGAGCACCAAGAGAATCAAATCGAAATACTCGTTGATGCTGATGAGCGGCACGACCGGACCCTGGAAACTGATAAGGAAATGCAGTACATAGGGCATGGAGACGAAATAGCCGAAAGCGATTCCCGAGAGAAACAGCAAAACCGTCGAAAACAGAAAGCCAGTGATGGCTTTACGCTCGTGCCTATAGAGCGCAGGGGCAACAAAGAGCCAAATCTGGTAAAGAATCCATGGGGAGGCGATGACCAGCCCCAGGTACACGCTTAACGTGATCAGCAAGTTCAAGTACCCGGCTGGATGCGTGTAAACCAGCTTTTGGTCGAGGTGCGCATCACCAAGGGCTTTGAGCATGGGCTTGGTGATCCAATTGACAAAATAAGGCGCGACAAACCAGCCAATCCCCGCGCCAATGCCGATCGAGATGAGCGAGTTTATGATGCGCTTGCGAAGCTCGGTGAGGTGCTCGAAAAAGGTCATGGCGCCGGCGGGCTCATCGTCCGGGGTCGTGCTCTGCGGAGTGGGCGTGAGATCGGGCACGGGATCAGGCGGATTGCCGTGTGTCCTGCGGAGTTTCCTGCGATTCGACGGCGGAGGCAGTTTCGGTGTCTGTGCCCGAGGGCGCGTCGGAAGAGCGCGCCACGGATTCCTCCCCCGACGAAATAACCGGTGATTCCGTCGCGGGGGGCTCCGAGACGGCGGGGGCTTCCAGCTGGGCCTGCTCGGTCGACGCAGCGGAAGCAGCGGCAGCCTCCGCGGCCTTCTTGCGCTCCGCCTGAACGGTCTGGCGCTCCATTTCGCGCATTTCTTCCTCGAAGGCGCCCTTGAAGTCCGCGGAGGCCTTGCGAAATTCGGCCATGAGCTTGCCGAGGCCCCGGGCGAGCTCGGGGAGCTTCTGCGGCCCAAAGACGACGAGGACCACGATAAACACCACGATCATGTGAGGGATGCTCAACATTGTGCATAGGCACCGTCTAAGGGGCCTATGGGCATCATAGAAAGGGCGTTAGTCGGTGTCAAACCGGAGTTTACGATGTGCTATAATTTTGTATCGAGTTGTCTCGCGAGGTAAAGGATGAACTCAGAGCGTCGCGGACTTGTAATCGTGTTGGGCGTGCTGCTGCTGTCTGCCGTGTTGGGGGGCATTTATGGACCCAACGTCAGGGCGACGACGGCCTCGGCGGATGACTATCAAACGGCCGTCCGGGAATTCACCCGGGTACTGGATGTAGTCCAGAACAACTACGCAGACAACGTGGATGTGGACAAGGCGGTGTATCAGGGCGCGATTCCGGGCATGCTGCGCATGCTTGATCCACATTCGAGTTTCTTTGATGCGAAACAATTCACATTACTGCGCGAGGACCAGCGCGGGAAGTACTACGGCGTGGGGATGATTGTTGCGCCGCGGGAAAATCACACGGTGGTGATGGCGCCGTACGTGGGCGCGCCGGCCTATAACGCCGGAATCCGGCCGGGGGACGTAATCCTGAAGGTAGATGACAAATCCACGGAAGGCCTGAGCACCAGCGAAGTGGCGGACATGCTGAAGGGCCCGAAGGGCACGGTAGTCAAGATTGTCGTCTCGCGCGAAGGGTACCCGGAACAGCTTACGTTTACGGTCACGCGCGATGAAATCCCCCGTCATTCGGTGGACATTGCATTCCTGTTGAAGCCGGGGATCGGCTATATCCGGCTTTCCGGCTTTAATGAAACGACAGACCGTGAGATCGCGGAATCGCTGAGGCAGCTGAATGCCTCGTCGCTGGATGGATTGATTTTGGACATGCGCGGGAATCCGGGCGGGCTGCTGAATGAAGCGGTGGCCGTGGGCGACATGTTCCTGGACAAGAATCAACTCATCGTTTCGCACCACGGACGGACTTCGCCCGAACGGCGTTATACGGCGATTCGCGGGAACCAGGGCGTTACCGTGCCGCTCGTAATCCTGGTGAACAACAACTCGGCTTCCGCGACGGAAATTGTGGCCGGCGCAGTTCAGGACCATGACCGCGGGTTGGTTGTGGGCGAGACAACGTTCGGCAAGGGCCTGGTGCAGACGGTGACGCCGTTGAGCGAGAACACCGGGCTGGCGCTGACCACGGCGCGTTACTACACACCGAGCGGCCGCCTGATTCAGCGCGATTACAAATCGGTTTCGCTTTATGAGTATCACTACGAGCGGAAAGTGCCGGATCATCCGACGGAAGTAAAGCTCACCGATAGTGGCCGGCAAGTTACCGGCGGAGGCGGCATCTCTCCGGACATCAGCGTTCCGGCGCCGAAGCTGACGAAGTTCGAACAATTGCTGTATCGCAATGATGTGTTCTATCCGGCCGAGACAGGCGTTGGCGGATTCACACGCTACTACCTGGGCACAAAGCCCGCTATCAGCAAGAATTTTGAAGCTGATGACAACGTGATGCGTGCATTCCGCGGATACCTGAGCAAGCACAGCGTGCGGTATACGGAACCGGAGATGGCGGAAACCGGCGATTGGATTAAGAGGAAGATCAAACAGGAAGTGTTTATGTCCAGCTTCGGGCAGCAGGAAGGATTCAAAGTGCTGCTCGAATCGGATCCGCAGGTGCAGAAAGCGGTAGATGCGATTCCCGAGGCTCGGGCGCTATATCAGACCGCGAAGAGAATCACAGCGCAGCGGACAGGCGGCGCGGGCAGCCAACCGTAGACTGTGCGGCTCCAGTTGTAACATTTGGGGCGCCTCGACTCGGTCGGGGCGCCCCAACTTGTTTACAGCCGGGAGAAGCTTTGTTGGCAAGGTCTGCGGTGTTTGCTAAAATTCAGTTGCTGCTCGTGGGCGAGTAGCTCAGCTGGGAGAGCGCCTCGTTCGCAACGAGGAGGCCGGGGGTTCGAATCCCCTCTCGTCCACCAATCTTCTTCAATGTTTATGCAGGTTTTCTCACGGTCAGCGGAAATGGGCGGTTGAGCGGAAACGAGCAGGTATACTGCTGGTAGACTCGCGGCGCTAGTGGGCTCTAGGCGGTCTAGGGTTGAATCGTCGCCGCGTCGAGGAAGTTTCGAGGAAAGTAGCTGCTGTTGATGGTTCTGCCCTTCCCGTAAAATTATACTCACTGCAATGATCTTCCAGAGGGCCATCACAGTGCAGCAGGTGCGCGACGTATGCGCGCGGTTCAATGAAGGCATACGCGTCGAATATAAGAGCACGTTCGACGCGAGCGTGAGAGAGCAACTGCCCAAAATAATTTCGTCGTTCGCAAATTCACAGGGCGGTGTCCTAGTCGTCGGCGTACGTGCCGTGAATGGCGTCCCGCAAGCACCATTTGAGGGATTTGCTCGTGCGCCCAGAGAGGAATATCCGCTTACCGTCGAGAACATCTGCTTACAGAACATTCATCCGCCAGCCTTTCCGCGAACGGAGGTCATTGAAAGCGACACGCCAAACCAGGTGTTCCTCGTTATTGAGGTAGAGGAGAGTGGGGACGCCCCGCATGCGATTGAAAATTCTAAGAAGGTTTATGTTAGAACCGGCAACGCCGCAAACCCGTACGATCTCGCGGAAGTAGACCTCATCATTGATTTGCTGAAAAAACGGCGTGAACCGCTTGAGCGGCGAGACCGCCTCTTAAGGCTTGCCGAGCAACGATCTCAGCAGAGCGTGCCATGTGATGTGCCTTTTGTGAAGGTCGTCATATGTCCGGCGTTCCCCAGGAGCGCATTGTGCGCGCCGCGCGAAGTCTGGGAGTTTTTACGGATGCCTCAGAACAACATGGGCCTCGTCGACCTTAATTCGATGAGGAGAATTCCAGACGGGGCAGCAAGCCTGGTCTATCCTGATAACACCCGAGTGCACATTCCAGCGCAATACGTAGAAGTCGGCAACCATGGTCTGCTGTTTGCGACCAGACATCTCGCCGTGATCCGATGGGCGCAAAACGACCAGCGCGAACAGCTTTTCTTTCGCGACTTTTTCCAGCCCCTCCTGAGGCTGACCGTTTTGGCGGAACGTTTCTATTCAGCCCATGGGTATCGCGGGAATCTGACAATCAACGTTTCCCTTCACCACGTTCAGGGAAGAGCAATGCGCTTTGTGGCCTACGACCCTTACACTGGCGATGACCCCGAAGAGTTTCGCTGCTATGCCGACGAGGTTTCGGCGGAACGTCTCGTCACCGTGGATGAAATTCGTACCCAGAGTGTCGATGTACTCACAGGGATTTTGGCCGAAGTGACTTGGGCTTTTTGGCAATCCAACGCAGAACATCCCGCGGCGCGGCTTAGGCGAAGCGTAGAGCAGATGATGCAGTAAGGGCTCACTGAAACCGCGCAGAAACTTCGCAGTTTTCAGTTCGTCGCGAGTATTAGCGTCACGCCAATTCGTAGTATTGGCCGCACTGCTGGCATCTGATATTTCCACTGCTGGGAAAAGAATTGCTCCCGATGCGTTGCAAGAGAACACTTCCGCACGGACAACGCAAGTCTGGCGGAAGTTTCGATGCTGGTGGAGATTCTGCACACGGTACGTATCTCCATTCGCTCGCATGTTCTGGTTATGGAACCCTTTCTGGTCGTCGGACTGATTGCCTCCATTCGGCGCATTCTGGTGATTACCCTGGAAGCCGCCACTCTCACCAAAGAAGGTGCATGGGCGACCGAAGGCGCAAACGGCATTTTTCACTCTTCGATGATTGAGCTTGGTTTGCTGGGTCTGCTGGTTCTTGTGCTGGTAGTTTCCATTACACTTCTGCGTCGCTACGCTCCCGCATCCAAAGACCTGCCGGAACTATGAAGCCCGGCTCGGATCTTAAACGGCGGTCTGAATCCGCAAGCGCTTCTGCCAGTGCAATGGTTTTCAACATGGCGGTGGTGCCGACGGCGCGCCACGCTCACTGCGACGTGTGCGGGGCCCCGAGCAGCGCCAATTGGGTATCGATGATTCTCTCAAAGTCAGCCGGAGGTAGCGCGCCACTCAAAAAAACGCCGTTTACGAAGAACCCAGGCGTGCCCGCAACTCCGACCTTACGTCCCTGTTCCATGTCGGCTTCGATTTTGGATTTGAATTTGCCGCTGTTGAGGCACGACTGAAACGATTTCTCATCCAGATGCAACGCCCCGGCGCGGGTGAGCAGTTCAGCGCCATCCATCTTGGATTGCTCCGCGTACAAGG
>QHYE01000094.1 GCA_003224055.1 Acidobacteriota bacterium | reverse complement strand
GGCAGCAACGGAAGTGCCGGCAAAGACCTCCACCGAAGCCGCGGCTGGGTGAAAAATCAGCACGAGCGGATCGCTTCCCGCGCTTGGTCTACGAAATAGATTCCTGCGCCTGGGTTCTAGGTGCGCAAGCACGAACCGCGCCACCTCGCTATAATCAAGGTGGTTTACAGCGAGGTGTGACTTGGCCTCATCCGTAAAACTCACTTCCATGGCAAAGGCTGCGGGCTGCGCGGCAAAACTCAATCCAGCCACGCTGGATGCGGTGTTGCGCAAATTGCCGCGGCAGACCGATCCCAACGTGCTCGTCGGATTCGACACGAATGACGACGCCGGCATTTATTTACTGGGCGAAGGGCTCGCGCTGGTACAAACGGTGGATTTCTTCACGCCAATCGTGGACGATCCCCACCTGTTTGGACAGATCGCCGCAGCCAATGCGCTCAGCGATGTATACGCCATGGGCGGCCGCCCGATTTCCGCGCTGTCTATTCTCGGATTTCCTGAAAAGGGCGATCCCGCCATCCTCGAAGAGATCATTCGCGGCGGTCTTTCGAAAATGAACGAAGCGAAGTGCAGCGTCATAGGCGGCCACTCGATTCGTAACGAGGACATGCTCTTCGGCTACGCCGTTACCGGCGTCATCAACCCGCATCGAATTTGGCGAAATGTCGGAGCGCGAGCGGGCGACGTTTTGCTTTTCACGAAACCCCTTGGCACCGGCGTTATTACAACCGCGTTGAAAAAAGATCGCGCCACGGCGGAATCGCTTGCTGCTGCTGTAACTGCGATGACGACCCTGAATCGCGATTCCACTCTCGCGCTGCAGGGGCTTGACGAAATGACCGCCTGCGCAAAACGCATCCACGCAGTCACGGACGTTACGGGCTTCAGCCTTCTCGGCCACGCGCGCGAAATGGCGCTTGGCGATCCGGCGCACGGTATCGAGCAGGTTTCTTTCGAAATCGACCACAAAGCCTTCGCCTATTTTCCTGGTGCTGTGGAAGCTGCTCGCGAAGGCCATCTCTCCGGCGGGCTGAAGAATAACCGCGCTTTCATTGGCGATTGCGTTGCTTTTGACGCTAGCGTCCCGTCCGAGTATCAGGATTTGCTCTTCGATCCGCAAACCTCCGGAGGCCTGCTCATCTCCATCTCATCCGAATCCGCTGAAGCGGCTCTCTCCGCCCTGCAGCATCACGGCGTCTCCGCCCGCCGCATCGGAAAAGTCGTCGCGAAGAAACACCCTCTTCTCTTTGTTCATTAGCATCATGACGATCGCGAGCATCCGGTAGACTTCCAGAATGGACACCATCACCCACGGCATCGCCGGCGCGCTGATTGGGAAAGCTATCTTTCGCGGCGAGGACCTGTTTGCCTCGCATCCGATGAACCGCGGACGCATCCTCACGTGGTCGCTGATGCTCGGCGCCATCTTTCCGGATTCCGACGTCTTCCGCGATACTTTCTCCAGCGACCGACTCCTGATCATTACCTGGCATCGCAGCATCACGCATTCGCTCCTGATGCTTCCGCTTTGGGCTCTGCTTCTCGCCGCCATCACGCGCGCGTTTGCGAATTCGCGAAAATGGCAAGCGCCGTCATTCGCAGCACTGACCGCAATCTATGCAGTCGGCATCCTCAGCCACATCCTGCTCGACCTGGTCACGTCCTTCGGCACGATGATCTGGTCTCCCCTGCAGTGGTCGCGCCCCGCCTGGGACCTCGTATTCATCGTGGATTTCACTCTGACGGCCATTCTCCTCGTGCCGCAGTTACTCGCCTGGGTTTACTCCCATCCCGAAAAGGTGAAATCGCGGGCGATTGGAATGTGCCTGGTTTTCTTGCCGGCACCCTGGCTCATCGCCAAAATTGGGGAAATCGTCGGCGCGCCGATTTCGGGCCGCGCCGTATTGAGCGCGATGCTTATTTTTGCGGCGCTCTTCCTCCTGCCCGCGCTCCAAGGCTGGGGTTTGAAGATTCGGCACGACACCTGGAATCGCGCCGGTTTCGCGACGGCACTGTTTTACGTGGGGTGCACGCTCTACGCCCATCACGTCGCCTACGCGCGCATTCAGAAATTCGCCAAACTCTATCCTTTGCAAGTGGAATCGATCGGCGCCTTGCCGCTGCCGCCCTCGCTCTGGAATTGGGACGGCCTGGTCCGCGCGGACCGCGGCGTGTACGAGCTGCGTATGGATCTCAGCGAGAGTCCGGCGAGCGACGTGGAATTGCTCGCGCGCGAGCATCACTACTACCCTGACGCCCCTCCGAATTCCTACATTGATGCGGCCAGGAGCTTGCCCGAGGTTCAGAGAGTTTTGTGGTTCGCGCGGTTCCCGGTCACGCGCTTCCACAAAGAAGCGGACGTAGCCGTCGTGGAAATTTCCGATATACGTTTCGTGCAGACGCGTCGCGATCGCCCCGCGCCCTTCACCTATCGCGTGCGGTTCAGTCCCGGCGGAGATGTTCTGTCAAAAGGCTGGGTCTCGAGGTAGGACAGGCATTCCTGCCTGTCCTCGTTTCATTGCAATTCTTGATTATCGTGCAGGCTTGCTGTCTGCGGGATGGATAACCACCTGTCGCTCTTCCCCCATGCCGATACTTTCCGTGCGCACCCCGCTCATATCCTTCAACGCCAAATGCACGATGCGCCGCTCTCGCGAAGACATGGGGTTTAGCCGAAATGGCTGGCGGGAAGTTTGCACACGTTCCGCCGCTACGCGCGCCGTCATGCGCAGCTCTTCAAAACGAAGCGCGCGGTAACCGCCGCTATCGATGTGAATTTTCTCGTGGAACGACGGCTCCAGCCGCAGTGCCCGGAACGCCAAATGTTCGAACGCTTTCAGAAGTTCCGCGCCGCGCTCCAGAAGAATTTCTTTGTCTCTCCCGTCGAGATCCGCGAGCACTTCCGCATCGCCTTCCGCGCCCGTTCCGCCCGGGGCCACCGCGCGCACGGACACCTTCAATTCCAGCCGCGCTGCGCGCACCACACTCTCCAGAAATTGCTGCAGCGCCTCGGCCGTTGCCTGCCGCTCCAGCTTGCCGTCGCGGATGAGTTCTTGAGCCATGGATCATTCGAACGCGAGCACCTGCGTCCGAGTGCCGACAGAAACTTTCTTAAGATTTCTTGCCGCGCGTGGCCTTCACCGGCGCCTGCGCGGGCGAAGGATGCCTCCGGTTCAGATACCACTGCTGCGCGATTCCCACCACGCTGCTGGTGAGAATATACACCGCCAGTCCGCTCGAAATCGGCGAAATCATGAAAATCGCCGCCATCGAAATGGGCATGATTTTCATCATCATTTGCTGCTGCGGATCCGTCGCGGTCATCGGCGTCATCTTTGAGACGATGTACATGGATGCGCCCATCAGCACCGGAAGAATGTAGTACGGGTCTTTCGCCGAAAGGTCCGTGACCCACAACCAAGGCGCGTGCCGCATCTCGATCGCAAACCGCAGCGCGGTGTTCAATCCAAACCACACCGGCATCTGCAGGAACATCTGGAAGCAGCCGCCTACCGGATTGATGCCTTCGCGCTGGTAGATGGCCATCACTTCCTTGTTCATTTCCGCCTTGCGCGGATCGCGCATCGAATATTTCTTGTATTTCTCCTGAATCGCTTTGATTTCCGGCGCCACGCGCTGCATTTTCAGGGTCGTCTTGTAGCTCGAAATGCGCAGCGGAAAGAGCAGCGTGTTGATGATGAGCGTCAGCACCACGATGGCCCATCCCCAGTTCGAGATGTACTTGTGCAACCATTTCAGTCCGTGGAACAAAGGCTCCGCGATGAA
Source organism: Acidobacteriota bacterium (assembly GCA_003224055.1). Classification (GTDB taxonomy): domain Bacteria; phylum Acidobacteriota; class Terriglobia; order Acidiferrales; family UBA7541; genus Acidiferrum. Next base: position 21,604 of record QHYE01000094.1, on the reverse strand, counting down.
TTCCAGCCAGCCGAAATTGATCAACCCATGCAGCGGCGGGTTCATTCTTTTCAGGTCGTCATAGTCTTTCGGACCCACATACACCCGCAGTGCCAGCGGCTGCGCCGACGTCGCCGTTGCAACTTGCGGAACGGGCTCGGAGGCGTCCTGGCCATCCACCTTGACGCTACGCCACGCTTTCCAATAGCGCGTCTGCAGCGGAGTGGCCGCGCCGCCACCCGCCGGCAGAAACGCGGCCGTAAAATAGCGGTCCTCGATGCCGACAAAATCTTTTCCACCCTGCCAAGCGCCCGGGGCCCATTTGTCCAGCCCATCCAGCTTTTTGTGCGGCAGGCTGGTGATCTTTCCGCCCTCGCTGTAGTAAACGTTGACGGTTTCCACCGGCGCCGGGTTCGTCACCGTCCAGTCGCCAAAACCGCCAAGCCAGCCGATTCCCGCGGTGATGGGCTTGCCGTTCAACTTGACGGAGGTCTCCACGCGTACAACGTAGGTATGATCAAACTTAAAGCGCTTCGTAACTTCGAGGTGGCCGTCGCTCCACGCAAATTCCGCATCGGCCGGGGCACGCAGCGTGTCGCCATCCGGGGAAATCTTGTACAACCCATCGTTCGCCGCTTTCCCCAACTGCTCATCATCGAGAACCACGGCGAACGGCCATCCGCCGGTCTGTTGCGCGGCTTCGGGATGCACGACGTCGAGCACGCGCGGCGGTTTCGCATCATCCTGGTAGTGCTTGAGCTGCCAGCTTTTCACCACCGCGCCGCGATTCGAAATTTCCACGCGGTAGAGATCATTCTCGATCACCTCCGTGCGCTCATGCGAATCGCTCTTCGCAGCTATGTTCGATGGCGCAGCCGCTGCCATCTTTGCCACGGCCGCCGACGGTTGCGCTGTGGCAGCCGCAGGTGTCGAGCTCACCGGGCCCGGCGTCGCAGGAGCCGTCTGGACCGGCCGGTTGGCTTGCGGCAATTGGGCAGGCGGCTTCGGCCCAAAAAACTTTGCCCACAGCAGAATCACGCCCACGGACAGCAGCGATGCCACGAGGATCCGCAGCTCCGGCGTGAACTTGTCCTTCTGTCCTGGCAAGCTCACGAACGCACCTCATTCTGGGCAGCGGCAGAGCGGCGGGCAGGAATCGCCGCCGCGTTCACCTCGGTTGACATGTTTTCCCATTTCTCCGGAACCGGGTCGTATCCGAATTTTCGCGAGAGCGGATGGCAGCGCAACAGCCGCTTCAGTCCGAGCCACGCGCCACGGACCAGGCCGAAGCGTTCAATGGCCTCGTACGCATAGCGCGAACACGTCGGCTCATAGCGGCAGCTCCCCGCGAACAGAATCGACAAATAGGCCTTGTAGAATCGCAGCGCAAGTAGAGCAGCTTTCACGGCTGCGTTTTGCTGCGTTTGCGTGGGCACGATAGTTCGTGGCCCTACGTGTTGGATTGTGGCGCGCTCTTCAGCAGCCGCAGCAAATCCGCCGTCAGCGCTGCAAACTTCGCGCTCGCCACGGTGCTCTTCGGGTGTATGACGATGTCCCATCCTGCGGGTGTCTCCAGCCGGTGGCAGCGCACCATTTCGCGCAGGCGCCGCCGGATACGATTGCGCACCACCGCGCCGCCAAGCGTCTTTTTGATGCTGAACCCAAACCGGCTCTGCGGCTGTTCGTTGGCACGGAAGAAAACTGTGAAGTGGGAACTCGAGCGGCGCTTTCCGGCGCGGTACACGGCGTCAAACTCCGACTTCCGCACCAGACGCGCCTCGCGCGGAAACGTTGCCCGTCGCGGCTCCGCGTCCGGCGGAGTCACGGAACTCCCCGGTTTATTCGGGGGTAAGCCGATGGCGTCCCTTCTTGCGGCGCGCCGCCAGTACCCTGCGACCGCCTTTCGTTTTCATGCGCGAGCGGAATCCGTGCGTCTTGGCGCGCCGGCGCTTGCGCGGTTGAAATGTGCGCTTTGGCAAAGCAATCCCCCTTTGAGTTACCCGGTCACGGGACAGCCAGTTTCACCGCGACGGCCGAACAGCCCACTAGCCTCTTCACCGGCTGCTTTCGAATCCATTAGTGTATTCGACCCTTGCGCGTAGGGTCAAGAAACCCTCAATGTGTCGCGGTCGCAGCCGGCTCGCTCGAGGGCATCGCAAAAATGGAATCCTCAATGGGGACGTTGTGATGCACTTCTTGAAGAGTGATCACCAAATTAGCGGCGGGAGACTCAATGCGGATTCGAAACGGCATTTGAATGCCGTCGATCGGGCGGAAATCTTCCAGGAAAATATTCGCTTTCACCACCTTCCCGCTTTCGTCGGGTCCTTCCGAATCTACGGCGATTCGTTGCCCCGTCTGCGCATCAAAATAGAAAGTGTCGGTCTTTCCTCCGGGCTCATGGGCGAGAACGGTATAACTATCGCGGTCCCCCACCTTCGCCCTTCCAGTCACCTTCATGTCCGGGAAGACTTCCTTCAGCCGGATGTCCGAATCGAAGATCGCTTCCATCTTGGCTTGTTCAAACTCCGCGCCTTCCAGCTTTTTCAAGCCCGTTCGCGTATCGGATTTCCAGGCGACTCGCCCGTCAAACCCCTGTTTTTGCTCAAATTGGCCATCTGCCAGCGTAACGACGTGCAACATTTTGTTCGGAGCCTTTCCAATGAACTTAACCTTGCCGGTCATTCCGAAAGCTGGCAGCTCAATCGTTCCGTCAAGAACCTGCGTTGATAGTTTGGCCCAAGCTTCTTTGCCACCGCTGGCCTTGGCGCACTTCGCCACCAATTCGTCCACACTCGGCAAGGCTTCTTCCTTTGCCGCGGCTTTCGGCGGCGGTGCGCCTTGAGGAAAGGCCGGAGCCACACAAAAGGCCAGGAAAACAGAAGCGACCGCCAAGAAATTACGCTTGCGAGTCATGGCTACCCCCGTCATGGAATTTTTCAGCTATGGATATCTGACGCTGCTGCGCCTTCGACAGACTCCTGCCACAGCCCGTTCGTCAACCTATATACGTCCCTGGCTTGCGAGATATTTCGCCCATCAAGCGCATAAAGTGGCCCAAAATCGCTTCTAGGCAGGGCGCTTCAGGCTGCGATACTCGTCAAACGCCGCCAGGAACCGGTCCACATCCTTCCGCAGCAAATAATACGGCGTCGAGAGCCGGATCTTCGATGGCGCTCCGCCCCGGATACGGATCTTCTTTTCCTTCCACATCCAGTTTTCAATCTCCACAATCTTGACCGGGGGCACGTTCACCGCGGCAATCGCGCACCGCAACGCCGGATCAGGCGAAGTCCATGGCTGCGTGCCGCGCCCCACGGCGATCAGCGCGCTAGATTCTGGAATACTGCGCGCAGCACAGGTACGATAAGGGGCAATGAACTCGAGTCCACAGCTGTCTGTTGCGATTCCTCTGCACAACGAACAATCTGCTTTGCCCGAACTATTGGAGCGCCTTCGCGCTGTGCTCGACGTCTTGCCTAGTGGCCCGCACGAAATTGTTTTTGCAGACGACGGCAGCACGGATTCCACCATGTCGCTTCTCGAAGAAGCAGCGCAGAAAGATCCGCGCATCGTCGTGGTCTCCCTTTCGAGAAATTACGGGCATCAATCTGCCATCAGTGCTGCATTGGATTACACCACGGGCGATGCGACCATCGTCATGGACGGGGATCTGCAAGACGTGCCAGAAGTGATTCCGGAGTTTGTGAAGCGCTTCGCGGAAGGTTACGACGTCGTCTATGCGCAGCGCATTCGAAGAAAGGAGCCCTGGCCGCTCCGCCTTTGCTATTTTATTTTCTACCGCGCCATGGCCCAACTTTCCGACGTGCGCCTTCCGTTGGATTCCGGTGACTTCGGCTTGATGTCCAGGCGAATTGTCGAGCATCTCCGACGGATGCCCGAACATCACCGTTATTTGCGTGGCATGCGTACGTGGGTGGGGCTTCAAACAGATTGGGATACCCGTTGAGCGCGCGGAGCGCCATTCCGGAAAGAGCAAGTACAGTTTCCGGCGCCTGCTCAAGCTTGCATTTGATGGAATTTTCGCGTTTTCCATCGTGCCCATCCGCGCTGCGGCACTTTTAGGCACGCTAGCAGTAGCGTGCTCCTGTGCGTATGCGCTCTATTCCATATATGCCAAATTTGTTCTGCACTAATCTCCACAGGGATTCACTGCTGTGGTCTTGATGATGACTTTTTTTTCGGGAACTTTGCTCTTTTTCCTTGGAATTATTGGCGAATATGTCGGCCGCGTCCTGCGCAATTCCGCGCCGCTAGAATCGTCCCCGCCCGACTCACTCCGGAGCTCCAGTGGAAATCCAGTACGGTAGAGAATACCGCAACCTCTACAAGCGGCACTGGTGGTGGCGAGCCCGCGAAGAAGCAATCGTCGATTTGCTGCGTCGCCGCGTAAAGACTCTCTCGAAGCTGGAAATATTGGATGTGGGATGCGGCGACGCGTTGTTCTTCGATCGGCTCTCATCATTTGGAAACGTGGAGGGAATCGAGCCGGATTCCCGCTTGATTGATCCTGCGAATCCGCATCGCTCACGAATTTACACGCTCCAATTCGACAGGCAATTCCGGCCGGGCAAACGCTACGACTTGATTCTCATGCTCGATGTCCTCGAGCATCTCGACAATCCTGAGGAAGCGCTCGACTCCGTCCGCGGTTTGTTGGGAAACAATGGAGTTTTTCTGCTGACTGTTCCCGCGTTCCAGATTCTTTGGACAAATCACGATGTCATCAACCATCATCGAATCCGTTACCGAAAAAAGACGCTCTTTCCACTTTTGCGAAAGGCGGGCTTTGCGATTTCAGAAGCGCGGTATTGGTATCAGTGGACCGTTCCGTTGAAGCTCCCAACCCACGTGGTGGAAAAATTCATTTCTTCGCAACCGTCGCTCCCCCGGGTTCCGCCGAAATGGCTAAACAGAACGTTGTTTCAATTGTCGCGGCTGGAGCAGCGCACCATTGCGCCGATTGGAATTCCATTCGGCACTACGCTGATGGCGCTGTGCAACAACGCCCATCCCGTTACTGCCGCGAAGTGACTTTGTAGATTTTCTGCCTGGGTCGATCGAATACAAGAACCAATCCAGGATAATCGGGCGGAACGCAAAAGTCCGAGACCTCCGATTGCACGTCCAGAATGTGTGAGGGATGAAGCTCATCTACCCTGCGCAAAATGTCGCCCGAAGTTAATGCGTCGATAAACAATAACTCGCCCCACTGCCCGAACGGCTTCACGTAGTCTCTATCCGAATAGTAGGCCGGAACAGACCGATCCAGGATCAATACGCGAGTAACCAGCGGATCGTGATTCATGTAGTCAAAGCTCTCCACGTACGGTATCTCGCTCGTGCGGCGTTGCTGCGCATACACCGGAGAAAATACCGAACGAAGATCCGCGATGCGCGATTTGGCCATCAGGGTAAACCCGTAAGCGACGGAAATGGCAATCGCAGTGGCGCAAAGCATCCTTCCGCGTTTCGCCATGAGAGGTTCCACGAATTCCCAGCCAAGAACCGCGAAAACCGCGCTGATTGCGTAAAAGGGAATCAAGAATCGCGATTCCTGCATGGTGATAAACCACAGAAGCAGCAGCAAAAAACCGATCAGCGCCAAACGCCGTGCGAAAGGCTCGCGCCACGAAGCGAGAATCCCCAGCCAGCCAAACGCGAGCGGTGCCAGGCCGATTCCGCCGGCGTCCTGAAAATTCGAAGTGTGGTAGGTCAGGTTGTATGGCAGGAGTAAAAACGAAAGAAGTCCGCGGCCCAGGCCGTTTCCGCGCCAAACGGAATATGCGTAAAATGCCTTCAGTCCGGCTGCGGAATAGTATTTCACGTGAAGAAAATTCGCCGCTCCCGCTGGTGGAGGATAGATTGGACTGCCAAGAAGAATCCAATTCCGGAGATACATAGGCGCAGCAACGACACAAGCCGCTGCAGTTGCAATGCATGCGCTTGAAATCATCTGAAACTCTTTCCAGTCTTTGCCGCGCCACGCAGCGCACAAAACGAGCGCTGGCAGCGAGACGAGTGCCAGATATTTTGTAGCAATGGCGAGACCGCAAAAAAAAAACCAAACGCTAGAAAATGCTTTTTCTCGGATGCGTCGAATCCTATTCGAATCCCTGCAAGGATAAACGCGGCATAGACCGCGTCCACAAAACCGGAGTGACTTCCTTGATAGAGCGCACCCATCGTTGCAGTAAGTGCAGCCGCCCACCACGCGCCGCGCGTGCTTAGACCGCAGCGAAGGCCGAGCACCACCGCGACGGCGAGAAAGAATGCGAGAGTCCAAACCGCAGAGAAAACCGGCGCGCGTTCTCCGCCAAATGCCCGGAGTGCGCCAAACACGACTTCGACCAAGGAAGGATATGAGGTTGGAGCGTTGTCTGGAATTGGGCGAATGATTCCTTCGCGCAGCCAAACCTTGGGGCCAACGTAGTGATAGGCCACGCCATCGATCCCCCAATCTCCCACAGGCTCAGCGAGGCCTCCGAAGGCGGTCAAGAGAAGAACTGCAGCAACGATTGCAGCCGGAATTTTGTGGATGGGCATTGTAAATTCCCACAACCACGGTTTGCTTGCCACCGCCGAGGTAACTCCGGTCGCCAGAACGATGCCGATGGTCGTGCGGTGGAAGGACACTTGGCCAACAATAAAGAGCAACAATCCGAGCAGTCCAAATCCGCCGATGGTGGTACAAACGAGCCGAGTGAACCGGGAAAAGGAGTCGGGAAGGAAGCGTGAGAGCCATGTTCCAAAACCGAAAGCGGAAACGGCTACAAGAACATTTCCAGCAATCGCTTTCAGCGCGATCAGCCACATCGGTCAGCGGCCTTTAACGGCGTCAATCAGGTGCTTTACAGAATTAGAACCAAGAATGCGCACAGCCAAAAATACGATGACGGTCAACAATATCCAGACTTCTGCCAGTGCTGCTATAAGCCTTTCATTTTTCGAATCTCTTGCGGACTCTTTCACTCCATTTCGATCGGACACAATCATTTCTCCCAATTCATTTCGTACTTTGTATTGTCTATAGCATCGGATGGACAATACAGTTTGAAAGGTGCCAACCCTCTTTAGCTCGTTACGATTTAGCAGGTATTGAAGCTAAGTTCTCGGGCTTTCATTCTTTGCGGTCTGATACTCGTCGAACGCCGCCAGGAACCGGTTCACATCCTTGCGCAACAAATAGTAGGGCGTCGAAAGCCGGATCTTCGAGGGCGCTCCGCCGCGGATGCGGATCTTCTTGTTCTTCCACATCCAGTTTTCGATCTCTCCAATCTGAATCGGCGGCACGTTCACCGCGGCAATCGCGCACCGCAACGCCGGATCGGGCGACGTCCACGATTCCGCGTCGCGCTTCACCATCTCCTTCAAAATGTAGTCCGCCATCTGACGGTGCCTTTTTTCGATCCGCTCCATGCCGATTTCGTTCGCCAGTTGCACCGCCGCGCGCAGGCCCCAGAGCGCGGGCACGTTCGAACTGCCAATCCGCTGGAATCGTTCCGCGCGAATCTTCGTGTCGTTCCATCCTTCCGTCGCAATTGTGTTCCACAGCCGGTCAATCACTTCATCGCGGACAAACAAAAACCCGCTGCCCTTCGGCGCCTGTAGCCATTTGTGCGGGCTGGAGGAATACATGTCGCAGCCTAGTTCATGCAGGTTCAGCTTCATCATGCCCGGGACGTGCGCGCCATCCACGGCAGAGAGAATCCCTTTCGAACGCGCCAGCGCGCAAAGCTCCTTCGCCGGCAGCACCACACCCGTCACCGTTGGAATGTGGCTGAAAAACACTACCCGCGTTCGCGGCGTGATCGCGTCATTAAAAAGATTCAGCACCGCAGCCGCATTCGGCACAGGCTTCGGCAGCGTCACTTTTTTCACCACGATCCCGTAGCGTTTCGCTTTCAAATTCCACGGATGCTCACCACCGGGATGCTCCTGGTCGGTCATCAACACTTCTTCGCCGGGCTTCATATCCAGCCCGTTGGCGATGTAGCTGTTGGCCTCCGTCGCGTTTCGCAGCAACGCGAATTCATCGCGGTTGCAACCCACGAACGCCGCCACGGGATCGCGAAACTCGTTCCATGACGCGTACCCCCAGATGGGATAGTCCTCCGGATCTTTCTGCGCCATTTTTTCCGTTTCGTTGTAGCCATCGAAAATCGCGCGCAGCACCGGCATCGGCGAGGAGCCCACCGTCCCGTTGTTCAGATAGACCTCGTCCGCAGGGATAAGAAATTGTTTCCGCAGTTGGCCCCAATACGCCTCTTCGTCCGAAGCGTAGAGCGCGGCGTCCGGCAGTTCTGGTGCTTCCTGTTCGAACAGCGCGGGCCATTCACGCGCCAGGTTCAACGCACCCGCTGTTCCCGCGAGACCAGCGAACGACGACAAGAATCCGCGGCGGTCCACCATCATGTCCTCCAAGTTCCAGGCTGCGCGAATTCTACGCGCGAACCTCCGTCGCAACAACCGGCTTTCGCTACAGTAACCCTTGCGGGCGCGCGCGCGTCAGTTTATCGTTGCCCGGGACAATTTTGTTTCGAAAGGCCGGCACGCATGCAATTTTCGAAGTGGGTTCTTGCAAGCATCTTCGCGCTTTCCATCGGCAGCTCCGTCCATTTAACCGCGCAGCAAAAGACCTCCAAAAAGCCAGTGGCCACCGCGCCCGCGACGCCTGTCGATGAGGTTGTGAACACGCTCTTCGCCACGCGTCGCTTCGAACAAACCGCGATTTCTCCCGACGGGAAGAAAATCGCCTGGGTCGAAGCGCTCGTGGGCAAAGACGGCGCACCGAATGGCAACAGTAGAATTTCAACCATAATCCCTGCGGATGGAAAAACAGTACCTATTGGGGCAGGGCGCCGCATCGTCCATCAGCCTTCACAGCCTTTACACGACGGTGGCCCTTGGGCCGAATACTTGCCACACGCGGAGGGCTCGGTCGCGTGGGCGCCGGACAGTCAGCGAATTGCTTTTCTTTCTGACGCTGAGAAGGCGGGTCAACTTCAGCTTTATATCTCTGACCTTGGCGGGCCCGCCAAGAAACTCACCAACGTGAAAGGTCTTCTCGCCACGCCTCGGTGGTCGCCCGACGGCAAGACCATCGCCGTCCTCTTTACCGAGAATGCCACACGCGCCGCGGGCCCGCTCGTCGCCGAAACGCCCGAGACCGGCGAAATCAAAGACGTCTTTTTCGAACAACGCCTCGCCCTCGTCGACGCCACCTCAGGCGAATTCCGTCAAATTTCTCCTGCGGACATGTACGTCTACGAATACGACTGGTCGCCGGACGACGCGCGCTTCGCCGTCATCGCCGCGCACGGCAACGGTGACAACAACTGGTACATCGCGCAACTCTACACGCTCGACGCCGATGTTCTCGGCCTCATGAAGTCCATCCACAAGCCGCCGCTACAAATCGCCAATCCGGCTTGGTCCCCTGACGGCAAGAAAATCGCCTTCATCGCCGGACTCATGAGTGACGAACCGTCCGTCGGCGGTGATATCTACACGATTGCCGCAACAGGCGGCGAAGCCACCAACGTCACGCCCGAAATGAAAGCCACCGCAAACTGGCTCGCCTGGACTCCTGAAGGAAAAATCGTCTTCGGCGAATCCGTCGAAGGCGACGCTGCCGTCGCGACCGTCGACCCCGCCAGCGGTCGCATCGATTCTCTGTGGCGCGGCCAAGAACAAGTTTCCGCCGGCCCCTGGGGCACCAACGTTTCTCTCGCCCGCGATGGAAAAACCTCCGCCCTCATTCGCAGCTCATTCAGCGATCCACCGGAAATCTGGGCCGGCCTCATCGGCTATTGGCGGCAGGTTACCCAGCGCAACACCGCAGTGAAACCTGCCTGGGGCGACGCCAAGAGCCTCCACTGGAAAAACGAAGGACTCGACATTCAGGGCTGGCTCATCTATCCGCGCAACTTCGATCCCGCGAAAAAATATCCCATGATCGTGCAAGTCCACGGCGGCCCGGGCGCCGCGGTCCAGTCGAGCTGGCCGGATGCGGGAGATTTTGCGATCGCCCTTTCGGGCGCCGGCTATTTTGTTTTCCAACCCAACCCGCGCGGCAGTTTTGGCCAGGGCGAAGCCTTTACGCGCGCCAACGTCCGCGATTTCGGCTACGGCGATTTTCGCGACATCCTCGCCGGCGTGGAGGAAGCCCTCCGCGCCGCTCCCATCGATCCCAATCGCCTCGGCCTCACCGGCTGGAGCTACGGCGGCTTCATGACCATGTGGGGCGTCACGCAAACCAACCGCTTCAAGGCCGCCATGGCCGGCGCGGGCATCGCCAACTATCAGAGCTACTATGGCCAAAACAAAATTGATCAGTGGATGATTCCGTTTTTCGGCAAGTCCGTCTACGACGATCCCGAGGTCTACGCCAAAAGCTCACCCATCACTTTCACCAAGAACGTGAAAACGCCCACGCTCGTCATCGTCGGCGACAGCGACGGCGAATGCCCCACTCCGCAATCCTACGAATTCTGGCACGCCCTGAAAACTCTCGGCGTCGAAACCCAACTCGTCGTCTACGAGCACGAAGGCCACCACTTCGCCAAGCCCGCCGACCAACGCGACCGCGCCCGCCGCACCGTCGCATGGTTCGACGCCCATCTTCGCTGATCCCGCCCGCATCTTTGACGTTGTGTCGGCGCTTCGCGCTTCCGCGTCGTTTCCGTTCCGGTTCCTACCGGAAAGCGCGATGTCTCCTCGGCTCGTGTCACGAGCCGTTCGACGCTTACCGCGGCGCTCGAATGGCCTCGTCCATATCGCTGTTGGCTTTTTTGCAGGAGTCGCGGTCGCCTTGGAAGCAACGCTCGAGGTCCTGAAAATAGTTTTGAAGGATGTCCTGGCGAGTCTTGCTCAGGCCGCGCGCGTGGGCGTCCTCCAAGGCGGCCTTTGCTTTTTGTTCGGAATCCTTGTCCGGTTGCACGCCGAAATGCTGGATGGCGTTGAAGGCTTTCCAGTAGATCTTGTCCTGCCGCTCGCGCTCGCGCGTCACCGTCTCTTTCAACGGGTAAATCAATAGATAGTTAAGCCCCAAAAGGAAGAACAGTCCCGTGGTCCCGACGATCAGGAGCCGCTTATACATGCGGCGGAGCGTACCGCATCCCCAAATTTCATTCCAGCGTATTCTCCTTTATAGCAGCCCAGTCTACCGGGAATAGCTTTGAAGGGGTGCCATACGCCGTACTTCCGTAGCCTGTGGTGAGCGGACAGAACCGTGGTGATTTTCTCTCCCCCATTTTCTAGTTTCACTTTCTAGTTGGCCCGTAGGCTACCCTCCTATTTCGCAGTGATCAGCGTGCTCGTCGTGGCCACACACTGCCACGTTCCACGGACCTTTATCCAGGTATCGAGAAATCGTTCGCGGTGAACGTAGGGTTTTCCTTTCTCCGTCCCTTTGATTCGAAACACTCCGACGATTACCGCGACATCCCCGTACACTTGGACGTTGCTTTGCTCGGTGACGGCTTGCGACGGCTGGTAGTCCGGCGACTTGATACTCGCCAGAAATTCGCTCTTGGAAGAAATGCTTCCGTCGATGTCGATGGATACAAACGTATTAGCCAAGAGCATGTCCAGCGCCTTGGTGTCTTTTGCTTCCAGGGCGCGATTCCATGCATTTTCAAGCGCCATCACGCGCCCGCCCTCGTCGTTCATGCTGCTCTGCTGCGCCGCCGTTACCCCGGCAACGAACAGCAATACCGCGATGGATAGCAAACTTTTTCTCACGTTGTTTATCTCCGGACGGCCAGCCGAAATTCCCAACCGCACCCATGCTAGCGTAGAACGGAATTCTTCTCGGCTTTTTTGTGGTGATGTTTGCAACTCTTCTTACGGGACATACGTTAAATCTAATCTTCAGAAATGTTCCACTGTTAATACGATTTTCCCTTGCGCATGTCCTTCTTCAAGATAACGGAGAGCTTCAGCCACGTCGAGGACCTGCTGTTTTGGCGTGCGCAGCCCCGGGATCAGGCGGATCATCGGCACACCTCTCATGTGGAACAAGTCCAGTCGATTTGCCGATGCCGCGTAGAGTTTTATCAAGATCTCGTCGTCCTTGGCCGTAAGTTTTGCTATGTCGGTGAACTGAAGAACATCCGGTGGTCCGTATTGCGTGTGTACAATCTCTTTCATAACGTGCTCTTCAAAATCTCAGCAGGATTTTGACGGCTTCATTGCTCCTTGCTCTCGCTGGTGGATGGGCCGAAGCCGCAACGAGACCGCCAACTCTGGCGGAACTTCTCGCGTTCCTCGGGCGTCATCCGCTCCCAGCGCTCGTCCAAGCGCTGGTCTATTCGCCGCCGTACGTTGGAGCGAGGGCCATGACCACTACCACTCCAGCCTCCGAACAGAATCCGGCAGAGAGCCAGCAGTCCGACAGCCTGCCAGAAGGTAATTTGCCGCCACCCGAACAGCGTCGGCAGCAGCCAGTTCCAGAGATGCATGACTAGCTCGCCGCCAAGCCAGATGAAAAGCGCCATCGCTAGTAGCGCTAGTGGGGCCAGAAAAATCCATTTCTTTTTGCTCATGTTGTGCTCCTCATTTCCTCGCGTCATTTTTTCGCAAACTCGTCGTGGATGCTCTGCAATCGTTCGCGCAGATGTAGCACCGCGTAGCGCTTGCGCGAGAGCAGGGTGTTGACGCTGACGCCGCTTTCTGCCGACAACTCTTTGAAGCTGCGCCCCTCCAGTTCGTGAGCGACGAATACTTCACGTTGCTCGTCGGGCAGTTCGTCGAGCGCAAATTCCAATTCATCAAGAAGCACATTGCGGAAGTAGAGCGCTTCCGGCCCGGCATCGGGCGATGGCAAAAGATCTTCGATCCGCAGCACCTCGCCGTCTTCGTCCACGACCGCTGCGTCGCTGAAGGTCTCTGGCTTCTTCTTACGGAAAAGGTCCGTGATGCGATTGCGCGCGACTCGAAAAAGCCAGGCCGTCACGTGCTCAATCGGCATCAGCAGGCGATTCGCTTCTACCAGCTCGTAGAAGACCTCCTGCACGATGTCCTCGGCGTCGGAGGGATCGGGCACACGCCGGCGGATGAAATTGCGCAGCCGGGATCGTTCTTCCGCGATGATTTCGGAGATTTGACGGTCTTGCTCGGTCATCCCCGTGATCCTCGACGGCTCACCCATCCATTCCTGTAGACGAATGGCGGCCGCAAATATTGTAGAGGTTTAAGTGGCTGAAACGGAGGGTGGGCGGCACACAATCTCACGGCATCGTCACGGCGAACCGCTGCTAACCGCGGATGACCGCCGGTCTGGCGGATTGCTGATCATTAGGGGCTTGGGTCTTTACCGCAAACAACATCAGCCAGAAGCCGGTTGTGACTTCGGCGATGGCCATCGGCGCCCAACCATACTGCAGCGTCCCCGCGTGCTCGGGAAAAATCAGACTGGCAAAACACATGACCGTCACCACGACCGAAGCAAATACGCCGAATGCCGACAGGATCCTGGGGATATAATTCGACTTGAAAAACAGGTAACAGAAGAGGATCGACCCGAAACTGAAGAATATCGCACTGATGTTGTACGAGGCGAACCCCGCCTGGCGTGTCAGGCCCACTAAGGCCTGTGAGTGGTCGGGTCCCAATGCCCCGATCGACTGTGAGGAAGTATAGAGATGCAGCCTCACAAAACTGACGATCATTCCCGCGCCGCCGATGAACGCTTCTCCCAACCTCCAATACATTGCGATCTGAGCCAAAAGTTTATCTACGGACTTGAGTGTTACATAGAGAGCGAAGGCAAGCAGGACTGCGCTCAAAGTCTCAATCAGCTCACTGCAGAGCGCGACCCGATATAGGTGTTCCGACGCTACAACTCTCTTCGCAGTTTCTTCGAACGTTCCAGACCCAACGATATGGGAGATAATGATTGTACCGGCCAGACCGGTGATGATCAGCCACAGAAACAGAAAGCCCGCAACTCTCGCGTAAAAGCGTTGCGTTCTTTCCCTCGAACCGTCTTCCATTCCAATCTGTGTCATTGCATCGCTCCGGGCGGCGGCCCGCCGCATTGTAGTATCCACACGTGACAAATCAGATCGGCTCACGATAGCGGCGCAGCCGGACCGCTGCCGCGAGGAATGCCGGCGCTCATCCTCACGCCCATTCCGTCTGGCAATAGGAGTCCGTCTTCCACTGGTCCATCGGCGTTGTAAAGCGGTGCAAGATAGATCCCATGGCGTGCAGCAATTGTCTCCATGTCCTCGACCCGCTCCTGAGTGATGGACCCTCTTCCCCTTGAGAAGGGTTCGAACCGGCCATCGAGAGCAAGAGCCATGCCTTCGAGTAGACATCCATGGACGACATCGGGGAACGGATGCCGATTCAGAACTCCACGAAAATCTGGCGCGAACTTCATTCCACCAGTGATCTGTCCCAGACCCCCGAAGAAGACTGTGACGCCGAGCATCTCCGCCCTTGGAGACAAGTTCTTCGGGTAGCCCGCATCGCAAACGAGTGCGTGGGGGGCGATCCGGCCCAACAGAAGCGAAGAAGACGCCAGACTCGCCGCGCAGATCACGACGTCGGCCTCTGCGGAGAATCGCTGGAGATCCGCTGCGATCTCCACCCGAACTCCATCGGCTTGCAACTCCGCTGCGAGCCTGCGTAGTCGCTCCACGTTGCGTGCGCTGAGCAGCACGCTGCTCACGATAGGCGCCAAACAACGGGCGCAGCCGGAACCCACATCTCCTGTTGCTCCAACGATGAGCAGCGTTGATCTGCGGAGGTTCCGACCCTCCAGCGCGCATATCTTCTTGATGCCCTGAACGATGAAAGCAACGGTCAACGTGTTGCCTGTCGTGAAGACCGTATCGTGTCTTTCCGGAAGCTGATCGAAGTTGCCCTCGATCAGAATGGAGCTGAATCCGCCGAGACTCACGATCTTCGCTCCTGCCTTGATCGCGCAGGCCGCCGCCCCTCGAACGCGGGCGATGTTCTCGTGCACGTAGGCGGCCTCCAGACGGTCGGGAGGAATGAAGGAGTCGATGTAGAGGCCCCGCGCCTTCGCGCCGACGATCGAACCAATGTCGACATGGCAGACTGCTCGGGGCGGAATCCAAGGAAGAATGTCCTTGATCTCATCGTCCGGCAGTGGCGTACGCTCCGGTCCGCGCAGGACAGCAAGTACGTCCGCAGCCGCTCTCCAACTCTCCTGATGCCCGATCAGAGCGAAATCGACCTCGCTCGTCCGCGCTCGCGTAGCTACACCGGCAACTGAGTCACCCATGTAAGTGTGACCTCCCCGGGTATCCCCAGCATGTCCAGCGTCTTCAGATACTGTTGCAGCGACGCTCCGCGAAGCTCGGCTGCCGACAAGCTGACATCGAACAGTGCTGGCTTCACACAGCTGGCGTGGCACACTTCGCAATGGCCATCCCTGCATTCCTTTGCCAGCATCTGCGCGAGGGTGGTCATCACATCCAGATGCAGCCGGTAGACCTTGTCGTCGAAGCGCTGCGGGTCCAGGGCTCTCTCCGTCCTCAGAATCGACATGGCGTGATCGACGTGATCTTCTTCCTCTGCTGCGATGCGGGCAAAGGTTTCGCCTAGACTCCCCCGTGCCACCTTCCCGACGCGTGAATAACTTGCGACGGCGAAGGATTCCAACATGATCTCCTGGACGATCAAGCAGCCAATGAAGTCACGCTCTGCGATGCAACGCAGGAATGCTTCGCGGAGCCGCTTCCAATGCTTGGCGTCGACGTTATTGGCGACGTCTACTCCAATCTTGCGGCCCTCGGCAGCGAACGAAGCGGCATGCCCCAGTTCCCCTTCAGCATGCTCCAACGCATCGGCGACTTCTGCGGGATCGTCACAAATCTCCGATAGGGAGGCGTAGTTCATGGCGGCGAGTACTTCGCCAGTCATCGCCTGTGCCAGGATGTCCTGCCAAATCGGAGCGCTGGCTAAGAGTGAAGTACATTCCATCGCTGAGCAGTTAACATCAATAAGTGGTTCCATCTTTCCTCCTGAACATCGAATTGAACATTACAGCCGTGTTCCCACTCGTTTTTCCTTGCGCCGAGCATTGCATCGAGACCACGCGCGACTCAGATCGGTTCGCGATACCGCCGTAGCCGCACCGCTGCGGCCAGGAATATCGCGGCGACTGCCAGCCCTACCCACAGACCCGGCGTACTGAAAAATTGCACCGGAGTGAGCGCTGACATCATTTCCATCAGGTTTCCGCTCCGCGCTGTGGTGGTGGAAGGCTCCGGTCCGGTCAAGCGGTACTGCAGCATGCCGAGGAAATGCGAAGTTCTGAACGCAATCTTCTCGACTCCCCAGATCACGAACGGAGGCAAGAACGCCCATATAAACGGCGCGCGTGGTGCCCAAGCTGAAACCAGCAGCAACCAGCCGTAGATGGGCGCGTACCAGAGGCCATGAACGGTCAGAATGTGGTAGAGGAGCATCAGTGACATGTGGAAGAACGACATTCGTGCCCAGAGCGTCCCGACACTCAGGCCGCTGCCCAGCAGGACTGCGCTGCTCAGCAGCAGCATGACGAACTGCGTGACAACGGCGATGGCGAAGCTGAGCAGCGGCAGAATGATGAGGGGAATGGCAAACTTCGAGAGTACGGTGGTAAGGTCGGAAACCGGCAACGACTTCCAGAACAGGATGCTGCGATCGCGGCGTTCTCCGTACAGCGCGTCGAGAGAGTAGAAAATCCCCAGGATAAAAGCCGTCCCCATGATCAGACCCGCCGCTAATTCGTACGGCATGTCGAGCGGCTCGTGCCGATGCGCCGGGCTGAGCGTCAACGCAATCAAGAAGCCGAGCAGAAAAACGGCGGCGACGGCCAACGGCGCGATATAAATCGAACGGCACTCCCACAATTCGCGCCGCATCGACCAGTACATGCGCCGAGCCCACGGGATGATCGCGGGCGCGGTTACTTGCGATCCGAGGGGAGACCCGGGCACGGTGTTTGATGGAGTACTCATCGAGCCCCTCCTTGGGCCGTGCCGCTTTGATTGCTGAGCACGGCAACAAACAAGTCCGACACGATCGAACAGCAGGATGCTGCGCCCGAACACTTGGCGTTCGTGAATCGGCTTCAGCGCCCGTGCTGCGGCGATCTGCTCGGGATTCACCATCACTTCCAGATAGCGCGACTCGAATTCCTCCATGTTGCAATCGAATACGATGCGGCCGCGGTTGATGAACATGACATCGGTGAGGACGTCCTGGACCTCTTCCACCTGATGTGTGGTCACGATGATGGTGCGGCTGCGATCGAAGTAGTCGTTCAGCAGCGAATCGTAGAACTGCTTGCGATACAGGATGTCCAGGCCAAGCGTCGGCTCGTCCAGCACCAGCAATTTCGCGTCAATGGCCATGACCAGAGCGAGGTGCAGCTGCGCCACCATGCCCTTCGACAATTCCCTGACCTTGTTGGCGCGCCTGATGTTTGTCTTTGCAAGAAAGCCTTCCGCCTTCGCACGATCGAATCGCGGATGCACGCCGGCGAGGTAGTCCAACGCCTGCGAAACCCGCAGCCAGCGCGGCAGCACCGCGACGTCCGCAATGAAGCAGGCATCGCGCATCAGCTGATCGCGCTCGGTCCAGGGATCGCGTCCGAGCACCTTCAGTTCTCCCTGGTATGGGGTGAGGCCGAGAATCGCATTGAGCGCGGTGGTTTTGCCTGCGCCGTTGGGTCCGATGAGTCCGAGAATCCGGCCCTCTTCCACCCGCAAGTTGACGTCGTCCACCGCGATGGTTGTGCCGAAGGCCTTGCGAAGGCCGCGTGCTTCTATGCATGCCATGGCTTCATCGCTCCTTCTTGGGCGGATTCGAGTCGCCGGTTTTCGGCTGTGCGCCATCCGAAGGCGACCCGCTGTTTGCGCCGTCCAGGAGTTCTTTCGCCTTCAGCCCGAGCCGCTGAATCGTTGCGTGGATCCTGGGCCATTCTTCGCCAAGAAACTTCTGCCGTTCGCCCTGCAGCAACAAACTGCGTGCGCCGGCATTGATGAACATGCCGAGGCCACGTCTGGTTTCGACCAGCCCCTCGTCCACCAGTTGCTGATAGCCCTTCAGGACCGTAAGCGGATTGACCCGGTATTCGGCCGCTACATTGCGCACCGAGGGCAGCGGATCCCCTTCCTTGAGAACTCCGTCGAGTATCATCGCGACGACACGGTCGCGAACCTGGCGGTAGATCGGCTGACTGTCGTTCCACTCACGGTCCATCGGTTTTCCTGATCGCCCCTTACCACAGATACGCGCCCGTCATTTTGTGCGCTGCAAGTCGAAGTGCGCGTGGACCGGCTTGTCCCCCGGCATCATGTAGGTCCAGTCCTCGGTGTGATGGTTGGCGTCGATGATGGTGAACACGGCGTGGTACATGTGTCCGTACTTATTGCTGCCGGAAAGATCGGCAAATTCGAATTCCAGCGTCTTTCCGTCCGGTGATATTTTTCCGGTCATACGCGGCCGGTTCCCCGCGTCACAATAGTGCACCAGCGTGAGCCGGTCCGCGTCGACGTACAGCATCGTGACGGGATGGTCGTACTTTGCCGGGTCCAACGGTGTTCCGGCTTCCTGGAACTCGTGAACGAGGACGTTTCCCCGCGAGGTCACACGCATCGAGACGTGCAGCGGCTTAATGTCCACCTTCGCCTCTACCGGCATGTCGGTCTTCACGGGGCCTTCCCAATCTCCCGCGAGGGTTTTCATGGCGTCGAAGGAGGTCTGCGCCTCGGACTTCGGCGCGGGAGTCTTGGGCTCGTCCATCTTGTGCGCGTCGGACTGCGCGAAAGCCATGGCGGAGAGCGACATCAGAACAACGGGCAGCATAGTACGAATGGATTTCATGTTTCATTCTCCTTAAGCTTCTTTACTTTCGGGTCAGGGTTTGCCCTCGCGTACTCAGCTGCGAGCGACCACCTCTGATCGACCACTAGTGTTATAGTTAACTACAACACTAAATAGAACGCAAGCTTTTTTTCATTTTCTTTTTGGGGGCATTGCCACGTCTTGCAAATGTTTGTTTTTAATAGAGTTAGATGTGGCGGCGAGAACGGCCAAGCAATTGTTGTCTTGTATGGGCTTGGGGCATGGATGACCGCGATATCTTGGCAAGGACTGCGGTGGTACCTGACTCGCTGCTCGCGAGCGCTCGCCGGGAAATGGGGGCATACTCAACCTATGGTGTTGGCAAAAAGCAGACACTACGGAACACCTTGCTTGAACTGGACAAGCTTTCTTCAGAATATGGGTCTGGAGAGTTTGAGCGAGAATGATGCGTGAAGTTCCCAGGGAGACAAGATGAAAGTGAAGTTTTTCCTCCTAACCGCCATGGTGTTGCTGTTTACCGGCGCCGCTTTCGCGCAGAGCGCCACCTGCAGCGGGATGAGCACCGGCGCCGGGGCAAGATCGGCGGGGAGAGTCCAGGGGGGAGGGATCTGCTTCGACGGGCTCCATTTTCTGGTTTCACTTTTCTAGTTTCTAATTTGCCCCCGGTACACAGAAAGTCTTCCGAGAATACCTCGTGGCCATCTGAGGCTGGCCCATTGCGTTGGCGCGTGGCCTATCTTTGATCCGCGAGAACGCACCGGCAGTTGTCCGGTAACGCGATTCTGTGCTGTATTGAACTGCGCGGCGCATTGACTCTGTGAGAGGATGCCCCCCACGTGCTTCTTCTCTCCCGGAATCTTTTCGGCGCGCTCTTGTAGCTGACGCCAGGGAGGATTCGCCAGTATCAGATGCACCCCACCCCCTGAAGCGTGACGAACACCGAACTCGCCACGCTTCCTCACCTACGAAATGCAACACTACGCTCAGGCCAGCGCGTCACGGCGGACGGGTGGCCCGGACCTGATGGATTGAGACAAATTCAGGGTGAACAGGGTGCTGCACGAATCAGATGGGAGAGCAAAATGAAGATCGAAATCGTTCACTGTCCGACGTGACAGAACAACAAGGCCAAGGTCACGAGTCTCGCGACCCTCATCAAGAAGCGCCTGGACATTGACGCTGTCATTACACCTGGTAAGGCGGGTCAGTTCGTGGTGATCGCGGACGGCGAAAGGATTGCAGAGCGCGGCGGGAACTGGCTCACACGGAGCTTTGGCGCCGGTTATCCCGATCTCGATAGCGTGGTCGAACAGCTTGAGAAACACCGTCGTCCCCAAGGATAAAGAACAGCTTCATCATTCATGAGGTAAATAGTCGCTTGGTTTGAATGAATTTATCTGCACTTTCTCCTTGCGCGAGTGTCCCAATGTGGACAGGCGGAGAGCAAAGAATAAGCCACTGTCAAGAAGCGGCCAATAGAGTGCTCCGGGCAATTCGGGAGGGCTCATGGGCCGAATTCTCTAAGAAAAATTCAACATTAGATATAAACCTATGTACGATCCCGCCTACGCATTTTGCCCGCCGCCCGGTTTCGACTGCTCGCGCTGGTCTGCTGCGTTTCCGCCCTGGCCGGCTGCGTAGGAGGACAGGTAGCGAAGACCCCGCCGCCGCCCGCTCAGAATGTGCGCTTTGGCCACGTCTTCATTGTCGTCGAGGAAAACCACAATTACGCCGACGTTGTCGCCAGCCCGTCCATGCCCTACCTGAACAGCCTGGCCAACCAGGACCGCTTGGCCGCGAACTATTTCGCCAACGCCCATCCCTCGATCCCAAACTATTTCGAGCTCACCACCGGGCAAACCCTCACGCTCATCGACGCTTTGACACCGCACTCGTTTCCCGTTTCCGAAGACAATGTCATCCGTGAGCTGGACCGGATGAATCCGACGATCGGGGAGTTAACTGCAGCGGCGGAGCAGGAAGCCAAGAAACGACCCGAGGCGCTGCGGTTGATGACCCATCCTGGCGTGGGCCCACTTACGGCACTCGCCTACGTGTTGATCATTGGAACTCCGAGTCGGTTTCATCGTGGCAAGCAGATCGGCAACTACGTGGGGATGATCCCCAGCGAGGACTCCAGTGGTGGCAAGCAACGGCTAGGGCACATCAGCAAGCAAGGCAACTCCTTGTTGCGCTTCTTGCTGGTGGAGGCGGCTCAAGCAGCAGCGCGTGTCCATCCCGACTGGAGACGTCGCTACGTACATCTGGCGATGCGCCGACACAGGAGCATTGCCAAGGTAGCGATGGGGCGCAGGCTGGGGGTCCGCTTGTACTGGATGTGGCGGAATGGTTGCGAGTATTCGCCGTCGATGGAGTTCGGTTCGTACGCGGGACAGCTCGTTACCGGACATGGTGTGAACTAGAACACCGTCCACTTGGTTGGGCATCCCGCTCCCTGTAAAGGGAGTTCGAACAAATAATCATGGTCGAAGTATGGATCGAAGAGATGTTTGGGTCGGACTGAAGCTGATCGAAAGATTACGAACGAGCCGTGGTCGTCAATGCAGAGGTCAACCAAGCGAACAAGACCGCTCTGAGGAGTGAACGGAGATGTGTCGTCAAAAAGAGTTTGACAGGGCCGACACTGTTAGAGAGGGTCGAGTGGCCGGGCGCCATTGCTGGCGCCCAGCCCTCTAAGAATCGGACTTGAAGGTTTCCCGTCATCCGGCTCGAGCACTCTAAAAACGCCCCCATAAAAAACGAGGACGCG
>QHYE01000016.1 GCA_003224055.1 Acidobacteriota bacterium | reverse complement strand
TCGGCGGAGAATTTGAATCAACGCGTCGGGCGGCTCTCCGGCGGCGAACGCGCGCGCGTGTTAATCGCGCAACTGATGTTGCAACCTGCGGACGTCTTGTTGCTCGACGAACCGACCAATGATCTCGACATTCCGACATTGGAAATCCTGGAAGAGGGCCTGCTCGAATACAGCGGTGCGCTGGTGCTGGTCACGCACGACCGTTTCATGCTGGACCGCGTTTCGACCGTGGTGCTGGGGCTGGATGGACTGGGGAGTGCGCAGCGATTTGCTGATTACTCGCAATGGGAGGCTTGGCAGAATGCGCAACTGTACAGTCGCACGCTGAAATCAGCGGATGACGGCCGCCGCCCTCGTACAGAAAACGGCGAATCGCCGGCTGCTGCCGCGAGGAAAAAGCTCTCGTATCAGGAAGCGCGCGAACTGGCTGCGATGGAAAGGAAAATCGGCGACGCGGAACAAGAACTCCATGCCAAGCGCGCGGCGCTCGAAGATCCCGCAGTTACGGGCGACCGGATCTGTCTGCAGGAGGCTTGCACGGAATTGGATGCAGCGCAGAAAGCGGTCGACGATTTGTATGCACGCTGGGGCGAGCTCGAAAAAAAATTGAGCTGAGATGCCGCACTCGCTCGCGGCGAGAGTTTGCGTCGAATTGCTACTTGCCAAGCAGGTTCTTCCAGCGCACCCAGGCATCGGCGCGGGCTTTCTTGTTGGCGTCGTTCGCATCAGGGGCTTCGCCGGCGCGCATAAAGCCGTGACCGGCGCCGTCGTAGGTCACTGGGTCGTAGGATTTGCCCGCCGCTTTCATCTGGGCGATGGCATCGGGAAGCGTGGCGTTGATGCGTGAGTCGTTGCCCGCATAGAAGCCGTAAACGGGAGCCTTGATACGCGCCATCGCATCTTTCTCCGGCGGCCCACCGTAGAAAACAAAGGCTGCGGCCAGATCCGGGCGGTTCGTGGCGAAGCGGAACGTCTGGCTTCCGCCCCAGCAGAAGCCGCCGACAAAAAGTTTGCCCTTCGAAGCCGGGAGCTTCAACGCGTAATCCGCTGCGGCATTCAAGTCCGCAGTCACCTGGTCCGGATTCAGGTGGCTGACGGCTTCCATCGTTTTGCCCTCCGCGAAGTCGGTGCTGCGGCCGCCGTTCGGGCCCATGCCGGAGAGAAGGTCGGGAGCGACCGCGATGTAGCCGGCCGCGGCGACTTGATCCGCCAGGTCCTGCACCCAGTCCGTCATTCCAAAGATCTCGTGGATAATCAGCACGACCGGCGTCTTGCCCTTCGCTTCGGGGTAGACGACGAAGGTCTCGACCGAGCGATTGTCATGCTTCACAGTAACCCACTCGCGGTGGCGCGGAGATTTTTCCAGGGTAGCTTTGGCCCAATCCTGCCCGCAGGCAATCTGCGCGGCGCAAGGAAGCAGCAAAGAAATCAGGGTGATGCGTTTCATGGCGTGGTATCTCCCTCAGAGATCGTTCTCGGCCGGAGCTGTATTCTAATACGGCGATGCAGGATTTTGGAGATAGTAAGTAATTTAATAGCAGACGAGCTTCTGCGACCGCCATGCTTGATTGCTTGACAGCCGCAGGCGCGAGAATCATTCGTAGCGGAGCGCCACCATCGGATCGACGGCAGTGGCGCGGCGCGCGGGAATATAGCAGGCCGCCAACGCAGCAAGCCCGAGCACCATGGCGATGCCGATATAAGTGAGCGGATCGCTGGGGCGTATACCGAATAGCAAGGTGGTCATGGCGCGCGCGGCAAAGAACGCGGCTATGCTGCCGAGCAACAGGCCGATGGCGGCAAGGCGCATGCCGTGACCCACCACCAGGCACAGAACATCTTGCCGCTGCGCTCCGAGCGCCACGCGCACACCGATTTCGTGCACGCGTTCGGTGACAGCGTAGCTCATCACGCCATAAATGCCCACCGAGGCCAGCACGAGCGCGAGCGCCGCGAAGGCGCCGACGAGCCACAGCGTCAGGCGGCGCGAAGCCATTGTTTCGGCCATGACTTGCTCGATCGGGCGCATGTCATGTACGGGAAGCTCAGGATCGATCTGCGCGACAAGGCTGCGCACCGCTCCGTACACGGCGCCGGGATCGCCGTGCGTGCGCACAGCAAGCCCGATGTAGGACCAGGGATTTTGCGGAAACGCGTGGTAGCTTTCGAGGGAGACGGATTCTCCGAGGCCGTTATGCCGAACATTGCCAACCACTCCGACGACTTCCGATTGCTTATTATCCAGGAGGTTGAAGTGCTTCCCCAGAGGATCCTGGCCGGGCCACAGAGTTTCGGCGAGCTTCTGATTGATGACCACGACAGGAGTGGAATTGGCGTTGTCGCTTGCGGAAAATTCGCGGCCGCGAAGCAATGGAATGCCCATAGCCTGGAAATATCCGGGATTGATGGCGTGGATGCCCGTGAGTGGTTGCTGGCCCCGCGGATATGGAGCACCCCCTTCGACTTCGCTGAGACCCGTGGTGGTGTCGTCACCTTCCAGCGGAAGGTCATTTGAGACAGCCACACCTTCGACGCCGGGGAGCGCGGCAACGCGGGGAAGTAGCTGCTCAAGAAATTGTGTGGAACGGCCCTTGGGCGCGTAGTTCGCGCTGGTAAAATTCATCCACATCGTGACCACGTGATCCGGCCGGAAGCCGGGATTGACTTCGAGCATGCGCACGAAGCTGCGGCCCAGCAGCCCGGCGCAAACGAGAAGCACCAGCGAGAACGCCACCTCCGCCACGACGAGAAGGCCGCGCAGTCGATTGTGGGCGAGACCCTGTGCGCCGCCGCGCCCGGCTTCTTTCAGGAAATGGCCGAGGCTTTGACGCGTGGCAGCAATGGCAGGCGCAAGCCCGAAAAGCAGTCCCGTCAATAGAGAAACGCCGAGCGTGAAGAGGAGGACACGCAAGTCCAGAGTGATTTCCTGCACCCGCGGCAACTGTTGCGGGCTGGCTGCGACAAGCAGACGCACCAATCCCCAAGCCAGACCCAGACCGAGAGCGCCGCCCACAAATGAGAGCAACATGCTCTCTGCGAGCAGCTGGCGTACGATGCGCCAGCGACCGGCGCCTAGCGCGGTGCGGACAGCGATTTCCCGTCGCCGTGCCACCGCGCGCGCCAGGAGCAGGTTCGCGACATTGGCGCAAGCAATCAGCAGCACGAGGCCGACGACGGCCAGCAGTACCACAAGGGTCTGGCGCACAGGCCCGGCCGAGAGCTCACGCAGCGGAATCAACTGTACATTGTGGCCCGTGGTGACGGGATACTGCTGGTGCAGGCGCGCAACGATGGTGTTGATATCGCTTTGTGCTTGCGCGAGCGCGACGCCGGGCTTGAGGCGGCCGACAATGGAGAGGTAATGGGCTTCGCGATTGGTGCGGATATTTCGCTCCCAGTCGGGAAAGGTGCTGAAAACCTCGGGGACGACGTTAACCGGATTGACCCAGAGCTGAACGTCCGTGCCGCTGTAGCGGAAGTTGGCCGGGAGGACGCCGATGATTTGCACGGGCTGGTTGTCGAGAGTGAGGGGGCGGCCAACGACGGTGCGGTCGCCGGCAAAGTGGCTTTGCCAGAAGCCGTAGGTGAGCAGCGCGCGGCGTGGTGAGGCGAAGGCGCCCTCCTCAGGAACAAAATCGCGCCCGAGGATCGGATGCACACCCAGAAGGGAAAAGACATTGGGCGTGGCGACCATCCCGCGAATGCGCTCGGCGGCGCCCTGCCCAGTGAGATTGAAGCCGAGGCGGCGGACGGTGGCGACTTGTTGAAACGACTGATTCTGCGCCTGGTAATCGAGGAAGTCGGCGGCGGAGAAGGACGACTGCTCCAGACCGGGCTGGGATTCCCAGAACCAGACGAGCTGGTCGGGCTGGGGATAGGGTAGGGCGCGCAAGAGGACAGTGTTGACGACGCTGAAAATTGCGGTATTCGCGCCGATGCCCAGGGCTAGCGCAAAGATGGCGATGGCGGCGAGTCCACGGCTCTTAAGCAGCATGCGGAAGCCGAACTGGATGTCCTGGCGGAGATTCGTCATGGCACACTCCTAATTGCCGGATTAGACGATGGGAAGCCGTAAAAGTCAGGTGCGCCAAGCCAGGTGGGAAGTGATCGCAGTTGCGGCCCACTGGAACATAGGGCTGCTTCGTTGACAGTGTGGTGCGGGTCTTATACCGTTTCTTATTTACCCTCACAGGTTTGAGCAGACCGGGAGAGTGGCGGGCGGAATGGCGGACGAGAAATTACCGAAGCGCAGTGAAGATTTTTCCGAGTGGTACAACCAACTTGTTCTGAAGGCGCAACTGGCCGACTATGCGCCGGTGCGCGGTTGCATGATCGTGCGCCCTTACGGCTGGGCATTGTGGGAAAACATCCAGCAGGCGCTGGACCAGCGCTTCAAGGCCACGGGCCACCAGAACGTGGCGTTCCCCCTGCTCATTCCGCGCAGCTTCATCGACAAAGAGAAGCATCACGTGGAAGGGTTTTCGCCGGAACTGGCGGTAGTTACGATCGGGGGCGGGGAAGAACTCGCGGAGCCGCTGGTGATTCGGCCGACTTCGGAAACCATCATTGGCCACATGTGGTCGAAATGGATTCAGTCGTACCGCGACTTGCCGGTGCTGATGAATCAATGGAACAGCGTGGTGCGCTGGGAGCTGCGGACAAAACTGTTTCTGCGCACGCTGGAATTCTACTGGCAAGAGGGCCACACTGCGCATGCCACGCGCGAAGAAGCGGAATTCGAAACGCGGCAGATGCTGGACACCTATACGGACTTCGCCGTGAACGACGCTGCTATTCCGGTTATTCCGGGGCGCAAGTCCGATTCCGAGAAATTTGCCGGCGCGGACACAACCTACTCCCTCGAAGCCATGATGGGCGACCGCAAGGCTCTGCAGTTCTGCACGTCTCACTTTCTTGGGCAAAATTTCTCGCAGGCGTTTGAGGTTCGTTACCTCGACCAAAACGGCGAGCTCCAGCATTGCTGGACCACGTCGTGGGGACTCTCCACGCGCGTCATCGGCGCGATCATCATGGTGCATGGCGACGATCAGGGGTTGGTCCTGCCGCCGAAGCTCGCACCGTATCAGGCTGTGATTGTTCCGATCTTCAAGACGGACGAGGAGAAGACAGCCGTCCTGGATACTGCGCGCAAACTGAAGGCGGAGTTGGCAAAGGCCAACATTCGTGTCACGCTCGATGAGCGCGATGGCCAGAGCCCCGGCTGGAAATTCAACGATTGGGAAATGCGCGGCGTTCCCTTGCGGGTGGAACTTGGGCCCAAAGACGTCGCCAAGCAGGCTGCCGTGCTAGCTCGCCGCGACCGGCCGGGCAAGGAAGGGAAGGTCAGCGTCCCAATCGCCGATTTGGCCGCAACCGTTGAGCGCTTGCTCGAAGAAATTCAGCAGGCACTGCATGACAAGGCGCTGGCTTTCCGCAAGAGCAATACGCACGACGCGAAAACCTATGAGGACCTGAAACGCGCCGTGGAAAACGGTTTTGCGTTTTCCTTCTGGTGTGGCAGCGCGGAGTGCGAAGCGAAGATCAAAGAAGAAACGCGCGCCACCATGCGCTGCATCCCGCTGGAACAGCCAGGCGGCTCCGGCGCCTGCGTCTCTTGTGGCCAGCTCGCCACCGAAAGAGCGATTTTTGGGCGCGCCTACTGACCATTTCCTTTCCGGAAACATCGTGCGCGCCTAATTCTCGACACTCCACCACCTGGGTGTTAGCGTTATGAGGAAGAGTCACTGGGCAGCGCCGTGTTGTATCGTGAGTCTCTGCGGCAGAAGGGGCTCCGGGAGATGAATCGCTTGTACCTGGCTGGCATCCGAGATCACTGTGATTCCGCGCACCGCAGTTCCGAACGCGGAGAAGGCAGGCTTAAGGCCGTTGTTGTCATAGCGGTCATTGTCCTGTTCATTTACTCTGCGGTGAAAATCGTTCCTGCGTACTTCTCGGACTATCAGCTTTCCGACAAGATGCAGGAGCAAGCGCGCTTTGCGGTGGTAAACCGATACAGCGAGGAGCAGATTCGGGAAATTCTTTTCAAGACCATGCAAGAATTGGAAATTCCCGCCAAGCGCGAGGACATCAAAATAGTCGCCACCAATGCCGTGGTGAAGATCTCCTTGAACTACACCGTTCCCGTGGACCTGTTTTTCTATCATCTGGATCTCCATTTTTCGCCGTCGAGTGAGAATAAGGCGCTGTTCTGAAATATTGCTGGCGCGCCGCTCATTCCCGAGTTGCCTCCCACGGGGCGGTATAGGAGAACTCCGCCTTTCCTAGAGCCTCGTCTTGCGAGACAATGAAAGTCCAGCCCTCGGGAGCAACATTTTGCGCATTCATGTTCAAAAGGGATTCTTTACCTCGACCATCGGATTGACGATCCTGGGGATCGTCTTCGCCATTTTTCTTGTCGCGGGGGGGATCTTCACCTACTACTATGTCAAATATTCGCGCATGATCGACGCGCGACTCTCCGGCAATATCCTCCAAAATACAACGCAGATCTTTTCCGCGCCGGAGCACCTCTCCGTTGACCAGGCTTGGGGACCAGAAGATCTAGCCACTTATCTCACGCGGGTGGGGTACCGCCCGGAGCAAGACGAAAACGCCCGCGGCCAGTTCACCATTCAAGGCAGCACGGTTGATATTCGCCCGTCAAAGCTCTCCTATTTCGGGGAGAAAAATGCCTTAGCCATACAGTTCCGCGGGAAAAGCGTGCGATCCATCAAGCCGCTCGCGGGCGGGGGGGAACTTAACACTGCCGAAATCGAGCCGGACCTCATCACGAACCTTTTCGACAGCGCACGGGAGAAGCGCCGCCGGATTCGGTATGACGACTTGCCGGTAACCCTGGTGGACGCAATTCTTTCCGCGGAGGACAAGCGCTTTTTTGAGCATGGGGGCTTTGATTTCATCCGTATCGCAGGCGCCGCGTGGGCGGACCTCCGGCACAGCAGCCAGCACTATCAGGGCGCAAGCACGATCACCATGCAATTGGCGCGCACGTTTTTCTTCTCCAACGAGCGGACGTGGCGGCGCAAACTCGCGGAAGCGATGGTTTCCGTCGAACTCGAGGAGCGCTTTTCCAAACAACTGATTTTTGAGATGTACGCGAATGAAGTGTACCTGGGCAATCGCGGCAGCTTCGGAGTTCGCGGGTTCGCCGAGGCCAGCGTGGCGTATTTCGGAAAAGATTTGAGGCAATTGTCCCTGGGTGAGTGCGCGTACCTTGCCGGCATCATCCGCGCGCCCAACTACTACTCTTCCGCCGACCGGCATCCCGAGCGCGGGGGGCAGGCACGCGACCGCGTCCTGACGCAGATGCTGGACAATAAGTTCATCAATGGAACGGATGTTCAAGAAGCGAAGCGCGCACAGCTGAAAATCATACGCACGTCCGTTTCCGGAGGGGACGCGCCGTACTTCGTCGACATGGTGAAAGACCACCTGCTCGACAAGTATTCGGAAAACGAACTGCTCAGCGAAAATTTCCGCGTCTATACGACGCTCGATCCCGCCTTGCAGCGCGCAGCCGCAGCAGCGGTGGACACGGGCATGAAGAACGTAGATTTGTTGCTCGCGAAGAAGTATGACAAATGGCGCCGTGAAGCGGCGAAGAAGGGAAGTACCGATCCGATTCCGCAAGCGCAGGTGGCACTCGTTGCGCTGGATCCGCGAACCGGCGAAATCAAGGCCGTGATCGGCGGACGGGATTACGGGCAGAGCCAGCTCAATCATGCCCTTGCGCGGCGCCAACCTGGTTCCGTTTTCAAACCATTCGTTTACGCGGCGGCCTTCGACAATGCCGTCGATGGCGTGCAGCCCATCATTACGCCGGCGACCACGATCGACGACGAACCAACCACGTTTCAATTCGACGGCAAGGAATACACGCCGAACAACTATGGCGAAAGATTCATGGGCCGAGTCACGGTTCGCGATGCGCTGACGAATTCGCTGAATGTGGCGACCGTCAAACTCGCAGAGCTAATCGGGTACGGCCGCGTGGTACAAGTCGCGCGGCAGATGGGCCTTGGCACGAACATCGGGCCGACTCCCGCGGTGGCGCTTGGCGCGTATGAGATGACGCCGATCGACGTCGCCGCCGGTTACACCACGTTTGCAAATATCGGCACACGCTCCGAACCGCAATTTCTACGCAGCGTGGTGGGCGCGGATGGCACGCAGCTGGAGAAATTTACGCCGCAGACGCACATGGCGCTGGATCCGCGCGTCGCGTTCCTCGTCAACAGCCTTTTGAAGGACGTGCTGAATCGCGGCACCGGCGCGGGCGTTCGCGCGCGGGGGTTCACACTGCCCGCGGCGGCAGGCAAGACCGGTACCTCCCGAGACGGCTGGTTTGCCGGCTTCACTTCGAATCTGCTCTGCGTGATTTGGATCGGCTTCGACGACAATCGCGACCTTGGGCTCCCGGGCGGGGCGGTGGCGGCGCCGATCTGGGCGGACTTTATGATGCGTGCCACGTCGCTCGGGGCGTACCGCGACGTGAAGGATTTCACGATGCCGGAAGGCGTGCAGTCCGTCGTGATCGACCCGGAATCGCTGCAACTCGCCACCGCCAATTGTCCTACGACGCGAGTGGAAATCTACGTTGCCGGCTCGGCGCCGACGCAATTCTGCGAACTTCACGGTGGTCACAGCCTTCTTTCTTCGACGGGCTCCTTTCTTTCCCACGTTTTTGGAGGTCAGCCAAAGACGCCCCCAGCGGATGGAACCGCGCCGCCTGTCCCCTACGACCCAAACCGGCCACCCAATGCAACCGGCCAGGGCCCCGATCCAGCTGATCCCTCTGCCCAGCCCGAAAAGAAAAAGAACGCTTTACACAAAATCTTTGGTATCTTTGGGGGTAAGAAGAAGGACCCCGACAAGGTTAAGCCGAAGCCGGAGAAGGGAGATCCGCCATGACCAGGCCACTGATGGCGTGTCCAGCAAGCATCCTCCTTTTCGCTCTTTCGATTCCCGCCGCAGGACAGTCGCTTTTTGAAGACCCAGAGACAGCTGTCGCTCCGCGCGTGGGGCCGTCGCATCAGCAGCAACAGCCGCCCGCGGACCCTTCGGTCATCGTGGTGCGGCCGGAGCTGACGGATGAGCAGCTCGCGGATTTATACATGGTGCGGAAGGACTATCGGGAAGCGTCGCTGGTTTACAAGCGGCTCGCTGACCAAAACCCGCGCAATCCGGTCTATTTGAACAAGCTCGGGATTTCGCTTCATCAGCAGGCCGCTCTCGCCATGGCTCTCAAGTATTACGAGCGTGCTTCAAAGGCCGACCCGTCTTATGCTGATGCGCAGAACAATATCGGCACGATCTGGTATCAGCGAAAGAGATATGGCAAGGCCATCAAGGCGTATCAGAAGGCGATTGGCATCCGCAATGACATGGCCGTGCTTTACAGCAACCTTGCGTACGCGTATTTCGGCGACAAGAAATATGAACAGGCCATCGGTTCTTTCCGCCAGGCGCTTGCATTAGATCCGCAGCTCTTCGAGCACAACAGTTCGAGAAACGGGTCTCTGTTGCAGGACCGCTCCGTCAGCGATCGCGGACGCTTTTATTACCTCCTGGCAAAGTCCTTTGCCGAGGCTGGCAATTTGGAGCGCTGCCTGATCTATCTTCGCAAAGCGAAGGATGAAGGTTATAAGGAACTCAACGCCGCGAAGTCCGATCCGGCGTTCGCTGCCGTTCTGAAAGATCCGGCGATTCAAGAGGTCTTTATAACGAAGCCTCAATAGAACGAGCGGCCTGACTTTCCTTCGGTTCGTCAAATCTCCACCGTGATGCGCAGGTCTGGCGCGAAACGTGTGCTTGCCTCTGTTACAATGCAATTGACATGAGGCGCCTTGCTTGCAGCGCGCGTTGTCTAATCCTCCTCTCCAGCTTCGTCTTCCTTGGAACTGACGGTGTTGCCACCCAGCAGCCGCCATCGGGCGCGGGAACGGCGGCGGTCACCGGCCTTCAGCAGGGCGTGTACCTCGTATTTCCGTTCGAGAACGTAGGATCATCACCTCGATTCGATTGGCTCGGTGAGGGCCTGGAAGAGCTGACAATCCAGCGGCTGGCTGCGGCCGGCGAGCAGGTGTATTCACACGCGGGACGCCTCGCCGAACTGGAGCGCTACGGCTTGCCGCGCTCCTCGAAGTTGAGCCGCGCGACCATGTTGCACGCCGCGGAGGATCTTGACGCGGATTTTGTGATCTTCGGCAAGTTCAGAGCAAGCGGGACCTCCCTGAGCATCGAGTCCCGAGTCCTGCGAGTGAATCCAACAAGATTGCTCCCGTTGACCAGAGAAATCGGAACTCTCGACGGGCTGATGGCTCTGCATCTGCGAATGCTTTGGCGCACGCTTGGTTCGGCTGAGCCACGCTATCCGCTAAACTTCGCCGATTTCTCGAAGCTGCAGCGACCCTTGCGTCTCGATGCGTTCGAGCACTACGTCCGCGGGCTGTTGGCTGGCGAAGATGAAGCGCGGTTGCGCGAGTTGCGGGAGGCGGCACGCCTGGAGCCGGAGTGGCCGGACCCCGACTTCGCGCTTGGAGAGGTCTATTTCACGCGGCGCGATTGCAATTCTGCGCTGCCGTGGTACGCGCGGCTGCCGAAGACGCATGACCGTTACCCTGAAGCGGTTTTCGCGACGGGCGTCTGCCGCCTGCTCCTCGGTCAACCAGACCGCGCGGAGGAAGTGTTCGCTTCTCTCCAAAACGGCTTGCGGACCAGCATGGTTTCCGGCGCGGACCTGCCGGAAATTCTGAACGATCTTGCAATCGCGCGCGCTCGCCAGGGCAAAGTAGCCGAGGCGCAGACCGATCTGCGCCGGGCCGCGGAGCTGGATCCCGATGAAGACGACTATGTTTTCAATTTGGGTTTGCTCGCGCTACAGGGCAATGATCCTGCAGCGGCAGCAGATCATTTCCGTGAAGCCGTTGAACGCGAGCCAGATAATCCGGAAGACCGCGCGATGCTCATTCTGTCTTTGGAGAGAGCCGGAAAAAAGTCTGAAGCAGAACAGGAGCGGGAGACCGCGAGGGAGACATTTGGCCCGAATGGGCTGCCGGCGATTCGTGCGGATGCCAAAGGTGACTTTGTAACACGTCTGGATCGTCTGAAGACAGAGCTGGACATCACCGCGCTCCGCGCGGGCCTGGTATCTGGGCCTTCAACAAATGGACCCGAAGCCGCAGAATCAAGCGATACACCTGCGGCGCACATTCGGCGCGCCCGGCAGGAACTTTCCGCAGGGCACGCGGAGGCCGCCGAGAAGGAATTCCGCGCCGCGCTCGCAGAAGATCCTGGCAATGCCGCAGCGCACCGGGGGCTCGGAGAAATCTATCGCCGGCAGGGCAAGATGGAGGATGCGGTGAAGGAGTTGCAGGCCTCGCTTGCAGCACGAGACTCCGCCGTCGTTCGAACGCTGCTGGCAAGAATCTATCTGGAACAGAAAAAACCGGATCTCGCGCGGGCGGAAGTGGAACGCGCCCTGAAACTTGCGCCGAACTATGCAGAAGCGAAACAATTGCTCGAACATTTGCAGAATTCCAAGCCGGCCGGGAAAAAGCCCGGCGGAGGTGCGCCATGATCCCTCGTTGCCGTTTGATAGTGCGCTACCTTGATATTGGGCAGCCAAGGTCATCCGCGACTTTCCTTTTCCTCATCGCCCTCTGTGCTTGCGCGATTTTCGTGCGGTTGCCTTCCGTTGGGGCGGATCAGCGTTCCTCGGAGCCTGTGGTTCTTGAACTCAATCTTGATGGCGTTGTCGATCCCATCCTGGCCACCTACATTGACGAAGGACTCGAGGATGCCGCCCGTCGCCAGGCGTCGCTGGTCCTGATCACCATGGACACGCCGGGCGGGCTCAGCGATTCGATGAAGGACATGATTCAGCATATCCTCATGTCGCGCGTGCCGGTGGCCGTGTACGTTTCGCCGACGGGCGCGCGAGGCGCTTCCGCGGGATTCTACATTCTTCTTTCCGCTGACATTGCCGCGATGGCTCCGGCCACGCACACGGGTTCGGCCACTCCGGTCATTGCCATTGGCGGTTTGCTGCCGATGCAGATTGATGAAGCGTTTCGAAAAAAAATCAACAATGATGCCATGGCGTTTCTGAGGAGTTTCACCGAGAGGCGCGGGCGCAATCCAGCGCTCGCGGAGAAGGCGATCACCGAGGGCAAGGCTTTCACTGAGAAGGAAGCACTTGAAGCGAAGATGATCGATTTGATCGCGAACTCGCCTGACGATCTATTGAGACAATTGGATGGCCGGACGATTTCGCGCTTCGACGGCGCGCAGACCACGCTTTCGCTGAAAAATGCGTCGCGCAAGCCCTTTGAACTCTCCACGCGGCAGAAATTTCTTGCGCGGATCGTGCAGCCGGATGTCGTTTTCGTTCTGCTGATTCTTGGAGTCCTGGGCCTGTACACCGAATTCACGCATCCCGGAGTCGTCTTGCCCGGCGTGGTCGGCGGGATTTGCCTCGTCCTTGCACTGTACGCGCTCAATTTCCTGCCGGTGAATCTCGCAGGGCTCTTCTTGATTGTCCTGGCGCTGGCGTTTTTCATCCTGGAAGCAAAAATGCCCAGCCACGGTGTCCTGGCTCTTGGGGGAGTGATCTCTATGTTTCTGGGCGCGATTTTTCTGATCCGTTCGCCGCTCACGCCCGGAGGAGTAAGCGTAGGCGTTGCGCTTGCGGGGACGTTGCCTTTTGCGGTCCTCGCCGTGTTCTTGATGCGGCTGGTTCTACGCTCGCGGAAATGGAAAACGGCCACAGGGAAGGAAGAGTTGATCGGATCAGAAGGCGTCGTAGTTAAGCTGTTACAATCGGGCGCCGAGGGCTTGGTGCGAGTACACGGCGAGCTTTGGCAGGCGGAATCTGCTCAGCCCGTGCAAGAAGGCAAGACCGTCCGGGTCGTCCGAGTCGAAGGTCTAAAACTGTACGTTGAGCCGGCCGATGCGGCTGGCTCGATGGTGAAATAAGAATTTCGTGAGTTCAGGAGGAAAACATGGAGATCGGGTTTGTCGGGATGGCGCTGATCGTTGGTCTTGGGCTGATCTGGGTTTGGAATTCGTTGTACATCATCAAGGAGTGGGAGCGGGGTGTCGTGCTTCGGCTCGGCCGGTTGCTTCCTGAAGCAAAGACCGCCGGCATCAATTTCGTAGTTTGGCCAATTGAAACGCTCTACCGCATCAATCTGCGCCTTGAGACTCTCGACGTTCCCCCGCAGGACATCATCACGCGCGACAACGTGTCCGTGAAAGTGAACGCGGTTTGTTATTTTCGAGTGGTTGACGCAAACCTGGCAATGTCACAAGTGCAGAATTATCAATACGCGACCTCCCAGCTCGCCCAGACCACGCTTCGGAGCATTGTGGGGCAGTTCGAGCTCGATGAAATTCTTTCTCAACGCGACAAAGTCAACGCCAAGCTCCAGATCATACTCGATACCGACACCGAACCTTGGGGCATCAAAGTTTCAAAAGTCGAAGTGAAGCAGGTCGACATTCCCGAACAAATGCAGCGCGCTATCGCCAAGCAGGCCGAAGCCGAACGCGAGCGCCGCGCCAAGATCATTCACGCTGAGGGAGAGTTCGAGGCTTCTCAAAAACTGGCGGACGCCGCGAAAGTTTTGGCGACTCAGCCTTCTGCCATTCAACTTCGTTACCTCCAGACCCTCACGGAGATA
Source organism: Acidobacteriota bacterium (assembly GCA_003224055.1). Lineage (GTDB taxonomy): Bacteria > Acidobacteriota > Terriglobia > Acidiferrales > UBA7541 > Acidiferrum. The sequence continues at coordinate 21,685 of QHYE01000016.1, read as the reverse complement.
GGTGTCGAGAAGAACACAACGATTGTGTTTCCCCTGCCTATCGATATCATTAATCAGTGGACTAGGAATTTAGGGGGACCGCAAAAGTAAGGATGGCATCTGGAGGAAAACGAGGGGGCGCCGGAGAGCGCGTTCTGGAGAGCCGGCATGTCATCGGCTTGTTCATGCTGATGCTGCTGTTCTCGGGCGTGTTCTTCACGTTGGGTTACGTTATGGGGCGCAATCAGTACGACGGACAGGTTCGTGCCGCCACGGATCCCCTCGCGAAGCTGCAAAATCCCTTTTCGCACAAGCCGGAGCCCGCCGCAAAGCGAGCAAGCAATTCGACACCTGCCGAGACTCCGAGAGACGCTACCGCACCCCCGAATTCGGATTGGGAGTTTTATCACGCGGGAGACAGCAAGAAAACCGTGGACCACTTGAAGCCCGCCGTTCCCGTGACAGCCCCGGCGGAAAAGAACGCGCCGGTGCTCATCAAGTCCACCGCGGCGGCCAAATCTGCCGGCAACTCGGCAAAATCCATGAATGCTCCGCTCGCTCCCGGCGGCACATACACATTGCAGGTGGCCGCGGTCAGAAGGGAATCGGATGCGCTAGAACTAGCCACCCGCCTGCAGCATAAGAAATTTCCTGCCTTCGTGCTTTCACCGCGCGGCGACAAGTACTATCGCGTTCAGGTGGGCCCCTACACCGATCAGAAGAATGCCGAGGCCGCGAGGAAAGGCCTTGAGAGCGCCGGTTTCAAAGCCATCGTGAAGCACTGATGCCCGGGGACAGCTCGCGGAGTTCCCATCGTCCGTTAGCGGGCGCGCAAGTGCCTGCGGCGTTGCGTCTCGTAATCGGTGCCGCCTCCGGAGCCGCGCTTTCTCTCTCCTTTACCGGCCTCTATCTGAGTATCTACTCCTGGGTCTGCGTGGGAGTGCTTCTTTTTATTCTGTTCCGGGCCGAACCACGCATTGCATTCGGCAGCGGATTTCTTCATGGGCTATTTTTTGTTTTCGCTTCAGTCCCGTGGATTGCCACGGTGCTTTCGGTTCACGGCGGGCTCTCGACGATTGGCGGATGGGCAGTCCTGCTGCTCATTGCCATCGCCTGGGGGATTCTCACGGGGAGTTTTGCATGGACCGTCCATCGATTGTCCCGTAAGAGCCTCGCGCTCGCTTGCATTGGCGCGCCATTTGCCTGGGTGACCTTTGAATTTGCGCGCGCCCACCTTCCCGAGATCAGTTTTCCATGGAATCTGCTCGGCTACCCCGCGGCCGCGAACGCCGGGCTTGTTCAGTTGACCACGATCACCGGCATTTACGGGCTTTCCTTTCTCGTGGCGGGTTTCAATGCGCTTCTCGCGTGGACTGCCGCTGCAGACGCCCCGACTCTGAAGCGCCGCGTCGCAATTTCTGCGGCCGTCGCCGCAATTCTGATTGCCGCTGAGATTCTTGGGCTTCGAATGCTCCCGTCGTCGGAAGCACATCACTTCGCGCGCGCAGTGCAACTCAATTTTCCAGAATCGCAAGCGTATCCCGGCGATTGGTTTCAATTGCACGCCGCAGATCTTGAAGAGTTACGACGCATCAGTCTGGCGCCCTCTGCCGCCAGGTCGGACCTCCTTGTCTGGCCCGAAGCGCCCGCGCCTTTTTCCTTTCAAGATGTGCAATTTGCAAGGTTCGCCTCGAAACTGGCGATCGAGTTCCAGCATCCGTTTCTTGCCGGAGCGGTTGAATGGAAGCACCCTGTTGATCCATCGGACAAGGTTCCGCCTGGAAGACTCGCGCCATATAACAGCGCGTTGCTCTTCGACGCTAAGGGTCAGCGCGTTTTCGTTTACGATAAAGTTCATCTCGTTCCGTTCGGGGAGTACGAACCGTTTCCGTTGATTCACCGCGTAGTGACGAGTGTGTCTGACGAAGTCGGTGGTTTTCACAAAGGGAATCGATATCTCGTGGGACGGTTTCCAAATGGCTATACGTTCGGCGTTTTCATCTGCTACGAGGCGACTTATCCCGGCGAGGTTCGCCAGTTCGCCGCGAATGGCGCGCAGCTCTTCATAAACATTTCGAATGACGGCTGGTTCGGCCGCTCCGCCGCCGCGGAGCAGCACTTGCATATGGCGCGCGTGCGGGCCGTTGAAAATCGCCGGTGGATCGTGCGTGCCACGAATAACGGATTTACTGTATCCATCGACCCTTACGGCCGTGTCTTTCAGCCGCTCCCCCCGGACGTGCGCGCCGCTGCCGACCTCCCCTATGACTTTCGGACCGACACAACGATTTACACTCGCTTTGGGGACTGGTTCGCCTGGCTCTGCGTGCTGGTTTCCGTTATTCTAGTGGCGACAACTTTTCGAAAGGAAAACTGACGCCCGCATCGCAGCGCGCGTCGTTTTTTACAGGATATGATCCTCGAAGACCTCCAATTCCGCTACGAAGGACTCAAGCAGCGCATTACGCTCGTGCGGAGCTATCTTTGACGCGCCACAGTATCGCGAGCGCCTGAAAGCCCTCGAGGCTCGCGTAGCCGATCCCAATTTCTGGAACGATCAGGAAGCGGCGCAAGGCGTCCTGCGCGATCGCAAGCGCGCCGAAGAACAGATTGCCGCCGACGAAAAACTTACTTCCTTCAACAGCGATATCGAAACCTATATTCATCTCGCCCTGGAAGAGACCAACGCCGAGCAGAAAAATGATCTGCTCAAGGAATTAGGCTGCGAACTCACCGCCGCGGACAGTTACATCGCCGAACTTGAGACGAAGACCCTCCTTTCCGGGGAGAACGACCACCTCAACGCCATCATGACGATCAAGCCTGGCGCCGGCGGGACCGAGTCGCAGGACTGGGCCTCCATCCTTCTGCGCATGTACTTGCGCTGGGCGGAGCGCCGGGGGATGAGCGCCGTCGTGCTCGACGAGACTCCGGGAGAAGAAGCGGGCATCAAATCCGCCACGATTCAATTCTCCGGCGAAAATGCCTTTGGGCTTCTCACCGGCGAGACGGGAGTTCACCGCCTCGTTCGAATCTCCCCGTTTGACCAGGCGGCTCGGCGCCACACTTCGTTCGCCTCCGTCTTCGTAATTCCGGAAGTCGACGACCGCATTGAGATCAACATCCGTCCCGAGGACTTGCGCGTGGATACGTTTCGCTCCGGCGGCAAGGGCGGGCAAAACGTCAACAAGGTGGAAACGGCCGTCCGCATCACGCATATCCCGACAAACATCGTAGTGGGGTGCCAGGCGGAGCGCAGCCAGCACAAGAATCGCGAACTAGCGATGAAGATGCTCCGGTCGCGTCTGTATGACCTCGAAATCCAGAAGCGTCAGGCGCACACCGACAAGCTGGACGCCAGCAAGCTGGACATTTCCTTCGGGAGCCAGATTCGCTCGTACGTGATGCAGCCCTACCGCCTGATCAAGGACCACCGCACAAAATTTGAGGTCGGCGATGTGGACCGCGTCCTCGACGGCGATCTCGACCCCTTCATCCGCTCCTACCTGATGGCCAAGAAGACCAAGGGGAAGCTCGAAGTCCAACCGGACGACGATGCGGATGCTGCCTAATCCCCTCCGATAGATGCACGCAATTGCCGTTCAGAGTCGAAATTCGACGGTTTAACGCACTCGCAAGCGATTTGGAATCAATGCGTTGATTCTTCCGCCAGCGAATGGTACTTTTGTGAAGTTAAGCGAAACGCTGAGTTTAATAAGGGTGTGCGGCAGCGGCGCGTCCCCACGCAAACATAAGAAGGAGAAATAGTTTTGAGCGAAGCCTTACGCAACTTTCTATTCACGTCGGAGTCCGTCACCGAAGGCCATCCGGACAAAATTGCCGACCAGATTTCTGACGCCGTGCTCGATGAAGTCCTGAAGCAAGATCCCAAAGGTCGCGTCGGTTGCGAGACGCTGGTTACCACCGGCCTTGCCGTGGTTTCTGGTGAAATCACCACTAGTGCTCACGTCGATTACGATGCACTCGTGCGCGGCACGATTCGCGGTGTTGGTTATGACCGTGCGAAGTATGGCTACGACGCGGATACCTGCGCCGTCATGTGCACGGTAAAGCGCCAGTCGCCCGATATCGCCATGGGCGTGGACACCGGCGGCGCGGGCGACCAGGGCATGATGTTTGGTTTTGCCTGCGATGAAACCGAAGAATTGATGCCCATGCCCATCCAGCTTGCACACCACCTCACGCAACGCCTCTCCGAAGTTCGCAAAGCCAACAAAGTTGATTTTCTCCGGCCTGACGGGAAGTCTCAAGTCACCATCGAATACCGCAACGGCCGTCCAGCGCGAGTGGCTTGCGTGGTCGTCTCAACACAGCATAGCGAAAAAGTTTCCAACGCGGATCTCCGCGACGCCGTCACCGAGCACGTCATCAAGCCGATTATTCCTGCTTCGATGCTCGACGCCAAAACCAAGTACCATATTAATCCCACGGGCCGGTTCGTCATCGGCGGGCCCATGGGCGATGCGGGCTTGACGGGCCGCAAGATCATCGTGGACACCTATGGCGGCTACAGCCGTCACGGTGGCGGCGCCTTCTCCGGCAAGGATCCGTCGAAGGTTGATCGCTCTGCCTGCTACATGGCTCGATACATCGCAAAAAACATCGTGGCTGCGGGCCTCGCGAGCAAAACCGAAGTGCAATTGGCTTATGCCATCGGGGTTGCTGAGCCCGTTTCCGTTATGGCCGAAACCTTTGGAACCGCTACTGTCTCCGAAGAAAAAATCACGTCGTTGATTCGCGAGTTCTTCGTGCTGACGCCCAAGGGCATCATCGAAGCTCTGGATTTGCGCCGCCCGATCTACAAACCCACGGCTGCCTACGGTCACTTTGGCCGCACTGGCTCCGGGTTTACCTGGGAGCGTACGGACCGCGCAGACGCGTTGCGCAAGGCCGCCGGCCTGAGTGCCGCGGCTACCGCTGAAGTCGGAGCGCGTCGTCAATCTCAGAATCCTGAAGAAATCAAGCCTGGCGTCCCGCAGGCATTAAACGGAGCGGGTTGGCTCACTCCGTCTACAATTGAAATCCATGTTTGAGGAGCAAGACCTTGGCTACCGCTGAAATGAAAAAAGGGGATGTGAAAGATATCGGCCTTGCCGACGCCGGCAAGCGCAAGATCGAATGGGCGGCGCAGCAAATGCCCGTGCTCGAATCCATCCGCAAGCGCTTCGTCAAGGAGCAGCCGCTCAAGGGCCTGCGCGTTTCTGCTTGCTTGCACGTGACCAGCGAAACTGCGAACCTGATGATCGCGCTGCGCGATGGCGGCGCCGATGCGGTGCTGTGCGCCTCCAATCCGCTTTCCACGCAGGACGAAGTCGCCGCATCGTTAAATCGCGACTACAACATCCCCACCTTTGCCATCAAGGGCGAGGACAACGACACCTACTATTCGCACCTGCGCGCGGCGCTTGAGCACAAGCCGCAGTTCACCATGGACGACGGCGCGGATCTCGTCACCATGCTCTTGACCAAGCGCACCGATCTCGTTCCGAATGTGATTGCCGGAACCGAAGAAACCACCACCGGCGTGATCCGTCTGCGCGCCATGGCCAAGGACGGCACGCTGAAGTATCCGATCATCGCGGTGAATGATGCGATGACCAAGCATTTCTTCGACAACCGTTATGGCACCGGTCAGTCCACGATTGACGGCGTGATTCGCGCCACTAACGTCTTGCTCGCGGGCCTCAAAGTCGTCATCGCCGGCTACGGCTGGTGCGGCCGCGGCGTGGCCATGCGTGCAAAAGGCCTGGGCGCGGACGTCATCATCACCGAAATCGATCCCGTGAAGGGCATTGAAGCAGTAATGGACGGCTTCCGCGTCATGCCGATGGCCGAAGCGGTGAAGGAAGGCGACGTTTTCATCACCGTGACCGGCAACAAGAGCGTGATTCGCGCCGAGCATTTCGAAAAAATGAAGGGCGGGGCGATTGTGTGCAACTCCGGCCACTTCAATGTCGAGATTGACATCTCCGCCCTCGAGAAGCTCTCCAGCGGCAAGCGTGAAGTTCGTCCCCTTGTGGATGAATACAAACTCAAGGATGGCCGCAAAGTCTACTTGCTGGGCGAAGGCCGCCTTGTGAACCTCGCCACCGCCGAAGGCCATCCCGCTTCAGTGATGGACATGAGCTTTGCGAACCAGGCGCTATCCGCGGAATACCTGTGCGCGAACTACAAAAATCTTAAACCGCAAGTCTATGTGGTACCTGAAAACCTGGACAAGGAGATCGCCCGGCTCAAGCTCGAATCCATGGGCCACAGACTCGACAAACTCACGCCCGAACAGGAGCACTACCTCGCCTCTTGGCAGGAAGGCACGTAAGTTCCCCATCAGACGTCGCAGTCTAATGGTGATATCTTCATAGGGGCACGTTTTATCGTGCCCCTATTGCTTTTGGTCGCTGGTTCTCCGAGTTGACGGATGCCAATGTGGGCTCTCTGCAAAAACGCTCTCGCTTCTGTTCGCTTTTTTGACGGGACGCTGGCGGTTTTCGCACTTCTTTTCGTCATGCCTGGCACTGGGCGCTACACTCCATCCACCCTGCCATCGCAGGTTGTCACTGCAGGCTGCGGGACCGTCAAGAGCCCTTTCGAGGAAGGCGCCTGCATTCTACTTTCCTTCCGAGGCGAAGTATCAACCAATCAAGCCTTCGAGCGCAGGTTTGGCGATGGCCTCTTGTTCCGGCTAGTTCCGAAAGGTGAGCAGTTTGGCTGGGATATTGAAGTGGTTCCCGATCGGCCAGGGGACACGAGCCAATCAGAGTATATCTGGGTCGTGACTCCGCCTTACCACTTTTGGAATCCTCGTTATTTGGATGCCTCGTATGGTATGAGTGCAAGTGAAGCCGTTCGCTCCTCACCCCGAAATTTCAATTTTGTCCTGAATGAAGAACAGTACAAGAAGGCAGCTGATCTGGTCGCATTGGCAGTTACTTCCCACCCTCAGTCTGATAAGAGATCTGCCGAGGAATTCGCGAAGGAATCCCAGGATGCCGCCAACGCACTTTTCAAGTTCCCTGTTGCGAAGGGCAGATTGATTATTTTGAAATCAAGAATTGGAACTTCAGATGAGAGTGGAAAACAAGGCTTCATCAAGTGGCTAGAGTTCCGAGTCGATCTTCGTGTTCCATGTGATTTTTCTGCGATTGGTGGATCGGCGAAAATTTCGGTCGACCATAGCGAGTGCTTGGCAGAAAGGAACGAAAAAAGAGAGTGATGTATGATTTGGCCAACTTAGCCCTTGATACGGCACAGCTCCGCGGTGCCTCCTACTGCGACGCGCGCGTCATGCATCTGCGCCAGCGCGACCTGACGACAAAAAACGGACAGGTTGGCACTCTCGCGCAGAGTGAATCCATCGGCATTGGAATTCGTGTTCTGGCAAACGGGGCCTGGGGCTTTGCATCCACGGACAGGCTGACGCAAAAGGGTGTCGCCGCCTGCGCCGCCCAGGCAGTCTCGATTGCGAAAGCGTCGGCCCTCGCGAAACGCGGCGACGTCGTTCTTGCGCCCGAAGAATCCTACGTGGACAGTTGGCAGAGCCCGTTTCGAAAGGATCCGTTCGAAATCCCGCTCGAACGGCAGATTGCGCTGCTGCTCGCAGCAGACGATGCAATGCGTCGCGTGAAAGGCGTCACGCTCACCGAAACGGATATGCAGTTCCGGAAGATCGATTCGTGGTTTGCCTCCAGCATCGGTTCGCGCATTCACCAGCGAAAAGTGATTTCCGGTTGCGGGATCGCCGCCACATCGTTCCAGGAAGAAGAAATTCAAAAGCGCTCGTACCCCAATAGTTTCGGCGGGCAGCACTCTCTCCAGGGTTACGAGCTCATCGAATCGCTCGATTTGCTCCGCAATGCGCCCATCATCGCGGAAGAGGCCGCTGCACTGCACTCCGCCTCGCAATGCCCGGAGAAAGCTGGAACGCTCATCCTAGGCGCAAGCCAACTCGGTCTGCAAATTCACGAATCCATCGGGCACCCCATCGAGCTCGATCGCGTCCTCGGTCAGGAAGCCAATTTTGCAGGCACCAGTTTCTTGACGCTCGACCAGCTGAATCACCTGCAATACGCTTCCAGCATTGTCAATGTCGTCGCGGATGCGCGGCTCGATCACGGGCCGGGGCTCGGCACGTTTGCCTACGACGACGAAGGTGTTCCCGCGCAGTGCACGGACATCATCAAGGACGGCCAGTTCCGCGGCTATCTTTCGAATCGCGAAACCGCCCATCTTGTCGGTCTGAACCGTTCTTCCGGCACCATGCGCACCGAGAGCTGGAATCGCTTGCCGATCATTCGAATGACAAATGTCAGCCTGCTTCCAGGCGCTTGGGACTTTGCCGATCTCATCGCCGATACCAGCGACGGCATCCTCATGGAAACGAACCGCTCCTGGTCGATCGACGACCGCCGCTACCAGTTCCAGTTTTCGACAGAAATCGGCTGGGAAATCAAAGGCGGCAAGAAAGTCCGCATGCTGAAAAATCCCAGTTACAGCGGCATCACCACGGAATTCTGGAATTCCTGTGACGCCATCTGCAAGCTTGCTCACTGGACACTCTGGGGCACGCCCAACTGTGGCAAAGGCCAGCCGATGCAGACCATGGGCACTGGTCACGGCGCGTCACCGGCGCGCTTCAGGAATGTGCGCATCGGAACGGCATTCTCGAACCAATGAAGCCGTCTGCCAAACTCCCGAAGTCCGCTTCCCGCAACAAACCTCGCGCCGCGGAACTTCTCTCCGAGCGCGAACTTCGCCGAATCGTCGATACTGTCATTCGTTTGGCCCGCCCAGCGGGATCCGAGGAAACTGAGGTCCACATCGATGAAGTTGCGGACAGTTTGACGCGCTTCGCTAACAACGGCATTCATCAAAACGTCGCCGAGCAGGGACTCACCGTCTCGATTCGCACCGTCGTAGACGGCCGCACCGCGCGTGCCACGACGAATCGCACCGAGGAAGATTCCCTTCGTGGCGCCATCCAAGCCTCCCTCTCGCTGGCACACAGCCAACCGAAAAATCCTAGCCTTCTTCGGATGCCGGCGAAACAGCGCTACCCTCGCGTAAATCGTTTCGTAAAAAATACCGCAGCGCTCACTGCCGAAGATCGCGCACGGGCGGTTCGCTTGGCCTGCGACCTCGCCGCCAAGAAGGGCCAGATTGCTGCCGGCATTTTTGCTACCGGGCAGAGTCAATCCGTAATCGGCAATTCGCGCGGCCTTTTTGCGGCGTACCGCGAAACTCACGCGGAATTCTCCGTCACTATGCAAGAAGACCCCGCTGCGAGCTGGGCCAAAGCGAATTCTGCGGACTTTCGCGCTCTCGATCCGCAAAAACTTGCCGAGCGCGCCAGCGAAAAAGCACATTTAGGGGTGAACGCGCGCGAATTGCCCCCCGGCCGTTACACGGTCATCCTCGAGCCGGCTGCCGTGCTCGATCTTGTTGGATTCCTCTTCTATGATTTTGCGGCCACCGCTCTCGAAGACAAGCGCTCTTGCCTGAACGACCGGATGGGCAAACCACTCTTTGGCCGCGACATCAGCATCTGGGACGACGTCTATCATCCGCTGCAGCAAGGCACGCCCTTCGATGGGGAAGGCATGCCCCGGCGGAGAGTCTTGCTGGTCGATCGTGGCGTTCCAAAGAATCTCGTCTATTCGCGCGCGCGCGCCAAAAAGGCGGGCAAGCAGCCAACCGGGCACGGATTTGCTCTCCCCAATGAATACGGCGAAGCACCGATGAATCTGGTCTTCACCGGGGGCGATTCCTCACTCCAGAAGATGGTCGCTTCGACGGATCGCGGCCTCCTGGTCACCCGCCTGTGGTACATCCGTGAAGTAGACCCCTATGAAAAGGTGATGACCGGCATGACCCGCGACGGCCTCTTCCTCGTCGAGAACGGCGGCGTGGCCGGCGCCGCGCGCAACTTTCGCTTCAATCAGTCGCTCATCGAAATGCTGAATAATGTCGAATTGCTGGGCCCTGCTGTGCGCGCAACCGGTGAAGAAGCGTTCGAAATGGTAGTCCCGGCCATGAAGGTCCGCGATTTTCATTTCTCCGAAGTCACAAAATTCTAGGCTCCTCCCGTCTCCCAACCTCTCCTATCAAGAAATCAATTCAGCGCATCCAAATTCTGCGTTGTACAACCGCGGCCAACCCGTTCGATAAACAGTTATGTACCTGTGGCATGGTCGAGGGGCAGCTAGTTCGCAAGCTCCAGAATCCCGTCCCGGCTCGAATCGGCACCCCAACTGGGGCCATCCCGACCACGATGCCTGCGGCACCGGCTTTATCGCTCGCCTTGGCGCTGCTCCCAGCTACGACATAGTCCAGTTTGCTTTGACGGCCCTGGAGCGTCTCACACACCGTGGCGGAGTCGATGCGGATGGCGCCAGCGGAGACGGCGCCGGCCTCTTAACCTCCTTGCCAAAGCCTTTTTTCCGGGCGAGAGCCGCGGAGCAGGGAATCGAACTCCCCGAAAACTTCGGCGTCGGCTTTGCCTTTCTGCCCGCATCGGAAGCCAAAACAGCCCAATCCGCAATCGAGATAGCAGCCGATACCGAACGCCTCCGCGTGCTCGGATGGCGACGTGTTCCCGTCAACACAGACTCGCTAGGCCGCCGCGCTCTCGAGACCATGCCGGAAATTTGGCAGTTTTTCGTCGAGCCCTTTCACCCCTCTCGCGGAACCGCCCGCTTCGAGTGGCGCCTGGCTTTTCTGCGGAAGCGCGCCGAATCGCTCCTTCCCCCGCGAAGCTACATTTGCTCGCTCTCCTCACAGACGATTGTCTATAAAGGTCTCCTGACGCCGTGGCAGTTCCCCCAGTTTTATGAAGACCTGCGCGACACGTCTTTCGAGACCACCTTCGCCGTTTTTCACCAGCGTTATTCCACGAACACCCAGCCGTCCTGGCATTTGGCGCAGCCGTTCCGCTACGTCGCGCATAACGGCGAGATCAATACCATCGCCTCGAACCGCCGCTGGTTGCGCGCCAAGGAGCGCGAAATTCGTTCGCGGCTCACGGTGGGCCCGTGGTTTCCCATCCTGGAAGAAAACGTCAGCGATTCCGCGAGTTTCGATAACGGTCTTGAGTTGAGATTGCTCGAAGGGCTGTCCTCGGAAGAGGCCATGCTCGCCATGGTTCCTCCGGCCTTCGAGAAAGACCCGTTGCTCTCGCGCGATGTGCGCGGCGCTCTGAGCTCTCTTTCTCAGCAAAGCGAGCCTTGGGACGGGCCCGCCGCCCTCGTTTTCTCCGACGGCGAATTTGTTGGTGCCAAGCTCGATCGCAACGGCTTGCGGCCGATGCGCTACACGCTCACGCACGACGGCCTGCTGATCGCGGGCTCGGAAACCGGCCTCGTTGACCTGGAAGAATCGCGAATCGCGGAGCGCCAGCGTCTCGGCCCCGGCGAAATGATTCTCGCGAACCCATCCACGGGGCTCTTTTTGCGCTGGCGCGATATCCTCAAGCGTCTCGCCATTCACCAGGGCCGCCACGCGATCCCGCAGCGCAATCTGGCGGCGTCCGCTTCCGCGCCGTCCACGCCCGTGCCGCAGCCGAAGCGCGTTGCTGGAGCCGCCGGCTGGACCGAAGATCAATTCAAGACTCTCTTTTCCGCGTTAGTCCGTGGCAAGGAAGCGGATTGGAGCATGGGCGACGACGCGCCTCCTGCCTTCCTTTCGTCCCTTCCTAGGTCGCTTTGGGACTACTGCAAACAGCGATTCGCTCAGGTCACCAACCCTCCCATTGATCCCCTACGCGAAACCCACGTGATGTCTCTCGATGTCCCATTGAAAGAGGGCGTCACGCTGCCCGGCCCAGTCATCACGGAAGCGCAACTGACGCAGTTGGGCGCGATCCTTGGCCCCGTAGAAAAAATCGATTTTACGTTTTCCTCCGTAACTGGAGTTCCGGGGGCGCGCTGCAGTTTTGCTCGGCTTTCCACTACCCCTCTGAGCGGCAGCGGGCGCCCGGGACTCCTCCTCCTCAGCGATCGAGGGATTGACGAGGGTCGCGCTCCGCTCCCTGCTCTGCTTGCGACCGCTGCCGTCTGGAAAGCGATGGTCAAGGAAGGCCTTTGGGATGTGCCTCTGATCGTCGAATCCGCTCAGGTATTTGACACGCATCATGTCGCCCTGCTCGTCGCCGCCGGAGCCACTGCCGTCGTACCGTATCTTGCGGACCAGTTCGCCGAATCGCTCGAGCCCGGCGGTGCGGAAAAGATGCGCATCGCGATGAACGCCGGCCTGCGCAAAGTTCTTGCCCGCATGGGCGTTTCCACGCTGGCCAGCTATCGCAACAGCCATTTGTTTGAAGTGGTCGGGCTCTCCGAGGAGTTGTGCGCCGAATTCTTCGAAGACGCCGCCGACTTTCCCGGCCAGAAATCGCTGGACAGCCTCTTCGCGGACTACCTGCGCATGCACCAGGCTGCGTTCTCTGGGGATACGGAGGAACTGTCCGACGCGGGTCTCTATCGTTTCCGAAAGGGCGCCGAGCTTCATGCCAGTTCGCCGGAAGTCGTGCGCCGCCTTCACGCTCACGCCCGCGCGCCCGATGCGAAAAAATATTCTGCGTTTGAAGAATTGGCGGAGCACCAGGGTCCGGTCTTCCTGCGCGACTTGCTGGACACCGTTCCCGACACAGCCGTGCCGCTCGGCGAAGTCGAGCCGCTCGAATCCATCCTCAAGCGCTTCAGCACGCAGGCGATGTCGCTGGGTTCTTTGAGTCCCGAAGCGCATCGCACTCTGGCGCTGGCCATGAATCAGTTGGGCGGCCGCAGCAATACGGGCGAAGGCGGCGAAGATCCCAACACTTATCGCTTCGAGCCTGCTGCGGCAAACAAGATCAAGCAGGTGGCTTCCGCGCGATTTGGCGTTACCGCCGACTACCTTGTCCACGCCGAAGAGCTCGAAATCAAAATGGCCCAGGGCTCCAAGCCCGGTGAAGGCGGCCAGTTGCCCGCGCGCAAAGTCAGCGAATACATCGCGCGCATCCGGCACGCCACTCCCGGCACTCCGCTGATTTCGCCGCCGCCGCATCACGATATTTACAGCATTGAAGACCTCGCCCAGTTGATCCACGACTTGCGCGCCGTGAATCCGCGCGCCCGCATTGGTGTAAAGCTGGTTTCCGGCTCGGGCGTCGGCATCATCGCCGCCGGAGTCGCCAAAGCCGGCGCGAACGTCATCACCATCAGCGGCCACAATGGCGGTACCGGCTCCTCGCCGCTCACTTCCATCAAGAACACCGGGCTTCCCTGGGAAATCGGTTTGCGCGAAACGCACGACACACTGGTTCGCGCAGGCCTCCGTTCACGTCTCTCTCTCCGCGTGGACGGAGGCCTGAAGTTCGCGCGCGACGTCGTGCTTGCTGCCATTCTCGGCGCGGACGAATTCGGTTTCGGCACCGCTTCTCTCCTCGCCATCGGCTGCGTCATGGCCCGGCAGTGCCATCTGAACACCTGCCCCGTCGGCATTGCCACGCAGGACGAATCGCTGCGCGCGCGTTTTCAAGGCAAGCCGGAAATGGTTGTGGCCTATTTTCGTTTCCTCGCCGAAGAAGTTCGGAGCCGCCTCGCGCAACTCGGTGTTCGCTCCCTGAGTGAGCTCACAGGCTGGTATGACCGTCTCAGCGCGCGCTCCGGCATGGATCCGCTGCTCGTGATCCCGATCTCGCACTCGAACCGGGTTGCACCGCAGCAAGAGCCTGGTTTTCACGTGCCCGTTCCGGAAGACAGCATGCATTTCAATGCCTCGCTCGCATTGCAAAACGAATCTCAGCCCATTCAAAATTCCGACCGCAGTGTTGGCACGGGTCTTAGCGGCGAACTCATGCGCCGCCGGAATTCCGGACGCGCTGGGAACGAAGAAATCAGCCGGCAATTTCATGGCGCTGCCGGCCAAAGTTTCGGTGCGTTCCTGGTGGCGGGCGTCACCCTAAAGTTAAATGGCGAGGCCAACGATTATGTCGGCAAGGGATTGTCCGGCGGAACGATTGCCATCGCCGCCGGCCCCGCGGCTTCGCGCCGTGGCGATGTCCTTGCTGGTAATACCGTTCTCTACGGGGCCACGTCCGGCCAGCTCTTTATCGCCGGCCGCGCCGGGGAACGCTTCGCCGTGCGCAATAGCGGCGCGCTCGCGGTCGTTGAAGGCGTCGGCCAGCACGGATGCGAATACATGACCGGCGGAATTGCCCTGATTCTTGGGCCTCTGGGCCTCAATTTTGGCTCGGGCATGACCGGCGGCCTCGCTTACGTATTACGCGCGGAAGCGGAGGACGTGCTGCACCGCGATTTCGTCCAACTCGCCGAGACGGACTCCGATGAGCAGTCCTGGCTCCGCCGCGTGCTCGAGGAACACGCGCATTTCACCGCGAGTCCTCGCGCCGCGCGTTTGCTCTCGCGCCGTGGTGCTCTCCCTCTTCTGCGTGTGCAGCCCGTCCATTTTCAAGGGACCGTGGAGGCCACGTGGAACCCTGTCCTGGCCCCCCTTGCGCAACGTCGCGATTTGTTGCCCGCTCCGGTTGTTGCTCCAATCTCGCAAACGGCAATTCACGTCTGAAAGGAAGGATAATTGCCCCGCATCTGGCAGGAGGAATTCGCTATAATTCCTGTCTGGCGATCTGACTATGGACTTCGATCAACTCACAACTTTCGTTTACGTCGCTAAACTCAAGAGTTTTTCTCGCGCGGGCCAGAAAGTATTCCGTTCGCAATCCGCTGTCAGCGCGCAGATCCGCCAGCTCGAACAGGCGTACAAGGCCCGGCTTCTCGACCGCTCTGCCAAGTCCGTGGAGTTGACTCCCGCCGGTGAAGTCCTCTTCGAATACGCCGAAAAACTTCTTCGCATGCGCGACGAATCCATCCAGGTGGTCGCGGACCGCGGCAACGTTGTGCAAGGCCCCATCGTTTTCGGGGCCAACGAAGCTACCTGCCTCTACCTGCTCCCCAATATATTTGCCGAATTTCAGCGCCGCTATCCGCTCGTGCACATCAGCATCTACCGCAATTTCAGCCACAAGATTCTGCAGCGCGTCGAAGACGGCTCCATCGACGTCGGCATCGTCACGCTTCCCATCAAGGCGCCCAACTTGAAAGTGCACCACATTTACAAAGACCGCCTGCGCTTCATGGTCAGCGCGAAGAATCCTCTCGCGAATCGTTCGAAAATTACGCTGGCGGAGGTCGCCGGCCAGCCGCTCATTTTTCCGCGAACCGGTTTTACGCGCCAGGTGCTTGACAAACTTTTTCGTCCCTACCGCTCGCGCCTCCACGTAACCATGGAATTGCCGAGCATCGGCATGATCAAGCGTTTCGTCGCCGCCGATGCCGGCCTCTCCATCATCAGCGAGAGTTTTGCAAAAGACTATGTGAAGGCCGGGGAAGTGAAGTTGCTGACCGTCGAAGGCGTCGACCTCTGGCGCGAACTCGGCCTCGTCTACCGCCGCGACCGCAGCCTGCCCCGCGCTGCCCAGGCGCTCATCACCCTCATCCGCGAGCATCGCAAACCCGCCGAAATCGGCGAAGCCGCCGCCGGCTAAGTCTGGTTTCTTCGCTTTCACTTTTTTCTGTGTCCGGTACACTCCCGGGAACGCCAATCTCCCGATTGGCGGCCGGCTGCCCTAGTCTCGGTTTTTGAGGCTGGGATCTTCGCTTTTTCTCTTTCACCCTTTCACTCTTTTACTCTCTTTGCCTTTCTCTTCCGTTGTCATTCGCGCATTTTGCGTCCCGGTACTGTTGCGGGGCCGACCGAAGCGGCCCGGCTTTTCCTGGGTGCAGTGTTTGCACGCCGGGCCGCGCACTACAAATACATTGGGCACTCCCCGCTGTGTGCGCTCGTGAATGTCGCAGGCCATCGTACCTCTTGCGCTGCGCTTGCACGCGTCCTTGTGGCGCGGGTGGCGCACGCCACCTAGAATGAACAGTAGAGCCATCATTCCGTGGCTCACGAACTATGTTTTCGATTCGCGGTGTCTCGGCAGTGCTTCTCCTGTTCGCGGCCTTCTCTGTAGGCTGTAGGCAAGCTCCGCAGCGGAGTGCCATGCCGCAAGAACCCGCGCGCGCGGTGGCCGCCAGCGCTTCCGTGGCGGCGCAAGCCTCCTTGCCGCAGCGTGAATCGCCACCGCCACATACTCAACAAATGAGCCAGACGGCGACGCATTCGTCTGGAGAGCCGGAACTTCAAGACGTCGAGGAACGCAAAGGGCCGTTCACGTTCGGCGGCCAGACGTTCACCGTTGTGGCACACAACAAGCGTGTGCCTGGCAAGCAAGGCGAGTTTGCTCTGGCGCTCGCGTCATTGGATATTGCCGACGCCGCCGGAGCGGTTCTGCATCACGAAGAGTTTCCCCACCCGGTCGAGAACGGCGAGTTCACGGAGACCTGCTCGGTGAGTGTCAATCCGATTGCCGGAAGCAACGGGGCAGGCCTGCTGCTTGACACCGGATGCCTGCCGTCCGCGCCCCTGAGTGGCGGCCCCTGGCAGATTTTCGGCATAGTGAACGGAAAGCTTGCTCCGATCGGAAAGCCCCTTTACGCGGAAGGCGAAATGGGCGATTTCGTTCCCGGCAAGGTCAATCATATGGGCAACCTCACTCAGATTCTGCCCGACGAACTGAGGATCCGCCTGTTCACCGGCTACTTTTTTGTTTCCGTGCCGGTTCGCTTGAACTGGATGGAAGGCAAGCTGGCCTTGGCGCAGCATTGTTTCTATCAAACCGGCCGCGGGATGGCCGAGGGCGGCTGTGAGATGCCCGTCGAAGGAGTTGAGCGGCATCCGGGCGAACAGGAACTGACTTTCGTGCGGATGTTTCCTGAATCCAACGAGCAAATCGGCCCGCCGGCGCACGTTGTGGTCAAGAAAGACTCCCGAGTCGAAATCCTCGCCGGAAAGGTCCTGGTGACGTGGGAAGAAGGGAAAGATGGAATCGGGCTCGGAGTAGCCGGCGACATCTGGGTAAAAGTCCGCATCGACGGCAAAGAAGGTTGGATTCACAGCGACGAAGACTTGCAAGCCATCGGCCTCTATCGAGCGGGCTAGGCGCTCCGTCTCCTTCCCTGTCATTTGCCCGGCTTTTTCCGAATTTCTGATTTCTAGTTTCTAGTTTCGATTCTCCCGGCCCGACTTTTTCCTAATTCTGATTTCTAGTTTCTGATTTCAATTTTCCGTCGCCTGACTTGCTCCCCGCCAAACCGCCCCTCGCCTTGTCTCTCCCCCGCTTATGCGACTGGTCCGCCCGTCTCACCCGAAACGGTATCTTGCCTTCAGACGAGCGCCCCTGATGCTATACTCGCTCCTGATCCTGTCTCCTGACTGGGAGCTTTCGCAATGCGCGTTCCGCTCAGGCTCTTAGTCGTCCTTTTTGCCTTCTGCTGCGCACGGGCTGGCTTTTCTCAATCGACCGTCACCTCTACCGTCAGCACTCCCGGAGACGGAAGGGTTGCCGAGTGGATGTACGGCGAGCACATTCCCGCGGTGTCCGGCCTGCCTTTCTCCGCCAAAGTCGAGCTTGAACTGGTCAATCAGCTCCAGGACGGCACCCTCATCACGCACAAAACCTACAACCTTGACGCTCGCGATCACCTGGGACGAACGCGGAACGAGGCGCGAAACTGGATCAATCCCGTCGAGGGTGCGGAACCCAGATTAACGCGCATTGAACTCTACGACCCCTCCACAAGAACCAGAACAAACCTATTCCCCCTCACCAAAACGGCAAGGCAATGGACTGTAGGCTCACCAGTTCCAACGGCCGCTCCCTCCGCGCAAACTGCGTTCAGTAAACCGGAAACTTCCAAGGAGAACGTCGGCTCCGATACTATCGAGGGGCTTCCCGTTCGCAGAGAGCGGGTTAGCCAAACCTACGGACCGGGCGCGCTCGGCAATGACCGTCCCCTCACCATTGTCACCGAATACTGGTATTCCGAAGACCTCAGAATCAATCTACTGACTAAGCGCACAGATCCCCGTTACGGTGTGCAGACGGTTCGCGTCACCGAGCTTGTGAGGCAGGAGCCGGACGCCGCACTTTTCGCCATCTCGGACGAATATAAGCTCTTCAAGGAAACGGTGCAGCGCCTAGCGGCTCAAGGTTCCGGAGAGCCGGACGGTGCTCTTGGCACTAACATGGGCGGGGCACCCGGGTTGCCGTCGGCCGGAATCGCACAAGCTGGCATCGATGGCGTTACAGCGCCCCGTTGCGTCTACTGCCCGCAACCCTCTTACAGCGAAGAAGCGCGCAAGGCCAAGATCGGTGGAATCGTTGTTCTGAAGGTTGTCGTAACTGCGGACGGCCGAGCGGAAAACGTTCAGGTAGTGAAGGGACCTGGCTCCGGACTGGAACGGCAAGCCATTGTGGCGGTCAAAAACTGGTGGTTTAAGCCCGCTGATGGGCCCGACGGTACTCCCGTCACTTGCCAAGTAGCCATTCAAGTTATATTCAATATCCGCTAACCGTTGCGCGTACCGCTGCCTTCGGTTTAAGAGCTGCGGGTTTTGACTTGTTCCCCTCCAAACTGCCCATCGCCTTGTTTCTCCGCCGCTTGTGCGCTGCTCCTCCCGTTTCGCCCAATTTTCATTTGACTGTTATATAACTCATCCCGTATAACTCTCTTGTTCAGTACTCCGCCCCGGTTTCACCGGGGCTTTTTCATTTCCATCTCAACTTTCCGGAGCCACCCATGTCCTCTCTTCGCCCGGTTGGCCGCTCTGCGGCCACACTCGATAAGGACCGCGTGTCCGCATGCCGCTTCACCTTTGCCGACGGCTGCACTCTTACACCTTTACGCTTTTGCACTCTTGCTCTCTCGCCCTCTCCGCCCTAACCCATTTAAATGCAACACTTACAAGCCACCTCACAAGTGTTGATTCTAAAGAAGTTACAGTAAACCTAAATCCTTCAGAATCCACACTTACAAAAAACATGGGGGGTGGGGGGTGTTATGGTTAACCACGCATCCGATGAGGATGCGTGTCCTGAGCGAGCGTGCGAGTCGAAGGATCTCTCCTATTTCCGATAAGGAAATCTGTCCTGAGGAGCATCGCGACGAAGGACCTCTCTTAAATCCGATTTGGAGAACCGGGTAAGTGGGTCGGTTTCCGATTAGGCGACCTAGCAGGATTTAATGCACCGGACCAACAACTGTGCTAGTCTCTTCGCCCTTCACTGACTGACGCGACCGAACTACGGAAAGTCGTGGCTCGAAGATCGATTTCCCGGCCGACCCGAGCCGCCACATACGTAGCGTGATCCGCGACGGAATGGTGAAAGCCCAACGATCATCCCCACACAACGAAGGAGGCAGCCGTGAGCACCAAGGCAGTCCGTACCAGTGACCCGACCAGCGACGCGGGCGTCGCGAGAGTGGACATGAAGTTCGAAATAGTCGTCATCCCCGTCTCGGATGTCGACTGCGCGAAGGAGTTCTACGGGAGGCTCGGGTGGCGGCTCGACGCCGACTACGACAGCGGTAAAGACTTCCGCGTGATCCAGTTCACGCCGCCGGGCTCGGGGTGCTCGATCATCTTCGGCAAGAACGTCACCCCGGCGGCACCCGGCTCCGCCCAGGGCCTGTACCTGATCGTCTCCGACATCCAGGCCGCCCGCAAAGCGCTGCTCGATCGCGGCATCGAGGTCAGCGAAGTGTTCCACGACGCCGCCGGCGTGTACGCGGGCACGGACGAGCCCTACCTGTTTGGACGGGCCCGGGTCAGCGGTCCGGATGCCGAGCATCGCAGCTACCGGTCGTTCGCTTCGTTCCATGATCCGGACGGCAACGGCTGGCTGTTCCAGGAAATCACGGCGCGGCTGCCGGGTCGCATCGACCCCGCGACGACGACCTTCGCGTCGGCGAACGATCTGGCGAGCGCGTTTCGGCGTGCGGCCGCCGCCCACGGCAAGCACGAAGAGCGCACCGGCGGCCAACGTGACGAAAACTGGCCCGACTGGTACGCCGCGTACATGGTGGCGGAGCAGGCCGGCGCAGAGCTCCCGCAATGATAGTTTCTGAGTTGTGGGTCGCCTAACGGACGCTGAAGTCTAGACTCGCGATGGCGCGCGCGATGACATTTTCCTGAATCTGGATTAGGTCCGAGTCGGCATACGTCATTCCCAGCACTGTGAGGATCTCGTTGCCGCGCGCGACGACCACCAGTTTTCCCGACCAGTCATGCTCGTCCGCTTTTCCTCGGTATTGATACTGGACTGCCGGCAAACCGCCGACCACCGTCTTGCGCTGCGAAACCCGCTGGTAACCTGTGTAAACATCCTGCAGCCGCTTTTCCACCGCAGCCGCCGCCGTTTCCAGCGGTTCCTTGGATTTTTCCTCTCCCACCACCATCAGCGTGGATTCGTTCGATGTCCCCATCGCTACAATGGCGTTGGGCAGCGCGTTGCGCGCCTCTTCGATCAAGTTCCAGCTCGGCGCTTTGTACATGCGAAAGCCGTGCGTGTAATTCGTATAGAGATTGCCCTGAATTTCTTCCCGGTTTGCCGGTACTTCAGGCTCTTTTGGCGGAGCCGGCGTGGCCGGGCTCGATGCCATTGCGTTCGCTTGCGCCGCACTCGATCCCTTTATCGCGGGCGCGGGCACATTCCCCGCGGGCCCACCCGCCGGCAATTCGGGCTTCACCGCAGCGCTCGTCACTTTCGGCGAAGACTTGTCGGCTTTTCCCGGTGTGCTCGCAGTCGCCAATTTAGCGCTGGCATTCGTTGATGCCGGCGATGCTTCGCTACCCGCTGCCACCGCCGGCTCAGCCTGTGGCTGCGAATTAGCAGCCGGCTTCGGCGAATGCTGCGCCGCATCCTTTTTCGCTGTTGGTTGCGGCCCCGATTTTCCCGCCGGAGTCGACGGAATAATCTTCAAAATCTTGTCTTTCTCCACGAGCACAAAACCAAAGTCCGTCTTGACCTTGAACATGTTGTCTTCGTACGCCACGATCACGCCGTACAATTTCTTGCCGTCTTTGAGTTGAATCTCATCCGCCCAGGCGCATAGCGCCATCCCGGAAAACACCACCGCGAGTGCCGCAACCAGGAGGGCGCCGCGCTTATTGGAGACAGCCATATAGAAAGTATCCCGCCGCCGGGCACCGGCTGCAACGTTCACTCGCCGCGTGGTGTCCGCCGTGCTACCTCCGCCAGTAGCGCCCGGATCCGTCCCACGTGCCGCTCCAATTCTTCCACCGCCGCGCTCAGCCGCGCGCGCAGCGGTTCCGGCAATTGCGCGTGCGTCTGCTGCAGCGCCAGCGCCTGGGCGATCACATGAATTTGCTTGCGGTTTCGCGGGTTCAACCGCTCCCAGAGCCGCCGCTTACTGCTTCGGTTTCGCCCCAGCCACTCCTCGCCGCTCCCGGCCGGGCGGCCATTTTCTGGTTCTGTCGCTGTTTCTGTATTTTGTTTCTTAGCTTGGATCATATTCAACTCATCCCAGCGGTCGCCGCTCCGAGATTGTTCTTACACGAGTCACTAGTCTCCTGAGTCATTGATTTCTGACATATTTGTTGTGCCCTGTACAGCCAGAGTGCGGGAAGCGAACCGGCCAATGCTGTTGAGCATCGCATCGGCACTCTTGGTCCACACAAAGGGCTTGGGCTGCTCGTTGTGCACGGCGATGAATTCGGAGATCGCGGCTTGCAGTTCACGCACGCGGTAGTGCGAACCTCGTTTGATCTGGCGCTGTGACAGTAAGGC
>QHYE01000093.1 GCA_003224055.1 Acidobacteriota bacterium | reverse complement strand
TTAATGCCCCGGCTCTTGAAACCGACGCAAAAAGGCGCTCAACTCCAGAGGTGAAGTGAACATGGCCTACTACAGCGTGCACAGAACTAACCCAACACAGAAAAACCCGTTGAGTATCGGAAGCCTCACGCAGATCGAACATCGTCGCGCAACCCGCCATCACTTCGTAAGCGCCGTCGAAGTGATCAATGTAGAATCACGGAAGCAACTCATTTCCCTTACTCGCGACCTGAGTCTCTGCGGTTGCTTCGTCACAGTTAAGGCTCCTTCCCTCAAAGGGACAAGAGTTAACCTGAAAATCTCAAATTCTAAAGCGAACTTCTCTGCTGTAGGTAATGTGGCCCATAACCTGTCCGACGAGGGGATGGGAATCGAGTTTGTCCAGGTTAAGGCCAAGGATCAAGCGGTTCTCGAAGAATGGCTGGCCGCGGCAAGCGCGAATGGCGTCACACATGAATTCTAATTGTCAACGACCATGAAGCTATGCGGCGTGGTATCCGGTCTCTTCTTACCCGCGACTCTCTGGGAATTTGCGGGAAGCCGAAAATGGCAAGCAAGCATTTGAGAAGGTTAGGGAGCTAAAGCTCGATCTGGTAATTCTCAACGTAAGTACGCCCGTGATGAACAGCGTCGAGGCCGCTCAGGAAATACGCCGGTTCGCACCTCGTTCGAGAATTGACGGTTAAGCGTCTCCTACAGCCAGTGGGACACATTGCAACTGTTTATATGCTTAGAATCCAAACACACTCGGGGGCCAGTATGGCAAAGGGAAGGACTGGCTCCGGGAATTTTTCCTAGCCTCTGATGAGTTCGACCCCACAAGCCCGCCTCAAGCGAGACGTCCTTAGCGGATCGGAAGGCAGACATATGCCTTTGCACATCCTCTTTGTTCATAGTCACGCGGCGGAAGTAGAGCGCTGCCTCCAAGAGCTCAACAAGATGCATTTCACGGTCAGCGCGGAGATCGTCGAAACTCCCGAAGAGTTCAGCGAGCGGCTGGGCTCGCACGCCTATGACCTTGTTGTCGCCGAGTATCCCAGCCCCGATTGGCGGGAAACGCAGGCACTGGAACTCCTGCATCTATCGAAGAGGCAGATCCCGCTTATCTTCGTCGGTGGCACCCTGCAACGTGAGACGGTGGCGGAGTTTATTACAAGAGGCGCCTACGATTGTATTGAAATGGGGCGCATTGGTCATCTTCCCGTAGCCGTTCATCAGGCGCTGCAAGAAAAAGCATTGCGCGAGGAACGCGGCCGAGCCCAAAACCGCTTGAGGCATTCAGAAGCAAGCTACCGCGTCCTGGCAGGAAATCTAAGCTACGGAATTTGCCGCTGCGACCTCGACGGCAAATTTCTCGAAGTGAACGAGGCCATGGTGAAAATGCTCGGGTATGCCTCAAAAGAGGAATTGTTGGGTGTAAACCTTGCGAGTGGCTTGATTCAAGATCCTGGCAAACGAACCCAATTGTTGGGGCAACCAGACCAGCAAGGATCAGTCGACCCCCTCGAAATAGAATGGAAGCGCAAGGACGGCACAATCCTGAAGGTCCGGCTCAATGGATACGAAGTCATGGGTGAGCAGGGCGAGCTGGACGCCTATGAGGTAATCACTGAAGATGTTACCAACCAGCGCCAGTTGGAGGACCATCTGCGTCAACAGGCAGCTCGCGACCCACTGACAGGACTGGTCAACTACCGCCATCTTGCGGGAGTGCTGGATATGGAAATCAAGCGTTCCGAGCGCACGGGGCGAGAGTTTGCCCTGTTGCTGTTTGACTTGGATGGATTGAAGCAAATCAACGACCGCTACGGGCATCTGACGGGGAGCCATGCTATCTGCCGGGTGGCCGATGTTTTGAGCTTCTGCCGGGACATCGATACGGCGGGGCGCTACGGCGGGGACGAGTTTGCAGTTGTGTTACCGGAAACAGGCGCAGAGGCGGCCAGCCAAGTGGCGCAACGCATCTGCGACAGCATTGCCAATGATGGGATGGGACCGCTGCTTTCCGTCAGCGTAGGCGTTGCAGTTTATCCCCATGACGGTGAAAGTATCGAAGTCCTCCTACGGAAGGCAGACGTGGCTATGTACGCGATGAAGGCCAAAAAACGCGAGCTTCATAACGCGAGGTAGCGCGTTGCCTGCCAAATACAGCCGCACTATTGCCGAACGGTAGACTTAGCTTCCGGTCTTTCTGCAGTTCTCTTAGTTCCGTTCTCCGTAATCACTGTATCTGTGAAGCCGAAAACAAAGCCTCCATTACGTCTTCGGGAGATTGGGGAACAGTAAGGGAACAGCAAGCCCCGAATACCGTGGAAAACCGTGGTGCAAGACGCAAGAAAGAGCTAGACGATTCAACAACATAGAGTTTCTGGAACAGCTCGAAACCTCCAAACCAAAATCAAATCGCTCTGTTTGATTCGGCATCAGG
The DNA here is from genome assembly GCA_003224055.1 of Acidobacteriota bacterium. Lineage (GTDB taxonomy): Bacteria > Acidobacteriota > Terriglobia > Acidiferrales > UBA7541 > Acidiferrum. The sequence goes on along the minus strand of QHYE01000093.1, from coordinate 47,267 downwards.
CTGGATGCACCGCGCGAAAATTCTCGAGACAACGCCGCGCCGTGTCGAGTTCGGAATATCGGCTGCCTTCCTGTTCCATCAGGTAATATTCGGCGCCGCCCGCGCTCTCCGCTGCGGCAAGAATGTTTTTCCAATCGCCGGCTCCTTCACCGAAGAGAACCTTGTAGCCCTTCGCAGGATCCGGTGACCAATCCTTGAGATGAAGTGAGCGGATTCGTCCCGGGTTCGCGCGAATCCACGCCACCGGGTCCGAGCCCGCCTCCAGGCAGGTGCCCACGTCCAGCTGCAGCATGACGGAAGGCTTGGTATTCCGGGCAAGGATTTCGATGGGGCGCTGATTTTCGACGGGAGTAAATTCGCGCTGATGATTGTGATAGCCGGCTTTCAAGCCGGAGGATTCGAGTTGATCGGCGGCAAAATTCAGCGAATCCGCCACGGCTTTCCAGCCGTCCAGACCCGGTTTCGGGTCCGACGAGGCCATCACTACATACTTGCTGCCGAGAATCAGGTTCATGTCGCGGGCCCGGCCGATTTTTTCTTTACTCAAGTACGAACTGTCATTGTGTGTCGAGAAGCAGCGTATGCCTAGATCGTCTAACAACTTCCTCATCTGTTTGGTTTGATTTTCGGACCATTCGAAATACGGCGCATAAAACTCGACGCCTTGATAGCCGATCTGAGCGACGGCTCGAACGGTGGCCTCCGCGTCTTTTTTCAGTTCGTTTCGAACGGAATAAAGTTCGAGCCCAACCGGGATCGATTCGGAATCCCGAGCAGAAAGAGCCCAAGGCAGCGTCGCGGAAAAGGCAAGAAACGAGCGGCGGGAAAAAGTTGGTGATGGCATTGCCGAATCCTACTTGAGAATCGATGCTTTTTCACGGCATTTTGCGAATCTCTTCTTGCATCGATGACACCACGGAGGGAGCAAACGCGTTCGAACCTGGTTGTTATTCCTTCAGCGCAAGAGGCCTCAAAGTGCGCTCGGGAACGATACCCCTCACGATCACATACAGCACCGGGATGAAAATCAGATTCAGTGTCGTCGCCGCGATCATGCCGCCGAAAACGGTTGTACCAACGGAGATGCGCCCGGCGCGGCCTGCCCCCCGTGCCAAAACCAGCGGCACCACGCCAAGGATAAACGCGAGAGACGTCATCAGAATCGGCCGTAGCCGGATCCTCGCCGCTTCCACCGCCGCCTCCACCACGGACATGCCTTGATCCCGCAATTGTTCGGCAAACTCCACAATCAAAATGGCATTCTTGCTGGCGAGACCGATCAGCATCACCAGACCAATCTGGCAGTACACGTCATTCTGCAAGCCGCGCAGCGCCTGCGCGCCGACGGCGCCAAGAATCGCGACGGGCACCGCCAGCAAAACGATGAACGGCAGCACGTAACTTTCGTATTGCGCCGCTAGCGTCAAGTACACCACCACCAGGCCGAGTGCGAACAGGATCAGCGCTTTTCCGCCGGACTCGATTTCTTCCAGCGACAGCCCGCTCCATTCGAACGTCATTCCGTTCGGCAGTTCTTTCTTTGCCAGCGCTTCCATTGTGGCGATTCCTTCGCCCGAGCTCCGTCCCGGCGCGGCGGTACCGTTGATTTCCGCGGAGCGAAACAAGTTGTAGTGGCGAATCACCTGCGGATTCGCCGTCTGCTCGACGGTCACAAGATTGTCGAGAGGAATCATCTTGCCGGCGTCTGAACGCAAATAGTATTGCCGGATATCTTTTGCTTGCGAGCGAAACTGCGTGTCGGCCTGCACGTACACGCGGTACGAACGGTTGTTGAAGTCGAAATCGTTCACGTAGACCGATCCCATGTACACCTGCAAAGCGTTGGTAATCTGGCTGAACGGCACTTGTAGACTCTTCGCTTTTTCCCGGTCGATCCGAACAAGATATTGCGGATCATTTGCAGTAAAACTCGTAAAAAGCCCGGTTACATCCTTGCTCGCGTTGCCCTTGGCGACCAACTTGTTCGCCGCGTTGGCGATGTCTTGCAGCGAATTGCGTCCCAGGTCTTCCAATTCGAATTGAAATCCGCCGAACTGGCCCAGTCCCTGTACCGCCGGCGGATTGAACGGCACAACCAGCGCGCCGGAAACGGCGGAGAGTTTTCCGCGCAACCTTTGAATGATCGTAGCCGCCGAATGGGCATCCCCCTTGCGTTCCTCAAAGGGCAGCAGGTTTGCAAACAGAATTGCCTGGTTGGATGCTGCACCGGAAAAGCTGAATCCCACGACCGTGAAAATGCCGTTGATTTCCGGATCGCGCGAAATCAACTCTTCCGCTTTCGCGCAGATATCTCGCGTATACGACAGCGATGCGCCCTGCGGGGCCTGAACGATAAACATCAAGTAGCCCTGATCATCCTCGGGAATGAAAGCTCGCGGCACGCGTTGGTAGAGCGCGTAAGTGGCGCCCAGAAGCACAAGGAAAACCGCGAGCGAAGCCACGCGCCAATGCAACGCTCGCCGCACGCTGCTCCGGTAGAATTCCGACCCGGCGTTGAAGGCATCGTTGAATAGCTTGAAGAATTTGCCCTGCGCACGCTCCCGGTGATGTCCCAGGAAAATCGCGGAGAGCGCCGGGGTCAGCGTCAATGCGTTGAACGCGGAAATGGCCACGGAAAAGGCAATCGTTAGCGCAAATTGCCGGAACAATATTCCCGTGGTTCCCGGAAAAAGCGCGACGGGCACGAATACGGCCACCAGCACCAGCGAAGTGGCGATCACCGCGCCCGCAACTTCCTTCATCGCCACCGACGCCGCGTTGTGCGGCTCCGTGATGCCCTCCACGATGTGCCGCTCCACGTTTTCTATCACCACGATGGCGTCGTCCACAACCAGGCCCGTGGCCAGCGTAATTCCGAAAAGTGTCAGCGTATTAATGGAAAAACCCAGCAATTTTACGAAGATGAACGTGCCAATCAACGACACGGGAATGGTGATTGCCGGAATGAACGTGCTCCGCCAGTCTTGCAAAAACAAATAGATCACGATGACTACGAGTGCGATGGCTTCCAGCAGCGTGATTAGCACGTCCCGGATCGATTCGCCGATCACCGTCGTGGTATCAAAAGCCACGGCCGCTTTGATTCCCGGTGGAAAGTTTTTCGAGAGCCGCAGCAGCTCGGCCTTCGCGGCTTTGTCCACATCCAGCGCGTTCGCGCCCGGAAGTTGCGTGACCGCCAGGCCCACCGCGTCGTGCCCGTTGAAACGGAGCAGCGTGCCGTAATTTTCCGCGCCCAGTTCTGCGTGGCCCACATCCTTCACGCGCACCAGCGTCCCGTCGCTCCCGGTCTTCAAAATAATGTTGTCGAATTCGGAAGCTTCGCTCAACCGCCCGACCGCGCGCACGCTGATCTGATAGGCTTGGCCTTCCGGCGACGGCGGCTGGCCGATTTGGCCCGCTGCAACTTGCACGTTTTGCTCTTGCAGCGCGCTCAGCACGTTGGTGGCCGTCAGCCCGCGCTGCGCCATTTTTGACGGATCGAGCCACAGCCGCATCGCGTACTTGCGTTCGCCGAAAACGATCGCGTCGCCCACGCCTTTCACGCGCTTCAGCGCATCCTTGACGTAAACATCCAGATAGTTGCTCAGGAACAGGCTGTCGTACTGCCCGCCGTCCGAATACACCCCCGCACCGAGAACGAATCCGCCAATCTGCTTGGTGATGATGATGCCGGTATTTTTGACTTCGTTGGGGAGCCGGCCGAGCGCCTGGTTCACGCGGTTCTGCACGTCCACCGATGCCAGGTCTACATTTCGCGTCACGTCGAAGACGACTGTCACCTGGCTCGTCCCATCGTTGCCGCTCGTCGAGGAGATGTACTTCATGCCCTCGACGCCGTTGATGGCCTGCTCCAGCGGAATCGTAACCGCGGATTCCACCGTCTGAGCATTCGCTCCAATGTAGCCGCTGCTTACGATGACCTGAGGCGGCGCAAGATCGGGAAATTCCGCGATCGGCAGTGTGGGAATAGAAATCGCGCCGGCCAGAATAATGAAAAGAGCGCAGACCGTCGCGAAGACCGGGCGCCGGATGAAAAAATCAACGAACAAGGATGGGTTTCACCTGGGATTGAAATGGATTGGAGCGGTTCATGTAGTTGACCGGCACTACCGCGCGGCTGTGCCCTTGCTGTCGCCGGCCACTTGCTCGGTGACGGCCATGCCGTCCTGCAAAAACTGCGTGCCGGAAACGATGACGTGGTCCCCCGGCTTCAAGCCCTCCAGCACCGCGAAGTCGTTCCCCAGGGTCTCGCCGAGCTTCAACGTTTTCTGCCGTGCCACAGTTCCTTTCGCCTCCTTCACGGAAACGAATGCAAAAAATTGTCCATTGATGCGCTGCACCGCAAGCACGGGAATCACCGGGCCTTCGTGCGTGCCCCAGGTAATCTGCGCGCGTACCTGCTGCGCGATGCGCAGTTTGCCCGGTGAATTCTCAACCATGGCTTTGGCAAGAACGCTTTGCGTTTCGGTATCCACTTGCGGCGAAACGAACGTAATGCGTGTGTCCCCGGCGGAATTGCCCGCGCTGTCCAGCAGCCGCACGCGCAAACCCACTTTCAAATTGCGCGCGCGTTCGGCGGGAACGTAGATGTACGCTTCCAGCGCTCCCGGCTCGTCGACCGTTGTCAGCATCGTCGCAACCGTCACCCGGTCGCCCATTCGAACGGGAATATCGCCCACGATCCCGTCCATCGGCGAGGTCACGCTGTAGTAGTGAAGCTGAACTTTCTGCTGCTGTACTTGCTCCTCGAGCGCCTTCAACTGCGAGAGCGCGGCGTCATAAGCGGTTTGCGCGTTGTCGAATTCTTGTTTGCTGATCACTCCGGTATCCAGCAGCTTCTGCGCCCGCTCCAGGGAAATCTTGGCGTACCGCACGTTGGCTTCTTGCGCTGCGCGGGAGGCTTCCTGGCTGTTGAGAACGGCTTCTTGCCGCAGCGGATCAATTTGCAGCAGCGGAGTTCCTGCCGCCACTCGTTCTCCCGATTTCACGAAAATTCTTGTAACTAACCCTTCCACTTGCGGATTGATGGCCGCCGAGTGCCGCGACTTCAGCAGCGAGAGATACTCCGTGGTCTCGGGAATTTTCACCGCGGCCGCAACCTGCACCTGCACCGGGATAGCCGGGGCTGCGGCAGCAGGATTCTCGGCAGCGCTCTTCTGGCAGCCAAACTCGAATGCGCCAGCCCCGAGTGCCAGCAGCAAAGCGCAAGCAGCGCGTCCTGCGCCTCTGTTTCTCTCTGCATTTCGAATTGAGATAGCTCGGCTCATTTGTGTCCGTAGTGCCTCAAATCTTACGACAGTTGTCAGCAAGAGCAAAGTGCGGTCGGGGTCCGGTACTTATTGGACGCTTCCAAGAGCAATTGGTTACTTTAGGATGGCAATCGGAGGCTAGTAGAAATCGCGGGAGTCGATTCTCTTGCTCGAGAGGCCCAGCTGCAGGACGTCCATCTGGTCCGGACGGTCAAACACTTTTCCTGGAAAGAAGATTTTCGCGAGCACACGGACGCCGCCAAACGCAGCTCCCAGCACCACGGCCACGAGCATAAACAGCATCGTAGCGATCATGATCTTGGCAAGCATCGTCGCCCATGGCGGATCGGTCAGCGTGTGCTTTGGCTCATGCCAGGTGACGCTGGTCTCGTAATTCACGGCCGCGCGCAGAGACTGGCCGTAGGCCGCCGATGATGGCCTCAGCACCACAGAAAGCAGCGAAGCGTCGCGCTCGATCGTGGTGCCGGCCTGCTTGGCCTCCGGTGAAAGGGCCTGCTCCAAATGCCGCAAATGCTGTTGCGCAAGCTGCGGCGTCGGATACTCGATCAGCAGCAATCCCGCGGAATCCTTGCCATTGCGATACTCGGCTACGATGGCCTCCGCCTTGGACGCGAAACCTGCCTCCTTCGTGAGCGCCGCGAATTCATCTCGCTTCAGCGCAGCCAGGCCGCTCTGGAATCCCGCAGGCCCAAGCGCATACTTCTGCGTTCCATCCAGAAACCCTTTCGGCAAGCACAGGCGGATCGGAGGGAGCGGCGTCGGATCGGCATGCGCGCTCACGGCATTCACAAACGTCGTCAGGTCCTCCGTGGAGATGGCTTGCACCGGACGCACCTCCAGAATGAAGCTGCCCAGCAGCACCAGCATCCGATCGCCGTCCACGGCCGAAGTCCTGTTCAGCGTCGTCGGATGCATGCTGGGATTCAGATACGCGGTATACACCTCGTAAGCGCTGGTGGGATCTTTATACTTCTCCAATGATGCCTGGATCTTGGCAGTGCCCGATGCGTATTGGCAGAATTCGCCCTGCTTGCGCCCCGCTTCTTCCCAAATATTTACATAACTGAGTGTCGCCTCGGTTTCAACCCACATCGGCGTGGGCTGCCCAGTCCAGTTGCCAAAATGAGTGGGGAGGCCCTGCTGCTCGGCGCACACGGGCAGGCCAACGGCAAGTGCCAATAGGAAAGCCACAATGAAGTGAAGTTTTCGCATCCCGGCTTCTATTAGACACCAAAACCCTAGTTATGGTTGCGGGATTGTTCCACGGGAGCCGCCGGCCCGTTCCGACTGCCCATCGGCCTCCCTGGCAGGTTAACGGTCACGCTGTTCATGCTCTGGAGATAACTGGCGACGCCCTGGTACAGCCCCTCCGCCATCTTTTGGCGCTGCTCGGGCTGCTTCAGCAGCTTTTCGTCCGCCGGATTGCTCAAAAACGAAATCTCCGTCAGGATCGATGGCATGTCCGCGCCAATCAGCACCACGAAGGGGGCCTTTCGCACGCCGCGGTTCCGGATCGACCTACCGGACTTCTCGATCCGCTTCGCAAGCGAATCCTGGATATCTTCCGCAAACTCCTTGGACTCGTCAATTTTTTCCGTCCGCGCGATTCTCTTGACCAGGTCTTGCAATTCGTGAACGCCTTCCTGGGAAGAAGCGTTCTCGCGCGCCGCGACCTCCATCGCTTCCGCTGAGCCCCGCAAGTTCAAGTAGTAAGTCTCGATCCCCCGCGCCGCGTGATCGCGGCTGGAATTCGCGTGAATGGAAAGGAAGAGGTCCGCCTTTACATCATTCGCGATATTCGTACGTTCTTCCAGCGGAATGAACGTGTCATCCGCGCGCGTGAAAACCACTTCCGCGCCGGGCAAGCGCTGCTGAATAATTTTTCCCAGCCGCAGCGCCACGTCCAGGCAGAGATCCTTCTCCATCAATCCCGTCGGCCCGATCGTTCCGGTATCGTGACCGCCATGGCCCGCGTCAATCACGATCCGGCTGATCTTCAGCCCCAGCGCGCGCGTCAGTGTGGACTGCCCGTCGCGTGTCGGCAGCGGGGCGGTCGAAGGCTGAACTAATTCCGGTTTCGCTCCAGCAGCCGCCTTCGCGGATTTGGATTTCAAGTTTTTCGCCGTCGAACCCGCATTGCGTCTCGCCGCCGGGGCGCCCGCCGCAACCGAGCCACTGATCGCGCTGTTGGAATTCCCCGCCGGCGCAGGAAGCGGATTCTCGCTCGAATTTCTTGCAGCGACATTCTGGGCGCTGTTCGATCCTGCGCTCGCGTCTTCACCGTCCGCTTGCTCTGTGCGTCTCGCTTTGGCGGTGCGTACCGTCGCCGTCCCGGAATTTCCATACAGATCGATCAAAAGCTGTGTCGGATTATTTGTCAGTGAAGCCGTGTATTCCTTCACGCCGTCCACGTCCAGCACCACGCGCACCACACCTTGATGATTCTGGGCCACCCGCACCGCCGTCAGCAGGCCGCCGTCCACGCGAATATTTTCGCGTGCCACTTCCGGCGTCAGCTTTGCCGCATGCAGGTCAAAGAAAATCCGGTCCGGATTCGCAATGCGCCCGGAGGCATATTGCACGCTGTCTTCCAGATCGATGGTTACGCGCGTGGCCTCGCCATTCGCGGCCGCGCGAATTCGCCGCACCCGCGGAACTTGCCGCGAATCCGCCCGCGCAACGGATTTGCCGCCGGAATGCACCGGAGCATTCGGGCGCGCATCTCTTTCGGCGGGTTCGCTCGGCGCGGAATTTGCCGCCGCGGTCAGCGCCGAAGATGAAGCTTCGCTGTTCTGCAGCAGCGCCAGTTCCGCCAGTGACTCCTGGGCTTCGCGTTTCCGCGGCGAACGCGGATAGCGCTTCAAGAAGTCTTCGTACGTTTTCTTCGCCAGTTCCGCATCGCCCAGCCGGTCGCGCTGCAATTTTGCAATCCGCAGGATGGCATCCTGGCAATACTTGCTCTTCGGATACTCGCGCACCAGAAACTGATACGAGTCCGCCGCCGACTGGTAGTAGCTGCGCCCGAAGCGGTCGCCCATTTCCGTGTACACCTCGGCGACGGCCAGAAGCGAATCAGGCACTTGGGGAGCGCGCGGCGTAATCAGCGCGACCCGGCGGTAACTGGAAACGACTTGCTTGTAATCGGAGAGCGTGCGCTTCTCGGAAGGTTTGCTGTTCAGCTGCTCGCGCTGTTCTTCGGCGCGCGCAAATTGCGTCGTCGCCGCTTGGCGTTTCACCGTCGTAGCGGTTCCGGAACTCTCGGCGCGCGCCCTCGCGGCAGATGTCGGCGCCACGCACAGCGCCAATCCCAGCGCCACAAAAACTGGCGAAACGCTGGCGAAGCTCCTGTACAAATTTTTTTCGCCCGGAAATATCAACCTACATCCCCCAAACGCTACTCAACTATGGCCGCAAGCCAGGCTTCACGACAGTAAATTCTTCAACAAGTTTCCGATCCCAATACAGGATCGCCGGAAACCTGAGAACCAAGCACCAAAAACTTACAACTTTCTCTATTCGTTGCTGAATATGATGCGGCCGTCAGGCGCGACGTCTCTGTGGATCGCGTGTCGATTGATGAACGCATCTGCAAGTCGCCCCGAGCCCGGCCGGAAATAGGCATTCTGCACTTTTTGCACGTAGTCCCGCGTTTCGCGGAACGGCGGAATCCCTTGTGCCTTGTCAACCGCCCCTTCACCTGCATTGTACGCCGCCAAAGCCAGATCCAGGTTGCCATTGTAGCGTTGCAGCAACATCTTCAAATGTCTAACCCCGGCGTCGATATTTTGTTGCGGATTGAACAGGTCGTACGCTCCGTATCGTTGTGCCGTCGTGGGAATCAATTGCATCAATCCGCCGGCGCCTTTGCGCGAATACGCCCGCGGGTTCCAGTTCGATTCCGTTTCGATCACCGCGCGAACCAGTGCCGGGTCCACGCGATGCCGTTCCGCAGCTTCTCGTACGAGTTTTTCTGTTCCGTCCCGGTCAATGCTCATGGCCGGACGGTTGCGTCCCGTAAAAGAAGATTCGCCAGGCAGGTAGATAGTTGCGCGCGGCCTTGTTCCGCCAAGCTTCAGCGTCGCCGGCGGTTCGGCATTGACGAAAAGCTGCCGTCCTGTCGGTTCCGAGACTTTCGCGATCTGGGCGCCGGCGCGCGGCGCGAAAAAAGTCGCGCAAAGAACCAGCGTTCCCAGAAAAAGCCCTGCCGTGATTGGCGTGCGTTTCACCATTGTGCCTCGGGGAAGGCAAACACCATTTTTTGCAACCAGATACAGAGTGTACAGTTTTCGACATCGCCCGGTCGGGGTCAATGTCTCTTCCGTACTAGAAGCCCCTGCCAAACGGTCTACCCCTGGGGGAGAACGCCTGGCGAGTGGTTCGTCTTACGAAGCCATGCTGGCAGGGAGGTCGGCTCGGTTAGAGCCGCACTGGACACGACCCGTTTGGGGTCGCGCGCTTGCGTGTAGCCGGCCGGACGGCTTCTGGCGCTATCGCGGCCCAGCAAGGGCCGCACGTATCCCCATTATAACAAGGGCTCGAGGAGGGAGGGGATACTCAATAGGGCACTTTTTAGGGCAGTTGTGTCTTTTCCGCCAGCCTCGGCCAGATCCGGCCTGCCGCCTCCGAAGCCGCCCACCTGCTTGGCCAGCGCCTGTATCAGCTTGCCAGCATGGACTTTAGCAGTCAGGTCCTTGGTGACCCCGGCGATGAGCGCGACTTTGCCGTCCTCCGGCATGCCCAGGGCGACCACGCCCGACCCCAGCTTCTGCCGGAGGGTATCCACCAGCTGGCGGAGGCCCTCGCGGTCGACATTTGCGACCTCGGCGGCGATCAATTTGACCCCCTTGACCATCTGGACTCGAGCTGCCAGCTCGTCCACCTGGTTCAGGGCGCCCTTGCGCTTTTGGGTCTCCAGCTCCTTCTCCAGGTGCTTGGCGGTTTGCGAAAGCTTCTCGACCTGGGCAAGGATCGCGTCTTCGCCGACGTTGAGGGTGCTGGCCAGTTGCCGCAGGATTTGCGCCTGGTGCTGGTAGTGCTCCAGCGCCCCCAGGCCCGTGACTGCCTCGATCCGGCGGACGCCGGCGGCGACGGATTCCTCGCTGACGATTTTCAGAACGCCGATGTCGCCGATTCGTTGCACGTGCGTGCCGCCGCAAAGTTCTTTCGAGTAAAACCCGCGAGCCGCCCGCGGATCGGGAATGGTCACCACGCGGACGTTGTGCTCCGGATATTTGTCGCCGAAAAACGCCAGCGCACCAGAAGCCAGCGCCTCTTCAAGCGATGTTACGTTCGTCTCGATTTGCGTGTTCAGGCGAATCTCGTCATTCACCTGCTGCTCGATGTCGCGCAGCTCTTCCGCATCCACGTGGGCGAAATGCGAAAAATCAAAACGCAGCCGCTCCGGCGCATTCAGCGAGCCGGCCTGTTTCACATGCGTGCCCAGAATATTCCGCAGCGCCGCATGGACGAGGTGCGTTCCCGAGTGGTTGCGGATAATTCGCGCCCGCCGCTCCGCGTCCGCCACGACTGTCACGCGGTCACCTACGCGCAGCGTCTCTTTGGCCACCACTTTGTGCGCCACGAGTCCCGCAACGGGGTAAAACGCGCCTGCCACTTCCGCGAGCTGCTGCGATTCCGAATTGTCGTAGAACGCGCCGGTATCAGCGACCTGCCCGCCCGACTCCGCGTAAATCACCGTGCGATCCAGTACGACTTCGCCGCTTTCACCGGGATTCAGTTCGTTCACCGCCCCGAGCTTCGTGATGATCGCTTCAATGGCGCAATCCTTCGCACACGTCCCAAAATAAAAGTCCGGCTCCGTCGTGAATCGGTCCGCAATCTTCGCATACGCCGGATTCGTCGCCTCCTTCGCCCCACCCTTCCAAGACGCCCGCGCGCGCTTCCGCTGCTCCAGCATCGCCTTGTCGAAGCTGGTTTGCTCAAAATCCGCGCCAAAATCACGTATTACATCCTGAATAAAGTCCAGGGGAAGACCAAACGTGTCGTAAAATTTGAAGGCCCGCTCGCCGGGGTAGATCATTGAGTGGCCACTACGCTTCATCGCCTCAATCTTATTAAGCAACTTAGTGCGTTCATCCTTCCGCAAGCTCTCATTTCGCGCGAGGTTCTCCGCGGAAGAACCTCCAAGAACCGCAAGCATGATGTCGTCTTCAAGCGGCCTGAGCCCTTTATAGAGGGTGCGCGCAAATCTTGTCTCTTCTGCATTTACAATCTCAGAGACCCGCTCGGCGCTCTCATGTAGCTCGGGGTATGCGTCCGCCATTAGGTCTCGCACTGTAAACACCATCTGGTGTAGGAACGGTTTATCCTGGCCAAGTAAACGTCCATGACTAATGCCGCGACGCATGATCTTGCGCAGGACATACCCGCGGCCTTCGTTGGAGGGCAACACGCCGTCGGTGATTAGAAATGTCATCGCACGGGCGTGATCGGCGATGACGCGAAGGGACGCAGCACCGCCTTTGCCTTCTTCAAGTTTTTCCTCGCGAGCAAAATCGACGCCGCAGAGTTCGGCGGCGCGTTTCATTAGCGGCACGAATAAGTCGGTGTCGTAATTAGAGATGACGCCTTGGAGCACGGCGGCTACGCGTTCGAGGCCCATGCCGGTATCCACGCAAGGCTTCGGTAGGGGAGTAAGCGTGCCGCTGGCGTCGCGATTGAACTGCATGAACACGAGATTCCAGATTTCGACGTAGCGGCCGCAGTCGCAGGGAAACTTGCAATCCGTGTGTGCGTCGTCCGATGCTTCCGGCCCCATGTCGTAATGAATTTCGCTGCATGGACCGCACGGGCCGGTGTCTCCCATGGCCCAGAAGTTTTCTTTCAGGCCGGGGATGGCATGGATGCGTTCCTGTGGCACTCGTTCGGCTAGCCAACATTGACCGGCAGGAATATCGAGTTCTAGGATGTTCCCAGGTGAAATCTCCGCGCCGCCAAAGATCGTTACATAGAGCTTATCCTTCGGGATCCCGAACCACTCCGGCGAAGTGATCAGCTCCCAGGCGTAGGCGATCGCTTCCTTCTTGAAATAATCGCCGAAGGAAAAATTGCCGAGCATCTCGAAAAAGGTGTGATGGCGCTTGGTGAAGCCGACATTTTCCAGGTCGTTGTGCTTGCCGCCGGCGCGCACGCATTTCTGGCAGGACGTCGCGCGCGTGTAATCGCGTTTTTCGAGTCCGAGAAAAACATCCTTGAACTGGTTCATACCCGCGTTGGTGAAGAGCAGCGTGGGATCGCCGTGAGGCACGAGCGACGAGCTGCGAACGCGCCGGTGTCCTTTGCTTTCAAAAAAACGCAGGAAGCCTTCGCGAATCTCGTTCCCGCTCCAGAATTTCTTGCTTTCCAATACGCCCGTCACGTAAGCCTCAATCGTTGCAGATCGACAATTACTGCATTATGGCAGAGCCTCTTGGGAGCGGCAATTCCAGGAGCACGAGGAACTTGTCTCGACCGAGCCGGGATGGTGGCAGGGAAGATGCAATCTCGATTTGGTTTGCGGCGCAAACTAGATTGCGTTGCATTCTAGTTTGCAGCTGCCTGATTTTAGTTTGCAATGCAAACTAGATTGCAATACAGACAAGACTGCAATGCAGACCAAAGTGGTGGATGATCATTAAGACCTATCCGCAATCGTTAGCGGTAACGGCGCAGGGGTGGACACTTCCCAAATTGGAACTCTATTCGCTCTCCATCTCGGCCTCTGGCACCTCTTCTCGCGTCACCGCTTTCAATTCTCGCCGCACCACGTCCGCGGAAAAGCCCGCGCGAAGCAGGCTGCGATACATGGAAGCCATTTTCTTTTCGTCGAGTTCGCCGCGATAGGACCGCAGCTTCCGTTCGATGCGCTGGCGCACCATCGCGCCCTCATCGGTGGTCTTGGCAGTTTCGTCCAGCGCCGCTTCAATATGCCGATCCGGAATCCCACGCCCGCGCAAGTCGCGCGCAATCCGGAATTTACCTTGCTTGCGCGATTCGGTCCGCTGCCGCGCGAACTGCTTGGCGTACCGCGCGTCATCGATCATCCCGTTTTCTTTCAGGCGCGCCATCACCAGTTGCACCAGCAGTTCGTTGTCGCTGCGCCGTTCGAGTTTTTTCTTCATCTCATGCACGGAGTGCGCCCGCCGCATCAGTGCGCGCACCGCGACATCGTACAGTTCCGATTCGGTTTCGAGCTGGCGTGGCTTGGAGAACACGAGGAGAGGATGAAGTAAGGAAATAGGGAAGTAAAGAGGTAACGAAACAGAAGTAGCTGTTGATGATTCACGAGCGAATAAAGGATCAACACAGAGGCCACCGAGTTCGGAGCACGAAGTGCACAGAGAAACAGCGAAGGTTACACGGAGAAGCAGAGCGGGGGCGAGGCAAGCCCGCGAGGAAAGTTATTTGCGGGCGAAGCGCTCGAAGTCGGCCATCTGCGAGGCCATTTCTTCGCGGGCGGCGTCGGAGGCGGAGCGAATGCCCTGGATGCGCAACTTGAATTCGTCGGCGTTCGATGCACGCGCCAGAGCTTCGTCGAGCGTGATGAGCTGCTTGGTGTAGAGATCGAAGAGCGACTGATCGAACGTCTGCATGCCGTACTGGCTGGTGCCGGCGGCGATGGCGTCGTGAATCAAGCGCGTTTTGTCCGCGTTGATGATGCAATCGCGGATGTAGCCCGTGGCGATCATGATTTCGACGGCAGGAACGCGGCCCTTGTCATCCGAGCGGCGCACCAGGCGCTGCGAGACGACGGCCTTCAGCGTGGCGGCCAACTGCAAACGGATCTGCTTCTGCTCCGGTGGCGGAAAGACGGCGATGATGCGCTGAATCGTTTCCGTGGCGTCAAGAGTGTGCAAAGTGGAAAGAACAAGATGGCCGGTTTCGGCGGCAAGGAGCGCTGTGGAAATGGTTTCGAGGTCGCGCATTTCGCCGACCAGAATCACGTCCGGATCCTGACGCAGGGCAGCGCGCAGTGCCGTGGAGAAGTTCGCGGTGTCCACTTCGACTTCGCGCTGATTGATGAAGCTCTTCTTGTCGCGATGCAGGAATTCGATAGGGTCTTCGATAGTGATCAGGTGATCGGCGCGATTTGCGTTGATGCGGTCAATCATCGCGGCGAGCGTGGTGGACTTACCGGAACCGGTGGTTCCCGTGACGAGCACTAGGCCGCGCTGCTCTTCGCAAATTTTTGTAATGACCGGAGGGAGGTTCAATTCTTCCGTGGTGCGAATCTTCGTGGGAATGACGCGGAGCACCATGCCGACGTTGCCGCGCTGCTGGAAAACGTTGACGCGGAAGCGCCCCAGGCCGGCGACGCCGTACGCCATATCCAACTCCGCCGTCTCCTTGAACTTTTGCTTTTGACGGTTGGTCATCATGCTGAACGCCATCGAAAGCATTTCTTCTGGCGTGATGCGGGGAACGTCCGTGAGCGGGGCAAGCAACCCGTCCACGCGCAAATAAGGATGGTTGCCGACTTTCAGATGCAAGTCGGACGCTTTGTTTTCGACAGCGCGACGGAGCAGATCGTCAATGCTTACGGCCATATCGTGTGAACCCCGCAAGAATGCAGCTAATACGCGACACTAGCACCGGGCAGGAGGGCGGACAAGGCGGCTGAGCGAGCAGGTTTCGCGGTAGTTAACTGGCCGAAAGGAGAGGTCGAGAGTTGAAAGTAGGGAGTTGAACGTCAAGACCGCAGGACGAGGTGCCGTCAGTCAGCGGTCAAGGCTTCTTGAGAAATAAAGAATCGTAAAGAAGGCCGGCGAGAAATCCACCGGCCAGCGGGCCGACCCAGTAGACGCCGTGATTGGCCCAGTGGGTGGCGGCCAATGCAGGGCCGAAAGCGCGCGCCGGGTTCAGGGCGGCGCCGGTGAGCGGACCGGCAACCAGGATGCCGAGTGTGATCGTCAGGCCGATGCCAAAGCCGGCGATGGATTTGAAAGCACCTTTCTCATCGACGGCCGTAGCGAAAACGACGAGCACCAGGAAAAAAGTTGTAACGCCTTCGAGAGCCATCGCCGCCCAGCGGGGAAAATCGCGCGCAAGCTCCGGAACGCCAAGGGCAACGGTGCGCCAGGTCTCTTCAGGGACGATTACCTTCAGGAGAAACGCGGCAGCAGTGGCGCCGGCGACTTGCGCGACCCAATACAGAACGGTATCGATCGTGTTCACGCGTTTGGTAACCCAGAAGCCGATGGTGACGGCGGGATTGAAGTGTCCGCCGGAAATGTGGCCGAGGGCGGAAACCATGATGGCGATGGCGAGGCCGTGCGCGAGGGCGATGCCGAGAAGACCGAGTCCGCCTGCGCCGTGCAGGTATTGATCGGTGCAGACCGCGCCGGCGCCGAAGAAAATCAGCGCGAAGGTTCCGATGAATTCGGCGATCAGTTTTTGCCATGTGCTGTACACGAAAATCCTCCGTGCAAGGAGCTGACTTCGTTGCCGACTGGATAGAGACAAACCGATTCGAACGGCTGCATTCTAGCCGGAATGCAATGCGCAACGCCAGCTTCCCGCGTGAATTTCGCTGAAGCCAACACTAAGGATTCAGGGGCGGAAGCCCGATTTTCTTCAGAAGCCCGGCGAATCGCGGATCTTCGGTCCAGTACGAATCCACGTCAGCTCGTGCCCGGAGGCCGTCCATGCGAGGGTCGCCTTGCTGATAGGCCAGCTCAAGCGCTGCAAATGCGTGATCCTTTTCACCCAGGCCCACGTAGATGTTTGCGATTCCCAGCCAAGAGACGTACTTTGTTCTGGTTTCTTCGATCAATTCACCGAGAATTTTTCGCGCTCGCTCGGTCTTGCCGGCCCTGGCACAGGCATATCCGAGATAGCCGCGGTAGTAGGACGATTCCGGTACGGATTGAACAATTTTTTCCATTTCGTTCACAGCCTCGTCAAATTTCTTCTGAAGAATCAAAACTTGAGCGTAGCCGTAGTGGGAGATTGGGAAATTCGGGTCCATATCGAGGGTTTTGCGAAATACCTGCTCGGCTTCGGGGATATGTTTTCCATACGTCAGGGAAATGCCCAAACCGAAGTTGAGCACTGGCGTAAAGGGCTCCAGCTCCAAAGCCTTGCGGATTTCCTTTATGGATTCCTCGTACTGGCCCGTGGTCCATAAGAGTTCCGCATACCACTGGTGGGCATAAGGGTAGTTAGGGTTGAGATCAATCGCTCGCTGCAATTCGCGCTGCGCTCCGGAGAAATTCCATTCGAAGACCAACAGCACTAGACCCATAGCGGCATGAGCCTCACCCAAAGTGGGATCCAATTCGAGAGCTCTTTCCGCGGCCTGGCGTGCTTTCGCGCCAGCTTCCTTCGGCGAGAGCGTAGCGCTGTTCCGTGCCAAGGAGAAGTAAGAACCAACAAGTCCAGAATAGGCAAGAGCATAATCGGGGTCCTTCGCGATGGCTTGCTGAAAATAGTCAATCGCCTTGTTCACTCCACCGGTCGTTCGGCGATTCCAATAGAATCGGCCCTGCAAGTACAACTGATAGGCTTCCGGGTTCTGCGTGGACCGCTGGGCCATGAGATTTTGTTGCGCACCGGTGAGCTTCAGCTTTAGGTTCTCCGTGATGTCGCGGGTGATGTCCGCTTGCAAGGAATTTACGTCAGCGAGCTTGCGTTGATACTGCTTGCCCCACATCTGGCGGTCGTGCTCGGCGTCAATCAATTCTGCGCTGATGGTGAGGCTGTCGCCAAGCCGCGTCATGCGCCCGGTCAGGATGGTGTGAACGCCGAGCTCGCGAGCGACTGCCGGCGGATCGGTGGCTTTGCCTTTGTAGCGGTAGGCTGACATCAGCGAGACAACCTTCAGCTTTGGCAATTGCGCAAGCGTGTTGATGAGGCCTTGCGTGATTCCTTCGCTGAGGTACTCGGCACTCGCATCGCCCGTGGCATTTACGAACGGGAGCACGGCTACAGAATCCACCAAGTTTTCTTTCGAACGGTTCACCCCGAAGAGGAGCACGAACGCCAGAACAACGGCGATAGAAAGGCCCGCGGCAAGCAGACCCATGCGCAGTTTCATGTTACGCGCGGGGCGCGTGGCAGCGCCGGCTGCACCTGTTGCGGCAGTCACACGCGAGGTGTCCGTGTCGCGCTTCAGGCGTTTCAAGTCCGCGCCGATTTCTGCGGCGCTCTGGTAGCGCAGGGCGCGATCTTTTTCCAGCGCCTTGGAAATGATCTCGTCGAAACGCGCCGGGAGATTCGGCTTCACGGCGCTTGGTAGCGGCGGAGTGCGCTCGAGAATGGCGTGGAAAACGACGGCCGAAGTAGGGCCAGAAAAAGCAACGCGGCCCGTGGCCATTTCGTAGAGGACGGCGCCGAAACTGAAAAGATCGGTGCGCGCGTCGAGTTCTTCACCGCGAGCCTGTTCGGGAGACATATAGGCCACGGTGCCCATCGCGATGCCGGGGCTGGTGAGGGCTTCTTCCGCGGTCGCATCATCGAGTGATCCGAGCGTGGTCCCTGGCGCATGGCCTTCAGGCGATAGCTTCGCCAAACCGAAGTCCATTAGCTTCGCTGGCCCGCGGGCGGTCATGAAAATGTTCGCAGGCTTGATGTCGCGATGAACGATGCCTTTCTTGTGGGCGGCATCCAGCGCGTCGGCGACTTGCACACCGATCTCGAGGATGGCGTCGATTGCAAGAACACGCCCGGAGATACATTCCTTGAGCGTTTCACCCTCGAGCAGCTCCATTACGATGAAAGACTTCCCATCGTGTTCCCCAATTTCGTGAATAGTGCAGATGTTGGGATGATTCAGCGCAGAAGCTGCACGCGCCTCGCGGCGGAAACGCTCGAGGGCCTGAGGATTCTTGTTGAGCGCTTCAGGAAGAAACTTCAGGGCGACGCGGCGGCCGAGCTTCAGATCTTCGGCGGCATAGACCACACCCATGCCGCCACTGCCGAGCCGTTCAAGAATTTTGTAGTGCGCAATGGTTTGGCCGGTCATGAGAAGGGTTGCCGCTGCGCGAAATGATAGGGGGTACCGCGAGGCGAGTCAACGCAGCTCGAAAACGCTGAAGCCAAAAGAGTAGGGGCGTAGCCTGCCGCGGCGGGCTACGCCCCTAGAATGACGGTAGAAACAAGAATCATCTACCGCGTGGCGGCGCCGACGGGAGCGTTGACTGCCGTGAGCCAGTTGTGGCGGTCGGGTTTGCTGCCGCTGGTAATGGCAAAGAATTCTTCCTGCAGCTTGCGTGTAATCGGCCCGGCAACGCCTTTACCGACCTGGATGCGATCGACGGAACGGATGGGCGTGACTTCGACCGCGGTACCAACGAAGAAAACTTCATCCACGATGTAGAGCATCTCGCGGGGAATAACCTGCTCCTTCACGGGAATGCGCAGATCTTCGGCGAGCTTCACGACGGCGTCGCGGGTGATGCCCGGCAAAATACTGGTGGCCAGCGGCGGGGTATAAAGGGTTCCATCGTGAACAAGGAAGATGTTCATGCCGGAGCCTTCGCTGACGTGGCCGCCGGAATCGAGTGCGATGCCTTCCGCGTAGTTGTTAAACGAGGCTTCCATGCGAATGAGCTGGGAGTTCATGTAATTTGCAGCAGCTTTGGACATCGCGGGCAGAGTGTTCGGCGCTATGCGCGTCCAGGAGCTGACGCCGACGTCTACGCCCTTTGCGAGAGCATCGGGCCCGAGATAGGCGCCCCAGGACCAGCAAGCCATGTAAATGTCGATTGGAGAGCTCAGCGGATTCACTCCCACCTCGCCGTAACCGCGGAGAACGATGGGCTTGACATAACAGGAGTTCAATTTGTTGGCGCGAACGAGCTCGGTGGCGGTGTTGGAAAACTCGTCGACGGAGTAGGGAAGGTCCATGCGATAAATTTTCGCGGAGTTGATGAGCCGCTGCATGTGCTCGCGGAGACGGAAGATCGCGGGACCCTGCTTGGTCTCGTAGCAGCGAATGCCTTCGAACACGGCCGAGCCGTAGCTCACGACGTGCGAGAGGACGTGCAGCTTGGCATCGTCCCAGTTGATCCATTTTCCGTTGTGCCAGATTTTCTCGGTCGCCTGAATCGGCATAGATGCTCCCTGTTTGACAGTGCCACTCGCGGTGGCGCTAGTCGAAATCGCAGAATACGGTACGCGGGAGAGCGCGTCAATGCGTCGCGCGTACTGGAATCATCTGATTCGAAACCAATTTGGCGTTTTGCGAGGCGTGAGGGCCGGTGATGTCGAGCTACTCTCGTGAATCGGCCGGCGGCGCGGATTTCGACGGCGCATTGAGCGAATCAAACATTGCCTGCGCTTGTGCCATGGTCCGGTTGGTTTTGTTCTCCCAGATCCCCAGCAGGAGGAACGGGATAGCGGTGGCGGCGGCGAGAAGCTTGGCCCTGCGGGGAATTTTGGACTCGGGTTCCCAGCGGAAGAGCTGGGCGGACAAAAAGAACGTCAGGATAGCCCAGACGGCGAGCGAGCAGAGTGCGAGTAAAACATCCACGCTCCAGGGAGCAAAGGCCGAGTAGATCGCGCTTTGGAGACCGGTGACCAAGTAGGTGGCGGGAAGGAAGAGTCCAACACGCTTGACGACCTGCGGAAGGGAGGCGAGCGGCACCGTGGCCCCGGAAAGAAAAATCAGAGGCAGCCAGATAAGCTGGTTGATGACCTGAGTTTCCTGCATGGTGTTGGTAACGCTGGCAACGACGAGGCCCAGGGATGCGAATGATACGGTCCCGATGGCAATCAGCAGGAACGCTGAAACGAGGTTGCCGAAATGCGTCACGTGAAAGAAAGACCTTGCGAACAGGAATTCGACGAGCACGGTGGGTAGCGTGAGGACAAAATTAGCGACGACGCTGGACGCCAGCATGTCGCTGGGTGTTACCGGCGTCACGTGAAAGCGGCGCAAGATGCCCTGTTCCCGGAACATGACGAGAGCAGCGCTGAGACCCCAGAAGCTGCCCATCACGGTCAGGGCGACGACTGGACTCAGAAAATACTGGACCAGCTGCGGCATGCCTTTTGCGAAGACTCCCGCGTAGAGAAAGAAAAAACCGAAGGGCATGATCACGCTGAAAAACAAAAACATCCTATTGCGCAGCGTAAGCTGAATACGCATGCGAGTCAGAGTGGCAAAGTTCGTCAATCGCGCAACCTCCTTCCGGTCATTTCGATAAAAACGTCCTCGAGAGAAGGCGAAGCAATCTCGAGGCTCACCAGTTCGTTGCCTTGCGCTTCGAGATGCTTGACGATGGAGACGATCGTTTGCGGCGCGCGATTGGAGTGAATCACGTAGGCGCCATCGACCTCGCGAGCATCGGCCACGCCTTCCAGCCGCTTCAACGCGCCGTCGGACTCCGGTCTTGCGAGACGAACCTCGATCCGCGTCGTTCCGCCGGAATGCGCTTTCAACTCGCGGGGCGAGCCGAGAGCTATCACTTTTCCGTGGTCCACGATGGCGACGCGATCGCAGAGACGCTCGGCCTCCTCGATGTAATGCGTGGTCATCAGAATGGTTTTCTTTTCGCGGCGGAGCTCTTCGATGATGTCGTAGATTTCCCGGCGCACCTGGGGATCGAGGCCCGCCGTCGGCTCATCGAAAAAGAGCACTTTCGGATCGTTGACAAGAGCCATGGCCAGAGCTAGCCGCTGCTTCTGGCCACCGGAAAGCTGGCCGTAGAAAGTGTTGCGTTTTTCCTCCAGGCCGAAGCGCTTGAGCAACTCTTCAGGATTGCGGCGCCTTCTGTAGAAGCTGGCGAACAGGCGCAAGGCTTCCATCACCCGCAACTTGTCGGGCAGGGAAGTCGATTGCAATGCGGCGCCAATCTCGTGCCTTAGCGCAGCTGAATCGCGCTGCGGATCGAAGCCGCAGACGGAGACGCGCCCACCATCCGGCGTACGAAGGCCCTCGAGAATTTCAACGGTGGTCGTTTTCCCTGCGCCGTTCGGGCCGAGCAGGCCGAAAACCTCGCCTTCTTCGACATTGAAGCTGACGCCTCGGACTGCTTCGACGTCGCCATAACGCTTGACGAGGTTTTCAACTTGCAGAATGGAATTTGCCATCTTTCGCTGACCACCCACTCGCCTGCGGGCACCCTCAAAAGAGCGTATAGCATACCGCAGGTAGGTGTCTGCCTTGCAGCGCTCAGGCGGCAACCGTCTGCGATCTCACTTTTGAATACGCTTGCGGGGCGCTTTGGATTTCACCGCGATTTTTCGAGGTGGTTTCCAGAGGTGACGTTTGAGGTCGACGCGAAATCCGACCATCGTGACGCCCTCGCTTTCGAGGAGTTTTCTTTGCAGGGATGCGTAGGGTTCGCGGATCAGGACTTTTCCGCGCTCGCCGAGAACACGATGCCAGGGAATGCCTTTCCCGGAAGGCGTCGCGGCCATGGCGCGTCCCGCGGTGCGCGCGCCGCCGGGCAGGCGCAGGGCCTTAGCAAGGCTCCCATATGTTAGAACCCTTCCGCGGGGAATTCGTTGCACGTAACGATAGACGGGATCCCAGGACATTTCGACTCCAGCTCCCAGACCTTTGAAAAAAACTCGCCCGCCATCCTAGGCGGACGCCAACAGAACAAGCAAGAGAAAAATCCCGCGGCCGGGTTTAACCAGGTAGAAGAGAACTTCAGGGATTCGGGAACCTAACGGAGCTTCGGGCATCTAATTAAGGTAGGAGCAGGGAAGAGGAGAAAGACCGTGAGGGAGCAAGAACGCGGAGAATCGATGGAAAGCATCAGAAAAAATGATGCGAAGTTCAGCGCCAATTCCGTCAGGATGACCGCGTTACTTATAGGACGCAACTTGTCCAGTGAATGTGTTTCTTGTATTGGCGGCGTAGCGAAAGAGAAATACACTACACCGCATGACATTGCCCTGAGGTGACGTCATGAGTGAATACATTCTTCCACTCGATCCCAGTAAGCGCAGCACGGATACGCTGGATTTCCAAACAGCCCTGCGCGCAAAAATCGTCGGGCAGGCGGAAGGCATCCAGGCGCTCGTGGACCTGTATCAGGTTTTCCGCGCCGGATTGAATTCCCCGGGACGTCCTGTCGGAAATCTCCTGCTTCTCGGGCCGACCGGTTCGGGCAAGACGCGCATCGTGGAAGCCGCCGCCGAAATCCTCTTTGGCGACGCCCGTTTGGTGATCAAGGTCGATTGCGCGGAATTTCAGCATTCCCACGAGATCGCCAAACTGATTGGCTCGCCCCCGGGCTACCTGGGCCATCGCGAAACACATCCGCTGATCAATCAAGAAGAGCTGGCCAAGAGCCACACGGACAAGCTGAAGCTGAGCTTCCTGCTCTTCGACGAAATTGAAAAGGCGAGCGACTCGCTGTGGCAGTTGCTGCTGGGCATGCTGGATAAGGCCACGCTGACCCTGGGTGACAATCGCAAAGTGGATTTGTCGCAGACGGTGATCTTTCTCACCTCCAATCTGGGTAGCGGTGAAATTAGCGAGCTCATGCAAGGGGGCATGGGCTTCGTTCAACCCAAAGACACTCCCGCCGCGGGGCTCGATGAGAAGGTCGAACGTACCGCAACGGAAGCGGCGCGGCGCAAGTTTTCGCCGGAGTTCATGAACCGGCTCGATAAAGTCGTCGTGTTTCACCCGCTGCAACGCGAGCAGCTCCAGGAAGTGCTCGACATCGAGCTGGGCCACGTGCAACAGCGCGTCCTGGATACGGCCAACGGACAATTTCTGTTTCGAGTGACGGACGCGGGACGGGAATTCTTGCTGAAGGAAGGGACGGACCAGCGCTATGGGGCCCGCCACCTGAAACGCGCCATTGAGCGAAACGTGGTTTATCCGCTGGCGAACTTGCTGGCCACCGACCAAGTCAGTTTGGGCGACCTTGTTTGCATCGATTGGGACCAGAGTCACAATCGGCTGACGTTTGCCCGGGAAGGCGAAGGCGCGCTCATCCAGAACCCAGCGCCGCTGCTGGCGGCGGCCGCTGCTGCCATGGAAGCGAAAGATGGCAAGAGCATGGATGCGCCTCCGGAAGCAGCAAAGGAAGAGCGCAAGACTCGGGCGGCACAGCCGTCTGGGGCGCCAGCGGCAGCGCAGGCGCGAAAAAAGCCGGATCGCTCAAACTCTTAAAGTAACACTTGAGCTTGGACTTCAGGGCGCATCGAAAGATGCGCCCCTTTTTGTCGCCCGGCGGATGACACAAACTGTTTCAGCTCTCTCACATTTCACGCAATTGAAACACTGTCTCACAGGTTGAGACAGTTTCCAGAACTGCAACTCTTGTATGTTGTTGAGTTTGCGCTGCTTTTCGACTCGTGCCGTTGTGGATAAAGATTGGCACTCCCCATGCACTATCTCAGGGTTGCGCAGGGCTGAGACGCGCATTGCGTTTGGGGCAAGTTGGACGCAAGGAAGGGTTGAGTGCAATGAGGTCCGCCGTCCGTCAGCAACTGGATCCGAGCATCCGTAGCAACGACACGCGTGATTTTCATTCCTCCTTGCGTGCCAAGATCGTGGGACAAGAAGAAGGCGTGCAGTCCCTTGTGGACATGTTCCAGGTCTTTTGCGCAGGGCTGAATTCGCCGGGACGCCCGGTGGGCAATCTTCTGTTCCTGGGACCGACCGGCTCCGGAAAAACCCGCATTGTGGAAGCTGCCGCGGAAATCCTCTTTGGAGATCCGCGCGCGGTCATAAAGGTAGATTGCGCGGAGTTCCAGCACTCGCACGAAATTGCCAAGCTGATTGGCTCGCCTCCAGGCTACCTGGGGCACCGCGAGACCCATCCCTTGATCACGCAGGAAGAGCTGTCCAAGAGCCATACGGAGAAGCTGAAGCTGAGCTTCCTGCTCTTCGACGAAATTGAAAAGGCCAGCGACGCCCTCTGGCAATTGCTGCTTGGCATGCTGGACAAGGCCACGCTCACTCTCGGTGACAACCGTCGCGTGGACCTCTCGCAAACCGTTATCTTCCTGACGTCCAACCTGGGCGGCGGGGAAATCACCGAATTGATGCAGGGTGGCATGGGCTTTGTTCAACCCAAGGACACTCCAGCGGCAGGCCTCAACGAGAAGGTCGAACGCACCGCCACGGAAGCGGCACGCCGGAAATTTTCTCCGGAATTCATGAACCGCCTGGACAAGGTGGTGGTGTTCCATCCGCTGAGGCGCGAGCAGCTCGAACAAGTTTTGGAAATCGAACTAGGCCAGGTGCAGCAGCGGGTTCTGGAAACGGCCAAGGGGCAGTTCCTCTTCCGCGTCGCGCCGGCTGGCCGGGACTTCCTGCTCCAAGAAGGCACGGACCAGCGTTATGGCGCACGCCACTTGAAGCGCGCCATCGAACGCCACGTGGTCTATCCTTTGGCGAATCTGCTGGCCACCGAGCAGGTGCACCTTGGAGATCTGGTTTGTATTGACTGGAACAAGGAACAGGATCAGCTGACGTTTGTACGTGAAGGCGAAAATCTTGCGATGCCCGCCCGCCGTCCAGAGGCGGTTCTTCCAGTTCGCGTCGCGACGGCAAAGAGCGGCAAGTCGGTTGACGCGCCCGGCGCGACGACTACGCCGGAGCCTTTGCCGCGGATGGCTCGCTAAGTCAGGTTGCTTCTCTCTGGATTTTCGCCCGGGTGGCCCACCACCCGGGCTTTTTCATTTCATCCTCCACCGGTGTAAAGTAACCCTGAAAAGAAGAATGCCATCCTATCTTGCGTGGGGTCCTGGAGGCCGTCGTGAGCATCCATTGGTGGGATTCGAGATGCGTCGGGGAACGTGCCATTCGAAAGCTGCCAGTACGAACGCCGCGGCTCGTAAGGGGAGCTGCTTTACTTCTCGCAACGACCCTCTTACTCTTGCCGAACGCCGCAGCGCAGCGCACGCAGCTCAAGCCCGGATGGAACATGTTCTCCCCGCAGCAGGACGTTGAGCTGGGCAAGAAGGCCGCGCTGGACGCCGCGAAGCAGTTGCCTCTGTGCAATGCTCCCAAAGTGGACGCCTACCTTACACAGCTCGGGATGCGCCTGGCGTCCAAACTTCCTGCGGGTGGCGTGCAATACCCATTTGAATTTCATTGCGTGAACGACAAGGCCATCAATGCGTTTGCCTTGCCCGGCGGATATGTATTTATCAATCGCGGCGTAATCGAATCTGCGGACAACGAAGCGCAGCTTGCGGCAGTGATGGCGCATGAGTTGTCGCACGTTGCGCTGCGCCATGGCACGAACCAGGCGACGAAAGCGCAAGCCGCGCAGGGATTCCTTGGAATTGCGAGCGGCATCTTCGGAGGATCAACAGGCGGAGCTCTGTTGACGGAGCTTGGCGCATTCGCAGCCGGAGGCGTACTCCTTAGGTATTCGCGAACGGCGGAGTCCCAAGCCGACGTGATGGGCACGCAAGTTCTCTACGATGCGGGATATGACCCGCGTGCCATGGCGCAGTTTTTCGAAAAGCTCGAAGCGGAGACAAAAGGGAAGAACCCTCCCGAGTTTTTGTCCGACCACCCGAATCCGGAGCACCGCGTCGGGCGTGTGGATGAGGAGATTGAGAGGCTCGGCGGCATTCCCGCGAATGCGAAGCGCGACTCGGCAGAGTTTGAAGCCATCAAGCGCGAGGTGCTGGCACTGCCCGTGGTGAAGAAGCCCGTTCCTGGCGTGGCCAACGCGGCGACACCGCCCCCGCCTCCTTCAAGCAATTTTGCAACGTACGAGGCAAATTCATACACAATCAAGTATCCGGACAATTGGAAGAAATATCCTGACAGCAATGGCGGCGGCGTTTCCTTCGCGCCGGAGGGCGGTGTCCTGGACGACGGCAGTGGCCACGCTGCTTTGGCGTACGGGTTGATCATCGGCGTTGCGCAGATTCAGGGAGATCCAAAGGATTCGAATGCGTTGGAGAACGGGACGCGGCAGGTCCTGCAAGATCTGCAAAAATCGAATCCCAAAATGAAAATCCAGCGGCAGGGCGAACGCGTGCGTTTGAACGCCAAGCCTGGTCTTTCCACTTATCTGATCAACGACTCGCCTGCCGGCGGCCTGGAAACGGATTGGATTATCACGGTGTTGCGGCCGGAAGGCCTGTACTCCTTCATTTGCGTAGCGCCGCAAAGCGCTTACAGCAACTACGATAAAACATTTTCCTCGATTCTGGACAGCGTCCGTTTCAAGAAGTAAATCTGCCAGCGAAGAAAGAATTTGGCGCAGAGAAACGCACGCAAGAATCATTGATCTTGTTCCAACACAAAGGGCGTTCCACTGAGCGGAACGCCCTCTTAGTCTTGCCTCTTGTTTGTGTGGCAGGAGCTGTCTCCCGCTATCTCCCAACGTCGTCGCTAAAGAGGAACGGGAGAACGGCCGTGCCTTCTTTGCGCACGGCCTGGAGTTCGTTGGGATCGATGCCGAGCGCACTCAGGATCGACGCCGCAACCTGAGAGGTGGCCACTGGAGTCTTGGCCGTTCGGGAGCGCAGAGCGGGGTTGGAGACGATGAGTCCGACATTGGTATCACCGAAGCTGAATCCGCCGTGTTCCGCGTTTTTCTTGGACGAGCCGGTGTAGGTCGTGCCGTAGATAGGCTGCACGACGATGTCGGGCGTGCGGCTGTCGGTCAACGGACTGTTGAACTTGAGGTTGATCTCGTCGCCAGCCATGACCTCCTCGATGAATAGCGCCCCGGCATTTGCATTCAGGTACGCCGCGACGGCCGGCGTCTGGCTCTGGTCCGGCAGCCAGATCAATGCGACATCGTCGTCCTGCACGAAACCGCACGGACCGGTGCTGCAAGCGGCGGCGTTGGCGAGAGTGAGCGCTGCCGGGTTGGTGCCCGCATCGGGCAAAGTCGCAACCAGATCCGCGAAGTGGCCCGGCTTGTTGACCTTTACCGGGTTGATCGGCGACTGGCCGTGCTTGGCAGTGACGATGAACAGAGTCGAGTCATAAATGTGCTGCCCCTTGAGCGCATTTATCATGGTGCCTAGCGCCTCGTCGGTCTTTTGCAGGCCATAGGCAAGAACGTCGGTCGGCGTTCCGGAGCCATCCTTGTAACCGCCAGGTTGCCCATTCAGCTTTGGATCTACGTCTTGAACGCAGCCGCCGTCCTTGTTGTCCTTTGCCAGCTTCTGCCCCACGCTGACGGCCTGGAAATTCATCCCGAACACTGCCGGTACGCCACGACCGGGCGTTCCGTCGTGTTTCAGGCCATGGATTTCGTTAATGATCGCGTTAACTTTTTTCTGATCGTCTGCCACTGTGCAGACCACGCTGGCAGTCGCATCGAACCCGTTCACGTTGGTGATTTCCGGCGTGAAGAGGTCTTCGACGCCCTGGCTGGAGGGACCATTCACCAGGTCGTAGGCAGGGTGCTTGTTAGCCCACGCGGTGTGGCCACCCGCGCTCCTGACGACTTCGAAGATCGTGTTGCTCCTGATGGCGTCATGTGGAAACACCCGCACGCATTTGCCATTCTCGTCCAGCCGGTTCGGGAGGGCCGCGGGATCAATGACGTTCAGCGAGAGGGGCGGGTTGCCAGAGTACTTGTCAATGCTTTCGTCGAAAACCATCGTATTGCCTGCCTGGCCGGCGCAGGTGGTGTTGGTGGGATCGAATATGGCTCGGTCGTAGCTCACGTCGTAGAACATCCCGTGAGAGATGGGTGACCCACCGGTCACGAGAGCCAGAAGACCCGGGAAGGAATCCGTATTTGCGGGCGTGCGTGCGTTGGAATAGGTAATGCCATGACGAGACAGCTCGGCGAGGGCAGAGTTGGGGTAGCTCTCGACAAACCTCGCAACATCGAGAGCGTGAAGGCCGTCCACGCTGATCAGCAGAACATGTTTAATTTTGTGCGCGTCGCCAAGTCCATCGTTCGCGCGTGCCGGAGCAGGAAGGGTCACGCCGATCAACCCTATCGACAAGGCTACTGCCAGGAATTTTTGCTTCAAGGGAATCTCCTTTATTCGAGAATGCAGATGGAAACAGTCGTCCCGGGGTTGAGGCTAGGTGCGGCGTGTTACAGGGTGAAGAAGGATTGGTGTCGGGTTGATGAATCGAGCTGGAATCGATCGAATCGGGGGTACTGGGAAGTCCTGGAAATCATAAACCGGAATGTCTGTGTTGTTTCAACTCCGCGGAGTCAGTTCTTCCTCATTCTTGCCCGCGTACTCCCGGCGATAGACTTCCGCAGCGCGCTGCAACGCTTCCGTAATGCTTCCGCAGATATTCTCCGCGCCAACGTGGCGTTCGAATTCGGCTTGCTTCATCAGTTGTGATGGTTGTTCCCGCGCACCACAAAGCAGCAAGGAGCGCCCCGTCGCATGGAGCGTGTCGGCCAGGTCACGAATAGCGCCGAGGCCGGTGGCGTCAATGGCAGTCATGTTGCGCAGCCGAAGAATCACGATGGGCGGCAATTTCTCGAGAGACTGGAGGATTTCCGAGAATTTGTCCGTGGCGCCGAAAAGAAATGGCCCGTGAATCCGGTAGACAATCGCGTAATCGGGAATGTCCTTTCCCTGGAGAACGTGGACGCGGCTGTCTTCGACGTAGTCTTTCGTTACGGGGCTGACGGTGGTGGTTCGCGAAACTTTGCGGATAAACATCAGCGCGGCGAGCACCATGCCGACCTCCACGGCGAACGTCAGATCCGTCACGACAGTCAGCGTCAGGGTCAGCAGCCACACGGCAATGTCCGCGGGACTGAGCTTCAGGATTTCCGGGATTTCCTCCCAATCGCCCATGTTGTAGGCGACGATCATCAAAATCGCAGCGAGCGCCGCCAGCGGCACGTTTTTCACCAGTGGAGCGGCGAATAGCACAATGGCCAGCAGAGTCAGCGCATGAATCATTCCCGCGATGGGCGTCTTGGCGCCGGAACGCACGTTGGTTGCCGTGCGCGCGATCGCTCCCGTGGCAGGCAGCCCGCCGAACAGCGGCGAAACGATATTTGCGATGCCCTGCCCGATCAATTCCACATTGGGATTGTGCTTGTCGTTGCTCATGCGATCCGAAACCACCGCAGACATGAGCGATTCGATCGCGCCGAGCATCGCGACGGTGAATGCCGCTGAAAAAAGTTCCCGCACGATGTCGTAGTGAAAAGCTGGGACCGCGAACTTGGGCAGGCCGCTGGGGATGCCGCCAAAACGCGTCCCGATCGTCTCCACCGGAATATGGAGCAGCATGACCGCGGCGGTCGCGCCGAACGTTACCAGAATTGCGCCCGGAATTTTCTTCGCGAACTTCATGCAGAAGACCATTACCGCAATCGAAAGAATGGACACGGCAGTTGCCGGCACCGAAAACGTGTTCCATGCATTTGCGAACGCCATCATGCGGTGAAAGAAATCGCCGGGAACGTGATCCATTTTCAGGCCGAAGAGATCGCGGATCTGCGTGCTGGCGATCAGGATCGCAATGCCGTTAGTGAAGCCGACGACGACGGGGCGCGGAAAGTATTTCACCATACTGCCCATGCCCGTCACGCCGAGCAGCACCAGCAGCACGCCCGCCATCATGGTGCACGCGAATAATCCATCGATTCCGTGCTTTGCAACGATGCCTGCAACCACCACGACGAACGCCCCCGTCGGCCCGCCGATTTGCGTTTTGGACCCGCCCAGCAGCGAAATCAGGAATCCCGTCACAATGGCGCAATACAGGCCTGCTTGCGGCGACAGGCCTGACGCAATCGCAAACGCCATCGCCAGCGGCAACGCGACGAGGCCCACGGTCACGCCGGCAATTAAATCGGAAATGAACTTATGTCGATCGTAGCCCCGCAGCAGGAGCATGGATTTCGGAAGCCAGGCTTCGATGGCGGGTGTCATGGCAGCCTCGGACAAAAAATCTCTCTCCGGATTTTAGCAGGGGAAAGGGCGAACGAAATGCGCAGCGCGCTCGCCTGTGTCGTGCAGGGAATCGAGCGCTCGAACTTAGTCGGCGGCTTCGCTTCGAGTCGTCGCCGGCTTCCAGCGCAGGATCGGTTTGCGCGCGGCGCCAACTTCATCCAGGCGGCGAACGCGCGTCGTGTGCGGCGCGGTCTTCACAATTTCAGGATTGGTGGCGGCTTCGTCCGCGATCGCTTTCATCGCATCTATAAACAGGTCGCACTCTTCCTTGGATTCCGATTCCGTCGGCTCGATCATCAGCGCGCCGGGCACAATCAAGGGGAACGCGGTGGTGTACGGATGGAAGCCGTAGTCAATCAACCGTTTCGCGACATCCATAGTGTTCACGCCGTTCTTCTTTTGGATGGCGTCGCTGAACACCACTTCGTGCATCGAGGGCAGGGAATACGGCAGATCGAAAACACCTTCGAGATTCTTTCGAATGTAGTTGGCGTTGAGCACGGCGTCTTCCGTGGCCTGCCGCACTCCCGGGCCGTAGGCGAGGATGTACGCCAGCGCACGGACCAACACGCCAAAATTACCAGAGAACGCTTTCACCCTGCCGATCGAGTCCCGCCGCATGGGCTCGAGCGCCAGCCGGCCGTCCTCTTTTTCCACCAGGATCGGTACCGGACGGAACGGTTCGAGGACTCTCTTCATCGCCACCGGGCCCGCGCCGGGGCCTCCGCCACCGTGGGGCGTTGAAAACGTTTTGTGCAGGTTCAGGTGCATCACGTCCACGCCGAGATCCCCCGGGCGCGTCACGCCCGCAAGGGCGTTCATGTTCGCGCCATCCATGTAAAGCAGCGCGCCCTTGGCGTGCAGGATTTCCGCGATTTCCGGGATGCGCTGCTCGAAAATGCCGAGCGTCGAAGGATTGGTGATCATAAGCGCCGCGACGTCATTGGTCACCAGCTCGCGCAGCTTTTCCACATCAATCTGTCCGTGCGACTCGGACTTGATGTTCTCAACTTCATAGCCTGCGATCACCGCCGTCGCCGGATTCGTTCCGTGCGCGGAATCTGGAATCAGCACCTTCTTGCGCGGATTCCCCTGCTTCTCCAGGTACGCGCGAATCAGAAGCAGCCCGGTCATCTCTCCCTGCGCGCCCGCGGCAGGCTGCAGCGTTATGGCGTCCATGCCGGTGATCTCCAGCAGGCATTCTTCCAGCAAGCGCAAAATTTTTAAGCAGCCTTGCGAGAGTTCCTGCGGTTGGTACGGATGCTCGGTTGCAATTCCGTCGAGCCGCGCTACGAATTCATTGACGCGCGGATTATATTTCATCGTGCAGGAGCCCAGCGGGTACATTCCTAGATCAATGGCGTAGTTCCAGGTCGAAAGCCTCGTGAAGTGGCGCAGCACCTCGATCTCGCTCACTTCCGGAAATCCTTCGACGCCTTCGCGCCGGTGATTCGCACCCAGCGCCTTCGCTGGATCGGTCGCGGGCACATCGAGCGGCGGCAATTCGAACGCCCGCTTTCCGGGGGACGATTTCTCGAAGATCAGTCCTTCGTTCTGATTCGTGTGTGTAGAAGCCTTCTTGATTCGGTCTTTCATTGTCCGCTTTCCGCTTCGAAATGCGCCGCGCGCTGCACCTGTAGAAAATCAACTTCGGTCAAATCGGCTGCTGGAGCGCCCGTTTCAGCGCGCCCGCAAATCGCTCGATCTCCGCGCGGGAGGTCGTTTCCGTCACGCAGACTAGTGCACGCTTCGTAAGTTCCGGATACGCCGTTCCCAATGCGAGCGGCCCGATAATCTTGTCGCGTAGCAGCTGTGTGTTGATCAGCCTCACCGAGCGCGGAAACTCGACCACAAATTCATTGAAGAACGGCGCATCGAACGCGCGCTTCACGCCGGGAATCTTCAGCAATTCAGAAAGCGCAAACTGAGCCTTTGAAAAATTGTGTTGCGCCATTTCGCGCAAACCTTCTTTACCGAGCAGAGTCAAGTGCACGGTAGCCGCCAGCGCGCAAAGCGCCTGGTTAGTGCAGATATTCGAAGTAGCCTTCTCGCGCCGGATGTGCTGCTCGCGTGTCGCCAGGGTCAGCACGAATCCGCGGCGGCCTTCCGTGTCGGTGGTTTGTCCCGACAGGCGTCCCGGCATTTGCCGCACAAACTTGTCTCGCGAAGCGATCACGCCGGCGAACGGCCCGCCGTAACTCGGGGCCAGCCCGAAGCTCTGCGCCTCCATGGCCACAATATCCGCCTCTACCGGCGGACGAACCAGCCCGAGGGAGACGCCCTCGGCGATGGCAACCACCAGCATTCCGCCCGAGGTGTGCACCGCCTCCGCGAGTGGCTCGAGTGTTTCGATCACTCCGAAAAAATTCGGCGATTGCACGACCACTGCCGCAGCATCGTCTTTCAGCGCCGCTTGCAGCGCCTTTGCGTCCACCGTGCCGCTCGCCGAGAACGGGATTTCTTCCACATGCAATCCGGAATTTTTCGCGTAGGTCTTCAGCACGTCGCGGTATTCCGGATGCACGGACCGCGCCACCAGCACGCGCCGACGCCCCGTCAACCGCTCCGCCATCAGCACGGCTTCCGTCGTCGCCGTCGAGCCGTCGTACATGGAGGCGTTTGCGACTTCCTGCCCCGTCAACTGGCACATCAGCGTCTGAAATTCGAAAATGGCCTGCAGCGTGCCTTGCGTGATTTCCGCCTGATACGGCGTGTAGGAAGTGAGAAATTCGCCGCGCTGGATGATGGCGTCCGTCACCACGGAGCGCAGATGATTGTAAACGCCTGCGCCCAGAAAACTCGTGTACCCGTTCGAATTCTCCGCCGCGCGCTCCTTGAAATACTGGATCACTTCGGCTTCCGAATACGGTCCGGGGATCTTCAGCGGCTCGCGCAGGCGAAAACGTTCCGGAATGCTGGAAAACAATTCCTCGATGGATTTTGCGCCGATAGCGGCGAGCATCTCCTGCCGCTCGGCAGGGCTCTTCGGGAGATAGCGCATCAGGCCGAGGCTTCCTTGCCTTTATCGGCGATGTACGCTTCGTACGCGGCCGCGTCCATCAAGCCGTTCAGCTCACTCGCATTCGTCAGTCGCGCTTTGATGAGCCACGCCGCTCCGTGCGGATCCGTATTGAGTTTTTCCGGAGTGTTGTGCAGTTCCGCGTTCGCTTCAAGCACTTCGCCGGAGGCCGGCGCATAAATCTCGCTCACGGCTTTCACCGATTCCACGGTCCCGAAAGTCTTTCCGGTTTCGAGTTTCGTTCCCGGCTTCGGCAGCTCGACGAATACGACGTCGCCCAATTCATGCTGTGCGTAGTCGGTGATTCCGATGGTCGCAAGGTCGCCCCTCGCGTCCACCCATTCATGTTCTTTCGTGTAGCGGTACTGTTTCGGATACGCCATTTCAGATTCTCCTGTGAACTTTACAATAGCTTTCGCGCCGCAGCCCACCGTTCAACGCAGCATCCCGCTGCGCTCAATTCTTGGGCGGAGCCGCAGATTCCTCGAGAGCTTTTTTCAGATCAGGATGCTCGTCGAGCACTTCCACCATCGCTTCGCGGCCAATTTTTTCGCCCAACTTCATCGATTCCGTCTGCATTTCGACCATGGCTTGCGGTAGAACCGACAAAGTCTTCTGGCCCAGAGGTGTCTGGTAAAATCGCATCAGCCCCTCAAGTTCTTCTTTGCTGAAATATTTGGCGTAAATCGGAATCGCCAGGTCCATCAATTGCTCCACGCGGAGCTTGGATTGAAATTTTTGGAGAAACAAGTCCGCCAGCTTTTCACGATACTCGCCAGCAGGCAGGGAAGACATCAGCATGGGCTTCATATTGCTGCTCATTCCCGCGAGCACCTGCTGCATCATTTTCGTCATTCCCATGACTTCAAACATCTTTCGGATCGCCGTCTCTTTCGCTGGATCGATACTCGGCGCGGAATTTCCGGAAGCTGCCTGAGCTGGTGTCACGGCAGTTTGGGTGGGAGCAGCTTGCACGGGTTTCGGGTCTTGCACGCGCGGAGCGGTGCCGCCTGCGACCGCCGCGAACGGAGCAATCCAGCACAAAAGGAGAGCCGTCAGGGTTTTCATGGATGCTCCTTTGATTCCTCTCAAGCCGTTTTCGTCGCGTTCGATGTGGATGCTAACTTCGGCCGCTTGTAAAACGGCGTCGGAACCACCTGCGCCTTGCAATTCTGATTGCGAATTTCAACGTACAAAACTGTTCCCACGGCCGAATAGGACGGCGGCACGTACGCGAGCGCGATATTTTTGCCCAGCGTCGGGGAAGGCGAGCCGCTGGTGATCACGCCGATCGCCTCGCCGGCCTCATTGCAGCAGGGATATTCGTCGCGCGCAATGCCGCGATCGATCATTTCCAGCCCAATGAGCGTCCGCGTCAATCCTGCCGCTTTCGCGCGTTCCACCGCGGCGCGTCCGATGAAATCGCCCTTCTCCATCTTGCAGTAGCGGTCCAGTCCCGCCTCCCACACGTTAATCTTGTCGCTGATCTCGTGCCCGTAGAGCGCCATCTTCGATTCCAGCCGCAGCGTGTTCCGGGCTCCCAATCCGCAGGGAATGATCCCGAATTCGCGCCCCGCTTCCATTACTTGATTCCAAACTTTTTCGCTGGTCGCCGCGTCGGACGGCACATAGATCTCGAACCCGTCTTCACCGGTGTATCCGGTCCGCGCAATCAGCGTGTTCTTCAGCCCGCAAACCGTCCCGTGCGTGAACCAGTAGTTCTTGATTGCGCTCAAGTCCGTATCCGTAAGTTTTCGCAAAACATCCACGGCGCGCGGTCCCTGAATTGCCAACTGCGTATACGCGTCGCTGAGTTCCTCGACCACGCAATCAAAACCTCTCGTGTTCGCGCGCACCCAGTTGATGTCTTTCTCCCGCGTTCCCGCATTAATCACCAGGAGAAAATCGTCTTCGCCCAGCCGGTGTACGATCACGTCGTCCACGAACGTGCCTTCCGGATAAAGCATCGCCGAATAGTGTGCCTGCCCGATGGCCAGCTTCGACGCGTCATTCATGCTGATGTGCTGCACCGCCGCCAGCGCTCCTCTGAGCTTGGCGCCGCTGCGGATGCGAATGTCGCCCATGTGGCTGACGTCAAAAACACCCACGCTCCCGCGCACTGCTTTGTGTTCCGCGATCAGCCCGCCGCTCGACGGGTATTCCACCGGCATGTCCCAGCCGCCGAAATTCACCATCTTTGCGCCCCGGCGGCGGTGCAATGCGTTCAGCGCCGTCTTGCGAAGCTCGCTAATGGGAGGAGTTGTGACGGATTCCATTCAAGTGCTCGAGAGAAATTGATACTAGCATGCACGCACAAACGGGTCAAAGAAACCGGCAAGAGGGACCGTGTCGCATGGATTTTGGCTCCGTTGACTTGCCTCCGGACAAAACCTAAGATGAGCGCGAAATGCCTGATACCTCATCTCTGATCGGACTGACCATCTCGCATTACCGCATTATCGAGAAGCTCGGTGGCGGAGGCATGGGTGTGGTCTACAAAGCGCAGGACACGCGCCTGGATCGCTTTGTCGCTCTGAAGTTTCTGCCTGACGGTGTTGCCAGGGACCCGCAAGCCCTGAGCCGATTTCGCCGCGAAGCCAAAGCCGCCTCGGCCCTGAATCACCCCAACATCTGCACCATCTACGACGTCGGCGAAGATGAGGCCCAAGCATTCATTGCCATGGAATACCTCGAGGGCACCACGCTCAGGCACCGCATCGGAAGCCGCCCCATGGAGCTGGAAACTCTGCTGTCGCTGGCGATCGAAATTGCAGACGCGCTTGACGCCGCTCACGCTGAGGGCATCATTCACCGCGACATCAAGCCAGCTAACATTTTTGTCACCAAGCGCGGGCATGCCAAAGTTCTCGATTTTGGCTTGGCGAAGGTCGCCAATTTTGCCGAAGGTGTTTCTGCGCTGGCAACCGCAACGGCGAAAGAATTGCTGACCAGCCCCGGCACTGCGGTAGGCACGGTCGCTTATATGTCGCCGGAGCAGGTGCGCGGCAAGGAACTGGATGCGCGGACCGATCTCTTCTCGCTGGGCGTAGTGCTCTATGAGATGGCCACAGGCGCGTTGCCATTTCGCGGAGATACTTCCGGGGTCATTTTCGAGGCCATCCTGAATCGGGAGCCTGTGGCGCCCGTGCGCCTGAATCCTGATCTGCCGGCCAAGTTGGAGGAAATAATCAACCGGGCGCTCGAGAAAGACCCTGCTCTCCGCTGCCAGCACGCGTCTGACCTGCGTGCGGAATTGCAGCGCCTCCAACGCGACAGCAGTTCGGGCCGCACGCGGATATTGCCTTCAGGACAAACGGGACATGTCGATCTGGAAGCACTGCCTGCATCCTCGAAGGTAACAGCAACGGACTGGAGACGGCGAGGCTACTATGTCGCGGCGGCGTTCCTCGTGTTAGCAGGCGCGGCAGGAGCGTTTCTGCTGTATCGCTCGTCTCGGAGTGGACGTCCCGTTAGCAAGGAGTGGGAGCAACTCACATTTTTTACCGACTCTGCTGTCTACCCGGCTTTGTCTCCCGACGGACGGATGCTCACATTCATCCGTGGAGGTAATTCATTCTTCGGCCCGGGACAAATCTATGTCAAATTCCTGCCGGACGGCCAGCCCGTCCAACTTACCCACGACGCCACGCAGAAATTAAGCCCGACCTTCTCTCCGGATAGCTCGCGCGTTGCGTACGGTACGGCCGCACCTTTTGACACATGGGAAGTGCCTGTTCTCGGCGGCGATCCTCACGTTCTCCTACCTAATGCTTCGTCTTTGACTTGGATCGAAGCTGGGAAGCGGCTGCTCTTTTCTGAGATCAAAGAAGGATTGCACATGGCGGTTGTGACCACGGACGAGGGCCGCGGGCACGGCCGCGACATCTACCTGCCCACTGGTGAGCGCAGCATGGCTCATCATTCGTATCTTTCCCCGGACGGACGGTGGGTATTGGTCGTTGAAATGGATAGTCGTGGCAGAATTTTACCGTGCCGAGTTGTTCCCTTCCAGGGAAGTGGCGACGTCCGCGTCGTTGGTCCTCCCGGTGGTGCCTGCACGTCAGGCGCTTGGTCCCCAGATGGTAAATGGCTGTACGTCACTGCAGACACCGACGATTCTCATATCTGGCGGCAGCGTTTTCCTGGAGGAGAACCTGAGCAAGTGACTTCCGGCCCTACCTCCCAGGAAGGGATTGCCATGGCCTCCGACGGCAAGTCGTTCATTACGTCGGTTGGCTCGCAGGACAGTACCGTCTGGTTGCATGACAAGGACGGCGACCACCAGATCTCCTCGGAGGGAAATGCCGTTGCGTCTTCTTTCTCTTCGGATGGAAACAAACTCTATTTTCTGATGGCCAATGGCCAAACGCGCGGTTACGAGTTGTGGGTGACGGAGCTAAATAGCGGAAAAGTGGAAAGACTCCTGCCGGGTTACTCAATGGCCGCCTACTCAGTTTCCCGGGATGGAAAAGCAATAGCGTTCGCCGTCAATGACCAGAGCGGCCATTCCAGCCTGTGGGTTGCGCCAACCAATCGGCGCTCCTCGCCGGTGCGCATCTCCTCAACGGCAAGCGAAGATTCTCCGCATTTCCTACCGGATGGCGATCTTGTTTTTCGCGCAATCGAAGGCAGCTCGAATTTTATCTATCGCATGAAAGGAGATGGAACGGGCCGCCGCAAGATAACAACGGAACGCATATTAGATGCCGTAGCGGTTTCGCCGGACGGCCGTTGGATCGTTGCGAGCTTACCGAATCCCGACCAAGAGCACACGACTGCGATCAAAGCATTTGAGATGGATGGAAATAAGGTGGTGCCGTTGTGCCTGGGTTATTGCCTGCTAAACTGGGACATCACTGAAAAATTCATGTACGTCTACTTCCCGCAACTGTCCGAGAGCACCCACGCGCTACCAGTGCTGCACGACTCGGGACTTCCGAGGTTACCGCCGGCTGGAATTGCGCGAATCGAGGACTTCAAGAATGCGAAATCGGCTACTGTGCTCCCCTCCGGATTGCCTTCGGCAGTAAACCCATCCTTCTATGCCTTCACCCGCCAGAATACGCGCCGCAACCTCTATCGCATCCAGTTGCCATAACTTCCACTCATTCGCGTGTCCGCTGAAAAAGGCCAAGAGGGCGTTGGCGGAATACGCAGCAAAGGAGGTAAACGACTCGCCGTATCCTTCAGACCTTCGTCTTGCCGCGACTCCACGGCTCAGGTACAGTTTTCACGGAGGGCCTATGCAAGCTCCTACCGTCTGCATGCAGTGTGATTTGCCGGAAGAGCGCTGCACTTGTGAAAGGTACTGCACGATCTGCAAAGGACAGCACGATGTGCGCCTCTGCATGGACGGTCTCTACTATTGCCCGGATTGCCGGGAAGCCTGCGACGTCTCTTTAGCCAGCAGCCGTGGCCACTGAACTCAAGAGCTTCAGCTTACAGATTGACGCCGATGCTCGTTTGGCCGCAGCGGTCGGCGGCGCGGCGCGCTTTCTCGCCGACGCTGCGGGGCTGAAGGACAACGCCGTCGCACTATTGCAGTCTTCCGTCGTCGCCGCTTGCGTCGAAATCTTCCATTCCTTGACCGCAGAGCAACCCCATTTGCAAGTCAAGCTCACGGGCTTCGCGGACCGAATCGAAGTCGCTCTATCCCATCATGGTGATGCTTCGCCGGCCGTGGGGCTTGATTCCATCGCCGGATTCGCCGCGCGACCCGGCGGCGGTGAAGCCCGCGCGAATCCCTTCGTTGGCGTCGACCGCGTCCAGTACGAAACGCATGGCGGAGAATCCGTGACGCGCATGACGAAATACATCGGAAAAATCCCTCCCGGCATTTAGCCTTTGGCGCCAAACGGGAAGGGCCAGACCGCATCGCTGTCTGGCCCTGCTCACCCTGTGTTGTAGTTTTCCAGGAATCCTACATTTTGAACGCGAACGTATTTTTCCGGATCAGTGCAGTGATCTGATCGTCATTCAGCGTCATGCGCACCATCACGCGATCCCCCGCGGGAATGATGCTCGCCTGGCTAAGAAGCTGGGCCATATCCGGGTTGTCATTCTTGGATTGATATTGCTTGTACATCAAACCCATTTGCAGCAGTTGTCCCAGCGCATTGGCGTCTTCCGTCGATCCGCACACCGCCTGGAACTTGCCATCGACGCTGCTGCTTGCGTCCACGTTGATGATCATGTTTTGCATGCGCAGCAAGAGTTTTGCCGCTTCGGGGAACTGTTGCACTTCCGGAGCAAGTTGCTGCATCGCCAGCCGCGTGTACGCCGGACCCAACACCACCCACACCACGCCCGAGCCGTTCGCCTCGTTGATCAGCGGGTAGAGTTTGTCGTTGCGCAGCAACCCTTCTTCGGTGCCAAACCGCACCTCGATCATTTTCTCGAGTATGGACCGGTGGCCAAAAGCCGCCGTGCTCGAATCAATGAATAGAAAAAAAAGGTCATTCGGTCCCGACCCCGTTCCAAATGCAAACATCGTGTAGCCGCGTGCCTTGAAGGTCGGCAGTTTCTGCTGCTTGAAGTACGCTTCCGTCGAACTCGGATTGTAAGTTCCGAGGGCCACGCCGACAATCTGTTCCCCGGTCGGCACTGCCGTCGAACCCGTTCCTTCGGTCTTTGCCGTCAGCCCTTCGGGCACTAGCGCCCACGCCAGTTCATCCACCTGCGAATTTGGGTCCACTCCCGCCGACGCCAGGAACTTCTCGAATTGGCGGAACCGTTCCGGAAGCAGCTGCTCCTTTAATTGCGGAAACCACTTGAGCGTGCGTGCCTTTTTCAGATCCGCGTAGGCAAATTCGCCGACTTCCTTGGGAAAGAGTGCGATTTTATCGGAGCCCAGACGGTCTGCCCGAACCTGCGGCGGAATCATCAGCGCCATTGCAACTAGAATACCTGCGGCCACGAGTCTGCTGAAAGCCGAGGTCAGTTTCATGTAGTGCTCCTTTCGATCGGGGCAGAGGGAAATTCTATTCTACGCGCTTGTGGCCCGCGGCGCATCGCCCAGGCGCTCCCGCAGCGCCGTTATTTTCGTACGCATCGAGGAGACGTACGCCGCGTCCTTGATCCCATCGAGGTTAATCTCCACGTTGGCCAGCGCCCCGCGCGCCCCTGCGATGGCCATCAATTTCGCTACTTGCAAGTCTGACTTCATGGATGCGGCCGCGATAGCTTCCAGTTGTCCCAGGCGTTCGAAAAGCGCAACACTCCGCTCAGCCACTTGCATCGGCACTTCGGCCGCGCCTTTCGTAGCTGCCTGAATCGCTTCCTCGCGCAGTCGCGTTTCATCTGCATTTCCCTGCGGTAGTTTGAACGCCGCCATCACTGCGTCGTACGACTCCGCGTCGCGATCGATCGCATTCGTAAGTTCATTCGCGCCGCGACGTAATTCGTCCAGCGCCGCTGAAAGCTTGTCCACATGCATTGCCTGCGACTTTTTCTTCCTCGAGAGGCCCGCAACCATCTGCCCCAGTGCCGCCGCCATCGCTCCCGCGAACGCCGATACGCTTCCTCCGCCCGGAGTCGCCGCCGGTGCAGCCACGGCATCCAGAAACGGCCGCACGAGTCCCGCGAGCTTTCCTTCCTTCGCGCTTTCCAGAGGCGCGCCGCTCAGCGCGGCCTCCAGCTTGTTTTCGAATACCTGTGCCGGTGAAAAATTCTCCAGTTGCAAAAAAAAGTCCGCGGCCATCTCAATCGCTTTTTTCGGAATCAGTCCGACGATTTCGCTGCCCACCGGCATCACCCCGTACCGCTCCGCCTCGCGCTTCACCATTTCGTAGACGCGGTGCATCGGCGTCTGTTCAAAATCCGTCAGGTTAATCGAAACTTGCGCCAGATTGCGCCCTTTCAGGTCCACGCCCATCGATTTCACGTAGCGCAATCCGCCCGACGAATAACGAATCGCCTTCGCAATCTTGTTCGCGATGCTGACATCGGACGTATTCAGATTGACGTTGTAAGCGATGAGAAACTTGCGTGCGCCCACCACCGTCACGCCCGCCGTCGGATGCAGCTTTGGCTCGCCGACGTCCGGCTGACGCTCGTGATTCTTCTTCAACTCTTCTCGAAGTCCCTCGAACTGGCCCCGCCGCACATTTTCCAGGTTGACGCGATCTGGTCGCGTGGCCGCCGCTTCATAAAAAAATACCGGTATGCGAAACCTCTTCCAGATTTCCTCTCCCACGCGCCGCGCCAGCGCTACGCAATCCTCGATCGTCACGCCCTCGATGGGAATGAACGGCAGCACATCCGTTGCGCCCACGCGCGGATGAGCCCCGGTATGCTTCGTCAGGTCAATCAACTCCATCGCTTTGCCCGTGCCTCGCAGCGCTGCTTCCGCCACCGCCTCCGGCTCGCCCGCCAGCGTTACCACGGATCGGTTGTGGTCCGCGTCCATCTCCCGGTCCAGCACGTACACCCCGGGTACTCCGCTCATCGCCTCAACAATCGCGTCCACCTTCGCGGCATCGCTGCCCTCGGAAAAATTCGGCACGCACTCGATCAGTCGTTTCATCGTTTTGGTTTCTTGTTCTGTTGCCCGGTTCCTTTCTTGGGTGGTTGTCCGGGCCAGTTCGCCGGAAGTTTTGGTTTGCGGTCCGGCAGTGTCGGCCGTTCGTACACGAACGCTGGCTTGCTCTTGCCGTTTGGCGGCGCAGGATTGGGCTTGGCCTGCCCCGGCTTCCCCCCGGTTTTCAGCGGCCATTGCGGCCCGATCATCGGCTTCAGGATCGGTTGAGTCGGCATCTTGGCAGGGTGAGCGGCGGTTTTCGCTGCTTCAACGCGCTTCTTTTTCGCCGCAGGCTGCGATTTTTCCTTGAAGTAGCCCTTCAACTGCCGCGCGAACCAGGTGAGTCCCGCCACCCACAGTCCCACGATCAGCGCGGTGGAAGTGTCCATTCCGCCCGCTTTGAGCAGGATGAACAAGGCCAGAAAAATCCCCACCAAAAATCCGTAAAAATATTCCTCGAACAGCCCCTTGGCTTTCGGCGGCGCAATCCTCAGCAGCCGCACACGCTTGATGGGCTTTTTCGAGTAATTAGATTGGGGACTGTTTGGAGACATGGATTACGCGCCCACGCTTCACCGTCATCCAGCAGTGGTCCACACCAAAATAATAAGGAATTTCCCGGTAGTCGGCCACTTCGAATACCGCGATGTCCGCTTGTTTGCCAACTTCCAGGGAGCCGATGTTGTTTTCTCGCCGCAGCCCATAAGCCGCATTTATCGTCGCCGCCGCAATGGCCTCTGACGGCCTCATCCGCAGTTGCGTGCACGCCAGCGACAAAATCATGGGCATGCTCAGCGTCGGGCTCGTTCCTGGGTTGTAGTCCGTCGCCAGCGAGACAATCGCTCCCGCATCAATCAGCTCCCGCGCCGGCGCATACTTTTGCAATCCCAGATGAAAATCGCACCCTGGCAGCAGCGTCGCCACCGTCCTCGATTTTCCCAGCACACGAATATCGCTCTTGTTCACCTGCTCGAGGTGATCGCAGCTCGCCGCCCCAAGCTCCACCGCCAGTTGCGCCGCACCGGTCCGGGACAATTGTTCCGCATGCAATCGCGGCGCCATCCCGTATTCCTTTCCGGCTTCGAGAATTCGTTTCGATTGCGCCCGCGTAAACGCCCCGCGATCGCAAAACACATCGCAGAATTCCGCCAGCTTTTGGCTCGCCACTTCCGGCATCAGTCTCTCCGTCAGCAGCGCGATATATTTTTCCGCTCCGTCCGCCTTTCCCCGGAATTCCGCGGGCACCACGTGCGCTCCCAAAAAGGTGGACACAATTTCCAGAGGCTGTTCCGCCGCCAATTCCCGATGCAATCCCAGAATCTTCAGTTCGCTAACGATATCGAGCCCATACCCGCTCTTCGCCTCAACCGTCGTGGTGCCGTACGCCGCAAACTTTTTCAACGCCGCCGCTGCGCGCTTCTTCAAAGCCTCCGACGTCGCCGCGCGCAGCTTCTTCACCGAATTCAGGATCCCGCCGCCCTTCCGCGCAATCTCTTCGTAGCTCGCCCCTTCAATCTTCAGCTCGTATTCTTCCGCGCGGCTCGCCGCGTGAATCAGGTGGGTGTGCGAATCCACGAACCCCGGCAGCGCCACCCGCCCGCCCAGGTCCAGTTTTTCCGCCGCGCGCGCCTCCGGCAGCGCTTCGACCTGCGCGTGCGTCCCCACCGCTGCGATGACGCCATCGCGCACCAGCAGCGCGCCATCTTCGATGATCCCTAAGTTGAAAAGGGAATTGCCCCTTCGCGGACCGTGCCCGCGCAAGGTCAGAAGTTGCGATGCCCCGGTAATGAGAAGAGAACCCGGCAAGTCTTCCGTATTATGCCGGACGCGCAGCAATCCTGCACGCCTGCCAGTAGGACAGGCATTCCTGCCTGTCCCGTTTTTCACGCGCTAGCCGCCTGCCCCTTAAACGCCGGCAAAAACACTTCCTCCACAAAAGTCTCAAACGTAGTCGGCGTCGTATTCTTTGCGGACCGCGGCTCCAGCGGTTTCATGTATCCGTTGTTCAGCGAGGCAGACATCTCGCAAAGCAGCTCCGCCATGTTCCTGGAAATTCCCATCCCCGTCATGGCCTGGATTACCTGCTCATCCGGCAACTGCATGTAAGCAAGGCCCGGATTCCCGATAGCCGTACCGATAATTTTTGCCGCTTCCGTGTAAGTCACGTCCCGCGGCCCCAGCAATTCCTGCGTCTTCTGCCCCTCGAAGTCCAATCGCAACAGCGCCTCCGCGGCCGCCACGCCAATATCTTTCGTTGCAATCATTGGCAGCGGAAGATCCGCGCGAACCGGCCCTGCCATCATGCCGAATGACTTGATAATGCCGGTTTGCGCCAGCGTGTTCTCCATGAAATATCCGGCGCGCAAATGCAGCGCGTTCAGTCCCTTGATTTGCGCGAGCCGCTTTTCCATATTGTGCAAGCCGATGACCGGCCCCGTCTTATCCGGCTTATCCGCGCCGACGCTGCTCAGTGTCACCGCATGCGTGACGCCTCCCTTTTCCAGCGCCTTCGCGATGGACTCCGTCACTTGATCTTGATACGCCCGGAAATCCGGAAGAGTCATCGCCGGCGGAATCAGAACGTAGACTCCCTCCGCTCCCACGAACCCCCGGCTCAGCGTATCCGTATCGAGAACATCCGCTGGAAAAGCGTCCGCGCCCCGGCTCACAAATGGCGCCAATTTCTTGCTGTCGCGTCCCATCACGCGGACTTTCTTGCCCTTGTCGAGCAATCTCCGCGCAGCCACCGAACCCGTGTGTCCTGTCGCTCCCAAAATGACGTACATGGCCCCTCCTATCACTTCATGAATTCGATGCAAGCCCAAGCTGGAAAGGGTGCCGCGTGAAATCGTATGCTTACCAGCAAGCCGTCCTGCTCTATCCCATCGGTACTTTGACGCCCGTTTTCTTCGCGAATGCAATCGCCTCCGGATACCCGGCATCCACGTGCCGCACCACGCCCATCCCGGGATCATTCGTCAATACGCGCTCGATTCTCTTAGCCATCTCTTTCGTTCCATCCGCAACGGTCACCTGTCCCGAATGCTGCGAATAACCGATCCCCACGCCGCCGCCGTTGTGAATCGAAACCCACGATGCGCCGCTCGCCGCATTGATCAGCGCGTTGAGCAGCGGCCAATCCGCAATCGCGTCCGACCCATCCAGCATCGCTTCCGTCTCGCGGAACGGTGACGCCACCGACCCGCAATCCAGATGATCGCGCCCCATCACCACTGGCGCCTTCAATTCTCCCTTGGCCACCAGATCGTTCA
The DNA here is from genome assembly GCA_003224055.1 of Acidobacteriota bacterium. GTDB lineage: Bacteria > Acidobacteriota > Terriglobia > Acidiferrales > UBA7541 > Acidiferrum. Next base: position 2,390 of record QHYE01000093.1, on the reverse strand, counting down.
GCGCCAGTCCAAACTTGTCGCGCTCGCCGTAGCCCAGCCAGCAGATGCGCGACGGCAGCCCCTGAAACTTCACGCGCTTCTGCGCCAATTTAATCCAGCGTGCCAACTGCTCGTTCTGCGGAAAAAGTTCCAGCACTAGTTGATCCGTACGCGCGATGTCCGCAGCTTCTCCCGAAAGCGCGGCCCACCGGAACGGCCCCTTGCCTTCGCAAAACAGCGGCCGGATGTACGCCGGCACAAATCCTGGAAAGTCGTACGCGTTCTTCACCCCTTGTTCGAACGCAAACGTTCGAATGTTGTTCCCGTAATCGAATGTCACCGCGCCCAGCTTCTGCAAATCCAGCATCCCCTGGACGTGCTGCGCCATCGCCGCCATCGAGCGCTTCTTGTACTCTTCGGGATTCTTCTTCCGCAGCTCCAGCGCTGCATCTGTGCGCTCGTCTGGTCCGTCAGCAAATCCGGCACCACGCCGCGTTTCGCCAGCTCTGGAATCAAGTCCGCGCAATTGCCCACCAGCCCGACCGAAGTCGCCTCGCCCTTGCGCACCGCGTTCTTCAGAATCCGCAGCGCCTCGTCCAGCGAAGTCACCATCACGTCGCAGTAGCCCGTCTTCAGCCGCTTCTTGATGCGCTCGGGGTCCACGTCAATCCCCAGAAACGCCGCGCCATTCATCGTCGCCGCCAGCGGCTGCGCTCCGCCCATGCCGCCCATCCCGCCAGTAACGACAAGTTTTCCCGATAAATTCCCGCCGAAATGTTTCTTCGCCGCCGCCGCAAACGTCTCGTACGTCCCTTGCAAAATTCCCTGCGTGCCGATGTAAATCCAGCTCCCCGCAGTCATCTGCCCGTACATCATCAATCCCGCGCGGTCCAGTTCATGAAAGCGGTCCCAGTTGTTCCAATGTCCCACCAGATTCGAATTGCACAGCAGCACCCGCGGCGCATACTCATGCGTTCGAAACACCGCCACCGGCTTCCCCGATTGCACCAGCAGCGTCTCATCCGCCTCCAGCGCCTTCAGCGACCGCACAATCGCATGAAAACATTCCCAATTCCGCGCCGCTTTTCCCGTCCCGCCATACACCACCAAATCTTCCGGCTTCTCCGCCACTTCGGGATCGAGGTTGTTCAGCAGCATCCGCAGCGCCGCCTCCTGCTGCCACCCCTTGCACGAAATCGCCGTCCCCCGCGGCGCCCGAAACGGGCCCTTTGACAAGCTCGTGTCCGCCGCGGTCCCTGGCACCGTTCCTGGTATGCTCACGCCCATCAAATTTCCTCTCCGCCGCTCATCTTAGCTCACGCATCTTCCTTTTGCACTTGCTCGGACACCTCCGCCATCTATTCTCATTCCCATCGAAGGTCGCCTGCGTTCTTCTCCTCCCGGGAACGCCAATCTCCCGATTGGCGTGGGGTCACCTGATACGCCAGAGGCTTGGCAAGCCTACCGTGGCAAGCAAGACCAAGTTCGTCCTTATGTGCCATATTGAACAGAATAAGCTCGGGTTCGATAGGATCCTAGGAGGGGAGGAACTCATGAAATCTGGGCAAGAAGAGCTCCAGGAAGCCAGCCTAAGTGATGTCAAGAAGGAACTGGCCATGCCGCGAATGGCCCAATCCGTGCGGCAGGCAATATCCCAGCAGAATCGGAGGCCCAACCCACGCATGAGGTCCAGTACGGAGGCCCTTCCCAAAATTTCGCTCGATTTGGGCGGAGTGGTCACACGAAAAGCAAGCTTCGGAACAGGAGCAATTATTTTCTCCCAAGGCGCTTCCGCCGAGACGCTCATGTACATTCAAAGCGGCCGCGTGAAACTCTCCGTGGCCTCCAAGACGGACAAGGAGCCAATTGTCGCCATTCTGGGGCCAGGCGAATTTTTTGGTGAAGTGTGCCTTGGAAGTCAGAATCTTCGCGTGAGGACCGCCACCGCGATGGCACCCACGGTTCTAAAGGTCATTGAAAGAAACGAGATGATCCGAGCCCTCCGCGCCGACCATACGCTCTCCTACGCCTTCCTGTCTTACATGCTTACGCGCAATATTCGGCTCGAGGAGGATTTAATCGACCAGGTTTCTCAGTGCAGCGAGAGGCGACTCGCCCGCACTCTTCTGCTGCTCGCAGGCAAGAGGAATCAGCGCAACCCGCACAGATTTGCCGGAATATCGCAAGGGACCCTGGCAACGATGATCGGCACAACACGTTCGCGCGTCAACTTATTCATGAATAAATTCAGAACGCTCGGCTTCGTCAAATACCAAGGCCCTCTCGACGCGAACGGCGGGTTACACGTCAACACTTCCCGCTTGGCTAAGGCTTTCTGCAAATAGCTCTCCCGTCTCGGCGGCCAAATACAGACCGCCCCTTTCTCCTTCTGATTTCTGATTTCTAGTTTG